>CAZQJC010000360.1:0-27381 GCA_964593795.1 uncultured Myxococcales bacterium | reverse complement strand
GGTCTCTGACCCGGATCCGGAGCCTGAAGCCCGAGGCCTGAAGCCCGAAGCCTTCAGCGACGGCGCTCGTCCACGGATCAGCGGGCCTGCGCAAGCCCGCATTCTCCAACGCAGTTCAACCCGTTCGGTGCTCTAGGTGTTGTCTTGCGCCCGCTCCGCGGGCGCGAGTGCTGCTTTCTCCTGGCAAGGCGAGGAGCGCGTCATGCTCGAATGCCGTATGACTTTTGACGGGCAGCACTAGCTGGCGAGTGGCCGCCTCGGAAGGCGGCGCGGGAGCGATTGCTTTCCGGCGCCGCTCAACAAGCGGCGGTGAGCTCCGTCCTCGAGGCGAGCGCAGCGAGCCGCAAGGGCGTCCCTCGCGCAGCGAGCGAAGACGCAGGGCGGGGGGCCCGGTTGGGTCGCGCCGAAGGCGCGCAACGCATGACTTGCCCAACTGGGGGAGGGGCAGTCGTGCCCCTCCTGGTAGACAGATCAGAAATATCAGCGCCTGCGCGGTTTCTTCGCAGCCTCTGCGCGCGCGGCGTCGGGTCGCAGGGCGCCAACGTCGGCCGGTGGTGGCGCATCAGCGGGCCTCGCGTCGGGCGCGCTCGGGTTCAGGTTCCCCCACCGCACCTGCAGCGTGCCGCCTTGCGCGGGCACGGTGAACAGCGACTGCCCCGACAGGGCAGGCGACGCGAGGTAGTCGGCCGGCCGCGTCTTGCAGCCGTCGCCGCCCGGGGCCTCGAGGCAGGCCTCGAGCCGGTACGTGCCCGGGGCAAGCCGCGTCTGGTGAGCCTGTTCCCTGGGCGCGCCGCCGTCGGTGACGTAGGTGAACGTCACGGCGCCGGCGTCGACGCCGCGGTCGTACTCGCCGTCGGTGGCGACGTAGCGCAGCGTGAGCTGCGGGTGCGCGCGCAGGTCCTGCTGGACGCGGGCGCTCCCGAGATCGTGCACGAGGCGCACCTCGACGGGGGCCGCCCGCACCTTCGGCGCGCGATCACACGCGAGCGCGAGCGCCAGCACGAGCGCCGCGCGACCGCCCCTCACGCCACGCCCTTGACCAGCGTGTCCCGAAAGTCGCGGATCGACTCGAAGCGCTGCGCCTTCTCCTTGGCGAGCGCGCGGACCACGATGGCGTCGAGCTCGGGCGTCACGGGCGCACCGAGACCGGACGGCGTGGGCGGCTCGCTCGTCAGGTGGTGATAGAGCACGCCCTCGTCGTCGAAAGGTGGCCGCCCCGTGATCATCTCGAAGAACGTACACGCGAGCGAGTACAGGTCCGAGCGGAAGTCGAGGTTCTCGCCCTTGATCTGCTCGGGGGACATGTAGAGCGGCGTGCCCGACACCTGGGTCTTCTTCACCACCGCCTCGTTCATCACGCGCGCGAGGCCGAAGTCCATGATCTTGGCGCCGCGCTGCGTGAGGAAGATGTTCGCGGGCTTGATGTCCCGGTGCAGGATGCGCCGCTCGTGTGCGTACTGCAGGGCGTCGCACACGGGGACCATGATGTCGATGGCCTCGCGCGGCGAGAGGCGGCCGCGCTCCGCCAGCACGTGCTCGAGCGACTGCCCCTCGACGAGCTCGAGCGCGATGAAGTAGTCCTGGCCCGAGCCCGACAGCGCCGGCATCTGGCCGAAGTCGTACACCTGCACGATGCTCGGGTGGTTGAGCGCCGCGAGGGCGCGCGCCTCCTTGAAGAAGAGCTCGACCATCTTCTCGTTCGTGCGCAGGTCGTCGCCGATCACCTTGAGCGCCACGTCGCGCTCGAGCACCGTGTCGCGCGCCCGCCAGACGCAGCCCATCGCGCCGCGGCCGAGCTCCTTGCTGGGCACGTACCGGCCCGGGGGCGCGGACAGCGCTGGCGCCGGCACGGCGCCCCCACCACCCTGCTGGCGCGTCGAGCCGAGCTCGCCGATCTCGACGGTGAGCGGCTCGCCGCCCCCCGCGTCGAACGTGCGGCCCAGCGGCGCATCGAGATCGAGCAGGTCCGAGCCGGCGATCGGCGCCTGCCGCGGGGGCGCCGGCGGCCTCGGCTGCGCCACCGGCGCCTGAGGCACGAACGGATCGTCGGGCACCTCGAGCGCCTCGGGGTGGAGCAGGCCCGCGACGCCGACCTCCATGCCGAAGAGCTCGACCTCCGTCGGCTCCGCGCCGAGCTCGATGGTCTGCTCGGCGCGCCGCCCGTCGAGCTCCGCGTGCACGACGTGGCGCCCGCGTCGCAGGGTGAACGCGATGGGGTTGTCGAGCGCCTTCTGCGCGCGCGCCTCCTGGTCGTCGATCCACACGCGCGAGTTCCGCGGCGCCCGCACGCGCACGGGGGTGTCACGCGGGATGAGGTCCACGTCGACGCGGACCTGGCCGCCGCGGGGGATCCGCACCTCGCGCACCTGCGTGGTGCGATGCACGAGGTCGCGGCCGATGCGGTAGCCCCCGTACACGTAGACCTTCACCTCGCCGGCGGAGAGCCCCTCGAGGACCGCCTGGCCCGTGAGCCGCGCGGCGCCGACCTCGCTGCCGGCCTGCTCGAGCGCCTGGATGACCTCGGCGTCCGGGCCGAGGTGGAGTGTCTTGCCGAGGTCGTCGCGGGTCACGCGCACGACGAACAGCGGCTCGGTCAGCGTGCGCTCGAGCTGCGCGCGCACCACGACCGTGCCCCCCGCGAAGCGGCGCGCGAAGAGGATGCCTCCCACGACGAGCCCGAGGCCGGCGACGACGAAGAGCGGGATGCCCCGGAACCTCGACCACCCCGGATCGGGCAGGTTCGCGGACTGCGTGAAGACCCGCTTGTCGCGCAGGTCCGCGACCACGAGCGACAGCGAAACCTTGCCGCCACCGCGCCGCTCGACCGTCGCGTGCAAGGCGACCGTGGCGTTCGCCTGGGCGGCGAGCGCCACCAGGGCCGCGTCGTCCTTGCCGACCGCGGAGCCCTCCACCTCGACGTCGAAGCCGCGTGACTCGAGCGCCTGCTGCAGATCCTTGCCGACCGCCTCGTAGTCGACGACGAAGATGCCGAGCCAGCTCGAGCCGCCGTGGCCGATCACGAGCTTGCGCTGACCGCCTGCGCGCAGCGCGGGCACGCTGTCGAGGACCTCCGCGGGCGACGCGGCCTCCTCGGCGCGCGCCGCGGCCGGCGTGGCCACGAGGGCCAGGAAGAGGAGCGCGCGAGCGCAGCGCATGGGCCGGCCTCCCATCGTATCCGCCGCCAGGAGGGGTCGCAACTGGCCGGCCGGACCTGCCACCCCGGCTACGCACCTGCCACCCCGCCTTTGCGGCGAGGCTGTGACCTGGATCGCTCAAGCCCGCAGAATGACGTGACACTGCGGTGACGAAATCCTGGCACCCGATGTGCTTCGAGTGGGGCCGATGCTTGCCGCCGCCACCTCACGTTTCCGCAAGTCCGCGCCGCCTCGGCTGACGACGACCGCGAACGTCCGGCCGGATTTCGACCAGCGGGTCGCGGTGGTCCTCAACCGGAACGCCGCCCAGGTGGGCGAGCGCCTCGTGGCCGACGTCGGCCGCGTGGTCCCGCGCGGTGACCTGTTCGTGACACGCACGATCGAGGAGGCCGAGGCCGCCGCGCGCCAGGTCATGCAGCGCCGCTACGGCACCGTGCTGCTCGGCGGCGGCGACGGCACGGTCACCTGGGGCCTGACGACGATGCTCAAGCTCGCCCAGCAGGCGGGCGTGCCCGCGCCGCGATTCGGCGTCCTGCCCTGCGGCACCGGCAACAGCATGGCCTTCACGCTCGACGCGCACGATCCGATGGCCGTCATCGCGCGCGCGGCCGAGCACGGCGTGACGCGCCCCGTGGAGCTCCTGTCCGTCGAGGGCAAGCTCGCGCCCTTCGCGGGCTGCGGCCTCGACGCGCAGATCCTCGACGACTACTCGCGCACCTCGAGTGGCCTGTCGAAGCTCGGCCTCGGGTTCATCCCGGCCGGTCTCGGGCGGTACTCCATCGCCGTCGCGACGCGCTCGATCCCGCGCTACATGGCGCGGCAGCTCCCCGAGGTCATCGCGGTCAACGCCGGCGCGCCGGCCTACCGCATCGGTGAAGACGGTCGCCCCACGGGGGACGGCATCGCCGCGGGCGACGTGCTCTGGCGGGGGCGCTGCGCGCTCGCGAGCTGCGCGACCATCCCGTACTACGGCTTCGGCCTCAAGATGTTCCCGTTCGCCGGCCAGGTGCCGCGGCGCTTCCAGCTCCGCATGAGCGACGCGGGGACGGGCTCGATCCTCGCGAATCTCTCTGGCCTGTTCGCCGGCACGTGGCGCGACCCCGAGCACATCCATGACTTCTACTGCGAGCGCGTGACCATCTACCTCGAGAACGAGGGCGCGTTCCAGGTCGGCGGCGATCTGCTCGGCCCGCGCAAGTCGGTCACCGTGGGCCTCGCGAGCACGCCCGTCGACTTCGTCGGCTGACACGCGCCGACGACTCCACTGGCCCGCCAGCGACGCTCGGCTATACTGCCGCCCCTCATGGCGAACGTCCTTTTTTCCTACGCGATCTCGCCCTACGTGGCGAAGGTCCGCGCCATCCTGCGCTACAAGCAGGTCCCCTTCCGCGAGGAGACCGTGCATCCCTTGCGCCGAGGCGAGGTCAAGCGCCTGTCCGGGCAGCTCCTCGTGCCCATCATGGACTTCGACGGCCACGTGGTCGCGGACTCCACGGCGATCGCGCAGGCGATCGAGGAGCGCTTCCCCGAGCCCTCGCTCCTGCCCGCGGATCCAGCGCAGCGGGGCCTGGTCAAGCTGCTCGAGGAGTGGGCGGACGAGGGCCTCGCGACCGTGGTGCAGCCGCTGCGGTGGCTCATCCCTTACAACTTCCGCGCGACGCAAGAGCGCATGCGCGCGTCGTACCCGCCGGGACGCGCTGACGACCTGACGATGGCCACCGTCGCGCGCGCGGTGCAGCTCAAGATGATCCGCAAGTACGGCTTCGGACGGCCCGCCCAGATGCTCAACCGCTTCGCCGAGGTGATGGACTACCTCGACGCGGTCCTCAAGCCCACGGGCTTCCTGGTCGGTGACAAGCCGACGATCGCCGACTTCGCCGTGTACGGGTTCCTGTCGCAGCTCGAGGATCTCGATGGCTGGGAGACGCTGCGCGCCCGCAGGCGCGTGGCCAAGCTCCTCAAGACCCTCGGGGGCGGCGGCGACGAGAAGGACAAGGCGCAGGCGCAGGCCCCCGTGCCCGCTCCGCGCGCCGAGTCGTACGACGCCCACGATCAGGCGATCATCGACGCGAGCCGGCTCCGCCGCGCCAAGGTCAAGTAGACAGCGGCCGTGCGGGCCTCGCGCCTCGCGCTCGTCACGGCGATCGGCGTCGGGCTCGGCTGCGGCGGAGGCTCCAGGCGCGCTCCCCCCGACGCGCTGGCCGCGCAGCGCACGCTCTACGCGCTCGCGCCGGCCGACGCGCGCGGCGCCTTCACCGTGGCGCGCATCGAGGACCTGGTCGAGCGCCTCCGCGCGCTCGCGGGCGCGCTCGGCAAGCGCCCGACGCTGGCTCCGTTCGAGCGGGACGCGCGCGAGGCCCTCAAGCAACGCCTCGGGTTCGATCCCCTCGAGGGCGGCGCCTTCACCGCGCGAGGCATCGATCCCGCAGGTCCGCTCGCGATCTTCTGGCGCCCGGAGGGCCTGACCGTCGCGGCCGTCGTGCGCGATCGCGCCGCGTTCGAGCGCGCGTTCGGCGAGGCACCCGCGGCGGGGGCCCCGCCAGCCGAGTGCGTGCGCGTGGGCGAGCTGCTCCGCTGCAGCCGGCCGGCCGCCGGGCCGCCCTCGGGTGCCCTCGAGAGCGAGGTCGACTCCCTCGCGCCGGGCGACGCGCGCGCGGTCGACGCCTCGCTCACCATGCGGGGGGAGTCGCCCCTGTGGCTCGCCGCCTCGTTGCCGGAGGGCGCCATCGATCTGCGCGTCCGTGTGGGCACGCTCGACACGCCGCTGCACGCGCTCCGTGCGTCCGCAGGTCCGCCGGACACGCTCGAGCTCCTGCCCGACGCCGCCGCGATCCTCGCCTGTCGCGTCAAGCCGAGCGCGCTGTGGGCGCGGCTGTGGCCCGACAAGCCCGCGGTCCGGCGCACCGTCGAGGGCGCGCTGCAGCTCGCGACGGGCCTCGATCCGGAGCGCGAGCTCCTGCCCCTGTGGACCGGCCGCGTCGCGCTCGGCAGCACGCAGTCCGGCGCAGCGGCGCTCCTCGTCGAGACGAACGACCGCACGAAGACCGCGCGCCTGGTCGCGAGCCTGCAGGACCTCGCGGACGGAGCCGTGCGGGGCCTGCGCCGGAGCGCCGGGCTCCCCGGCCTGTCCTCGCACCGCGAGGAGGTGGCCGCGCTGCCCGTCCTGCGCGCGGAGCTGCGCCAGCACGCCGGCGACAAGGTCCCGGTCGCCGTGGGCTACCTGGCGGCGGTGCCGCGCGGGATCCTCCTGTCGACGGATGCCGCGACGATCGCGGCCGCCACGTCGAAGACCCCGCCCATCGCGCGCACCGGCTCGCGCGTCGCGAGCCTGGTCAAGCGTCCCGCGCCCCTCGTCGCGTGGGCCCTCGTCGACGATCCCCTGGGCCGCGCCGCGACGCGCGAGGAGTCCGAGCGTGCGCTGGCGAGCCTGCCCGCGAAGGGGCCGCTGACCGCCGCGCGCGCGCGCGACGCGATCGCGCTCCTCCGCCCGGCTCGCGAGCTCGCCCTCGTCGTCGATGCCACCGAGACCGGCGTGGAAGCGCGGCTGGTGCTGGGCCTCGAGGACAGCGACCTCGGCCCGTCACGCGCGGCGCTCGGCCCGCTCACGCTCGCGCTGGCCGCGGCGCCCTACGGCGCGCGCTTCCTCGCCGCCCTCGAGCGGGGACAGACGCTGGAGCAAGCCGCGCAGAGCGCCCTGTCGGGGCACGACGCGGCGAACCGGCCCGCCAAGCGCAAGAAGCGCGCTCGTCGCCGGTAGCGCGAAGCCGGTGCCAGCCGGCGAGATGCCCCGGGCGTGCTACGCTTTTCGCATGATCCCCACGCCGGTCACCCTGGTGAGCGGCTTTCTCGGCAGCGGCAAGACGACGCTGCTCAACCGCACCCTGGGCGGCACCTCCGGCCGGCGGCTCGGGGTGCTCGTCAACGAGTTCGGAACCGTCGGAATCGATGGGACGCTGCTCCGCGGAAGGGGTGGTGACATCCTCGAGCTGGCGGGGGGCTGTGTCTGCTGCAAGGTCGGGGACGATCTGCGCCAGGCCACGCTCGATCTGCTCGATTACGCGAAGCCGACGCAGGTGCTCCTCGAGACCTCCGGTGTGGCCGAACCGGAGCACGTGCTCGAGCAGCTCGAAGGCGTCCCCGAGGTCACCATCTCCGGGCTCGTGTGCACCGTGGACGTGGGAGCCCTCGGGACCCAGCTCGGCGCGCGTCCCGAGGTGGCGCGGCAGATCCGCGCCGCCGATCGGCTGCTCCTCACCAAGCTCGACACGTGCGACGCCGAGGCCCTGGCGAGGGCACACCGGGAGCTCGACGAGCTAGGCGCCGAGGGCGAGCGAGCCGCCTTTCCCCCCGGCCGCGACGACGCCCTGCTCGCGGGATGGGTGCTCGAGGCGCGCCCACGCGGCTGCACCTCGCCCTGTCACCACGCCCACGCGGGCGGCGGGCAGCTCCAGGCCGCCGCCGTGGAGGTCCCGGGCCCGCTCCTCGAGGAGCCGCTTCGGCGCGTGCTCGAGGGCCTCGGCGAGCGCGTCTACCGCGTCAAGGGCCTCCTCCGGCTCTCGGGACGGGACGGGACGTTCCTCGTCGAGCTGGCCGGCGGACGGATCAGCATCGCCTCGGTGTCGCTCGCGGGCGACGTCTCCCTGGGCACGCTCGTCGTGATCGGGGAAGATCTGGACGAAGCCGCGCTGAGGCGGCGCTTGTCCGCGTGCGGGGTGCCGGGATGACGTGGGGAGGGGAAAAGCGCGGGCGCTCGATCGCTCGCGTGGCCTGAGAACGTATGGCCGCCGGTTACCGACTCGTGATCATCCGGGTGCGCGAACAGAGCGTGGACGGGTTGCGCCGCGCGGCCGTCACCCTCGAGCGCCTGATGGGCATCCCCGAACGAGACGCCTTCATCGGCCTCGATCGGCTCCCGTATCCCGCGCGCGGAAGCCTCAAGCTGGCGGATGCGCAGCTCTACATCAAGGCGCTGCGGACGGTGGGCATCGTGGCGCAGCTCGAGGCCGACGGCACCGAGGCCGGTCAGGCGCTCCCGCCCGCGGCCCCTCCCGCCGTGCCCCGCGCCCCCGCCGCCCCGCGCCCCGCGCCCGCCGCCCCGCACCCCCCGCGCGCCGCCCCGCAGCCCCCCCCGCGCGCCGCCCCGCAGGCACCGGCAGCCCCGCTCGAGCCTCGCGCTGCGCCTTCACCGCAGCGCGCTCCATCGCCGCCGTCCCGGGCAGCGGCGCCGCCACCGCGGGAGCGGGTTCCACCACCGCTCGATCTGTCCGAGCCGCCCGATGGCTCGGTGACCCGGCCGTACCCGGTCGCGCTCGCCGAGGAGCTCGTCGTGAGGTCGTCGAGCGAGACGCCGGTGCACCTGCCGGCCGCCCAGCCCCCTGCCGCGCCGCCGCGGCCCGCGGTCACGGAGGTAAGACCCACGATGAGCGCGAGCTTCGTGATCGACCTCGGAGAGGCCGCCGCGCCCTCGGACGACCTCCCGTCCCTCGACCTCGGCGGGCTCCCATCCCTCGGCGAGGGCGGGCGCCCGCCCCTCGACGATGGGGGGCTCCCACCGCTCGACGTGGGTGAGCTTCCTTCGCTCGACTTGGGGGGACCCCAGGAGCCCGGGCCGGCCTGGGCCGCACACGACCTCGCCCTCGACGAGCCGATCGCCCTGGCCCCGCCGCCGCCCCCGCCACGCGCGCCGGCTCCGCTGGACGCCGGTCCACCGACGGACATCGGGCTCGACCTCGCGCTCCTCGACGAAGGGGCCGAGGTCTTCGAGGACCTGGCGCAGCAGGCGCAGAGCGCGCCGCTCGAGGTCCCGCCGCTGTCGCTCGACGACTTCGATCCGCTCAAGTAGCCGCGGGCGCGCACGCCGCTGCCGTCACGCTGGTTCGCGTGTCGAAAGGCTCGGGAGCAATCCGGAGGAGTGGAGAGACTTCAGGAAGGCGGGAGAAACAGCGGGAGGGGCGCAGCCGCGGCCACGCCCCTCCCACTAGGCTGAGCTACTTCTTCTTACCCTTCTTGCCGCCCTTCTTCCCGCCGCCGCCCTTCTTGGCCTTCTTCTCGCCCTTCTCGGCCTTGGCCTTGCCCTCGACCTTGACGAGCTCGATGCGGCGGTTGGCCTCGCGACCCTCCGGCGTCTCGTTGCTCATCTTGGGCATGTCGCTGCCATAGCCCTTGACCATGAGCATCTTCTTGCCGACGCCCGCCTTGCCGAGGTAGGCCGCGACCGCCTGGGCCCGCTTCTTCGACATGGCCTTGTTCTTCGGCTTCGCGCCGCGGTCGTCCGTGTGGCCCTGGACCTCGACCTTGGAGCCGCTGTCCTTGACCAGCTTGGCGATCTCGTCGAGCAGCGGCTTGCCCTCGTCGCTGAGGTTGGCCGACTCGCCCTTGAAGATCTTCGTGGCCGGGATCTCGACGCGGCCCGACGCGAACGACGGGCAGCCCGTGTCGTCGACCGGCACGCCGGCGATCGTGCCGGGGCACTTGTCGTTCGGATCGATGACGCCGTCGGCGTCGCTGTCCGTCGGCGGCGGCGGCGGCGGCGGCGGCGGCGGCGGCGGCGGCGGCGGCGCCTCCTCCGGGCAACCATCCGCGTTGACCTTGGTGCCGGCCGGCGTGCCCGGGCACTTGTCCTTGTCGTCCGTCACACCATCGCCGTCGCTGTCAGCAGGCGGCGGGGGCGGGGGCGGCGGGGGCGGCGGGGGCGGCGGGAGCTCCTCCGCCTTGCGCGCGATGCCGAACGTGAACGTCAGGCCCATGTCGATCGACCGACGATCCTTCATGGCCGCGAACTGCGCGCTGGCCGTCGGGTCGCCCGGGAACTTCGAGTCCGACAGGTGGACCATCGTGAAGTTCACGTACGGGCCGATGTTGAGCGCGCCGAGCGACAGCTCGTAGCCGCCGCCGGCGATGAGGCCGAAGTTCGACTCCTTGGCGTAGCTCGCCATGCCGGCGAGGCCCTGGACGTAGAAGTTGCCGGACTTCCCGGTCGCGAAGCGAAGACGCGGGCCACCGACGATGAAGTGCGCCTTCGTCGTGTCCTCGCCCTTGGTGCGCAGGAAGTCGCCGTTGTACATGACGGCGAAGTGCAGCGGACCGGCGAGCATCACGTCGACGCCGCCCTGGACGTCGAACCCAGGGTTCTTCTTGTTACGCAGGCGGTAGGGGCTGACGCTGTTCGAGTCGCCCTGGACCTGCAGGTTGACGCCACCGCCGACGGTGACGTTGAGCTTGCCGGTCTCGGCAAGCGCTGGAGCCGCGGTCCCTAGCGAGGCCAGGACCAGGCCCAGACATAGATTCTTCTTCATATCTAGATAACCCCCTTGTCTTCGGTGTGCGATTTTGCTGCGCACTATACCTACACATCCCGACGTGCGCACCCTTTTTTGGGTCGCGCGCGCCCTTGGAATTGCTCGGTTTTTCGAAGAGATGCTTGCGGTCAGCGCTGCGCGAGCGGGACCCAGACGCTGTCTTCGTGACCGACGTAGATCTGGCTCGGCCGGAAGATGCGGTTGTGCTGCAGCTGCTCCCGCCAGTGCGCGAGCCAGCCCGCGACGCGGGCCATCGCGAAGATCGGCGTGAAGAGATCGCTCGTGATGCCCATGCGGTCGTAGACGATGCCCGAGTAGTAGTCGACGTTCGGATAGACCCCTTTTGCGCCAAGGCGCCTCTCCACCGCCGCCTCGAGCGCACGCGCGATGTCGTAGAGCGGCGTCGTGCCGAAGCGCTCGAACAGCGGCGCGATGAGACCCTGGAGGATCTTCGCGCGCGGGTCCTTGACCTTGTACTCGCGGTGTCCGAAGCCGGAGATCTTGTCCTTGGCCTGCACCTTGCGCTCGACGAAGGCCTCGACCTCCGCGACGCCGCCGATCTTGCGCAGCATGGTCAGCACGTCCTCGTTGGCGCCCCCGTGCAGCGGCCCCGCGAGCGTGCCGACGGCCGCCGAGACCACGCTGTAGGGATCGGCCAGCGTCGAGCCCGTCACCCGCGCCGCGAACGTGGACGCGTTCATCGAGTGCTCGGCGTGGAGGATGAGGCAGACGTCGAGCATGCGCACGACCAGCGGATCCGGCTCGTGCTCGCTCAGCATGTAGAGGAAGTTCGCGGCGTGCGGCAGATCCTCGCGCGGCGCGATGTCGCGATCCCCCTTTCGCATGCGCGAAAACGCCGCGATGACGGTCGGCAGCTTGGCCACGAGCCGGACGTACGCTTCGTACTGGTCCTTCGGATCGGTCGGCTGCAGCTTCGGATAGAACATCCCGAGCGCCGCGACGGCGGCCGCGAGCGCGTCCATCGGGTGACCGCCCTCGGGCAGGCACTTGAGCAGATCGAGGATCCGGTACTTGAGGCGGCGGTGCCGGCGCAGGTCGCCGTCGAACCGCTCGAGCTCCGCCTTCGTCGGCAGCTGCCCGAAGAAGAGGAGGTACGCGGTCTCCTCGAACGTGGAGCGCTCGGCGAGCACCTCGGCCGAGAAGCCGCGGTACTTGAGGACGCCCTTGTGCCCGTCGATGGAGCAGATCGCCGACTCGGCGGCCGGCACGCCGGCGAGGCCCGGTACGTAGTCGCTCATGCGGGAAGACTAGCACCGCTTCGCCCAGGCTACGGGCTACGGGCTCCTCTCACTCGTCGTCGTCGTCGCCCGTCGGGCCGCCCTCGATGCCGTACTTGCGCATGAGCTTTCGGAAGTACTTGCGGTCGATGTCGGCCTCGCGCGCCGCGTGCGAGATGTTGCCGTTGTTCTTCTTGAGGAGCTGGACGAGGTAGTCGCGCTCGAACGCGCTGATCCACTTCTCCTTGGCGTCCTTGAACGTCGCGTCCACCCCGACCACGGGCGCCTCGGCGCTGCCCACGGGCGCCGCGGCCGCGCCGCCGCGTCCGCTCGCGGCCGGTCCGGTGCCCTGCACGCGGAGCTGCTCGGGCAGATCGGAGACCGCGATCTCCGCGCTCTCGGCGAACGACACGGCGCGCTCGATGACGTTGACCAGCTCGCGCACGTTGCCGGGCCACTGGTACTGGCAGAGCAGGTCCATCGCGTCGCGCGTGATGCCCTGCACGCGGGGCTGCGGCTCGCCGCCCTCGCCCGGCACCATGTTGTAGTTGTGGGTCTTGAGGAAGTGCTTGACCAGCACCGGGATGTCCTCGACCCGCTCGCGGAGCGGCGGCAGGAACAGGCGCACGACGGAGAGGCGGTAGAAGAGGTCCTGGCGGAAGCGCCCGTGGCGCACCTCCTCCTCGAGGTTGCGGTTCGTCGCGGCGATGACGCGCACGTCCACCTTGATCGGCTTGTTCGAGCCGACGCGCTTGATCTCGCGCTGCTCGAGCGCGCGCAGGAGCTTCGGCTGCAGATCGATCGCGAGCTCGCCGAGCTCGTCGAGGAACAGCGTGCCGCCGTTGGCCATCTCGAAGATGCCCTGGCGCGTCATGATCGCGCCCGTGAACGAGCCCTTCTCGTGGCCGAAGAGCTCGCTCTCCATGAGGTTCGCGGGCACCGCGCCGCAGTCGAAGACCATCATCGGCCCCTCGGCGCGCGGCGACAGCTTGTGCACGGTCTGCGCGACCACCTCCTTGCCGGTGCCGGTCTCGCCCTCGATGACGACCGTGGTCGAGGTCGGCGCGATCTTCTCGATGATCGCGTAGAGCTCGCGCATGCGCGCGTTGCGCCCGATGATGTCGCCGCAGCGGTCCTTCTTCGAAGGGACGATCTCGACCTTCTCCTCGCCCGCGTAGAACTTGAGCTCGGTCTTGCCGAGGCCGATCGTGCAGCCGGGCTTGAGGAAGCCCTCCTTGATGCGCACCCGGTTGATGAAGGTGCCGTTCGTGGAGGCGAGGTCGACGAGCGCGTAGCCGCTCGCCTCCTGCACGATGCGGCAGTGGTAGCGGCTGACCGTCTCGTCGTGCAGGACGAGGTCGTTGTCGTCCATCGCGCCGATGGTGATGGTCCCCTGGTCGAACGACCACTCGCGCGGGCGTCCCCCGCCGCGCGCGCCAGGCTCGGGCGTGTACACGAGCTTGCACTTCCGCAGGCGGATCGTCTGCGGCTTGCCGTCCTCGTAATGAACGCGGGTCGGCGGGACGAAGTCCGGGAACTTCTTCTGCGGCGCCGCGCCCTCGGACGTGTCCGTCGTGTCGTCGCTGGGTGGGGTCATCTGCCCCCAGCGTACCGGCGCATTCGCGAGGCTGTCAAGGGCACGTGGGGACTACATTCCCCCGGCTCGGCGATGCGCTACGCTGCCCGACGTTGTCCGGCGACGTCATCGTCAAGCGCCTCGAGGTCGACGTGGACAGCCACGGCTTTCGCCTCGATCGCTTCATCCAGCGCAACATCCCGCGGCTGTCGCGCTCGCGGATCCACCGCATCCTCCACGAGGTCTTCATCGATGGGGTCCCTGCCGACAAGCCGTCGCGCCGGGTCCACGCGGGCAGCGTGGTCGAGATCCACCGGCCGGCGCCGCGCGAGCCCGAGGTGCCGCGCGAGTTCGGCGTCCTCTTCGACGACGCCTGGATGCTCGCGATCGACAAGCCGAGCGGGCTGCCGATGCACACGACGGCGCGCTTCTACAAGAACACACTGACGGCGCTCCTGCGCGAGCGCTACCCGGGCGAGCCGCTCCAGCTCGCGCACCGAATCGACAAGGAGACGAGCGGCGCGCTGCTCGTCGCGCGCGGGCCGGACGCCAAGGCCCGTATCCAGCGCGCGTTCCTCGGCGGCGCGGTCGACAAGCGCTACCTGGCGATCGTTCGCGGCGCGCCGCCCGAGGGTGAGCTCGACGCGCCGCTGCGGCTCGACCCGCGCTCGAAGACCCGCGTGCGCATGCAGGTGGTCGCGACCGGCACGCCCGGGGCGCTCTCGGCGTGCACGGCCGTGCGCATCGTCGAGCGGGTGGGCGAGCTATCGCTCGTCGAGTGCCGGCTCATCGCGTCGGGCCGCCAGCACCAGATCCGCGTGCACCTCGCGCACCTCGGCTGCGCGCTCGTCGGCGACAAGCTCTACGGGCCGCCCGGCGAGGACGCGCTCTTCATGCAGCTCTGCGACCTCGAGCGTGACGGCCAGGAAGCAGCGGCCCGCACGATCGCGACCGAGCGTCTCGGGCTCGCCCGCCACGCGCTCCACGCGGCGGTGCTCGGCCTGCCGCACCCCGAGACCGGCGAGTGGATCGAGATCCGCGCGCCCCTGCCGCCCGATCTGCGCGCGCTCCTCGGTCGCTGAATCGGCCAGGCAGAACGGTCTAGGCGTTCCGCTCGGCGCCCTGGCCGTGGCACTTCTTGTACTTCTTGCCGCTGCCGCAGGGACACGGATCGTTGCGGCCCACCTTGGGCGCGTCACGCTTGAGCGGGACGGCCTTGCCGTCGGCGTCGCGCATCTGGACGGGCGGCGCGCTGCCCGCGGGGGCCGACTGGCCCACCACCTGGCCACCTGCGACCTCCACCATCCGGCGCTGCTTGTGCTTGAACTCCGGCAACGGCGCCTCGCCGAGCGTCGTGGACGCCGTTGAGGCCTGGTCGGCCGCCTGCTTGGCCGCCTGCTCGGCCCGCGCGGCCGCCTGGGCTTGCGCCTGCGCCTGCGCGCGCCGCCGCTGCTCGAGCTCGGCCGCCTCGTTCTGCCGGACGATCTGCACGCGGAAGAGCTTCTCCGCCACGTTCGCCGAGATGCGCGTGAGCATGTCGGTGAACAGGTTGAAGCCCTCCTTCTTGTACTCCTGCTTCGGATCCTTCTGGCCGTAGCCACGCAGGCCGATGCCGTCCCGGAGCGCGTCCATCGACTTGAGGTGGTCGATCCACTGGTTGTCGATCTCGTCGAGCCAGAAGTGCCGCGCGAAGTACAGGAACGCGATCTCGCCGAGCTCCGCCTCGCGCGCGCCGATGAGGTCGTAGATCTGCTTCCACAGGTGCCCCGAGATGCCCTCGCGCGACAGCTCGCAGTCCTTGGTGTCGGGCAGGTACGCGAAGACCTCCTTGAACGCCTCGTTCAGGCTGTCGAGGTCCCAGTCCTCCACGTGCCGGTGCTCGGGACAGAACTGGTCCATGATGCCGACGATGATCTCGTCGCAGAGGTCGAGCACTCGCTCGCGCTGCTGGATGAGGGACTCCGCGACCTCGCGCGCCGCGAGCGCCAGGATGCCCCCGCGGTCGTCGATGATGCGGTCGAGCTCCACCACCGCGCCGAAGTTCCGGTAGAGCTCGTGCTTGAGCGCCTCGGCGCGCACGGGCGCCGGCGGCGGCTCCCACCTCGGTGTCACCATCGCCTGCGGCAGCGTCGAGTCCATCGCCGGCGGCGGCGGGGGCTTGGGGAACGCGATCGCGTCGGTGATCTCGGCGATGCGCGGCCGCAGCTTGTCGGCGAGCGTCTCGATCGTCAGGTCGCCGGACTGCCTGGGCGGCTCCGGCGGCGGCGCGCCCGCCTTCTTCTGCTCGTCCGTGAGCTCGGGGACGTAGCGCCCCTCGAGGATCTGCCGGCGCAGCGCGTAGATCGACTTGCGCTGCTGGTTCATCACGTCGTCGTACTCGAGCAGGTTCTTGCGGATGTCGAAGTTGTGGCCCTCGACCCGCTTCTGCGCGTTCTCGATCGCCCGGTTCACCAGGCCCGACTCGATCGGCACGTCCTCTTCCATGCCGAGGCGCTCCATCAGGCCCGTGATGCGATCGGCGCCGAAGATGCGCAGGAGGTCGTCCTCGAGCGACATGTAGAAGCGCGAGCTGCCGGGATCGCCCTGGCGGCCCGAGCGGCCGCGGAGCTGGTTGTCGATGCGGCGCGACTCGTGGCGCTCGGTGCCGAGGATGTGCAGGCCCCCCGCGGCGCGGACCTCCTCACGCTCGGCCAGCGTCTGCACCTTGTACTTCTCGAGCAGCGCCTTGTACTCGTCGGTCGTCTCGTCGATCTCCTCGGCCCCGGCGTTCCGGAGCTCCTGCTTCGCCAGGAACTCGGGGTTGCCGCCGAGGATGATGTCGGTGCCGCGGCCGGCCATGTTGGTCGAGATCGTGACCGCGCCCTTGCGGCCCGCCTGCGCGACGACCTCGGCTTCCCTCGCGTGCTGCTTGGCGTTGAGCACCGCGTGCGGGACGCCCTTCTTCTTGAGCATCTGCGAGAGCACCTCGGACTTCTCGACCGAGATGGTGCCGACGAGGACCGGCTGACCGCGCTTGTGGCAGTCCTCGATCTCCTCCATGACGAAGCGGAACTTGCCGCGCTCGTTCTTGTAGACCACGTCGGAGTGGTCCTGGCGCTGCACCGGCCGGTTCGTGGGGATGAGGACGACGTCGAGCTTGTAGATCTTGTTGAATTCCTCTGCCTCGGTGTCGGCCGTGCCCGTCATGCCGCCGAGCTTGCCGTACATGCGGAAGTAGTTCTGGTAGCTGATCGTCGCGAGGGTCTGCGTCTCCTCCTCGATCTCGACGCCTTCCTTGGCCTCGACGGCCTGGTGCAGGCCGTCCGACCAGCGGCGGCCGTGCATCTTGCGGCCCGTGAACTCGTCGATGATGACGACCTTGCCCTCCTCGATGAGGTAGTTCACGTCACGCTTGTAGAGCGTATGCGCGCGCAGCGACTGCGTCACGTGGTGCAGGAGCTCGAGGTTCTCGGGCTCGTAGAGGTTGCCGATGCCGAGCAGCTTCTCGATCTTCTCGACGCCCGCGTCGGTCAGGAGCGCCTGGTGCGCCTTCTCGTCGACGGTGTAATCGACGTCCTTCTTGAGCTGCGGGACGACGCCGTTGACGCGGTGGTAGAGCTCGCTCGAGTCCTCGGCGGGGCCGGAGATGATGAGCGGCGTGCGCGCCTCGTCGATGAGGATCGAGTCGACCTCGTCGACGATGGCGAAGTTGAGCGACCGCTGCACGTAGCGCTCGATCGACTCCTTCATGTTGTCGCGGAGGTAGTCGAAGCCGAACTCGGAGTTCGTGCCGTAGGTGATGTCGCAGCGGTACATCTGCTGCTTCTCGCGATCGGAGCCGCCGTGGATGATGACGCCCGTCGTCAGGCCGAGGAAGCCGTAGAGCTTGCCCATCCACTCGGCGTCGCGCTTGGCGAGGTAGTCGTTGACCGTGACGAGGTGGCAGCCCTTGCCGGCGAGCGCGTTCAGGTAGAGCGCGAGCGTCGCGACGAGCGTCTTGCCCTCGCCCGTCTTCATCTCGGCGATGCGGCCCGAGTGCAGGACCATGCCGCCGATCATCTGCACGTCGTAGTGGCGCATGCCGAGGGCGCGCTTGCCGCCCTCCCGGCAGACGGCGAACGCCTCGGGCAGGAGCGAGTCGAGCGACTCCCCTCGGGCGCAGCGCTGCTTGAACTCGGCAGTCTTCGCGCGGAGGTCGGCGTCCGAGAGGTTCTTGAGGGACGCCTCGAGCGAGTTGATGCGGTCGACCTGAGGCCGCATCTTCTTGAGCTCACGCGCGTTTTTGGTGCCGAAGACGGCCTTGACGAGGGGACCGAACATAAAGAGTACGTAAGGTAGTCATCGCTCCCCTCCGGGGCAACCACGACTTTGCCGGCGGACCCGGCGGAGGGATCTTCGGGGAGCGGGACTCAGGCCGGGCGGAAAGAGCCAAGGAAACCGAGAAGATCGGACGAGAGGTCGAAGTGGACGACCGCCTCCCCGACCACGTGGCCGTTCCGGTCGCGGATCTGGCCGGGCAGCGTGGTCATGGTCTTGCGCAGGCGCAGGACCTCGATGTCCTTCTGCCCGGCGAAGCCGTACGGCTGGCCGTCGTCGCCCGAGAACTCGAGCTCGTAGCGCAGCGTCCGCCCGAGGATCGGCCGCAGGATGAGCTGCCCGTGGGCCGGGCGGCGCGTCGCGATGCCCTCCGCGGTGAGCGTCCCGTCGGCCGCGAACCGCGGGCGCAGCGCGGAGCCGCGCGCGGTGATCGTGAACTCGATGGCGCGATCGACGGCCTCGCCCGGCCGCCGGAAGGTGCCCCGCATCGTCTCCGTGAACTTCACACCCAGCATGACGATCAGGCTAGCAAGATTGGTCGGACCAATCAAGTCGAATGTCTCGGCGGGGGGCTCTGGAGCCTGTCCGCCTGTTCCTGGCGTCCGCTCAGAGGAGCGCATCCGTCTGCCGAGGCGAGCGCAGCGAGCCGCAAGGCCGTAGCGAAGCGCAGCGAGCGAAGACGCAGGGAGGGGGGCCCAGTTGGGCTTTGCCCAACTGGGGGAGGGGCAGTCGTGCCCATCCTGGTGGCCGCCTCGAGGCGGCCACACGCCACCTAGAACACGACGGCGCCGAGCAGGTGACCGCCGAGGTAGCCGTCGGAGGCGGCGCTCGCGGTCGGCGTCCGGCCGGCCACGGCCGTGAAGGTGTGCGAGTACTGCTCCCAGCGCAGGCCTCCCTGGAGCGACAGCCAGCGCAGGACGCGCAGCTCGATCCCGCCCTCCGCGGCGAGGCCGCTCGCGGTCCCGTCGGCGCCGATGCCGTTTTCGCCGGCGCTGCCGAGTGGCCCGGTGGCGAAGGGCGACAGGTACGAGAAGCTCGCGACGAGCGCCAATGTGCTCCCGAGGGGCAGCCGCCCACCCGCGCCCAGCTCTGCGAAGCCGTACTCGGCCGAGGGGATCTTCACGAGCCCGCTCGGATCCTCGAGCGTGAACGCGCGCTGCCCGAGGCCGAGGCGCAGCGAGAGGCTGGGCGGCGTCGACGAGGAGCCGAGGTCGAACCGCCACTCGATCCCGGCCGCCGCGTACTGGATGCTCGAGCTGAACGTCTGGCTCGAGCCCTGGAGCTGCGACGTCAGCGCGAACGTGCGGTCGATCCGGAGGTAGAGACCGAACCCCGCCAGGATCCCTCGCTTGCCGGACAGGGCCATCGGGTACACGTGCGCGATCGCCAGCACACCCGCGACCGGGTTCCCGGCGTAGGCCTGCAGCTTCGCGCCGCCGAGCGGCGTGAACTCGAACGACCGCCGCACGAAGCCGAGGCCGATGCCGACGTCCGCGCCGGGCGGCCGGCCCTCCTCGGCCGGCTTCTCGGTCGCCTCCTCCTTCGGTGCCGTATCACGGCGCGCCTGTGCCTCGATGGGCGAGGCCTCCTCTGCCGCTGCCGCTGGCGCGGGTGCCGCGCTCGGAGGCGCCTCCGCGACTGGCGCCGGCGCCGGTGCCTCTGACGGCGCCGCCGTCTCCTCCGCGGGCGCGACCGCGTCGCCGGGAAGCCGGGTCAGCGCCGCCATCACGTCGAGGGTCGCGCGCTGCTCGCTCTCGGCGTCGGTGTCGGCCTTCTTGAGCGGCACGCGCACGCGCTCCACCAGCCGCGCCTGCGTGTCGAGCACGCGGATGTCGAGCACGCTCTTCTTGCCGCGCCCCGACATGGCCACCACCACGAGCGCGTCGGCGCCCAGCACCATCGCCAGGCGCTTCATCGCGCGCGCGTCCTTGCCTCGGATCCGCGCCTTCTTGCGCAGCTTCTTGACCTGGTCCTCGGAGATCGCCTGGTGCCGCCGCTCCACGGCGATCGTGAGCGCCGCGAGCGCCCCGCCCCCCTTGCGTCCCTCGCGGAACACGGCGACGCGATGACGGCCGCGAGCCTCCGCCCGCTCGGGCGCGGCGCCGAGGGCCCAGATCAGGACGGACAGCGCGAGCCCCAGCCTCCTTCCGGCTCGACTCGCCCAGGGATGGAGGTGGGTCATCGTCGAGGCGCGCGCTATTCCTTGCCGCCGAACTGATCGAGCTCGAGCTCGAAGCCGCCTGGCGCGGCCGGAGCTGCAGGCGCCGCCTTGGGCTGGGTGGGCTGCGGGTTCGGGCCCGTCTGCCTCGTCGGTGCGGCGGCGGGCCTGCGCTGCGCCTGGGCTGCGGCCGTGCCGGACGTCACCATGTCCGCGCTGCCCATGACGCCGCGGAAGAAGAGCGCGAAGTCGTCCGGGTTCGACGAGTGCGCAAGCGCGTCGTCGTACGTGACGAGACGCGTCTTGACGAGATCCGTCAGCGATTGGTCGAAGGACACCATGCCGTAGATGTCCTTGCCCTCCTTGATCGCGTCGTGGATCTCCTTGGTCCGCATCGGGTCGCTGATGAGCTCGCGCACGCGGGCGCTCGCGACGAGGACCTCGACCGCCGGGACCATGCCCTTGCCATCTGCGCGCGGCACGAGCCGCTGCGAGATGACGCCCTTCATGACCGACGCGATGGCGAGGCGGATCTGCTGCTGCTGGAACGGCGGGAACGCCGACACGATGCGGTTGACGGTCTCCGTCGCGTCGAGCGTGTGCAGCGTCGAGAGCACGAGGTGGCCCGTCTCGGCCGCCGTGAGCGCGATCTCCATCGTCTCGGGGTCGCGCATCTCGCCGACGAGGATCACGTCGGGGTCCTGGCGGAGCGCGGCGCGCAAGGCCTTCGAGAACGACTTCGTGTCGAAGCCGACCTCGCGCTGGTTGACCACGCTGCGGCGGTCGCGGAACGCGTACTCGATCGGGTCCTCGATGGTCACGATGTGCGCGGCGCGGTTCGAGTTGATGTAGTCGACCATCGCGGCGAGCGTCGTGGACTTGCCCGATCCGGTGATGCCCGTGACGAGGACGAGGCCGCGCTCCTCCTGCGCCAGCTTGAGCACGGTCGGCGGGAGGTTCAGGCGCTCGAACGGCGGCACGTCGGGCGGGATGAGTCGCATCACCATCCCGATGTTGCCGCGCTGCTGGAAGACGTTGACGCGGTAGCGCACGCCGTCGGGCGTGCCGTACGCGAGGTCCACGTCCCAGGACTCCTCGAAGACCTGCCGCTGCCGGTCGTTCATGATGGCGGCGGCGAACGAGCCGAGCACCTCGCGCGACAGCGGCGGCACGTCCCGGACGGTGCGCAGCTCGCCGCGGATACGGAAGATCGGTGGCAGGCCCGCCTTGAGGTGCACGTCCGACGCGCCGAGCTGGCGTGCCGCCTGGAGGACGCGGTCCAGAAGGGGGTTCATACCGTCCAGTTTACCATGCGCCGCGTTCGGGTCGCAGCGCACGAGCCGCGGACCAGCCGGAATGCGAGGGCTTCCCGGGTCGCCCCCTCGAACGACCTGCTCTATGATCCGGCCGCCATGTCCTCCAAGCCTGGCAGCGGCCGGCCCGTCGTCCTCGCCATCGACCGCGATCCGCGCATCCGGACCGCCCTCGAGAAGGAGCTCTCCGAGCTCGGCTATGCGCCGGAGACCGCCGGTACGCTGGTGCCGAGCCGCCTCGAGGACACGCAGCCGGACCTCGTGGTGCTCGACCTGGACACGCCCGCTCCGGGTCAGGGCACCGCGCTCCTCGAGAAGCTGCGGGTCGAGTGGCCGCGCGTGCCGCTGCTCGTGCTCATCACCCAGCCGTCGTTCGAGGCCGCCGTCGCGGCATTCCGGGCGGGCGCCTCGGACGTGTTCGTCAAGCGCCCCGACGAGATCGCCTCGCTGCGCAAGCGCATGCGCGCGCTGGTCGAGGAGCGCATCTCGCCGCGCATGGTCTCCGCGGAGGGCGACGCCCACGCGGCGGTCTCCCTGTGCGAGGAGCTCCTCGAGCGGCTCGTCGAGACCTCGCGGGGCCTGCTCGAGCACGAGGACCGCGCCAGCGGGCGCATGCGGCCGTCCGAGCCCGCCCCGGCCTGCGGCGTCATCGTCGTCGACCCGGACCTCGAGCTCTTCGTGGCGCTCGAGGCGGGCCTCACCACCGCCGACGGCTGGCAGCTCCGGCACGTGCGGACCGGCGGCGAGGCGCTCGACGCCGCGGGCAACGTCTCGTTCGATCTCGCCGTCGTCTCGGACAACTTGCCGGACCTTCCTGGGCGGACGGTGGCGCGGACCCTGCGCCAGGTCTCGCCGGCGACGCTCGCGATCCTCTACACGCCGGCGGCCAAGACGCCCGGGCGCGCGGTGGTGGTCGAGGCCTCCAAGGATCTGCCGCTCGCGGCGGACCTGCTCGGCCCGAGTGACCTCGTCAGCAGCTTCCCCGAGCTACGCGAGGCGCGCCGTGCGCTGACGCAGGAGCACCGCGTGCTGCGCATGGTCAAGCAGCGCCACGGCGACGTCCTCAAGCAGCTCGCCGCGCTGCGCCGCAAGGGTCTGGGCTCGCGGTAGGCGCGGTCGGCTCGCCCTGGACCGCGCGTTCGAGCGGCGCGAGGCAAAGGGCGTCCCTCGCACAGCGAGCGAAGACGCAGGTTGGGGGGCCCGACCGGGTCGCGCCGAAGGCGCGCGAACGCAGGCACTGGCCCGGGCGGGGGAAGGGCAGCGTGCCCTTCCTGCGGCCGTCGTCTGCGACGGCCGATCGCAAGCCAACCGCTAGAACCCGCCGCTGCTGGCGGCCTTGGTCACGATGCGCCCGACGTACGGCAGGTTGCGGTACTTCTGCGCGTAGTCGAGGCCATAGCCGATCACGAACTCGTCGGGGATGGTGAACCCGAGGTAGTCGATCGTCGTGGGGCGCTTCGTGCGGCTCGGCTTGTGGAGCAGCGACGCGAGCTTGAGGCTCCCCGGGTGCCGCGACGCGAAGCTCTCGCGCAGGTACTCGATGGTCAGGCCCGTATCGACGATGTCCTCGACCAGGAGCGCGTGCTTGCCCTCGAGCGGCCGCGTGAGATCCGCCGTGATCTGCACAGCGCCGGAGCTCTGCGTCTCGTCGCCGTAGCTCGCCACGCCGAGGAACTCCACCGAGAGCGGTAGGTCGATGGCCCGGCAGAGATCGGCCAGGAACACGAAGGATCCCTTGAGCACGCCGATGAGCACGAGGTCCTTGCCGGCGTAGTCGCGCGCTATCTCGCGCCCGAGCTCGCGGATCCGGGCGGCGATCTGCTCGGCCGAGAAGATCACCTCGATCTGGGGCTCCTGCACGATCAGACCTCCGCGTTGTTGATGATCTCGCCGACGCCGCCGGCGCCGGGCACGATGTAGTGGTGCTCGTTGAGGCCCCGCTCCTCGGCCCAGCGAGTCCCCGGCTTGCTCGCGAGCACGTCGGGCGCGGACAGGCCGCGGTCGAGGCGCAGCGCGTACACGACCACCTGCGGGTGGTGCGTGGTCACGTGCCGCAGGTACTCGGGCGTGATGATGAGGTGGAGCGCGATGACCCTCCGCGGGACGCCGCGGTTCTTCTCGCCATACTGGGCGAGCACGCGCGAGATCGTGGATCCCGTCGCGCCCATCGGGTCGGGAACGAGCACGATGGCGTCGTCGATGCGCCCGCCGATCTTCGAGCCGAGCGCGGCAGCGCCCGTGACGCGTCCGTGCTCGTCGGTCTGGCGTTCGAGGATGAGGTGGTCCTGGCGAACCTTGCCCGCCGACATGAACTGCGTCAGGTAGTCGAAGGAGATCTGCGACGGTACGAGGCCGGCGCGCGCCACCGCGACCACGACCGCCAGCGACGACGGATCCACCGTCTCGCCCTGCCAGACCCCGAGCGGCGTGTGCACGCTCATGCGCGTCGTGGTCTCCATCGTGCTGCGCGGGAACTCCGCCGCGACGACGTCATGGACCAGCGTCCGGTAGAGCTCGACCAGGAGCCGGTTGATCTCCGGCTGGATGGTCTCGCTGCTGGAAAAACGCGCCAGCAGCATCATGCAGAGCGGATCGGAGAGGATGTGGACGTTGGGACCGTAGGCGTGCTCGAGCTCGCTCGGGCGAAACGGCACGGTCCGGTACATCTGGTCCGGGGGCGCCGAGGACATGGGCGACACGGTACCAGATTGCGTCGCCGGTGCGCCTGGGCTACGGTCCGCCCGACTTTCCGGGGGGGAACCTCCGACGGAGGAAGAGGGACATGAAGAGACTATTGCTTGCCGTGACGCTCGCGACCTTCGGCGCGACCGCCTTGCCGCCGATCCAGGATGCTCACGCGTTCCAGGGCAAGAAGAAGAAGAAGAAGAAGGGGAAGAAGGGCGCGGAAGAGGCGCCCCCGGCGGAGGCGGCTCCTGCCCCGGCGCCTGCGGCCGAGCCGGCCCCCGCGCCGGCGCCGGCGCCAGCCGCGGAGCCGGCACCCCCGCCGCCCCCGCCGCCCCCGCCGCCGACGGACGGAGCCTCGTCCGGCGCCGCAGCTGGTGGCGCGGCCGCGGGTGCCGCCGCGGGCGGCGCTTACCCGACCGCGATGGTCAAGCGGCCGGTCGTGCTCAACCAGGGCATGCTCGAGGCGCGCTTCGACTTCGACTTCAACATCACCGCGCCCAGCCCGGGCGGCGCGTTCGACAGCGCGGCCATGCACCTCGGGGCCGACTACGGCGTGATGCCCAAGCTCAACGCCGGCGTCGACATCGCGATCCCGATCAAGCCCGACGTGGCCTTCGGGGGATTCCTTGCCAACGCGAGCTACGAGGTGATGGAGATGCTGGCGCCGCGCCTGCAGCTCGGCGTCATCCGCCGCTCGGTCACCGTCGTGACCGCGGCCGGAACGACCACGGCGTCGGACACGAAGTTCGCGTTCGGCGTCGCGCCGGACGTGATGCTGCACCTCGGCGACTCCTTCGCCCTGTCGGTCTGGCACCGCGGCGGCTACAACTCCTTCGGCAACAACCTCTTCCAGATGATCATGTCCGATCCGTCGTTCATGAACGTCACGCTCGACCCGACCGCCCTCATCGGCGTCGGGGAGAACCTCACCGTCGGTGTGCAGGCGGGCCTGAACTACGCGTCGTCCGGCAACTTCAGCGACACGAGCTACTTCGCCAACGTCGGTGCGATGTACACCGCGGGCTCGCTCGACATCGGCCTCAAGTACGTGCTGCCGAACCTCAGCCCGCCCGCGGGCGGCCTCGCGGACTTCATGGAGCTCCTGATCTTCGCGAACTTCCGTACCGGCGGATAGTAGGCGCCCCTCGGGGCACCTGCAGGAACCACCGAGGGCGGGATCGCGCAGGCGGTCCCGCCCTCTTCTTTCGTGGTCAACCGAGCCGGCCGGCGCGGGCCTCGTCGATGAGGATCTTCAGGCGGCCGAGCGCGGTGCGCATCGTCTCCTCGCTCGGGCCGAAGGACAGCCGCACGTGCCGGCGGAAGCGGCTCGGCCGACCCACACGGCGCTTGCCGGGGTTGACGTCGAAGAACTCGCCGGGCACGCAGATGAGCTTCTGCGACAGGCCGTGGCGGAAGAAGCTCATGCCGTCGTCGAGCGGCGGCGGCAGGCCCGCGACCGACGCCCACGCGTAGAAGGTGCCGTCCGGCGCGCGATCGAGGCGCAACCCGAGCTCGTGGATCCCATCGAGCAGCACCCGCCGCTTCCGGCCGAAAGTCTCGTGGATGGCGCGCGTCTCCGCGAGCACGAGCTCCGGCGAAAGGAGCGGGATCGCGGCGCGCTGCAGCGGCTTCGAGCCGCCCCCGTCGAGGAACGAGCCGGCGCTGGCGACGCCGTCGATGACCGACTTGGGCGCGACCGTCCAGGTCACGCGCCAGGCCGGGTACCGCCAGTTCTTGGTGAGCCCGTCCATGATCACGACAGGATCGCTGTCCACGTCCTCCACGTAACGCGCCGCCGACACGATCTCGTCCGCACCGCGCCAGATGTAGTGCGAGTAGAACTCGTCGAGCAGCAGGCAGCAGTCGAGCTCGCGCGCCATCGACACCCACGACTCGAGCTCGTCACCCGCCACCAGCTTGCCCGTCGGGTTGCAGGGGTTCGAGAGCAGTAGCGCCGCGAGGCCCCGGCCCACCACCTCGCGCCGCAGGTCCTCCACCGAGAACGCGTAGGCGCGCTCGGCCTCGAGAGAGATGGGCATCGGAGAGAACAGCGAGAAGATGTCCAGCAGCTCCTCGTACGCGGTGTAGTCGGGCAGGAAGTGCCCCACGTTCACCGAGCCGAGCGAGGCCGCGACGCGCGTCAGCCCCGCGCGTCCCCCGCCCGAGATGGCGACGTTCTCCGCGCTGTACTGGCTCTTCAGGCCGCGGCGGAAGAGGTGGTTGTAGAGGCCCGCGACGGCCTCGCGCAGCTCCCAGAGGCCCGCGACGGGCGCGTACTCCTGGTCGAGGTCGATGGTCACCTCGCGGACGCGGGGCGGCGCGTGCTCGAGCGGGCCCGTCTCCGGCTGCCCCTGGCCGAGGTTGCACCAGTCGGCCGCGCCGGGCCGGTAGCCCATGCGCGTGGCCTCGGAGGTGACGTAGATGACGCCGGTCTTCGGGACCTGGCGAAAGGCGAGCGGTGCGGCCGACGAGGTCGGGGGATCGAGGGTGGGGATGCGTGTCACGCGTGCAGCTTACAGCCGGCGGGGGACCGCCGGCCACTCCGCCGCCGCGGATCGCGGGCTACCGGCCGAAGTCCTGCGTGACCGTGACGGTGCCGTTGCCGACGTAGATGCCGCAGCCGACGGACCCGTAGTTGCCGACGATGTTGTCGTAGTGGCCGCCGCCCGGGCCCTCTGACCACATGAGCGCGAGGCCCATCTCCACCACGCTGCGCACGTCGTTCGGGCCGCCGTCCCACCAGGGGACCTCGTTCTCGGCGAAGGCGATGCCGCCGCCGCTCGTTGCGATGAAGTGGCCATGCGCCTGGCGGCTCGCGGCGTCCATCTGCGCGCCCTGATCGGCGAACGCCTCGAGCTGCTCGGAGCGCGCGAGCGGGGGCTTGCCCACCATCGCGCGGTAGCGGTTCGTCTCGTCCACGCAGAAGGCCTTCTCGAGGGCGTAGGCACCGGTCCCCGGCATGACCCCGCCGGCACCGCCCGCCCCTGCCGCACCGCCGGCCGCACCCCCGGCGACGCCGCTCGCGCCTCCGGTCCCCGCGCCGCCGGAGCCCGCGAAGCCGCCGCCGGGCAGGCCGCCCGCCGCGGTGCCGCCGGTGCCCGCCGCGCCCTGTCCACCGCCGCCGACGATCGACGCGCCGCCGGTCCCACCCGTCCCGTCACCCGGACCCGGGGCGCGCAGCACGCTGCCGCCCCCCAAGCAGCCGGCGCAGAGGAGCGCAGCCCCTCCGACAAACCGGCCGAACTTCTGAGCCAGGGTTCGAGCCTTCATGCCGTCGCCTTTTGTGCAGGTTCGGAGCCAGGATGGCGGCTCACCGCCCTCGGGAGCGCAACCCATTGGAATCTAGAGTATGCACTCGGATTGGCAGGTGACAATTGTGTTTCGACGTACGAATGCGAGGACGCGAATGCGTGGGAGCCGGCCCCCCATGCTGAGGGAGGTCACCCGCACTCGTTGACGCTCGTGTAACGAGCCCGGCGCCGTCGGAGCAGGGGCCGCACGTGCGGATGGATGTGGGTGCGGACCAAGCTAGGGGGCTGCCCCGGGTTCGACGTGGCGCAAGGAGCTAGCGAGCGCAGCGAGCCCTGCCGCCCGCAGGCCGTGCCGAGGACGGCAAAGGGACCCGCGCAGGCCAGAGGCCGGAGCGGGAGAGACACAGCTCA
>CAZQJC010000359.1:0-24877 GCA_964593795.1 uncultured Myxococcales bacterium | reverse complement strand
ATCGTCACGTTGCGACCCGAGAACGTCAGCACCTTGTCGGAGAGGTAGCTGCCCGCCGCGTCGGTGGGCGCCGTCCAGCCGGCCTCGGGATCCATCGCGCCGCGGTCGTGCATCATGAGGTAGCGCTTGATGTCCATCTCGAGGTTCGGCGCCGCCGGGTTCGAGATCAGCCACTCGGTCATGCCGGTGGTCGCGACGTTGTAGTCGTCGAAGTAGAAGTTCTCGTGCTCGTGGCCGGAGACCTCGGCGCCGTAGAACCAGGGCTTGCCCATCATGAGCGTCCACAGGTGGCGGTTGCCGGGGTTGATGCCGGTGGTCTCGTCGAGCTGACCGATGAGCGAGTAGATGAGCTTGTCGTCCCACATGCCGCTCTGCGCGGCCGAGTACGTCATCATCGTCGCCTGCTGGTAGAAGGAGCCCGCGCAGTCCGGCGGGCCGCTGTCGCTGTTCATGCAGATGGCCGAGACCGACCCGAGCGCGCCCGAGAAGCGCGTCGGGAACTGCGCCTGCAGGCGGTAGGCGACGACGCCGCCCATGCTCGCGCCGACGACGAAGACGTGCGAGACGTTGAAGCGGCTCGTGAGCTGGTTGACGAGCTCGTTGACGTCGTTCTGCGAGCCCGCGGACGAGAGCGCATCGTTGCGGTTGCCCATGCAGGGCTCCTCGCAGCGCTGCGGGTGCCCGATCACGATGGCGCCGTAGCGCGCGCCCACGGACTCGAACATGCGCGGATCCGACAGCGCGCCGCCGCTCTGGCCGTAGGCCCGGTAGAAGATGAAGACGGGCACGGGGCGGTTCTTGTCGTAGCCCGGCGGGAACTTGATGAAGAAGAAGTCGCTCGCCCCGTCGAACTTGCTGCGGAACCGCGAGCACCAGAGCTCCGCCTGGTTCGCGCCGTCGCAGTCGTTGAGGAAGAACGTGTTCGAGCCGCAACAGTCCTCCGCGGCGCGGGCCGCCGGTGCGAGGAGGAGCGTGGCGAGCAGCGGAGCCAGGAAACGAAGGAACCTCATCGACGCAGCATATCCGAACCCGGGATGGGCATCCGAGCCGCGAGCTTGATCGGGGTCACTTCGGGCTCGGACTAGAGCTTGCCGACCTGGATCTTGAAGTCGAAGGGGACCTTCGGCGGCTCGCTGTTCGGATCGCAGCGGTACTTGACGAAGTCGGTCTCGCCCTCGGCGCGCAGGAAGTCCTCGTCGATGAGGGCGTGGCCCGTGAAGTCCTTCGGCGTCTTCGCGAAGATCTTGAGCGTCGCGTCAGCCAGGATGTCGGGCTTGCGCCAGACCGCGGGGCCGCCGAGGCCGAAGTTGATGGTGGCGTAGCTCTCGATCATCGTGATGGGCCAGAGCGCGTTGGCCGCGACGTTGTGCTCGCGCACCTCGTCCGCGAGGCCGTGCGCGATGAGGGTCATGCCGAACTTCGAGATCGCGTACGCGATCTTGCCGCCCGCGCCCTTGGGGTCGACCGGCGGCGACATCATCAGGATGTGGCCGAATTTCTGCTGGATCATCGCGGGAAGCAGGTGCAGCGTGCACGCGTAGGCGCCGCGCGCGTTGACGCCCATGACGAGGTCGAACTTGTTCATCGGCGCCTCGGTCATCGGCCGCCAGTGCAGCGCGCCCGCGTTGTTGACGAGGAAGTCGACGCGGCCGAAGTGGTCGAGCGCCGTCTTGCACCCGCGCTCGACGCTCTCGTCGTTCCGGACGTCGAGCTGCACCGCGAGCGCGCGCCGCCCGAGCGCCTCGACCTCCTTCGCGGCGTCGTGGATCGTGCCCGGCAGCTTGGGGTTCGGCGTCGAGGTCTTGGCGGCGACGACGATGTCGCAGCCCTCGCGCGCGAGCGCGAGCGCGATGTTCTTGCCGACCCCGCGAGAGCCCCCGGTGATGAACGCGACTTTTCCGGCGAAACGCATGCCGCATCCTACGCCAACTTGCGATCCGCGGCCTCGGAAGGCCGCGGCAGGCGGGGCGCGCCGCCCCGCCCCCGCTCGCGACAGGCTCGCGGGCCCCCCTCCCTGCGTCTTCGCTCGCTGCGCGAGGGACGCCCTTGCGGCTCGCTCCCGCTCGCCTCGGTCCATGTGGCACGGCCGAGCCCGGATCCCGACTGAAGCCTGAGGCCTGAAGCCTGAAGCCCTCTGCTATCCCCAGGACACGGCAATGACCGCGCGCTCGTCGCCGTCGCCGCCGCCGCTCTCGAGGAACGCGCGCGCCGACAGCTTGCTGCCGACCTCCGTGAACATCTCGGTCGAGCCCACGACCTCGGCCCACATGAGCGCGGTGAAGCCCTTGCAGCCCTCGAACGTGACGCGCGCCACGCGCTGGCCGACGAGCTCCGTCCTCGCGACGCCCGTGTCGTAGTAGAGGCGGAACAGGCGCGCCGACAGCGCCACGACGGTCTCGCGGCTCAGGAAGCCGATGATGAACTTGTGCACGCCGCCGACGTCGCGCCGGACGCAGCAGCGCCCGACCTTGTGGGGCGTGTCGGCGTGGCTGCCCATACCCTTGTGCACGGCCAGCCACAGCGCCGCGTAGTCCTCGATCGGGTACCAGTTGCCCGGCAGGAGCGAGCGGTACTCGTACAGCTTGCGCAGCTCGGTCGGCAGGTGCTCGAGCGTCCGCTCCCGCGCCGCGGCGCCGCCGAGCTCCTCCACCGACTCCATCACCGACCGGAAGGCGACGCCCTTGACCTTCGGCATGACACCCGGAGCGTACCCCGGTTCCGGCGTCAGGCGCGCGTCGCGGCCAGCCAGGCCTCGAGGGCGCTCGCGAAGTTCGCGGGCGCGTCGGGGTGCATGCGGAAGTAGAGCGAGGGCTCGATGGCCTCGAGCTCCATGAGCGCGAGCGTGCCGTCTTCGAGGCGCACGAGGTCGACGCGCGCCTGCAGGGGCACGGGCTCGAGGGCAGAGAGGACGCGGTCGCCCGCGGCGCGCATCGCCGCGTCGGGGTCGAGCGCGGTGATGAGGCCGCCGTGCTCCTCCTGCACGCGGAAGTCGCCGGCCTTCGGCTGCTTGGTGACCGCGTGCGAGAGGCGTCCGCCGAAGTAGAAGAGCGAGTGCTCGCCCTCGGTCAGCACCGAGGCGACGAACGGCTGCGCCATCCACTCGCGCGCCTCGAAGCGCGCGGTGATGTCCACGGCGTGCGCGTCGCCGAGGTCGGCCGTGACGCGAAAGGTGTCGTCGGCGTTGGCCCCGACGACCGGCTTGAGCACGCACTCGGACACGCCGAGGCCGGCCGGCAGCGCGCGCAGCGCGGGTACGGTCATCCCGCGGCCCCAGCGCGTCGCGACGATGGGCACGCCGCGGTCCGACAGGTCGCGCAGGTACGACTTGTGCGCGTTCCAGCGCACGAGCGCGGCCGGGTTCGCGAGCGGCACGCCGAGCGCCTCGATGCGCGCGAGGAGCGCGAGGAACGCGGGCAGGTCGTGCTGGTAGTCCCAGGGCGTGCGCACGACGATCGCCGCGTACGCGCTCCAGTCGACGCCGGGCCGCGTCCAAGGGACCTCGTCGACGGCGACGCCGCGGCGCGCGAGCTCCGCGATCGCGATCGCGTCGTCGATGACGAAGCCCGTGCGGTCCTCGAGCGTCAGGAAGGCGACGACCGTCACCGGCCGAGCATAGCGCGGTCAGGAGCCGGGCTTGGCCTCCAGATCCGCGAAGGGATCGGCCCAGCTCTCGAACTGCAGGATGCCGAGCTCCGCGAAGCGCGCGCGCTGGCGCTCGGAGAGGAGGCCAATCTTCTTCACCGCCGGCACGATCTTCGAGAACAGGAGCTGGCGGAACATGCGCTGACCCTCGGCGCGGAACGTGATGCCGACGCACTCCTCGACCGGCATCCCCTGCTTCTCCCAGACCTCCTGGAAGAGGAAGCGATCGCGCATGAGCACGGCGGCCTCGTAGACGAAGTCCTCCCGCTCCGCGACCTCGCGCTCGGGGAGATCGCCGTAGAGGTCGCGCAGCGAGAGCACGCCGTAGGCGACGTGGCGCGCCTCGTCGAGCATCACGTGGTGCGTGAGCTCGCGCAGGAGCGGCTCGAGCGTGTGCTGACGGATCATGCCGAACGCGGCGAGCGCGAGCCCCTCGACCATCACCTGCATGCCGAGGAGCTTCATGTCCCAGCGGCCGTCCTGCAGGATGAGGTCGAGCAGCGTCCGCAGGTGCCGGTTGATCGGGTACGAGAAGCCGACCTTCTCCTGGAGGTAGCGCTCGTAGACCTCGACGTGGCGCGCCTCGTCGACCACCTGCGTGGCCGCGTAGCACTTCGAGTCGGTGTCGGGGACGACCTGCACGAGCTGCGACGCGGCGAGGAGCGCGCCCTGCTCGCCGTGCAGGAACTGGCTGAGCGTCCACGTGTTGAGCTCGATGTCGAGGCGCGTGCGCTCCTTCGGCGACAGGCGCGCGAGCAGGTCCGAGCCGTGGAGCGGATGCAGCCACTCGGGCGCGGCGGGCTTCTCGAGGTCCACGTCCGTGTCCCACGGCAGGACCTCGTCGGGGAGCCACTGGTTGCGCTTGGCCTTCTCGTAGAGCGCGCGGAGATCGGCGCGGTCGTGGGCGTAGGTCCAGTCGAAGACGAGATCGAGGCGGCAGGGCAGGTGCTCGGTCACGCTCGGGGCGCTCATCGGACCTCCTCGGCAAGGCGGATTGACCTGGATCAGGCCTGCCATCCGCGTGCCACCTCCGGAGCGGGTCGCGCGGGAGATCTCGCGCAGTGGCTGCGGTTTGGCGCGAGCCGGCTGCACTGGATGCGCCACCGCGCGCGATGTGGATTCGCCATCGAGGCCGATGTTGAAACGACATCGCCGCGCCCGCGCGCACCAGGCATTTCGACGGGTTGCGGGTGGCACGAGGCCTGCTCTGGAGGGCGTTCGTGAGACCTCTGGCGTACCTCTTGACCCTGGCGCTCCTCCACGGCGGCCGCGCCGCCGCGCGCCCCGACGTGCCCTTCGAGAGCAGCCCGCCCAGGGCCGCCGATCGCGGCCCGGCCGACTGCACCCTGACCGACGACCCGCAGCTCGCGGGCACGCTGCGCGCGCTGCGCTTCGCGACCGAGGGCGCCGGCCAGCCCATCCGCGAGGTGCGGCTCGCGGGCCTGCGCGCGGTGCCCGAGGCCGCCCTGTGGCGCGCGCTCGGCGGCAGGCCCCAGGGCGTCGTCGGCGCCGAGACCGCGGCGATCCTGCTCGCGCGTCTGTCGTCGCTGGGTGTCTTTCGCACGATCGTCCCGACGGTGCGCGTGCTCGCCGACCGCGCCGTGCTCGACCTCGAGGTCGAGGAGCACCCGACGCTGCGCAAGGTCGTCATCGAGGGGCTCAAGGACCTCGATCCCGGACCGATGCTCGAGGTGCTCATCGACACGCCGTCGGCGGTCGAGATCGAGCGCAGCCGGCGCCCCCGGCGGGCGCGGCGCGACCGTACGGCGGTGTGCGCGATGCCGCTGCCCGACCGCGAGTGGCTCGCGATCGCCGAGGGCGCGGTGCTCCACCCCGGCATCCCGTGGCAGGGCGTGGGCGAGGCGCTGCACCGCGTGCTCCTGCACCTGCGCGACTCCGGCTACTTCATGGCGTCCGTGGCCGCGGAGCTCCGCGACGACGGCACGCTCGTGGTGCGCATCGACGAGGGGCGCATCGAGGGGCTCGATCTCGAGGGCGTGCACCCGCGCATCGCGGACGCAGTGCGCACCGAGCTCGGCGTCAAGAGCGGCCAGGTGTTCCTGCTCGCGGACCTCGAGGCGGGGCTCGATCGCGTGCGCCGCCGCTTCCCGTTCCTCGCGCGCGACCAGGTGGGTCTGCCGCCGCGGACGCCGCTCGTCGAGGAGCTGCGCGTCCCCGGCGCGCCGGCGCGCTTCCGCACCGTGCCCGCGCCCGAGCGGCCGCTCGCGCGGAAGGACAGGCGCGTGCAGATCCGGGTCGCGATGCGAAACCTCGATCGCCTGGCCGTGCGCGTGGGCAACGACGCCGAGCGGCTCTTCGAGGACGCCGGCGAGCTGGCGGACGACCGGCGCCGGGCCCGCGCGCGCCACCACGCGGGCGAGGAGGACGACGAGGAAGACGAGGAGGAGGACGAAGACGACGAGGACGAGGAGCCAGGCGGGCGCTCGTACCACGCCATCCGCGGACGCCGCGTGGTGGTGCACCTCGAGGCCGAGCAGGCGGACCTCGACGTCGATCCGATCCCGCTCATCCGGCACACGCAGGCGGAGGGCTTCGCGCCGGGCCTGGGCGCGAGCGTGCTCGTGTTCGACCCGGGTGATCGCGTACACCTCGCGCTCGACGCGCAGGCGAACGTCAGCATCCAGCGCGAGAACCGCGTGACGCCGCTCGGCGCGAGCGGCCTGCAGTCGATCGCCGCAGGCGAGCGCGCGAGCTGGATGTTCGGGCCGCGGCTGCGCGTGCCGGCCCTGGGCCTTTCCGAGGTGGGCGCGGAGCTGCACTCGCTCGGCGACACCGCGGACCGCTGGCGCCTCGACGCGCTGGACTCGTATGTGTACTCGGCGCTCTTCAACCGCCCCGAGGCGGAGTACTTCCGGCGCACCGGCGCGTCGGCGTTCGCGACGTTCCACCTCTTCGAGCAGCTCACGGCGGGGGCCGAGTACCGCTACGATCGCTACGACTCGCTCACGCGCCTCGACAACGCGCGCACGCTCTTCAACAGCGACGAGCGGCCCTTTCCGAACCCGCCCGTGGACGAGGGCTCGATCGGCTCGCTGCTGCTGCGGCTCGAGTACGCGACCACGGAGCGCACCCTTCACGAGGTGGGCGCGCGGGAGCGGCACCCGGAGACGTCGCTCGTGTGGCGCGCGTTCGATCGCCTCGCGCGGACGGGCCTGCGCACGATGACCACGCTCGAGCTCGCGCGCTCCGCGCTCGGGGGCGTCGCGCGCCTCGCGTACACGCGCGTCGTGCACGACTCGGTGGTGCAGGCGCGCCTCTCGCCCCACCAGCAGCTCCGGGTGCGCGTGCGCGTGGCCGGCGGCGAGGGCCTGCCGCACCAGTACCAGGAGGCGCTCGGCGGCTGGAACGCGCTGCGCGGCTACGGCTTCAAGGAATTCCGCGGCGGCGACCTCTCGCTCCTCGGCACGGCGGAGTACGCGTACCGGTTCCTCGGCGTGTTCGCGGACCTCGGGACGATCCACGACCGCGGGACGCGCACGCCGCGGCTCGGGCTCGGGGCGTTCGCGCGCATGGGCCCGCACGTCCACCTCGCGCTCGCGTGGCGGACCGACGACAAGGCCGACGGCGTGCCCGAGGTGCGCTTCTTCTTCGCCCGGCCGTTTTGACGACATGTCGCAGGCCCTCGGGCTCGTGAGATAAGAGGCGCGAACCTCGTGCGTACGCTCGTCCGCCTCGCCGCCGCCGGGATGCTCTGCGTCGCGCTCTGCGTGGGCTCCGCGGCGCGTGCGGACGACGCGCGGGCGAGCTGCACGGCGCGCGTGGTGGGAGGGCGCGCGCTGGTCTCGGTGACGCTCGAGCGCTTCCTCGATCCGGCGCTCCTGCGCCTCGTGCGGCTCGGGCTCGACGGGCGGCTGCAGGTGCAGGCCTCGCTGCTGCGGCGGCGGCGCGCGTGGTTCGACGCGCGCGAGGTGGACGTGCGGCGGCGCGCCAGGCTGTCCTTCAGCCGCGGCCGCGGCCGCATCGACGTCGAGGGCGCGCGGTCGGTGGACGCGTCCGGCACGATCGTCCTCGACACGCTGTCCCTGTGGCCCGAGCGCGCGCCGCGCCCGGACGAGCGCTACTACGTCGAGATCGAGGCCCGGCTCGAGGTGGTGACCGCGCAGACGCTCGGCCGGGTGGCGACCTGGATGGCGGACGCCGACGAGCGGCGCGAGCGATCGCCCGGCGTGGTGTCGAAGCGCCTGCTCGAGTCGGTGGCGGGCGAGCTCGAGCGCGTCGCGGCCGGGAGCTGCGAGGCGGTACGATGAGGGGATGCGGCCCTCGCGGTTCGACCTCTGCATCCTCGGCGCAGGCCCCGCGGGCTACGCGGCGGCCATGCGCGCGCACGACCTCGGCAAGCACGTGCTGCTCGTCGAGCGTGGCCGCGTCGGCGGCGCGGGCATCCACGAAGGCGCGCTGTCGTCGAAGACGATGTGGCACCTGTCGAACGACTACGCCGGCGCGGGCCGCGTCGATCGGGGCTATCGCGCCGAGGGCCTGAGCGTCTCGTACGCCGCCGTGATGGACGTGGTGCGGGGCGCGGTGGCGGAGCGGCGGGCCCAGCTCGAGCGGCAGCTCGAGCGCCTCGCGGTGCCGTCCGCACGCGGGGGACGCCTCTGGCTCGCGCGCGGGACGGGGCGCTTCGTCGAGCCGCACGCGATCGAGGTCCGCGGCGACGACGGCGCCGCCGAGCGGATCGAGGCGGACCACTTCCTGGTCGCGACGGGCTCGATGCCCCGGCTGCCCGAGGGCATCGACGTGGACGGCGAGCACGTGGTGACGAGCGACCACATCGAGCGCTGGGGCGAGTTCCCGGAGAGCCTCGTCATCGTCGGCGCGGGCGTCATCGGGTGCGAGTACGCGACGGTCTTCGCGAACTTCGGGCGGACGGCGATCCACATCATCGACCGGCAGCCGCGCATCCTGCCCTTCGAGGACGAGGACGTGGCCGAGTGCGTCGCCACGAGCTTCGAGCGCGCGGGCGTCGAGGTGCACCGCCAGTCCCGCCTGCTCTCGCTGGCGCGCGTCGGCGACGGCGTGCGCTACGAGATCGAGGGCCCAGCGGGGCGCCGCACCATCGACGTGGAGCGCGCGCTCGTGGCGATCGGCCGCGCGCCGCGCACGAGCGAGCTCGGGCTCGAGGGCATCGGCGTGGAGCTCGACAGGTCGGGGGGCGTGGTCGCGGAGCAGACGCGCACACGGGTGCCGCACGTGTACGCGGCCGGCGACGTGACCACCGACGTGGCGCTCGCCAACGTGGCCGAGCTCGAGGGGCGACACGCGGTCGAGCGCATGTTCGGCCTCGAGCCGCGGCCCATCCGCTACGAGGCGCTCTCGACGATCATGTTCCTGCGCCCCGAGGTGGCCGCCGTGGGCTGCAACGAGCAGCAGGCGCGCGAAAAGGGCCTGAAGTACCGCGTGGCCGTCGTGCGTAACGCCCTCGTCAACCGCAACATCGCGATGCGCTCGACGCAGGGGTTCATCAAGCTGCTCGCGTCGCGCGAGGCGCCGCACGAGATCCTGGGGCTGCGCGTGATCGGCCCGCAGGCGTCGAGCTGCATCCAGGGCATCGCGTTCCTCATCGACCAGGGCGGGCACCTCGAGGACATCGACCGCTGCGCGCACCCGCACCCGGCGATCACCGAGGGCGTGCAGGAGTGCGCGCGGCTCTTGCTGGGGCGCTCGCTGCACAAGGTCGAGGTGTTCGGCGAGGACCTCCTGCGCTGCGGCGAGGGGTAGCCTGGGTCAGGGCTGCCAGATCGTGACGCGGTGGTTGCCGCCGTCGGCCACCCACAGCCGGCCGCCGGCGAGCGCGAGCCCGCTCGGCAGGTTCTGCCCGCCGTTGCCCGCCCCGGGGCCGCCGCTCGTCAGGAGCGCCTGCCCGAGCACGTTGAAGGCGGGCATCCCGTTGGTGATCGTGCCGGTCTTGAACACGAGCACGCGGTTGTTGACCTGGTCGGAGACGAACAGGTGGCCGGTCGTCGTGTCCAGCGCGAGCCCCTGCGGCGTGCTCAGCGTCGTCGCCGAGATGGCCCCAGCCGCGCCGGCCACGAAGTCGGGTTGCCCCAGCACGGCGGTCGCCGACATGCCCGTGGTGAACGGCGCCGGGTACGCGAGCACGCGGTTGTTGGCGCCGTCGGCCACGAAGAGACGATTGCCCGTCGCGTCGAACAGCACGCCGTTCGGATAGGAGAGCCCGCTCGCGCTCGTGGTGCTGGCGTTCGCCGAGAGGCTCGTCTGCCCGATGGCCTGGGTCGCGGGCATCCCGTTGCTGAGGCCGGCCGAGAGATCGAACACGAGCACGCGGTGGTTCAGCTTGTCCGTGACGAACAGGGTGTCGCCGGCGGCGTTGAGCGCCAGGCCGGAGGGGCCACTGAGCGCGGTGGCCGAGACGCCCGCCGAGTTGGTCCCGAAGCCGGCCTGGCCGAGCACGTTCACCGCGTTCTCGCCGCTCGTGATCGTGGCGACGTCGTAGACGATCACGCGGTTCGAGCCCGCGTCCGCGACGAAGAGGCGGTTCGTGGCGGCGTGATAGAGGAGCCGCTGCGGGTTGCAGAGACCATCCTGCGTGGCGCGGCAGCCGGCCGTCGAGTCGAATCCCGGCTGGCCGAGCACGAAGTCCGCCACGCGATCGGTGAGCTGCCCGCCCGAGAACGCGATCCCGAAGACCAGGACGCGAGAGTTCTGGCGGTCGGCCACGAACGCGCGGCCGTTCGCGGTGTCGATCGCCACGTCCGCGGGCTCGTTGAACGACTGCGCGTTCGGCGCGTCGTTCGTCCGGGCGCGATCGAACTGGAAGGCGCCGCCCTGCAGGTGCCCGATGCCGTCGAGGCCCGCCGGTCCCGCGGTGGGCAGAGGCGCGCTCGCGTCGAAGACGGCCACGCGGTTGCTCCCGGTGTCCCCGACGAACAGCCGACCGCTCGTCGCGTCGAAGGCGAGGCCTTGCGGCTGCGAGAGCGTGTTCACGTTCGTCTGCGGGATCGAGCTCGTGAAGTTCGGTTGTCCGACGAGGCCCACCGCGGCCTCGCCGTTGACGATCGTCGTCACGTCGTACTCGGTCACGCGGTGGTCCGCAGCGTCCGCCACGAACAGGCGCGTGGCCCCCGCGTCGAGCGCGAGGCTCGAGGGCAGCCACATCCCCGTCTGCGTGGCCACGCCGCCGGTCGGCCCGAAGCTGCTCTGCCCGAGCACGCTCGTGGCCGACATGCCGGTGGAGAGCGGGCCCACGAAGACCGTGACGCGGCTGTTGCTCCAGTCGGCGACGTAGAAGCGTCCGCCGCCGAGCGCGCAGGCGCGGGGCGCGTTGAGCTCGGCAGCGCTCGTGCCTGGGGAGCTGCTGCCGAACGCGGGCTGGCCGAGGACCAGGGAGGCCGCCATGCCGTTCGTGATGCTCGTCGCGTCGAACTGCAGCACGCGGTGGTTGTGCGAGTCGACGACGTAGAGGCGGTTCGTCGCCGCGTCGTAGCAGGCGCCGTTCGGCGTGTTGAGCTGGCTGGCGCCGTTGCCGCTGCCGGTCGGGCCGAAGTCGGCCTGGCCGAGCACGAAGACGGCGTTCTCGCCATTGACGATCGTCGCGGTGTCGAAGCCGAGCACGCGGTGGTTCTGCTGATCCACCACGAACAGGCGGTCGTTCGTGGCGTCGTAGGCGAGCCCCTCCGGGTTGCGCAGGCGGTTCTGCGCCGAGCCGCTGCCGGCCGCCTGGAAGTCGGTCTGGCCGAGGACGAAGTCGGCGACCCGGTCGACGCCGGCGAAGTCGTTGTTCACCGAGAGGCTGAAGACCAGGACGCGGTGGTTGTTGTTGTCCGACACGAACAGCCTGTGGCGGACGGCGTCGAGCGCGACGTGCTTGGGCGTGTTGAACGCGGCCGGCCCCGGCGCGTCGTTCGCGTTCGTGCGCAAGAGGCTCATCGCCATGCCGTCGAGGTGCCCGAGGCCGTCGGTGGCGCGGTAGACGTCGAGGTTGAACGCCGCCGAGCTGGCCTGCGAGAGGCCCGGCGACGTGGCCACGAGCGTGTACCCCGCGCCCGGCCGGTCGATCGAGAAGCCCCCGAAGGACGCGACGCCCGCGGCCGCGTTGACGACGGTCGGCCCGACAGGGTTGCCGCCCGAGGGGTTCGTCCCGATGGCGAGCGTGATCTGGGCGGTCGAGCCGGTCACGCGTGCACCCGCGGCGTCGCGCACCTCGACCTGGATCGGCCCGGGCACGCCGTTTCGCGCGATGCCGTCACCGGGCTGGACGATGAACGCGAGCTGGGTCGCCGACGGCGCGGCCACGTTGAAGGCGGACGAGGTCGCGCCCGTCAGCCCTGACGCCGAGGCCACGAGCGTGTAGCCGTTGCCGGCGGCGCTCAGCGTGAGCCCGCCGAAGCTCGCGAGGCCCCCCGTCGCGGCGACGGTCGCCGTCCCGCCGAGCGCCGCCGAGCCCGGGTTCGCGCCGATCGAGAGCGTCACGGGCGTGGTCGCCGCCGTGACGAGGTTGCCGAGCGCGTCCTCGATGCGCACCTGCACCGCGGGGCTGATGGCCTGGAGCGTCGCCACGTTCGTGGGCTGCACCGCGAACACCAGCCGCGCGGCGGCCCCCGCCGCCACGTCGAACGCCGCCGAGGTGGCGCTGGTGAGCCCAGGCGCGCTCGCCACGAGCGTGTAGCCGAGCCCGGCGCGATCGAGGAGGAGGCCGCCGAAGCTGGCGACGCCGGCGGCCGCGGTGGCGGTGTTGCCGCCGAGCGTCGCCGCCGCGGGGTTGGCGCCGAGGGCCAGCGTCACGACGGGCGTGGCGCCGGGGACGAGGTTGCCGAAGCCGTCCCGCACCTCGACCAGCACGGCCGGGGCGAGCGCGACGCCGGCGTTGCCGGCAGCGGGCTGCCGCGAAAACACCAGGCTCGCGGCCGAGCCCGGCTGCACGGCGAACGTGGGGCTCGTGAGGGCGGGCACGCCGGCGAAGGTGGCCGACAGCGTGTAGGTCGTGGCTGCCCGGTCGAGGCGCAGGTCGGCGAACCGAGCCCGCCCCAGGGCGAGCGGGACCACCAGCGTGCCCTGCAGCGCTGCGCCCGTCGGGCCGGAAGCGAGCGCGACGCTGACGTTCCCGCTCGCGGCCGTCGCCGCGTTGCCCGCCGCGTCCTGCAGCTCGACCTCGACGGCCGGCAGCACGGCACCCGCCGTACCCGTGGCTGGTGGGGTCCGGAACGCGAGGCGCGCCGGCGCGCCGGCCAGGACGTCGAACGCGCCGCCGTCCGTCGAGGCCGCGAGCCCGGGCGACGTCGCGGCCAGCACGTACCCGCTGCCGGCGCGGTCCATCACCAGGTCCGCGAAGGTGGCGCTGCCGCCCGCCGCGGTCACGGTCAGGGTGCCGGACAGGTTGGCGCCCGTCGGGTTCGTCACGAGCCCGACCGTGATGGCCGGCGCCCCCTGCGCGACCAGGTTGCCGAACGCGTCCAGGACCTGCGCGACCCGAGGCTGCAGCGGCGCGCCGGAGATCGCCCCGGTCGGGGCGCCCGGCAGGGACAGGCGCGCGGCAGGCCCGGCGCCGACGTCGAAGGGATCGCTCGCCATCATCGCCGCGCCGGCCATCGGCGCCGCGGCGACAAGCCGGTAGCCGGTGCCCGCGCGGTCGAGGCGCAGGTCGTCGAACGTCGCGACGCCGGCGTCGGTCGGGCGCGTCAGGGTCCCCGCGAGCATGGCTCCCGCGGGCCCCTGCAGCGCGAGCGTGATGGGCTGCGGCGTCTCCGCGGGATTGCCGAACCGATCCACGAGGGCCACGCGCACCGCGCCGAGCGCGGTCCCCGCGCGGCCCGCCGCGGGCTGCGCGCGGAACTCCAGGCGCTCGAGCGTCGCCGCGGTGACGTCGAAGGCGGCGCTGTCGGCGGCGGCGAGCCCGTCGGCCTGGGCGCGCAGCACCTGCCCGCGCCCGGCGCTGGTCGGTGCGAGGTCGAACGTCGCGACGCCGCCCGCCGTTCGCGCGGCGGTGGCGCCGGCCAGGTTCCCGCCCTGGGCAAGACCGATCCGGACCTCGACGCCGTCCATGCTCACCCGCTCGCCGCGGTCGTCCAGGAGCTCCACGGCCACCGGCATCGCGAAAGGCGCACCCGCCATCGTCGAGGACGGATGGGTCGAGAAGCGCAGCGCCACAGCGGCCGGCGTCACGAACGTCAGGTCGACGGGCCCGAGCTCGAACGTCTCCCGGCCGCCGGCGACGACGGCGCGCACCTGCTTGCGACCAGCCGTGGTTGCGCGCACCGTGGCCTCGAGGGTGCCGTCGGCGCCCGTCCGCGCCGCGCCCTGGGTGACTATCGCATCGGCGGCCGAGAAGTCCACGCGCACGCCCGCCATCGGTGCGCCGCCGCGGTCGCGTACGGTCGCGGTGACCCGCGCGCCCGCCATCCCGTCCGCGCGCAGTCCTTCGGTGCGATCGGCGGCCAGCGAGGACTGCGCAGGATCCGCGGTCGGCTCCACGCCGGCCTGGAAGGTCGAGAAGTGCATGACCTGCACGCTCGCCAGGCGCCTCTCCCGGTCGACGAAGACGGGGCGGTGCGGCTCGGTCGATCCGGTCCTGTCATCTCGCACCGTGATGACGAGGTCCTCCTCGGTGGCCTCGCCGACCGGCAGCGGCGGCAGCGGCGTCTCGTAGGGCACCTCGACGGTCACGGGGACGTTGAACTGCGTCCCGCTCGGGCCGACCTCGAGCGGCGGCCCGGCCGGGAACGACACCTCCGCCACCGGCTCGCCGTCCCCGAGCGTCACCTCGATGTTCTCGCTGGTCGCGCCGGCCGGGATGCTCACCGTCGCGCCCTCGAGGCGCCCCTCGGTCACCGTGACGCTCCCGCCCTGCTCGGGCGTCACCGGCACGGACACCGCCATCGTCGGCTCCGTCGAGCGCGGCGGCCGCTCCATCATGCCGGCGCCGCCTTCTCCCCCGGCACCGGCACCGGTACCGCCGCCGCCGGCGCGCATGGCCTTCGGGCTGTCGTCACATGCGGAGACAATTCCCAGGAGCAGCGCGAGCCAGAGCGCCACCCCGCGAACCTTCGTCGGTTTCATGGACCCCCCAGACCATGGTACCGGCGCGGGCGCCCCGCAGGATACGATCTTGCGGCCGCGTGGGGGTGCGGAGCCTACACGGGAGCCTCGTCGCGCGTTCGTCAGTGCGCGTGGACGTCGATCATCGTCCAGGGCTGGAGGCCCGTCGCGCCCTTCCAGACCCTGCCGAGCTGGCGATCGTCGATCCACGAGAGCATCTCGACCCTCGCACCGCCCGCGAAGCGCCCGAGGTGCGTCGCCCACGAAAAGCCCCCGGGGACGCTGGACCACAGCGCCCCGAGCGCGCCGGTGCCGGCGGGTGAGAGCTCCCAGACCCCGTTCGAAGCGCGCGCGACGTCGGCGTAGCCGTCGCCGTCGAAGTCCCCGGCGCGGAGCTGCGTGATCGAGGTGCCGGTCGGCGACGAGCGCAGCCACACCCAGGTGCTCGATCCGCCCGGGACGTACTTCCACGAGCCGCCGTCGATGCCGAACACGTCGGTCTTGCCGTCGCGGTTGAAGTCGGCGAACAGCAGGTCGCGGGCGCGGTGGATGGCGAGGGCGAAGTGCGTCCACGCGCCGCGTCCGCCCCACGAGATGAACCACTCGCGGCCGCTGGCGAAGAACACGTCGGAGACCCCATCGCCGTTGAAGTCACCCACCCGCACGTCGGAGAAGCTGACCGGCAGGTAGTTCAGGTGCTCCCAGGGCGAAGAGCCGCCCCACGAGACGTCCCAGGCGCGTGTCGCACCGGCAAGGACCGCGCTCACGCCTACCGCATCGCGCAGGGCAGCGCAGCCGAAGTCCGCAGCGCCGTCAGGCTCGCGCACGTCTGGCAGTACGTCGACGCCGACCTCGTCGCGGCGGCCGAGCCAGGCCTCGATCGGCTGGCGGCCCTCCTCTGGCGCCTCGTCAACCCTCGGCGGTAGCTCCCGGCGGTGACCGGCCCGGTCTCCCCGGGCCCGGTCGCCGGCCACCCTTCGCCGGAGACCGTCGCCGGCAGCCGTTGCCGGCCACCGTCGCCGGAGACCGTTGCCGGTCACCGTTGCCGGTCACCGGCAGCCGGAGACCGTTGCCGGTCACCGTCGCCGGAGACCGTTGCCGATCACCTGTAGCCGGTTACCGTTGCCGAGACGGAGCCGGGTCCGGGACCGGCGCCGGTGCGGAGACCGTCACCGTCTCGGCCCGCTGCGCTTGTCTCGATCGACCCTGTCAGGCGGCGCGCGCGCGGCGACGGCGGAGCGCGAAGTAGAGCAGCGGCGGCGCGAGGAACGGCGACCAGGGCACGAGCGCGACGGCGAGGAGCGCCGACTGCCGCAGCGCGCGGCCGAGCACGCCCGCGGAGCCGCCGAGGACCTCGCGTGCGTCCTGGCCGAAGGTGGGCGCTCGGGCGGCGACGTAGACCTGCTTGACCGCGAGCTGCACGGTCAGCGTGGCCAGCTCGACCTGATCGTCGAAGACGCGCACGTGGCCCTCGAGGCGCTCGATGCCCTCGCGCACGCGCGCGAGCTCGCGCTCGACCTCGAGCACGTCGGAGAGCTTGCCGGGCCGCGATTCCAGGAGGGCCAGGAGGCGCGCCTCCAGCTTCTTCGCGCTGGCGAGGCGCGCCGCGACGTCCACGTACTCGTCGGTGACGTCGCGCGAGCCGGTGGCCTCGCGCTCCACGCGGCCGAGCTGGAGGATCCCGCGGACGACCTCGTCGAAGCGAGGGCCGGGCACCCGGAGGGTGAGGCTCGCGTGCGAGACGCGGCCCGCGCTGTGCTCGACGGCGGTCTTGCCGACGAAGCCGCCGGCGGCGGTGGCCAGGCCGTCGATCGCGCGACGCGCGGCCGCGTACTCGTCGACGATCAGGTGGACCTCACCGTCGCGGATGAGCTTGCGCGCGGCCAGATGCAGCGGGGATGCGGGGGATGCGGGGCCCGCTGCGGGCGCGGGGGATGCTGCAGAGGGGGCGGGGGCGAGGCGGTCCGCGCCGCACGATGTGGCGGCGAGGAGCAGTGCGGCGAGGTGGACGTGGGGCGAGCGGGGGTGCATGCGGTGGCCTCCTTTGGGGGTCCAACGCGCGTGCGGGACTGGGCTTACGCGGAAATGTGCTTACGGTCCGGCCAGCGCGGCTTGGACGCGGCGTGCGGCGGCGAGGTCTCGGTTCGCGTCGTCGTGACGCGCGAGCGCCTCGTGGGCGCGGCTGCGCGCCAGGAGGAGGTTGAACGTGAGCGCGTCCTCGGGGCGCCCGAGATCGAGGCCGCGCTCGGCCCACGCGAGCGACTCGGCGAAGGCGCCCTGGTCTGCAGTCAGGGCAGCCAGGCGGAAGTACACGTCCGAGAGCACCGCCTCGCGATCGGCGGCGACGAGCGTTCGCGGGGCCGGCACCGCGAGGAGCTCGCCGAGCGCTCGCTGCGCCGCGGGGCGGTCGCCGCGATCGAGCGCGGCGTCGGCGGCAGCGTGGGCGTCGGCCGCGCGGGCGAGCCATTCGGCGGCGCTCGGCACCAGGCGGGTATGCTCGACCTGCGCACCGTCCCGCGCCTCGGGCGCCCGGAGCGAGTCGGAGCACCCCGCGCACCAGAGCCACAGCACCGCGCACGCCGCGCGCCTCACGGCGCCCCCCCGCTCCGCGCGCGCATCGCGGCCAGCATCGTCGCCCGGTGCTCGCGCATCGGCCGCTCGAGGGGCGCGAAGGAGGCCGTCTCCAGCGCCCGCGCCTGGGCATCGAGGAGCGCCTTCGACGGTGCCGGAAGCGAGGTCGCCACCGCGGCCGCCGCGGGCGTCGGCCCCGGCGCCCCCGCGCGCTGGTTGCTCACGACGAGCAGCGCCGCCGCGCAGGCCCCGACCAGCACGCCCGCCGGCGCCAGCCACACCCGGACGCGCCGCCGCTTCCTCGACGGACCGGACACGTCCGCGGCGATGCGCCGCTCCACACGCGCCTGCGCCGACGCATCGAAGCCCGCGAGCCGCCGCTCGTGCTGCAGGAGGGCGGCCGCGCCGAGCGCGTCGTCCGGCGCCCCTGCCTCGCCCTCGAGCGCGCGCGCGAGCGCCTCGGCGTCGGCCGCCTCCTGCGCGGTGGGTGCGTCGTCGTCCTGCATCAGGCCTCCCCGGCCTCGCCGATGATCTTGCTCCAGGTCGCGCGAAAAGACCGCAATCCGCGCAGGAGCAGCACGTCGAACGCACCGATCGTCACGCCGAGCGCCTCGGCGCACTCGGGCCGCGGTCGCTCCTCCAGGATGCGCAGCTCGATCGCGCGGCGCTGCCGCGGCGGGATCTCGCCGAGCACGCGCCCGACCGCCTCGGCGAGGCGCCCGGCGTCGAGATCGCCCCGCAGCCGCGCCTCGGGCCCCGGCCCCCCGTCGAGGAGCGGCGCCAGCAGGCTCTCGTAGCGCGCCACCGCGCGGCCGCCGCGCGCCGCCTGCCGGTGGAGGTCCATCGCCTTGCTGCGCGCGATGGCGGCCAGCCAGAAGTAGATGCTCTGGCCGCGGTCCTCGTACTGGTCGATGCGCTCGATCGCGGACACGAACGTCGCGGCGAGAGCGTCCTCCGCGGCCGCGGGGTTGCCGACGAGCGGCAGCACCACCGCGTGGAGGCGCCTGCCGAAGGCGCGGTAGAGCTCCGCGAACGCGGCGCGCTCGCCGGCGCGGATGCGGCGCACGCAGGCGCGCTCGAGCTCCAGCCACGCTGGATCGTGGACGTCACGCGGCTCCAACGCGCCTAGACTCTAGCCGCTTACGCGCGGCAGGGCGGAGTCACCGTAGGCCAAATGACCGGTCGCGATCCGGGGACATTCGCCCAGAGCGTCGTCATGCGGAAACGCGATTCATCGGTTCGGGGGATGATGCGAATCGCGGACAGGGACGTCGCTCGCGCTGGCTAGACGGGGGTAGCGAAGTTATCGGCCCGTCGCGGTCAGGCCGACGTCGCGGCGGAGGAGGTCGTTGACCAAGCGCTGCACGTCGACGCCTTCGCGCTTGGCGCGCTCGCGCAGGAGGTCGAGGACCTCGGGCTCCAGGTAGACCGGCAGGCTCAGCGTGGCGCCGGGCCGGTAGAACTGGCCGCGCTTGCCCTTGGAGAAGTCGTATTCGTCCTTCATCGATTCTCCTCGTACTACAGGCTCCTACCGGACGGGCACGTCGAAGTCGCGCACGACGGCCATGTGCTGCATGCTCGGCGCGCCGCTGTCGTTCATCATCGCCGGCGCGAGATCGGCCAGCGGATCGTAGATGCGGGTGTCGATCACGGCGCCGCCGGGGAACGTGCTCGCCCCGATCACCACCGGGATCGCGTGCGGCGTCAGGTCCGCGTCCGCGAGGACGTGATCGTGCGGGCTCGTGCGATTGCCGTTCGTGCTCGTGTTGCCGCGCGCGTCGGCCGGATACGGCATCGGGTGCGAGGCGACGGGCCCGAGCGTGTCCAGGCACGCCTCGTCGTGGCTGGTGGTGTTGAAATCGCCGCCGATGGCCAGGTACGCCTCGCTCGGCACCGCGCCCTGGATCGCCGTCACGAGCGCGGCGGCCTCCTGATTGCGCTCCGTGCCGCTCGAGGTCAGGAGGTGCACGCTCACCACCCAGAGGTCACGCGGCCCCGGCAGGTCGATGCGCGCCCACGCGAAGGCGCGATTCGACACCCGCGGGTCGGTCCATTGACCAGCCTCGGCGATGCGATGGCGGCTCAGGATGCCATTCGGGATCTGCGCGCCCGTCTCGCGGTGCACGTGGAACTCGGGGCCGAGCGTCGTGTCCACCCAGCCGCGCAGCGCGGCGTCGGACCCGTCGCCCACGTTGAGCTCCTGGATCATGACGACGTCCGGATGGATGCCCTGCAGGATGCGCTGGCCATGGCCGAGGTCGTAGCTCTGGCCCGACCCGCTCGAGAGGTTCGCGGCCACGAGGCGCAGCTTGATCGACGTGACGCCCGGAGGCGCGTCGTCCGACAGCGGGCCGTCGGAAGGGCCGTCGCGCCCAGGGCCGTCGCGCCCGGGGCCGTCGCCTCGGGCATCGAAGCCTCCGGGCCCCGCATCGCGCGCAGCGTCCGCGGGCCTCCCGTCGCTCCGCCGCGCATCCGCGGGCGCCCCGCCCTGCCCTCGCCGCGCGTCGGCTCGCGCCATCCCGCCGTCCGGCGCCGACCCCGCGCTGCCCCCGCACGCACCCAGAGCAAGGACAAGGAGCAGCGAGGTCGCGCGCATCATCGGCGAGATCAGCGTAAGCGAGCGCACCAGTAACGTCGGTGCGCCGCGCTACAGGACCGCAGGAGACCTACCGCACGATGAGCAGCGTGGCCCGGTGGTGCAGGTGGAAGCTCTCGGGCAGCGTGCCGAGCAGGAAGTCCGCCAGCCGGTCGTGGCCGCGCCCGCCGAGGATGAGCGTCGCGCCCGGCCGGTTTGCGACCAGCTCGGCCAGCATCGGATAGGGCTTTCCGCGGAGCTCCTCGAACGTGGCGCGCACGTCGGCGTCCTCGGCGAGCGCCTTTCGCGCCATGCCGATGACGTGGCGATCGTCAGACCGCTCGGCCACGTGGGCGATGGTCAGCGGCAGCGCGGTCCGGCGGGCCAGCTCCGCCGCCACGAGGAGCGCGCGCCGCGAGCTCGGCGAGTTGTCGAAGCCGAGCACCAGCTCGCGCAGCGGCTCCGCGGCCCGGTCGACCAGCAGCACGGGCTTTTCGCAGCGGCGCATCATGTACTGCGCGGTCGCGCCCGTCGTCTCGCCGAGCCGGTCCTGCCGGCGCCCCGTCCGCCCGAGGACCGCCACGTCGGCGCGCTGCATCTCCTCGCGCAGCGTCCGCGGCGGCCAGCCCTCGACGAGGTCGGCGAACACCTCGACGCCGCGCTCCGCGCACAGCCGACGCGCCGAGTCGAGGATCATGCGCCCCTCGAGCTCGTGCTGCTTGCGGCTCTCCGACACCCACGCCGCGGCGGTCCGGGAGGGCTCGGGCGCCGGGCCGGGCACCGCCCAGGCCACGGAGGACTCGACGACGTGGACGACCCTGACGGTGGCCCCCAGGCGGGCCGCGAGGTCGACACCATGCTCGAGCGCCTTGCGCGAGGCCGTCGAGCCGTCTTCACCGATGAGGATGGTCCTGATCATGATCGCCCTCCATCCGGGGATCTGTCGTTGCATTGCGCGGGCCGCAGAAGGCACGCGCTCTGCGTGGGCCAACGCGCGCACCCTGCCGCAACTCCTGCGCGGTAGCGGCCCGACCACGCAGGGCTTTCGCGGGGTGGGCGGGCTGGAGCCGGCTGGGCGTGGCACGGCGGCTGCTTCGGATCGAGGTGGAGGCACCTCATGACCGCCACCTCGCGCACCCTGGGAAAGATCGAGATGCAGCTCCGCGAGCGCCGCGCGAGGCTCATGCGCGAGCTCCGCGCCGAGGCCGCCGCGCAGGCGGGCCTCGCCCCCGCCGAGGAGCCCGACTGGATCGATCGCTCCGCCGAGGAGCAGGAGATCTCGCGCCTCGGGCACCTCTCGGACCTCGAGCGAGGCGAGGTCGCCCGCATCGACGGCGCGCTCGAGCGCATCCGGCGCGGCACGTACGGCTGCTGCGTCGCCTGTGGCGGGCGGATCGAGGAGCTGCGGCTGCGCAAGCTCCCCGAGACGCCGATGTGCCTGACCTGCGCCCTGAGCCGGGCGAGCTGAGGGCGCGATGCTCTCGCTCGCGCTCTTCGGCGTGGTCCTGCTCGGGGCGCCGATCGACGCGCCCTTGCCGGTGTGGATCCGCCCCGCGGGCAACCACGTCGAGAGCCCCACGCTCGGCCGCGAGCGGCTCGTCCTGATCGCTCCGGGCGCGATGCCGCTCGTCGAGCTGCAGCGCACGGATCCGCACCAGGGCACGACCGAGCGCTACAAGGGCTTCCACCTCGCGACGCTGCTCGAGCGATACGCCCCTCCGAAGTCGGTCGACCTCGCGCTCCTGCGCTTCGCCAACGGCGTCATCATCCCCGTGCCGTTCCGCGACGGTCCGGCGATGCGCCGCATCGATCCGTTCGTGGCGCGCACGCTCTTCGTCAAGGACCACTGGACGTCCACGTTCCCGCCGATGCGCCGCGGCGACCCGCCCGAGGCGGACGCGCGACCGCTCGTGTTCGCGGGGAACAAGGTGGTGGTGGCGGATCAGCGGCACCCGTACGTGCCGCCCGCGTCGCAGCGGAGCTTCTCGCCTTGGGCGCACGCCGACACGCTGGTGGGCATCGAGCTCGTGGGCGAGCAGGCCTACCTCGCGCAGCTCGCGGTCGGCGACGACCCGCGCGGCCCGACGGTGTACAGGGAGGGCTGCGGCTTCTGCCACTCCGTGCGCGGCGTGGGCGCGACGCTGGCGCCCGACCTCGCCGAGCCGGTGCCGCTCTCCGCGTACTACAAGAACCGCGAGCTCTTCCACCGCGTGCGCAGCCGCCCGGCCGACGCCGCGGCGCGCGGGCTCGCGATGCCGCCCCTGCCGGCGTTCGTGCCCGCCGACGCGAACGCCCTGCGGACCTGGCTGCGCCTGACCGCGGAGCGCGGCCTGCAAGCCTACAAGCCGTGATGCGATGGGCGAGGAGCCCTTCGCCTCGCTGGGTCTCGCGCTCGCCGCGGGCCTCTTGATCGGTCTCGAGCGCGAGCAGTCCGCCCCCGCGAGCACGGACTCCACCGCCTTCCTCGGCGGCGCGCGCACGCACCCGCTGTTCTCGATGCTGGGCGCGATCCTCGTCCTGCTCGCGCGTCAGCTCGGCCCCGCGCTCTTCGCCATCGCGCTCGCGGGCCTGCTGGCCTTCCTGTGCGTCTCGTACCTGTGGAACGTCAAGCGCGGCGAGCACGGCCTGACCTCCGAGGCGGCCTTCTTGATGTCCTTCCTCCTCGGGGCGCTCGCGGCCGCCGACGGGGTGGTGGAGCCGCTCTCCCGCCGCGTCTTCGTCGTCGCCGCGGTGGCCGTCGTCAGCACGCTGCTCCTGTCGAGCAAGCCGGCGCTGCACGCGCTCGTGCGGCGCGTCTCGCGCGACGACGTCTATGCCCTCCTGAAGTTCCTGCTCGTGGGCGTGGTGGTGCTTCCGCTCCTGCCCGATCGCGATCTCGGGCCGCTCGGCGCGATCAACCCGCGCAGCGTCGGCGCGATGGTGGCGCTCATCGCCGGCATGGGCCTCGTCGGCTACGTCGCCGTGCGCGTCCTCGGCCCCGAGCGCGGCCTCGGCGTGACGGGCCTGGCGGGCGGGCTCGTGTCGTCGACCGCCGTGACGCTCGCGATGGCGGACCGGGCCAGGCGGGATCCGGTGCTGTCCCCGACGTGCGCGCTCGCGACGATCGTGGCCTCGACGGTGATGGTCGCGCGCATCGCGGCGATCGTGGCGGCGGTCAACGTGGACCTGCTCGGGCGCATGGCGTGGCCGCTCGGCGGCATGGTCGCGGCCGGCGCCGTGGTCAGCCTCTGGACGTTCCTGCGCCTGCGCACCGCGCCCCCCGCGCCGGCGGACCTGCCGCTGCCGAACCCGGTCGAGCTCTGGACGGCCCTGCGCTTCGGGCTCCTCTTCGCGCTCATCCTGCTCGGCGCGAAGGCCGCGCACGCGTACTTCGGCGCGCGGGGCGCGTACGTCGCCGGCATCCTCGCCGGCGCGACCGACGTGGACGCCATCACCCTGTCGATGGGCCGCATGGCGGGCAGGGACGTGCCGCTCGCGACCGCCGCCATCACGGTCTTCCTGGGCGCGGCCTCGAACACGCTGGTCAAGGCCACCCTGTCGATCGCGCTCGGCGGCTGGGACTTCGGCCGGCGCGTGCTGCTCGCGTTCCTCGTGATGGCGGGCGCCGGGGCCGTGGGCCTCCTCCTGCCATGACGGTGCGGCGGCGGCGGCGAGTTCCGTGCGACGCTCGGGGCAGTGCTGCGCTCCAATCGCGCTTACCGGACCGTGCGGGCGGGCCTGACGATCGCCTTCGCGGTCCTGCGCTACGGCCTGCTGTTCGCGCGCGAGCGGATCGCCGTCCTTCGCCCCAGCGAGGCGGCGTGGGACCGCGCACATGCGCGCACCGGCCGAGCGATCTTCCGCCTGGCCACCGCCCTCGGCGGCGCCTTCGTCAAGCTGGGACAGGTCCTCGCTGCGCGAGCCGACTTCTTCCCCGAGTCGCTGCTCGCGCCGCTGCGCGAGCTGCACGACGCGGTGCCCGCGCGCCCGCTCCAGGCGCTGCGCGGCCACGTCGAGGGCGAGCTCGGCAGGCCGATGTCCACGGTGTTCGCGAGCATCGACGAGACGCCCCTCGGCGCCGCGTCGCTCGCGCAGGTGCACCGCGCACGCCTCGCCGACGGCACCGACGTCGCGGTGAAGATCCAGTACCCCGAGGCGAGGCGCCAGTTCCCCGGGGACCTCGCCTCGCTGCGCCGGGCCGTGCGCGCGGTGCGCCTCTTCAACGGCCGCCTCGATCTGCGCGCGCTGGTCGACGAGCTCGCGACGTTCGTGACGCTCGAGCTCGACTTCTCGCGGGAGGCGAGCTCCACGATGCGCGCGCGTGGCGAGCTCGGCGCGCGCACCGACGTCGTCGTCCCGCTCGTGCACGCCGCCCTCAGCACCGACCGCCTGCTCGTCCTCGAGCTCATCGACGGCGCGCCCTTGACCGACCTCGAGCGCGTGCGCGCGGTGCAGCCGGACCTGCGCGCGCTGGCCGAGCGTGTGGCGGCCGTGTACTGCGCGATGATCTTCGAGCACGGGTTCTTCCACGGCGATCCGCACCCGGGCAACATCCTCGCGCGCGCCGACGGCCGCATCGCCCTCCTCGACTTCGGCCTGGCCAAGGAGCTTCCGCCCGGCTTCGGCGCGGGCGTCGCCGCGATGATCGCCGGCGCGATGACGGGTGACGCGGAGCGCGCCGTCACCGCCGCCCGCTCGATCGGCTTCCGCATCCGCGAGGGCGATCCCGCCGCGTTCCTCACCCTCGTCCGCGCCCTGCTCGGCCAGTACGCCGCCGACCGGGGCCTGCTCGACCTCCTGCAGACCGGCGTCGTCGAGTCCGTCCCCTCCCACTTCGCCCTCATCGTGCGCGCGCTCATCCTCCTCAATGGCCTGTCGCACCGCCTCGTGCCCGGCCAGCGCATCATCGCGATGTCGGTGGCCGCGCAGGTGACGCGCCTCGTCACCGCCGGCGCGGCCTAGAGCACCGATCATGTTGAACCGTGTGCTGCAACGCGGACTTGCGAGCTGTCATGCGAAGAGGCTTCAGGCTCCAGGCTTCAGGCTTCGGGTCTCTGACCCGGATCCGGAGCCTGAAGCCCGAGGCCTGAAGCCCGA
>CAZQJC010000358.1:0-20299 GCA_964593795.1 uncultured Myxococcales bacterium | reverse complement strand
CCGTCGGGAGAGGGGCGACTGACCGCGGTGGACGCCACGACGGGGTGAGGCCGGGCGTGGTGTTAGGGGCCAGAAAAATCGATCGCTTGGGCCTCGCTCCCGCCCTATCCATGCGCCTTGGCAGATGTGATCAATGATCAGGCGCTCCGCGCTGCGTGGGGCCCCGTGCGGTCCTCGGCACAGCCTGCGGCCGCACCACGCTCGCTCCGCTCGCGCCGCCACGGAGCCCATCACGCTCCCTGCGCTCGCGCACTGAGGGCGCTCGCGACTCACCCGTCCGCCCGCCCTTCGCCGCGACAGCCCGGCGACGTCGGACTGGCGTGCCTGGCGGCCCGGGCGTTCTCTTCCTCCGAGGGTGAGCTACGGCGTCGGTTCGATGCGCTCGCGGGGCGGGCGCGGCATCTCGGCGCGGCCGGCGCGCACCCAGAGCACTGCGCAGAGGACGAGGAGCGCGACGAGGCCCCCGTAGAGTCCGAGACGGCGCGAGCGGGGGACCGCCAGGCGGGGGGCGGCCGCGGCAGGGTGGAGCTTCGCGTCGAGGGCGTCGGCGGCCGCACGCGCCTCGTCGGCCGCGGGCGTGCCGGCGGCGAGCGTGGCGGCCTGCCGCAGGAGCGACACGACGCGTCGATCGTCCTGCCCGCGCAGCTTGTCCGCGAGCGCGAGGAACGCGGGCACCATCTCGCCCCGCCCTCCATAGAGCGGCTGCTCGGCCAGGATCTCGTCATACACGCGGATCGCGCCCTCGAGGTCGCCGTCCTGCCGCAGCTTGTGGCCGCGCGAGAGCGCCTCGACCACCACCTTGTCACGACGCTCGTCGTAGAACTTGAAGAGCACGTCCGTGCGCTCCCGCAGCGTGCGGTGGTCGTCCTCCGGGAGGTCCGCGCCGGTCAGGTCCTTCCAGCTCCGCTCGAGCTCGAGCTCGGCGAGCCGCCGGTAGTCGAGGTAGACCTCCTCCTCCTTCTTGCTCTCCCGGCCGCCGGCCAGCTTGCGCTTGCGCTTGGGCACCGGCGGGGGCTTGACGAGCACGTACTGCATCCACACCCATCGCGCGATCTGCCGGACGCGCACGCTCGTGGCGTCGAGCTCGCCGAGGACGACCTTGATCGCGGGGGTCGCGCGCGTCTCGCCGTAGGCGCGGAGGTCATCGGCGCGCAGCGCGTCATCGGGCGCCGTCTGCAGCACGCGCGCGGGGTTCTGCCGGTCCATCCGATCGAGCTGGTAGAGGCAGTAGCGCAGGCGCGCGCCCATGATGGGGCTGCCCTTGCTCGGCCCGAACGCGAAGCGGATGAGCTCCGGCACCGCGAGGTTGCCGAGCTGACGGACCTGCCGGCCCACCTCGTCGCGGAAGACGGCGCCGCTCTCGGAGAACGCGAGGTCGATGAGCACGCTCACGCTGGTCGGGCTGCCCGGACGCTCCGGCTCCTTGACGTCCTTGGCGTCCTTGCCGTCCTTCTTGGCGTCCTTCGACCTCGGCGCGGGCCTGGCGGGCTTCGGAGGCTCGAGCGTGTCCTCCGGGTAGGGCGGCGCGCGGAAACGCTCCCATCGGGCCGCCTTCGCGATGCCGCGGATGAGCGCCACGGTCTCGATCGCCTCGGCGAGCGGCTCGGCGAGCGCGGGGGTCTCCTTGACCAGCCGGTCGCCCTCGCGATCGAGCAGCATCAGCCAGTCGGGATCGCCGCGCTTGGCGGCGAGCTCGCGCTGCTGGCGCGTCGGCGGGCGGAAGACGCCCTTGTCGTCCGGGTACTTCCCGCCGATCGCGTCGAGGAGCTTCCTGAACTGCGCGGTGGTGCCGGTGCGCTTTCGCCCCAGCCGGGCCACAAGTGCCTCGAAGGCATCGGGGCCCGCGCCGACGATCCGCTCCGCGGCCGCCATGCGTCCAGGCCCGCCCGCACGTATCTCCTCGTAACTACGGGGCAGATCCACCGCAGGAAATGCGCAAAAAACAGCGAGGAAAAGGAGCGCGGCTGACACTGGCTGGAAGGATACACGAGTGGTAGCGTGCGAACCGACATGCAGCTCGAGCTCGGGAGCCTGCTCGTCTTCGCGCTCCTCGCGGTTGGCTTCGTCGCCGCCGCGCTGGGGATCGGCCGACTCATCCGTCCGTCGGTGCCCGAGGTCGACAAGTCGCTCGTCTACGAGTGCGGCGAGACGCCGGTCCAGGCCGCGTGGTTCAACTTCAACCCGCGCTTCTACGTGGTCGCGCTGGTGTTCCTGGTGCTCGACGTCGAGGTGGCGTTCACCTACCCGGTCGCGACCGTGTTCCGGCGCTTCGTGGCCACCGGAGAAGGTGCGCTGGCTTTCGTGGAGATCGCGGCGTTCGTGGTCCTCCTCGCGCTCGGCCTCGCCTACGTCTGGCGCCGGCGCGATCTCGACTGGCAACAGGCGGAACCGGAGGACGAGGGATGAAGCGCCCAGCGGCCGAGATCCACGCCCTCCTGGCCGCGGCGCACCCCGAGGGCGTCGGCGAGCTCGTGGTCGAGGCGCCGGACGCCGCCAACAAGAACGGCGCCCCCCGGGACGCCGTGAGCCCGGTCGTGGCGGGCAAGTGGCTCGACGTGGCCCGCACCCTGCGAACGCATGCGGCCCTGCAGATGGATTTCCTGCAGTGCATGACCGCCGTGGACTGGCTCAAGCAGGGCGAGATGCACGTCGTCTACCACCTCTACTCCTACGTGCACCGGCACGCGCACGTGTGCCGCGTCGTGGTCCCGCGCGACGCCGCGCGGGTGCCGAGCGTGACGGGCGTCTGGCGCACGGCCGACTGGCTCGAGCGCGAGCAGTACGACCTGTTCGGGGTGGTCTTCGAGGGGCACCCGGATCTTCGCCGGCTCTTGATGCCGGATGATTGGATCGGCCACCCGATGCGCAAGGATGCTCGGGAACCGAGAGACTACCGAGGCATGTCGATCGCGCGCCCGAACCCGCTCGAGCTCGTCGCCCTGCACGACGCGACCAGGCTCGGCGTGCAGCACGAGAGTGGCAAGAAGTGAGCGAGCTCATCCTCGAGAGCGACTCGGGCGCGGAGCTGACGCTCAACATGGGGCCGCAGCACCCGAGCACGCACGGCGTCATCCGCTTCGTGATCAAGACCGACGGCGAGATCATGCGCGAGGCCGATCCGGACGTCGGCTACCTGCACCGCGCGATCGAGCACATCGCCGAGCGCGTCGGGTACGAGGGCTTCATGCCCTACACGGACCGCGTGGACTACGTCTGCGCGATGACGGCCAACCACGTGTGGGCGGCCGCGGTGGAGAAGCTCGGCGGTCTGCCGGTGCCGAAGCGCGGCGAGTACCTGCGCGTCATCTCGGACGAGCTCAACCGAATCTCGTCGCACTGCATCGCGCTCGGCGCGATGGCGATGGACCTCGGCGCGATCACGCCGTTTCCGTACGCCCTCCGCGAGCGCGAGTACGTCAACGACCTGCTCGAGGCGCTCTGCGGCGCGCGCCTGACGTACCACTACCACCGCCTCGGCGGCGTCGGCTGGGACCTGCCCGCGGGCTGGCGCGACCGGTGCCTCGAGTGGATCGACCACTTCGAGCCCGTCATCGACGAGTTCGATCGGCTGATCACCTACAACGAGATCTTCTGCAAGCGGCTCGGCGGCGTCGCGGCGATCACGGCGGCCGAGGCGATCGACTACGGCCTCGTCGGCCCAAACCTGCGCGCGTCCGGCGTCCGCTTCGACCTGCGCGTGGACGAGCCCTACAGCGCCTACGGCGAGATCCTGGCGGCGCTGCCGGGCTTCGAGATCCCCGTCGGGGACGGGCGCATGGGCGCCGTCGGCGACGCGTGGGACCGCTTCCGCGTGCGCGTCGACGAGTGGCGCGGGTCGGTGAAGATCCTGCGCGTCGCGCTCGAGCAGATCGAGAAGACCGAGCCGGGGCACTGGGACCGACCCAAGAAGACGCGCTTCAAGGGCGAGGCGTTCGCGCGCATCGAGACCGCCCGCGGCGACATGGGCTGCTACGTCATCGGCGACGGCACGGCGAACCCGTACCGCGCGCGCTTCCGCACCGGATCCTTCAACGCGATGGCGATCGTGCGGGAGAAGTCGCGCGGCCTCATGCTGGCGGACCTGGTCGCGCTCATCGCGTCGCTCGACGTCGTGGCGCCGGAGATCGATCGATGACGGCGCGGCTCGCGCTCTTCGCGCTCGTGCTCGCCGGCGGCGCCCAGGTGGCGCGCGCGGACGACCGGCGGGAGATCCGCGACGTGCGGCCGCAGACGATCCAGCGCGGCGACGTGCTCGTCGTCGAGGGCTGGGCGTTCGACCCGGCCGCAGGCGCAACGGTGGAGCTCGCCATCGGCGGGCGGGTGCTGACCTTCCCGGCGCGAGCGGTCTCGCGCGAGCGCGTGCTGGTCGACGTGGACGACTCGTTCGTACGCGCGGTGGGCGCGCCGGCGCGTGGCCCGGCGATGGTGCGCGTGGTGCAGCCGTCCGCGACCGGAGGCGACCCGATCATGCACACGTCGCGCGCGCCGTTCGCGCTCGATCTCCTGCCACCCACGCTGCGCAGCGTGGCGGAGCGCTGGACGGAGGGCCGGCCCCACGCGCCGCTCCTTCACTGGCTCGGCCTCGGGCTCGAGGTGCAAGACGGCACCGTCGTCGTCGCCGCGGTGGAGGGTCAGAGCAGCGTCGAAGATCTCGTGCGCCGGCTCGACCAGCCGCCGTACGACGGGCAGCTCACGCCGGCCGAGCTCGCCCCGGCGGCCGCGGAGGTGCGCGCCCTCGGGCTCGACCCGACGCGCCCGCTGTCGCGCGCGGACCTCGCGCGCGTCGTGCGCCCCCCGAGCCCCGCCGCGAAGGCGGGCCTGACCGCGGGCGATCGCATCGTCTCGCTCGACGGCACCGCCGTCGCGTCGATCGACGAGCTCGTGCGCGCGTATCGCCGCGCGAGCGGCGCCGGCGACCTCGAGCGCGCCGCGGTCCGCGTCGTCGCGACGCGCGCGGGCGCCCCGGTCGAGGCGCTCCTGCCGACCGCGGGCGCGCCGGCGGACACGTCGAGCTGGATCGGCGGGCTCCTGCTCGCCGCCGCGTGTCTCGGCGTCCTCATGCTGCTCGGACCGGGCGCGGGGCTCATCGTGGTGTGGGAGCGCAAGATCGCGGGGCGCATGCAGTCCCGCATCGGACCGAATCGTGTCGGCCCGAACGGCTGGCTGCAGTGGCTCGCCGACGCGGTCAAGCTCATCACCAAGGAGGACCTCGTCCCGGCCGACGCGCACCGGCGCCTCTTCCAGGTCGCGCCCTACTTCGCGTTCGTGGGCCTCGTGCTGACGTTCATCGTGCTGCCTTTTTCGGAGCGCCTCCAGGTGGTGGATCTCGACGTGGGCCTCCTGTTCCTGGGCTCGGTCACGTCGCTCGTCGTGGTCTCGATCCTGATGGGTGGCTGGGCGTCGAACTCGAAGTGGTCGCTGCTCGGCGGCATGCGCTCGGCCGCGCAGATCATCAGCTACGAGCTGCCGGCGTCGATCGCGCTCCTGTGCATCGCGGCGCGCACCGGGTCGCTGTCGCTGCAGCGCGTGATCGGCGAGCAGGGCGGCGCGCCCTGGCACTGGAACGCGTTTGCCGACCCGTTCTGCTTTTCGTGCTTCATCGTCTACTTCATCTCGGCGCTGGCGGAGGGAAACCGCACGCCGTTCGACCTGCCCGAGGCCGAGAGCGAGCTCGTCAGCGGCTACAACACCGAGTACTCGGGCTTCCGCTTCGGCGTCTACCCGATGGTGGAGTGGATCAACCTCTACGTCATCGGCGCGATCGCGTCGGCGGTATTCCTGGGCGGCTGGCACCTGCCGCACGTCGCGATCGAGACGCTGCGGGCCTCGCCGCTCCTGCAGGCGCTCAGCCTGCTCGTGTTCATGGCCAAGGCGGTCGGCCTCGTGTTCGTCGTCATCTGGGTGCGCTGGACGCTGCCGCGCTTCCGCATCGACCAGATGATGCGCCTGTGCTGGACGTACCTCCTGCCGATCTCGCTCGCGAGCCTCGTCGGCGTCCTGCTCTCGACGTGGCTCCTGCCACCCGCGGCGACGCGCCTCGTCGGCTACGCGACGTTCGCGGTCTTCGGCCTCGGCCTCGGCGGCTGGTTCGCGAGCCGCGTGCGGAGCGCGTTCGGCGCCACGGGGCGCGTCAGGCGCATGTGGGAGGCGCCATGAAGCGCGGCTACTTCACCGCGATGTGGGCCGCGGGCAGGAGCGTCCTCGAGGGGATGGCGGTCACGCTCGCCGAGCTCATGAAGCAGAACGTCACGGTGCAGTACCCCGACCGGACGGCGCGCCCGGTGGCCGAGATGCTGCCCGAGCGCTACCGGGGCTTCCTCGAGGTCGACCTCGACATCTGCACCGGCTGCAAGGCGTGCGAGCGCGCGTGCCCGATCGACGTCATCAAGATCGACCTCGTCAAGCGCGCCGACGGCCTGCGCGGGATGACGCGCTTCGACATCGACATCGGCAAGTGCATGTACTGCAACCTCTGCGTCGAGGACTGCCCGGTGGACGCGCTGCCCGCGGAGGGCGACGTCGAGCCGACGCGCTGCATCCGCATGACCAAGGAGTTCGAGGCCGCGACCACGAACTTCAACACGCTGACGTTCCGGTTCATCCGACCGGGCGACTTCGTGCCGCCGTTCAAGCCGACCAAGGGCAAGACCGAGACCACCGTGCGGCGCGGCGACATCGCGCGCGAGGTGCGCCGGCGGGCGCAGGCGTGGAACCCGGTCGCGACCGAGTGGGCGTTCCGCGAGGGCGGCATCGCGCGGTCGGGCGCCCCGGACGAGGTCGTGCGCGAGCCGATCCTGAACGCGCGCGTGGCGGCGCTCGAGCCGCTCGTCCGCGCGGCGACGGGCGAGGGGGCGCTCGCGGAGCTCCTGTGCAAGGAGGCCTTCCCGCCGCTCGACTGCGAGGCCTGCGGCCACGCGACCTGCCGCGCCTACGCCGACGCGCTCGCGAGCGGCGCCGACACCGACGCCACGCGCTGCGCCCCCGGCGGCCCGCGCGCGACCCGCGATGCGCTCGTGATCTTGCGGCTCGGCAAGGGCGCCTCGGCCGCCGACGCCGCGACCGCCGCGCGGGCCGCGGTGCTGCGCACGGGGGAGCGCTGACCCATGCGCCTTGCCGAACTCATGCTCTCGCCGGCGACGGTCGTCTTCTACGGCCTCGCCGCGCTCTCGGTCGGCGGGGGACTCGGCGTCGCGCTCTTCCGTGACGTCCTCGCCTCCGCGTTCTCGCTCCTCGCGGCGCTCCTCGGCGTGGCGGGCCTGTACCTCTACCTCGGCGCGGACTTCGTCGGCATGACGCAGCTCCTCGTGTACGTCGGCGGCGTGCTCGTGCTGCTCCTCTTCTCGATCATGCTGACGCGGCGCATCGGGCGCTCGCCGGAGTCGAACCCGAGCGGTGGCCGGCTCCTCGGCGCGCTCGGGGCGACAGCGCTCACGGTCGGGCTCGCGTGGCTCGCGACGCACACGCGCTGGCCCGCGGGCGAGCACGTGGCCGCCCCGTCGACCGCGCGCATCGGCGACGCGCTCCTGCGCGAGTACGTGCTGCCGTTCGAGCTCGCCTCGGTGCTCCTGCTCGCCGCCCTCGTCGGCTCGCTCGTGCTCGGCCGCCGCGCCGCCCGGGAGAGCGCCGAGCTGCGCCCGCGCAAGGAGGCCCCGTGACGCCCGGCCTCGCGAGCATCGGCCTGGGGCACTACCTCGTCGTCTCGGCGCTGCTCTTCGGCCTCGGCCTCTACACGGTGGCCACGCGCAAGAACGCGGTCGGCATCCTGATGGGCGTCGAGCTCCTGTTCAACGCGGCGGGGCTGAACCTCGTCGCGTTCTCGCAGCACCAGTCGGGACAGACGGCAGGCCTCGTGGTCGCCGTGTTCGTCATCGTCACTGCCGCGGCCGAGGCCGCCGTGGCCCTGGCCATCGTGCTCTCGGTGTGGCGGCGCTTCCGCAGCATCGACGCCGACGACACGAGCACGCTGAGGGGATGATGGGCGAGCACGCCGCCGGCTACGTCCTGCCCGCCCTGCGCTTCGTGGTGCTGCTGCCGCTCCTCGGCGCCGTCGTCAATGGCCTCTTCGGCCGGGCGCTGCAGGCCCGGTTCGGCAAGCGCGCGGTGTGGACCATCGCGCTCGGGGCCTCGGGCGCGGCCGCCGCGATCGTCGGCTGGGCCTTCGTGGCGCGCCTGCTCCGGCTGCCGCACGAGGAGCGCCTCATCGTCGACGTGCTCTCGCCGCTCGTGCACATCGGCAAGCTCAAGATCGACCTCGCGCTCGCGATGGACCCGCTCTCGGGCCTGCTCTGCATGATCATCACCTGGGTCGGCTTCGGCATCCACGTCTACGCGACCGCGTACATGGAGAAGGAGGAGTCGACCTGGCGGTTCTTCGCGTGCCTGAACCTGTTCCTGGCCGCGATGCTCGTCCTCGTCCTCGGCGACAGCCTGCTCGTCATGTTCTTCGGCTGGGAGGGCGTGGGCCTCGCGAGCTACCTCCTCATCGGCTTCTGGTACGGCGATCCGGACAAGGCAAGCGCTGCGCGCAAGGCCTTCATCGTCAACCGCATCGGCGACCTCGGCCTCGTGATGGGCATGGCCGTCCTGTTCTGGGCGCTCGCGGGCGAGTGGTCGGGCGGCGCGTACGAGCCCACGATGCCCGGCGCGGCGATCACGCAGCCGACGCTGGTCTTCCGCGAGCTCGCGGCGCAGCTCGCCGACCCGCGCGCGGCGGCGGCGCTCTCGGCCAAGACGCTCTTCGGCGTGCCGGTGGTGCTGCTCGCGTGCCTGGGCTTCGCGCTCGCGGCGGCCGGCAAGAGCGCGCAGACGCCGCTCTTCGTCTGGCTCCCCGACGCGATGGCCGGCCCGACGCCGGTGAGCGCGCTCATCCACGCGGCCACGATGGTGACGGCCGGCGTGTACCTCACCTCGCGCATGGGCTTTCTGTTCGCGCTCTCGCCCGCGGCGCTGACGGTGATCGCGGTGATGGGCGCGTCGACGGCGTTCATCGGCGCGGCCGCGGGGCTCGTGCAGACGGACCTCAAGCGCGTGCTCGCCTACTCGACGGTCTCGCAGCTCGGGTTCATGTTCATCGGCGTCGGCTCGGGCGCCTTCTGGGCGGGCGCGTTCCACCTGCTCACGCACGCGTGCTTCAAGGCGTGCCTGTTCCTCGGCGCCGGCTCGGTGCTGCACGGCGTGCACCACGCGCTCCACGGCGAGGGCAAGCCCGGCGACTGGCCCCGCGCGGTCGATCCGCAGGACCCGCAGGACATGCGCAACCTCGGGGGCCTCGCGAAGCTCCTGCCGCACACGCGCCTGACCTTCCTCATCGCGTGCTGCGCGATCGCGGGCTTCCCGTTCGCGGCGGGCTTCTACTCGAAGGACGAGATCCTCTGGCGCATCTTCACGACCGACCAGCTCGCCGCGCCGTGGATCGGCAAGGCGATCTGGGCGGTGGGCCTCCTCGCCGCGGGCGGCACGGCGTTCTACATGTTCCGCGCGTACTTCCTGGTGTTCTTCCACCGCGCGCCCTCGGAAGCGCTCGCGCACCACGCGCACGAGTCGCCGCGCCGCATGACCTGGGTGCTCTGGGCGCTCGCGGGCCTGTCGATCGTCGTCGGCGCGGTGCTCGGCTTCCCTGCGGCGATCTCGCACCACGCGCCCGTCCTCGAGCACTTCCTCGAGCCGGTCTTCACCGGCGCCGCGAAGCTCCGCCCCGCCCACGGCTCGCAGGCGCTCGAGCTCGGCCTCATGGCGCTCTCGGTCGGCGTCGCCACCGCCGCCGCGCTCGCGGCGCGCGCGCTCTACCGCACCGACGCGCACGCGGCGCGCCTGACCGCGCTCGCCGAGCGCTTCGCCGGGCTCCACCGGCTGCTCTACGGCGCCTTCGGGCTCGACGTCCTGTTCCGCCGCACCGTCGTGCCCGGCGTGATGGGCGTCGCGCGCGCCTCGGCCGCGCTCGACCGGCGGGGGATCGACGGCGCGGTCGCCGTCGTGGCGCGCCTGGCCGTCCTCACCTCGCGCCTCGGCGGCGCGATCGATCGCCACCTCGTGGACGGCGCCGTGGGCGGCACCGCCACCGTGCTCGCCGCGCTCGGCCGGGCATTCTCCCGCCTGCAGACCGGACACATCCAGCGCTACGCAGCGCTCGTCGCGCTCGGCGCGGCAGCCCTCTGCCTCTTCGCGCTGCTGGGGGACCCATGACACATCCGCCGCATCCTCCTGCCCTCGTGCGCCGCGCCGCTGCGCGCTCGTGCGGCAGACTCATCCGCCTCTCCGCATGTGTTGCGCTGGCGCTGCTCGCGCTCTCGCGGCCGGCCGGCGCGGAGCCCACGGCGCCGGCCAGCGCGGCGCGCCTCGACTTCTCGCCCTCCACGCTCAAGTTCTCCGCCCCGGGCGAGCGCAAGACCCTCGTCATCACGAACCGCGGCAGCGCGGCCACCGCCGTCACGGTCAAGGCCGCGGCGGGCAGCGAGCGCTTCTTCGAGACCTCGGGCGAGACCTCGTCGTCCCTCGGGCCGGGCGCCTCGGCGAAGGTCGAGGTCGTGTGGCGGACGCCCGCCCGCAGCCACGGCGAGGCGCAGGCCTTCGGCGGGCTCACGGTCGTCTCCGCCGATCCGCGCGGGGTGGTGGATCCGGCCGTGCCCGACGGACGCGTGCTGAACGTGGGCCTCGAGGGCGCCGCCTCCGGCATCCTCCTCTGGATCGTCTTCTTCCCGCTCCTCGGCATCCCGATGGTGCTCCTTTTGCCGCGCACGCAGGAGACGGCGGCGCGCTGGGTCGCGCTCGCGATCTCGGTCGTCCCGCTCCTCCTGACGCTCGTAATGCTGCAGCGCTTCGACTCGACGATCTCGGCCGATGGCGGGCGCGACGCCCTCCTCGGCGCGCAGATGGTCTTCCACCGGCCCTGGCTCACGCGCCTCGGCGTCGAGCTCTACTTCGGCGTGGACGGCACGAGCGTCCTCATGGTGCTCCTGTCGACGCTCGTCTCGGTGATCGCGGTCGGCGCGTCGTGGTCGGTCAAGAAGCACATCCGCGGCTACCTCGCCCTGTTCCTCCTGCTCGAGGTCGGCATGGCGGGCACCTTCGTCGCGCTCGACTTCTTCCTGTTCTACGTGTTCTGGGAGGTGATGCTCCTGCCGATGTACTTCTTGGTCGGCATCTGGGGCGGGCCGCGCAAGGAGTACGCGGCGATCAAGTTCTTCCTCTACACGCTGTTCGGCTCGGTGCTGATGCTGGTCGCGCTCGTCGCGCTCTACTACGCGACGCCGGGCGGCCTGCTCGTCGACGGCACGCCCGTCGAGCATTCGTTCGACCTTCTGCGCATGGCGCACGAGCACGCGGACCGCTACGCGCGGAGCCCCCTCGTCCTCGGCCTGCCGTTCGCGAAGGTGATGTTCGTGCTGCTGTTCGTGGGCTTCGCGGTCAAGGTGCCGGTGGTGCCGCTCCACACGTGGCTCCCCGACGCCCACGTCGAGGCGCCGACCGCCATCTCCGTCATCCTCGCGGGCGTCCTGCTCAAGATGGGCGTCTACGGGATGCTGCGCATCAACTTCCCGCTCCTGCCCGAGGCCACGCGCTGGGCCGCGCCCGGCATCGCGTTCTTCGGCGTGCTCGGCATGATCTACGGCGCGCTCTGCGCGATGGCGCAGAGCGACCTCAAGCGCCTCGTCGCCTATTCGTCCGTCTCGCACATGGGCTACTGCCTGCTCGGGATCGCGGGCCTGTCGCAGACCGGCGTCTCGGGCGCGATCCTGCAGCTCTTCAACCACGGCACGATCACGTCGATGCTGTTCCTCCTCGTCGGCGTGCTCTACGACCGCGCGCACGTGCGCGATCTCGACGCGTTCGGGGGCCTCGCGCGCGAGCTGCCCCGGCAGGCGCTGCTCTTCGGCCTCGCGTTCATGGCGTCGCTGGGCCTCCCGGGCCTGTCGGGCTTCGTCGGCGAGGCGCTCGTGTTCCTGGGCGCGTTCCCCGCGTTCCCGGTCATGGTCGGCATCGGCGCGCTCGGGCTCGTGCTGACCGCCGCGTATCACCTGTGGGCGATCCAGCGCATCCAGCTCGGGCCGTTCAACGAGGCGCGCTGGGGTGAGGGCGAGCACCGGCTGCGCGGGCGCGATCTCACCCTGCGCGAGGCGCTGACCCTCGTGCCGCTCGCGCTCATCGTGATCGCGCTCGGCGTCTACCCGATGCCGGCGCTCGCGCTCATCGGCCACGGCGTGTCGGACTTCCTCATGCTGGTCGCGCGCACGGGCGTGGCCGAGGTGGCCGGGCTCCTGCCGTGATGACGCTCGACGCCGCCCAGAGCCTCCGGCCGCTCCTGCCGGAGATCGTGCTCACCGCGGGCCTCGCGGTCGCGCTCGCGGACGACCTCGTGCGTGGCCGGCCCGCGCGCGGCCGAACGCTCGGGCTGGCGGCGCTCTCGCTCCTCGGGGCCATCGTGGCCACGCTCGCGACGGCGGGGGACGCCTCGCTCTTCGGCGGCGTGATGGTGCGCGACGCGGCCGCGGACGCGGGCAAGATCCTGACGTCGCTCGCGGGCCTCGGGGCCGTGCTGCTCGCGTGGCGCGCCAAGGACACGCTGCCCGGGCGCGGCCACGACGTGGCGGAGCTCGTCGTGCTCCTGCTCTCGGTCTGCATCGGCGCGAGCGTGATGGCGGCGGCGACCGACGTGCTCGTCGGGTACCTGGCGCTCGAGACCGCGTCCATCGGCAGCTACGTGCTCGTGGGCTTCTCGCGCAAGTCCCGGCCGAGCGCCGAGGCGGCCCTGAAGTACGTCATCTACGGCGGCGTGGCGTCGGGAGTGATGGTCTACGGGCTCTCGCTCGCGTACGGCCTCGCGGGCGGCACCGACCTCGCGACGGTCGCGCGCGCGCTTTCGGGCGGCGGCGCGGCGGGCGCGGCGGCGACGGTGCTCGTCCTCGCGGGACTCGGCTTCAAGGTCGCGCTCGTGCCGTTCCACATGTGGGTCCCCGATGCGTACGAGGGCGCGCCGACGCCGGTCGCGGCGTTCTTGTCGGTCGGCCCGAAGGCAGGCGGCTTCCTGCTCCTCGCGCGGTTCGCGCTCGCGGCGCCCGACGCGCGGAGCCTGCTCGCGGTCCTCGCCGTCATCGCGGTCGTGACGATGACGCTCGGGAACCTCGCGGCCCTCGGCCAGCGCTCGCTCAAGCGGCTGCTCGCGTATTCGTCCATCGCGCACGCGGGCACCGCGCTCGTGGCCGTCGCGGCGGGAACGGCGGCGGGAGAGCGTGCGCTCGTGTTCTATCTCGGCGCGTACCTCGTCATGAACGTGGGCGCGTTCGCGACCGTGCACGCGCTCGCCGAGGCGGGCGTGGGCGAGACGGTCGATTCGATGCGAGGCCTCGGCTACCGCGCGCCGGTCATCGCGGTCGCGTTCGCGGTGTTCCTGGTGTCGCTCGTGGGCCTGCCGCCGACGGTGGGCTTCGTCGCCAAGCTCGCGGTCCTCTACGAGGCGCTCGCGCGAGGGGGCGCGACGATGTGGATCCTCGCGGTCGCGCTCGCGCTCAACACCGCCATCTCGCTCGCGGTCTACGCGCGCGTGCTGCGCGCCATGTTCCTGCAGCCGAAGGACGCGGACGCCGGCGAGATCGCGCTCGCGCCGGTGCACCTTCTGCTCATCCTGCCGCTCGCGCTGCTCACGCTGCTCCTCGGCGTCTGGCTGCGCCCGCTCTACGCCCTCGCGGGGTAGTCCGAACCCACCTCGCCGACGTGCGGCACCGCGCGCGGCCCGCCGCGCCCCGGAGCGATCGGGTACGCTCGGGGGATGCGCCGCTTGCCCTGGCTCGATCGGCTCAAGAAGAGCGCCCCCGTGGACCCGCCGCTCTGCCCGATCCCGCTCGGGACGCGGTCGAACGGCGAGTTCTTCCACGTCGAGACCGCGCGCGAGGCGCGGCTGCGCCAGGAGATATTCGCCCGGGCGGATGTGTGCGGGCGGCGCCTCGGGCTCGACCGGCGCAGCTTCCTCGCGAGCTCGATGGGCATGGCGAGCACGCTGCTCGCGGTCAACGCGCTTTCGGGGTGCGGGGGCGGCAAGGGCGGGGGGTTCATGGGTTCGGGCGGCGCGGGCGCGGGCGGCGCGGGCGCGGGGGGCGCGGGCGGAGGCGCGCGGGACGGGGGGATCGGCGACGGGGCGATCGGGCCATCGGACAGCGGCTTCGCGGTGCCGCGCGACGCGGCGATGGACGCCGGCGCGTGCGAGGTCCTCTCGGGCAGCGAGTTCATCTTCGACGTGCAGACGCACCACGTGAACCCGATGGGCGAGTGGCGGCAGACCAACACCGCGTTCGCGAGCTTCTTCGGGTTCCTGCCGCAGTCGATGTGCGGCGAGGCCGATGCCCTGTCCTGCTTCTCGTCGCGGCACTACGTCGAGCAGCTCTTCCTCAACAGCGACACCTCGGTGGCGGTGCTCTCGGGCGTGCCGGCGGTCGCGTGCAACCAGCCGGGCGTGGGCACGGTCGGCTGCGGCAGCCCGCTCGACAACGACGAGATCGCGGCGTCGCGCGAGATCGTCAACGCGATGGCGTCGTCGGAGCGGCTCGTCACGCACGCGATGGTGACGCCCAACGTCAACCTCGACCTCCAGCTCGCCGCGATGGAGCGCGTCGCGGCGACCGGCCGCGTGGGGGCGTGGAAGTGCTACCCGATGTGGGGCCCGAACGGCTCCGGCTACTGGCTCGACGATCCCGCGGTGGGCGTGCCGTTCCTCGAGAAGGCGCGCGCCCTCGGCGTCAAGCGCGTGTGCATCCACAAGGGACTGCCGCTGCCGGGGTTCGACACCGAGCACGGCGACCCGTCCGACGTGGTGCGCGCGGCGAAGAGGTTCCCGGACCTGCAGTTCATCGTCTACCACTCGGCGTTCAGGCAGGGGCAGCCGCTCTTCGGCGGCACCGCGGAGGGGCCCTTCGATCCCGTGGGCTCCCCGCAGACGGCGCGCCTCGGCATCAACGCGCTCGTCACCGCGATGCAGGAGCAGGGCCTCGGGCCCGGCTCGAACGTGTACGCCGAGCTCGGGAGCGTCTGGTCGAACGTGATGACCTCGCCCGACGAGGCCGCGCACGTGCTCGGCAAGCTCCTGCGCTACATGGGCGAGGACAACGTGGTCTGGGGCACGGACAGCATCTGGTACGGCTCGCCGCAGGCACAGATCGAGGCGTTCCGCGCCTTCCAGATCGGGCAGGCCGCGCAGGACCGCTTCGGCTATCCCGCGCTGACACCCGCGCGCAAGGCGAAGATCCTGGGCCTGACCTCCGCGCGAATCTACGGCATCGACCCCGACGCGAGGCGCTGCCGCATCCAGGCCGGCTCGCTCGCGCGTGCCCGCGCCGCCCTCGACACGGAGCTCGGCCCGCGCCGCTTCGCCGCGAGCGGCGTCCCCGGCCCGCGCACGCGCCGTGAGTTCCTCGCCCTCGCCCGCCGCGGGGGCCCAGCGTGATCCCTTGACAGCCCCTCACCCTCGCGGCACCCTCTGGCCGTTCTTCCGCGCGCTTAGCTCAGCTGGATAGAGCGTTGGCCTCCGGAGCCAAAGGTCACAGGTTCGACTCCTGTAGCGCGTACCAACGGAAGCCCTGGTAGTCGAAGGGCTTTCGACCCGGTCGAAGCGTGACCGGATGGTCATCCGAGGTTCCTTGGGCCAGTCCTGGGCCAAACGACCTCGGCATGAAGAGTGCTGCAGGTCTTCTTGCAACCGGCGCCCTCGGAGGTGCAGGAGACCGCGCTGACCTTCTCCCGTAGGAAGGAGAGGTCATGGCAGTCGCAGCACGACCCGTTCAGCACGGCAGCAAGTGGCGCATCCGCTGGATCGACGAGACCGGTCGCAGGCGGAGCGAGGTCCACGACGAGCACCGCCACGCCCTGCGGGCCCTGCACGCCCATCGCACGAAGGTCGAGGAGATTCGCCGTGGCGCCCGGCGCCCCGACCCGCCCGAGAAGACCTTCAGTGACCTCTGTGACCTCTGGCTCACCACGAGGGCCGCGGTGAAGCGCAGCCGGAAGTCAGACGAGAGCCGCATCGAGGTGACGATGAGCGCCTTTGCGCCGTCGCGAGCCATCGTGCGCGGCCTTGCGCGGCTTCCTGGGTGATACGGCGCTTGCATCGGAGCGCGACAGGAGGTCCCCATGAGATTGAAGACAGCGTCCGCCCTCGTGCTCTCCCTCGTGATCTCGTGTCCAACCCGGCCGGCCCGAGCCGCCCTTCCCGATGGCCTCGACGTCATCGAGGACACGGAGACACGCGCCCTCATGGCTCACTATCGCGAGGCGGTGCTCGGCAGGCAGGGGCAGGACGCGCTGGCGAGCCTGTCGTTGCTCGTGTCGCGCTGGCGCGAGATGCAGTCGCCCGAGCTCGAGAAGCTGGGACGCCAGATGGCGCGCATCCTGGATGTTCGGGCGAGGATTCAGTGGATGCTCAATCCGATTGTCATCCTCGTGGACGAGATGCCACGCTGGGTGTCGCAGTCCTGGAGCGAGGTGCCCGCCTGCGTGCCGCCGGGCGTGCGTGAGGAGTTGCGACAGAAGGTGCTTCTCACCTCCCAGGACGAGGCCCTCTGGAAGGTCAGCATCGTGCGGCTGAGGGAGACCGGCTTCTACCTCGATCTCGGGGACGGTACGCTGTCGCTCGCCACACGGCTCTGCAAGCAGCATAGCCCGGACCTCGTGACCTGTCGGGACGTCCTCGAGGATCTGCGCGCGTACTTCGACAGCAGGCTCCAGGGTCTGGACTCGTGCCGTGCCGCGACGTCGATGCGCACGCGGTTCCTGTGTACGGAGGGAGTGATCTGCGATCCGAGCCAGCTGCTGGCGGGCGCCGATCCCGAGGCTCTTGGCAGGCTCGGCATCGATCCTTGCCAGCGCCTGCAGCCGACCGTGACCAAGACGATCCTCGATGAAGCGGGTCGGCCCGGCACGCGGCTCTTGGATAGGGCGCAGCCGGTCGCGCAGACCACCGCGGGCGCGATGGCGGACGCGCTCTGCCAGGAGCTCTACGGCGGCAAGCTCCCCGAGCCGGCCTGCAAGAAGCCCTCCGGCAGTGCGGGGACGAGCGGTTCCACCGGCGCTGCGGGGAGCGGCGGCGGAGGTTGGGACCCCATCGGAGTGTTCCTCGCGCAGCGAGAAGGGAAGGGGAGCTGCGACGCGCTGCCCGATGGGTCACAGATCCTCACGGCCGCGGAGGGCGACCTTCGTGTCTCCCGGCACGCCTTCGCGAGCTGTTTCTCGTCGCAGGCCTCCGGCCAGAGCAAGGGCAGGAAGCTCAAGGTCGACTGCAAGCTGAGCGAAGGAGCCGCAGGATCTGGCAAGACGACGCTGAAGTACGACCCAGACAAGAGGGAGATCACAGTGAAGCTCCCGGATGGCACGCAGCTCAAGGCGAATGCCCAGGATGGCTCGGCGACGATTCCCTTGCCCGGCGGGGCCAATGTGACGGTCAAGGTCGCAACGAACGGCACGCTGACCATCTCAGGATCAAAGGGGGTGAGCGTGGGCGCCTTGACTGGCTCGGTCAACACGGGCTTCAGCGTCCAGATCGCTCCGAACCAGGCGAACTACACAATGGGCCACGTCTCCTGGTGGGCTCGTATCACCGCTAGCGTGTTCGGGCAGCAGGTAGGCAGCGTGGGCACCTCAGGTGCGGGAGACTTCGGCGTCCGGAACTTCATGGACGCCATGAAGCAGAACGACGAAGCGTCGGAGCTCTACACGACGCCGGAGGGTCAGAATCCGGGCCCCGAAGGCCAGGGGTGCATGAGCGAGGCCGCATTGCGCACGATTTCGCGGATGACCTGCATGGTCCACGTGTTCAGGGGCCTCACCCCGTCAGAGGTCGCCATCGATCCGAACAAGCCAAGATCGCGCGACGTGAGCCCGCTCGTCAATCCCGGGGACCAGGCCGCAACCGGGGCGGCCGCGTGTCTGAAGATCGCAGGACAGGTCGCGAGCCTGAAGGACTTCTGCGTGCTCGAAGATCCGAGGGCTCGCCCGACCGACGAGCAGGTCTGCGGCGCGATGCTGACACCGCGGCGTGATCCGGCGCCAATCGATCCGCCAGAAGACTTTCCCGGCCCGACGTTCGTTCGCTTCCCGACCGGTGCCACCGTGCCGGTGGCGCCCCGAGGTCCGAGTGGCAACCCGATCGATCCGTTGCATCCCTGACCGCGCTTCCTGGCAGCGGACGACCGAGAATGCCTCAGAAGTCTCAAGGGCCGAACGTGTAGGTCGTGCCCCCGTAGAGCATCACGATCTGCTGGCGCACAGGGTCATAGGCCATCGCGGCGGAGCCCGGCGGGGGCGTGCCCACGCCAGTCGCGAGCTGCCACCCGTTGCTCCAGTAGTAGGTTTCGAGGCCCGCCGCGCCTCCGGCGCCTCCGTAGAGCACGATGCGGCCAATCGCAGTGCTGTATTGCATCTGCGCGCCGCTTCGCGTGCCGAGCGGAGAACCCGCCGAGCCATCGGTCCACGAGGACCCGTTCCAGATCCAGGTCTCGGTCCCCGGCGACCCCTGGCCGCCGTTTGCGCCGCCCATCATGACGGCCCGTCCCAGCGAGTCGTGGTAGGCCATGCCCTGATAGACGCGCTGCCGTGGGCTGGAGACCGAGGAATCCGCGACCAGTTGCGTCCAGCTCGTGCCGTCGTAGGCCCAGAGGTCGTTCAGCCAGGCCGTGTCGCTGTAGCCGCCGAACAGCAGGACGACGCGGTTCGTGCTGTCGTAGACCATGCTGTGGCCGAAGCGGCCGGGTGGGCCCGCAATCACGCGAGGGGTCCAGCCCGTGCCGTCCCATTCCCAGGTGTCGCTCAGGCTCGAGGTCACGCGACCGCCGAACATGATCACCCTACCTCGATTTGCGTCATAGGTCATTGCGTGCTCGCGGCGCGCGCCTGGACCGGTTGCCGCCGACGCCTGCCAGCTGGTGCCGTTCCAGAGGTAGGTGTCCGACAACGTCACGCCGAATAGGCCGCCGAAGAGCACGACGCGCTGCCCGTCCCAGGCCATCGCGTGCTGCGACCGGCCGTTGATGCCGGTCGTGGTCGCGGTGCGCCAGATCCCCTCGGCAAGACAGCTGGAGCTGCAGCCGTCTCCGCTCGTCGTGTTGCTGTCGTCGCAGGTCTCCACGCCGGCACGCACGAAGCCGTCTCCGCAGCGTGCGTTCTGGCAGCCCGTGACGCACGCGTCGGTGTTGGAGGTGTTCCCGTCGTCGCACTGCTCGGGGGCGCAGACGACGCCTTCCCCGCAGGTGCGCGTACGGCAGTCGTTTCCACACGCGTCGCAATCGCTGGTATTTCCGTCGTCGCAGGCCTCGCCGGGGTCGCGGATGCCATTTCCGCAGCGGTAGCGGCAGTCGGCGCCGCAGGTGTCTCCACCTGCCGTGTTGCCATCGTCGCAGTCCTCGACACCTGTGCGAACGAACCCGTCACCGCACACGGCGGTCTTGCAGGCGCTCGTGCACGCATCCGCATCGACCATGTTGCCGTCATCGCACTGCTCGACGCCCGCGCGGACGAATCCGTCGCCACACGTCGCGCTTCTGCAGGTGCTGGTGCACGAGTCGGTGTTGTCGGCGTTGCCGTCGTCGCACTGCTCGACGCCGGCGCGCACGAACCCGTCGCCGCACGTCGCGTTCCTGCACGTGTCCGTGCAGGCGTCGGTGTTGTCGGTGTTGCCATCGTCGCACTCCTCGACGCCGGCGCGCACGAACCCGTCGCCGCAGCGCGCGGCCCTGCACATCGCCACGCACGCATCCGTGCCGGACGCGTTGCCGTCGTCGCACTCCTCCGTGCCGCACACCACGCCATCGCCGCACGTCCTCAGCCTGCAGTCGTTGCCGCAGGCGTCACAGTCGTTGGTGTTGCCATCGTCGCACTGCTCCGTCCCGCAGCGGACGCCGTCTCCGCACGTCCTCAGCTTGCAGTCGTTCCCGCAGGCGTCGCAGTCGCTGGTGTTGCCGTCGTCGCACTGCTCCGCTCCACAGCGGACGCCGTCTCCACACGTCCTCAGCTTGCAGTCGTTTCCGCAAGCGTCACAGTCGCTGGCGTTGCCGTCGTCACACTGCTCCGTCCCGCAGCGGACGCCGTCCCCGCACGTCCTCGGCTTGCAGTCGTTGCCGCAGGCGTCGCAGTCGCTGGTGTTGCCGTCGTCGCACTGCTCCGTCCCGCAGCGGACGCCGTCCCCGCACGTCCTCGGCTTGCAGTCGTTGCCGCAGGCGTCACAGTCGCTGGTGTTGCCATCGTCGCACTGCTCCGTCCCGCACCGGACGCCGTTTCCGCACGTCCTCAGCTTGCAGTCGTTTCCGCAGGCGTCACAGTCGTCGGT
>CAZQJC010000357.1:0-12255 GCA_964593795.1 uncultured Myxococcales bacterium | reverse complement strand
AGAGACCCGAAGCCTGAAGCCTGGAGCCTGAAGCCTCTTCGCATGACAGCTCGCAAGTCCGCGTTGCAGCACACGGTTCAACATGATCGGTGCTCTAGGTCCTCCGCGTCGCCCGTCATCGCGCCTCCTCAGTCCGCCCTCCACTCGAACGAGAACCAGGGGCCCTCGATCGGCCTGTACTTACCCCTGCCGTACAGCCCGTCAGGCGGCGACTCTCCCGCGCGGAAAGCGACGCCGGCGCCGAACGAGCCCGTGCCGAAGCCGCGCTGGTCGGTGACGTACTCGATCGTGACCGCCAGAGGCCTCGCGGGCGGCAGCCCGCTGGCGGGAGGCTCGCTGCTCAGGGCCGAGCCGAATCGCACCCCGGCGTCCTCGTCCTCCGACACCGGGCCCGACGCGCGCCCGCGGCGATTCTCGTCCGCCAGGCGCTCCAGCACGCGCTTGTTGAGCGCCTCGAACGCCGCGCGTCGCTGCCTGAAGCGCGCGGCCAGCTCCTCGTGCGAGGGCAACGGCCGAACCATCCAGACGCAGGGCGCGGCGATCCCGAGGACGATCGTGCCCACGACCGCGAGCATGGCCTTGGCCGCCCCTCCTGTGCCTCCCGTGCGCTCCCCCAAGCACCGAGGAGCGTATCTCCGGCTCGGGACGAGAGGATCGATCCCTGGCGGTGACCCGGGGGCGGGGCGCGGGCGCGTCCGCTGCGGGGTCGCCGCGGCGTTGGCGCAAGCATTTCGCGCGAACCACGTGGAATGCCCGAAACTGGGGCGATTTCCCTGGTCCGCGGCTCGCATGTCGGATCGACCGAGCGCCTGTCCGCCATCGCGAGGCGCCGGGAGGTCCCATGTTCTTCGCGCATGAACCCGAGGTTCTGGTCGTCGGTGCCGGGCCGGTCGGCCTCCTGTCTGCCCTGATGCTGGCCGAGCGGGGCGTCGCTGCCGAGGTCATCGAGGAGGAGCCGCGCGCCGGCGCGCACAGCCACGCGGTCACCCTGCACCCGCAGACGCTGCGGCTGCTCGACGAGGTCGGCGTCGCGAGCGAGCTCGTCAACCTCGGCTACCGCGTGCCCACCACGGCGATCTGGGATCACGAGCGAGAGCTCTCGCTCCTGCGCTTCGACGAGGCGCACACGGCGTTCCCCTACCTGCTCGTCCTGCCGCGCGGGGTCCTCGAGCACGTCCTGCTCGGCAAGCTCGCGGCGCGCCGGGTGCCGGTCCACTTCGGCTACCGCCTCGCGGACGTGGAGCAGACCGCCACGGGCCTCGTGGCGACCATCGAGCAGCTCGGCGTGGACTCGGGCGGCTACGGCTACGCGGACGCGCTCTACGTGGTGGACCGGATCCGCCACCGCAGGCCGCGCTACCTCATCGGCGCCGACGGTCACCACTCGACGGTGCGCCGGCGCCTCGGCATCGAGGTCCGCCCGACCGGGGCGCCGGAGGCCTACGCGATGATCGAGCTCGACCGCGGCTACACGGGCGGCGAGGCGCGCGTGGTCCTCGGCGAGGGCACGACGGACGTGGTGTGGCCGCTGCCCGGCGGGCGCTGCCGGTGGACGCTGCAGCTCGACGCGACGGAGGGGCCGCAGCACGACAGCCCGCACCTGCCGGTGGGCGGCCGCGCGTGGCGCGAGGTGGACGACGCGCGGATCGAGCAGATCCTGCGCGAGCGCGCGCCCTGGTTCGTGCGCCGGGGCGACACCACGTTCACCGCGCAGGTGCGGTTCGAGCCGGCGCTCGCCGAGCGCTTCGGCTCGGGACGCGCCTGGCTCGCGGGCGACGCGGCCCACGTCAGCGGCCCCATCGGCGTGCACAGCGTCAACGTCGGCATGCAGGAGGCGCACGACCTGGCCTCGCGCATTGCGCGGGCGATCCGCAGCGACAACTCACCGCGGCTGCTCGACCACTACCACGAGGAGCAGACCAGCCTGTGGCGGCAGCTCTTCTCGCTCGACGAGGCGCCCCGCACGACGGCCCTGACCGAGCCGTGGGTGAGCGCCAGCTCGGAGCGGATCCTGCGCTGCCTGCCGGCGTCCGGCCCGGAGCTCCCGCACCTCGCCGGCCACCTCGGGCTGTCGCTGGCGCACTGACCCGTCGCGGTCGCTCCGTCCGGCTGTCGCCGGGGTACACTCGTCCCGAGCCGTGCACCGCCCCGTCCGAACGGCGTTCCAGTTCAGCCCGGGAGACCGCGTGGGCAACTACGTGGTGCGCGCGCTGGTGGGCAAGGGGGGGTGGGGCACCGTCTACCGGGCCGAGCACCCCGCGATCCGCAGCACCGTCGCGATCAAGCTCCTGCGCCCCGAGCTGTGTGACTCTGAGGAGTCGCTGTCGCGCTTCTTCAACGAGGCGCGCGCGGCGAACGCCATCCGCTCGCAGCACATCGTCGAGGTGATGGACTTCGGTCAGACCGACGCCGGTCAGCCCTACTTCATCATGGAGTGGCTGCAGGGCCAGAGCCTGGGCGCGCTGCTCAAGGCCAACGGCGCGCTGCCCACGGAGCGCGCCTGTCGCATCGCGCGCCAGATCGCGCGCGGGCTCGCGGCCGCCCACGACGCGGGCGTCATCCACAGGGACCTCAAGCCCGACAACGTGTTCCTCCAGCGGCGCGAGGAGGACCGGGACTTCGTCAAGCTCCTCGACTTCGGGATCGCGAAGATCGTCGGGGACGCGGGCGTCGCCCACCGCACGAGCACCGGCCAGACGTTCGGCACGCCGACCTACATGAGCCCCGAGCAGGCAGAGGGCATGCGCGCGCTCGACGGGCGCAGCGACATCTACTCGCTCGGCGTGATCCTCTACGAGATGCTCACCGGCCTGCGGCCGTTCCGCGCCGAGGGCGTGGGCGCCCTCATCCTGCAGCACATGCAGGAGCGGCCGGTGCCGCCGCGGAGCCTGGCGCCCGCGGTGCCCGCCGTGCTCGAGGCGCTGGTCCTCCGGATGCTCGAGAAGGCGCCCGCGCAGCGGCCGCAGGCGATGGGCGAGGTCGAGCGCGCGCTCGCGCCCGATGGCGAGAGCGTGCCGGTGCCGGCGGCGGGGGGCGAGACGGCGACCACGCGGCTGCCCTTCGGCGCCGCTTCCGCGACCACCACCGAGCAGGTCACCGCGCCGCCCCCGCGCGCGGGCCACCGGCGGCTCTGGCTCGCGGCGGGCGCGGTCGCCACCTGCGCGGCGGCTGCGGCCGTGGTGTGGTGGCCGCCGCCGTCGACGCCCATCGAGCGCGCGCCGGTCGTCTCGGCCCCGCCCGCGCCCCCGCCGGCGCCGGACCCCGCGCCCCCGCCTGCGGAGCCCGCTCCCGCGGCGGAGCCGGAGCCTGCCGCCGAGGCGCCGCCCGCCGAGCCACCCACCGCGACGCGGCCCTCCCGGCGCCGCGCCGGTGTGCGCCACCCCGCCGCGAGCACGCGGCGAGAAGGCGTGGCGAAGCCCGACGCGCCCACCAGGCGTGCGCGGCCGCCGGCGCGGCTCGACGATCGCCCGCTGTTCCTGGAGAAGTGAGTGCGCCTCCTCCTCGTGCTCTGCGCGCTCTGCCTCCTGCCCGTCGTCGCGCTCGCCGGTGAGCCCGGCCCGCACGAGCGGCGCGCCAAGGAGCACGCCGCCGCGGATCGCTACGACCTCGCCGTCGAGGCGTTCGCGCAGCAGTACGCGGAGACCGGCGAGCCGCACCTCCTGCTCTACATCGCCGAGTGCCACCGGACGCTCTACCGGAAGCTCGCCGTCGAGAACCACCTGCGCGAGGCGCGCCGGTACTACGTCCTCTACCTGGAGAAGGAGCCTGCCGGAGAGCGCGCCGCGCGCGCCCGGGCGCTGCTCTCGGTCGTCGAGGTCGAGCTGCGGCGCCTGGAGGTCGCGGCCAGGCCGCCCCCCGCGCCGGTGCTCACGCCGACGCCGGTCCCGCCGAGCCCGCTCGCGCCGGCCCCCGTCGCGCCGCCCCCGGAGCCCGTGGCGCGCCGATGGTGGCCGTGGCTCACGATCGGCGCCGCGGTGATCGGGGGTGCGGCCCTGACGGTGCTCCTCGTCCGCTCGGGTGGCGGAGGCGGCGTGGACCTGCCGCGCGGGGATTTTCCGATGATGCGGTTCTAGGGGAGCGCTAGGGAAGCACTAAATTCAGGGAGGCGTGTAGCGGGCGCCGTCGCCGAGCGCGCCGCTCGCGCCGGTGCCGCCCCACACGATGACCTCGCTCCCGGTCCAGATCATGGTGTGGCCCTTGCGCGGGCTCGGGGCGCCGCTGTCGGGCAAGGCCACCCACTGGCCGGTGCCTGGCTCGAGGCGCGCACCGTCGCCGAGCAGCGCGGCGCCGAGGCCACCCCAGACCACGAGCGCTTGCCCGGTCCACACGCCCGCGTGCTCCGAGCGCGGGGCGAGGCCGGCGGGCTCGAGGGGCCGCCACGCGTCGGAGGCCGCTGCGAAGGCCGCGCCGTCCGCGAGGGGCCCGGCGGCGCCGAGGCCGCCCCAGACGAGGACCTCGCCGCGTTCCCTCGCCCACACGCCCACGTGCGACGAGCGCGCGGAGGGCGCCGAGGCGGCGGGCAGGGCGCGCCAGGAGTCGCCCGAGAGGAGGAAGCGCGCGCCGTCGGCGAGCGGCCCCGCAGCGCCGAGGCCGCCCCAGACCCAGAGCTCGCTGCCGGTCCACACGGCGGGGAAGCCGTACCGCCCCGCAGGGGCGCCGCTGCCGGCCAGGCCGTGCCAGCGCGCGTCCGCCATCGTGTAGCGCGAGCCGTTGGCGAGCGGCCGGTCATCCTGCGCGAGGCCGCCCCAGACGATCATCTCGCTGCCCGTCCACACGGCGGCGTGGCGGGAGCGGGCCGCGAACATGCCCGCGCCGGCCAGGGCGACCCACACGTTGCCGGCGGGCTGATAGCGCGCGCCGTCGTTGAGCGCCGCGGAAGCGCGGCCGCCCCAGACGATCATCTCGCTGCCCGTCCAGACCGCGGTGTGATACGCGCGATCGGCGGGCACGTTGCTGCCGGACTTGTCGACCGCCTGCCAGGTGTCCGTCCGTGGGTCGTAGCGGCCGCCCTCGTCGTCCGGCTGCCCGTCCTTGAGGCCGCCCCAGACGATCATCTCGCTGCCCGTCCAGACGGCCGAGTGGCCGACCCTCGCCGCGGGGGCGTTCGAGCGCGAGACGGGACGCCAGCCGTTCGGGAGGCTGCCATCGCCTGGGCGGGCGCCATCGGCGGGGCCGTCGACGCCGCCGTCGGTGGGGCCCGGGCGCCCGTCGGAGGGGCCGGCAGGCCCGTCGGCCGGTCCTCCGTCGCCCGGTGGGCGAGGGCCGTCGGTCGGGGACCCGACCGGGCACGTGCCGACCGGCGCCAGCTCGAGGCGCTTCTGCTCGATCCGATCGCGGCGGATCTCGATGGAGGCGCAGGCCGACAGGGACGTGGACGCGCCGGTCGGGACGGCGCGCGCCTCGACCTGACCACGCCCGAGCTGGCCTCCGGAAAACGAGACCACGAGCCGCTTGCCGGGATCGAGCGAGAACGGCGCGCCGCCCGCGTCCGCGAAGCGGAGCTCGCGCCGCGCGAACCCGTCGAGCGTGACCGCGACGACGATCTCCCGCGTGCTCTGCCCGCTCGCGACGACGTCGAGCACGAGCCCCGCCGCCGGGCGCTCGTCGCACCCGCCGGCCGCGAGCAGGGTCCAGCCGAGGAGGAGCCTCGAGCCGAGGGAGGCGAGCCTCACGCGTGCCCCCGGCCGAGGGCGCGGAGCTCGGCCTCGATCACGTCGAGCTTGGTGCGCGCCTCCGCGTAGCCCGGCGTCGGCGAGGACGAGGCGTCGCCGTCGAGCGCGGCGCGCAGCTCCCTGGCGCGCTCGGCGAGGTGGTGCTGCAGCAGCGCGAGCCGCTCCTCTTGCGGGTGCAGCGCGGCCCGCCGTAGCTGCACGGTCTGCTCGCGCTCGACCTCGACCTCGATGAGCCGCGCCTCGAGCTCCGTGCGCTGGTGGCCGAGCGCCTCGAGCGTGCGCTCGATCTCCGCGCGCGCGTCGACGAGGCTCGTCGCGCCCGGAACGTCTCCGCGGCGCCCGAGCCACTCGCCGAGCGCGTCGAGGTCGTCGCGCCGGATGGCATCGAGCAGCTCGATGCAGCTCGAGCGCTGCATCGCCAGACCCCCGATCGCGGTGCGGATCGCCCCCGCCCGCTCGATGGCCGCCAGCTCCTGCTCCTCGATCTCCGAGCGCAGGAGCGCGATCTGCGTCTCGCGCTCGCAGACCTCGGCGTCCACGCGCTGCATCGCCGAGAGGCGGCGCGCCACCTCGCCGAAGCCGACGCCGCCGCCCGAGTGCAGGATCGCGACCTCCACCAGCTTGCGCTGCCAGAGGCGCTCGAGGTCGGCCAGCACGTCGCCGAGGTAGAGCGTGTGGCCGGGGGCGCCGGGCTCGGACCCCGGTGCCGTGTCCTCGCGGACCTCGGGCGGGCTCTGCGTGCCGCCGCGACGGCGCTTGCCCGCGTCCGGCGCGCGCAGGCGATCGACGTGGGCGCGCCCGCGATCGTGCACCAGGGCCTCGAGCGCCGCACCGAGCGCGGCGGCCGAGGGGAACCGCTCCCCCGGCGCCTTGGCGAGGCACCGGCGCAGCACGACCCAGAGCCCCTCGGCGAGCCGCCCCTCGACCGCCGGTGGGGCGGGTGCGTCCTCGAGGTGCGCGCGCAGCACCTGCGGCATCGCGCCCGAAAACGGCGGCGCGCCCGTCAGGAGCTCGTAGCCGATGCACCCGACGGCGTAGAGGTCCGTACGCTCGTCGATCGTCTCCTTGCTGATCTGCTCGGGCGCGAGGTAGCCCGGGGTGCCGATGATCTGGCGCCTGGACGTGAGCGTCTTGTCGTTCTCCAGATCGCGCGCCAGGCCGAAGTCGAGCACCTTGAGGACCTCGCGCGCCCGGCCGGCCGGCACCAGCATGAGGTTCGAGGGCTTGAGGTCGCGGTGGACGACGCGCTTTTCGTGCGCGGCCTCGAGCGCCGCGACGAGCTGGCCGAGCCAGAGCAGCGCGACCTCGGGCGTGGGGCGTCCCTGGCGCTTGAGGCGCCAGGCCACGGTCTCGCCGTCGAGGTACTCCATGACGAGGTAGTAGCGGCCGTCGTCGGCGCGGCCGAAGTCCGCCATCGCCACGACGTTCGGGTGCACCACCCGCGAGACCGCGTCGGCCTCGCGCAGGAAGCGCCGCACGGAGCGCGCGTCCGCGTCGAGCGACGGCAGGAGCACCTTGACCGCGAACCGGCGGCCCAGCACCTCGTGCCGGGCCGCGTACACCTGCCCCATGCCGCCGTGCCCGATCGTCGCCTCGACGCGGAAGCGCCCCCCGAGGAGCTGCCCGATGATCGGATCGTGCTCGTCGCCGCGCGCCGGCGGCGGGCCCTCGTCGAGCACGAGCGCGAACCCATCCGCCGAGCAGAAGAGCTCTCCCGCCGGGTACCGCCGCCCGCAGCGACCACACGAGGGCACGGCGCGATCATACGCCTGACGCTAGACTCCGGGGCTGGCCGACGTGCGGACCGCGGCGCTCCTCGGGCTCTACCTCCTCCTCGCCGGGGCCATCCTCGGCGCGACGGCGCTCGTCGTGGGCCGGCTCGAGGGCGACGCGCTGGCGCTCCTCGGCGCGTACCTCCTGCCGGAGGGCTGGCGCGCCGCGGGCGAGTGGCTGGTGCGGCACCTCCTTGGCGGCCAGGCCCACGCGGTGCTCGTCAACGCCTGCGCGTCGGGCGCGCTCGTGGCGGTGTCGGTCCTGCTGTTCCCGCTCAAGGAGGCGGTCTCCGCGAGCTTCGAGGCCGCGCGGCGGCTGACCACGCGGCCCATCGACGAGCCGCCCCTGTGGGTGCAGGCCACGCAGGAGCTCAAGCTCGTCGTCCTCTACGTGACCGTGCAGCTCGTGATCCTCCGCCTCGGGATCGGCCTCGAGGCGTGGCGCAGGCCCGTCGCCACCGCGCTCTCCTACGCCTTCCTGTTCTTCTCGTTCGCGATCGACTTCATCGCGCCGCTCCTGCAGCGCCACGGGCTGCGCTACTCGCAGATCCTCCGGACCCTCGCGCGCAGGCCGCTCTTCTGTCTTGGCTTCGGCGCGGTCTTCAGCGCGCCGCAGATCGCGGCCGGGCAGGTCATCGCGGCGCACCCCGGGTGGTCGTTCGCGTCGGCGAGCGCGCTCCTCTTCGGCGCGACGCTCGTCGCGATGGCCGCCGCGGTGCTCGCTGGCACGTGGGTGGCGAGCCGGCTCCTCGAGGACGCGCTCGCCGCGCCGATCCCGGGGCGCGTCGCGCGCGCCGTGGGCTGGCCGCTCACGCTCGCGGTCCTCGCCTGGCACGTCTACGTGCTCGGCGCGATCGGGCTCGCGATCCACCACAAGAGCCAGCTCCTCAAGTGCCACTACCGGACCGCGTGGACGTCCGTCCGCCTCGAGGCGCCGACGCTCTCCGATCCGACGGTGGGCGCGCGGATCACGGTCGAGATCGAGAACCCGACGCCGTTCGACGTGCAGCTCGAGCAGAACCGCATCGAGCTCGCCAAGGACGGGCAGCCCGTCGCCACCACGCGGCTCGACCCCATGCGCGTGCCCGCCGGCGCCCGCACGGAGCAGGTCGTGCGCGCGCGCCTCGCGCTCCACGCCGATGCGCTGCGCCTCGGGCGGAGCCTCGTCGGCCTGCAGGGCTGGAGCCTCACGCTCTGGCTCGAGGTGGCGCCGGGGGTCGAGGTGCCCGTGTCGCTCCTGGCGCCGGGGCGCTGATTCACCACGCGAAGGCGTCGCGCAGCTCCAGCGAGGCGAGCACGCTGCGCCCGGGCGCGTACAGGTCCGACGAGTGATTGCGATAGAGCGCGTCGCCCAGGTTCTCGAGGACGATCGCGAGCCGCACTTGCCTCGTGAGCTCGGCGCCCGCGCGCAGCGACACCACCGCGTAGCCCGGCGTCCCTGGGCAGCCGTCGGGCCCGGCCGGGCAGATGCGCGGGTCCGCGCGGTCCTCCGCCGAGAGGCGATCCTGGCGCGCGGCCCAGGCGAGGGCGGCCTCCGCGTACGCGCCCCGCCAGCCGGGCTCGAAGCGCAGCGTCGCGTGCCCCGACAGCGGCGGGATGCGTGACATGGGCTCGCGCACGGGCCGTCCGGCGTCGTCATGGGTCTCCTGGACGCCGCGGGTCCACATCGCCGCCGTCGTGAGCTGGACCGGCCGCACGCGCGCCGTGGCCGCGAGCTCGACGCCGCCGAGGCTGCCCTGGTCGGCGTTCTGCCGCACGAACACCGGGCGGCCGTCGATCGTCGTCATGCCGTCGTAGCTGCCTGGCCGGCGTGCGATGAGGTCGTCGAGCGCGGTGTAGAAGCCGAAGGCCTCGCCCGACACGTGCGCCGACGTCAGGCGCACGCCGAGGTCGCCCGCGAGGCTGCGCTCGCTCGACAGGCCGCCCGAGGGCGCGTCGAAGGCCCGCGCGGACGAGCCGAACGCGAGCAGATCGTCGAGGTTCGGCGCGCGGAACCCCTGCGAGACGCTGCCGAGCACGCGCACGCTGTCGCCGAGGCGGACCTTGAGGAGGAGGTTGCCGATGAGGCTCTGCTCCGCGAGCGCGAGCCCGGGCTGCGTCGGGCGCAGGGGATCGGGCGGCGCGCCCGCCCAGACGAGCGTGCCGCGCCCGCCCGGCGTGACGGACACGACCTCGCCGAGCCGGAGCTCGCACTGCGCGAACAGGCCGGCGCTCTGGTAGCTCGCGCCATCGACGTAGCGCGCGCGCGGTCGCGGCGTCCGCACGCTCGCGGCGTCGACGTCGACCGCGCGGCTCGAGAGGCGCTCGTGCAGGTAGTCGAGCCCCGCCCGGACCGTGGCCACCTCCGACCGCAGGAGGTCCGCCTCGAGGCCGGCGCCCGCGCCCCAGATCGCGTCGGACTCCTCGGCCTCGCGCGCGGGATCCGAGCGCTGCCGCGACCTGTCCTCGCCGAGGCGCTGGAAGGAGGCGTGCGCCTCGAGCGACGGCAGGGGCTCGTGGCTGACGGCGCGCACGACGGCCGCCGTGCGGGACTGCAGCTCGAACCAGCTCTGGTCCTCGGGCGTGCTGTCGGCGCGCGGGGCATCGACGAACCGCACCGTGGCGACCTCCGCGGACACGAGGGCCGGCCCCCACAGCCCGCTCGCCTTGCCGTCGGCCGAGTACGACGTCGCGCCCGAGAAGCGCTGCGGTCCGAGCTCGCCCCCCGCGTCGAGCTGTCCGAGGCGGCCTCCGCCCGCGCCCGCGAGGAGCCCCGCGCTGCGGCCCGACGCGCCCACGGTCGCGCGCCCCTGGAACGACGACGCCGCCGAGCCCGCGCGCAGGCCCACCTCGGGGCGGACCTCGAAGCCCTGCACGCCGAGGGTCGGGCGGCGCTCGATCACCTGGACGACGCCGCCGATCGCGTCCGAGCCGTGGAGCACCGCGCCCGCGCCGCGCACGACCTCGATGCGCTCGATGGTGAAGGGATCGACGAGGTTCAGCGCCGGGTTGCGGCCGGAGCGTGTGATCGCCGTGTTCAGGCGGATCCCATCGAGCAGCACGAGCACGCGGTTGCCCAGCAGGCCGCGGACGATGGGCGTCGCGACGGCGTCGTTCGTGCGCTTGAGGAAGACGCCCGGTGCCTCGGCCAGCATCTCCGGCGTCGAGGCGACGGCCCGCTCGTACGCGCGGTCGGCCCCCACGACCGACACCGCGCGCGAGGCGTCCGCAAAGGTCTCCTCGCCGCTCGCGGCGGTGACGACCACGACCCGCTCCGTCGCCTCGTGCTCGCCGGCGTCGGCCCGCAGCGCTGCCGTGGCGGCGGCCAGCGAGATCGCGAGGGCCACGGTCCGCGCGCGCCGGCTCACCCCGCGCACCACCGAGGAGGCTGGCCTCGGGGGGGCCTGCCGGCAAGGGCATCGATGCACGGTTCGTGGCGCACGTGCCGGCGATCTTGCTTCATCCCGGCGTCGGTTACTACGGACCGCGTGCCCCCGACGACGCCCGCGATCCCCAGGATCCGCCGCCGCATCGCGGTCGGATCCTGCTCGCCACCGGCCGCCCGACCCGCCGCCCAGCGCGCCCATCGTGGTGGCGCCGAAGCTGTGGCTGGTCACGACCGGGTGGCGCCGCCTGGGCCTGCTCGCCCCCGACGAGACGCCGCACGCGCCGTGAAGCCAGCGTCGTCGAAGCGACGCCTGTCACTGGGCGAGCGCGGGTCCCCCGTCGGGATGCTCGCAAGGTGCGGCGTGGCTCGCGGCCGCAGGGGGTTCCCCTCGATGCCGTTCGTCGAAGGCGCGACCCCTGTCCGAGACAACGTCAGACCTGCGTCAGACCCTGCCGCCGCGCTCCCCCACCGATCCACCTGATCTCTCTGGCCTCGCCCCTGGCCCGGCGCTTGCTGAACCCCCCGGCATGCGCACCCCGGCGACCACGGCCCGCGGCTTCACCCTCATCGAGCTCATGGTGGTGGTCATGATCATCGGCGTCCTGGTCACGGTCTCCGTGCCCGCGTACGTCAAGTTCGTCCGGCGGTCCAAGGTCACCGAGGCGCTCCAGGGCCTGGCGGCCATCTCGCGGGGCGCGGTCGCCTACTACGACGGAGACCGCACGACCCGGGACGGTGTGCTGCTCCCGCGGCAATTCCCCGTCAGCCAGGGGCCCGATCCGTTCCCGACGGCGCTCAGGGCGGCGGGCGGTGCGAAGTTCAGCGTGCCGGAGGCCACCTGGGACGCGCCGACGTGGCGCGCGCTCGACTTCGCCATGAACGAGCCCCACTACTTCTCCTATCACTTCACCTCGGCCGGCAGCGGGAACGGCGCGGCGTTCACGGCGCGCGCCTGGGGCGACCTCGATGGAGACGGCTTCCCCTCGATGTACGAGCGCCCCGGCGGCGTGGACGCCGGCGGCAATGCGAGCGCGGGAGGCGGGATCTACGCCATCCGCGCGTACGAATGACTAACCCCAAGGCTCACCTTGGTTGATACCGTTTCGAGCCCGAGCCCGAGCCCGAGCCCGAGCCCGAGCCCGATCGGATCCGGAACGGGCTCCGGCTCCGCTTGCTTCGCAAGCTGGGCTCGGGCTCCGCTTGCTTCGCAAGCTAGGCTCGTGGGATCGCACTCCGGCTCCGGCATGCGGCGGGGAGCCACCGACGCCACGACGATCGGCAACCCGGAACGAACCTCCGGCAGGATGAACAAGGCCTGGCCCTGACGTCCGCTCCGTCTTCGAGGCGAGCGTAGCGAGCCGCAAGGGCGTAGCGAGCAACGCGAGCGAAGACGCAGGGAGGGGGGCCCAGTCGGGCTTCGCCCGACTGGGGGAGGGGCAGTCGT
>CAZQJC010000356.1:0-36233 GCA_964593795.1 uncultured Myxococcales bacterium | reverse complement strand
GCGCCCGCCGCGCCACCGCCACCACAGCCGCCGCCCTCCGGTGTCCACAGGGCCGGCACCGCCGAGGGCGTCCAGTCGCTCTGGCTCGTGTGCGGCGTGATGCACCGGTAGAGGGAGCCCTGGTACGTGACGCGATCGCCCGCGCGGTAGGCCTTGCCCGCCGCCCACACCTCGACACCCGCGCACGCTCCGCCACCCGCCGCCCCGGCGGCACCACCGCCGCCCGCTCGGCCCGCGCCACCTCCGCTCGCGCCCGCACCGCCCGCACCGCCGGCACGCCCCGCGCCTCCCGCCGAGCCGCATCCCGGGCCCGGCTCCCCCGACTGCCCCTCGGCCGCCCACAGCGCCGGCGTCGCGGGCGGCGTCCAGTCCGGCTGGCTCGTATGCGCCTGCGCGCATCTGTACGCGCTGCCCTGGAAGCTGACGACGTCGCCCGTGCGATAGGCGAGGCCCGGCGCCCACGCCGGCGCGCTCACCTCGAGCCGCCGCTCGCCCGCGGCATCCGGCGACGGCCCGCAGCCGGGGCCACCGCCGAGGAGCCCGAGCGCCACGAGCAGCGTGCCGCGCGCCAGTCGACGGCGCTTCGGGGGACGCGGCGGCGCGACGATGCCGCGCGTGGTCCCCGAGGGCGCGATCGGGGCGGGGATGTTGCGGAGATCGATACGCATGGCTCCTCCTTCGCGCCCGGCGCGAGCCCGCCGGGCGTCGTGTCTACAGGGATGGAGGGGCCGACCCGGCGGATCGGGTCAATGATGGTGTGATGTGGGTTCGGACTACTTGCCCGCGGGCTCGTTGGTCTTGATCTCGGCGCCGATCGTGATCTGGTGCTTGCCCGGCTCGCCGCCGCCGGCCCCGCTGCCGAAGACGCTGTCGACCTTGCGCAGCCGCTCGAGGAGCGGCACCGGATCGATCTGCGTGGCCACGTCGAAGGCGGCGCCCTGGTCCTTCTGCGCCGCGTCGAGCAGGCCCAGATAGGTCTGGTCCGCCGACTGGATGGCGGAGAGGCCATCGATCGTCGCGGCGAGCAGGTCGCGCGTCTTCGGCTCGCCGCCCTTGGCGAGATCGAACAGCCTGTCGACCGCGGCCACCACACGCTTGTTCATCGCCGCCGTCGCCGCGTCGAGGTCCGCGATCTGCTTCTCCGAGAGCTTGAGATCGTCGATCGCCTTCTGGCGCACCGTCGAGCCCGCGAGCTTCATCGCCGCCGCGGCCATCGTCAGCTCCTCGCCGTCGAGCGAGCTGCCGCCGTCGTGCGGCGCGCCCCCGTCCGCCGCGTACCGCCGCGGCACGGCAGCCTCTTCCGCGCCTTCCGCGGGCGTCTTCGGACACCGCGCGCGCATGGCCTGCGCCATCTGCACCGCCGACGGCATCGACTCGGCCTTCTTGCGCTCGCGCTTCTCGACCTCGAGCGCCGCCTCGAGCGCGCCGATGCGCGCCTCCGCCTTGCTCGCGCCGCGGCCACCGGCGAGAAAGCCCGCCCCCCCCGCCAGCACGGCGGCCACGACGACGATCAGGACACGCATGGAACCCACCTCCCCTGTCCGGGCCCAACCACCACAGCCCCGAAGTCTATTCCCCGGCGGGCCCGCGCTGCCCGGGCGGTCAGCTACGAATCGCTCGAGGTGTCGGTCGAAGCACCAGCGCTCCCGCGTCTCGATGTGGGTTCGATTTACTCCACGTCGGTGATGAGGATCGGCGGCAGGTGGAGCATCGAGATCTCCGCGGACCGCCCGACGTAGCTCTTGGCCATCGCGATCGCGTCCTGCAGGTTGTCCGAGCGATCCCAGCCGAGGATCTGCGGGACGTGCTTGTTCTCCGAGCCCGCGAGGATGACCTTGCCCACGTGCTGGCGGCCGTTCTCGCCCCAGTACCACATGAAGAACGGGTGCGCGCCGTGGTAGGCGTTCCCGCGCCGGTACATCTCGATGTAGCTCGGGTTGTGCGCGAACTCGAGCTCGTATTTCTCGCGCAGGTAGAACGAGTCGCGCGACTCGGGCAGCAGGCGGTGGAAGAACTCGATGTAGCTCGGGTGGTGGTCGTGGTCGAACTCGTCGTAGCCCGGGTGCGTCAGGATGAGGACGCCGCCCTTCTTGAGCAGCGGCTTTCCACGGTAGAGGTTGTGGAAGTAGCCGAGCCCGAGCACCTGCTGCAGGAGCGGGTTCAGGATCGAGTTCACGTTGTACGGCGAGATATGCGGCACGCCGCATATGACGACGTCGCTCTGGCCCTTGACCTTGACCGCGTACTGCTCGAAGCACTTGGCGAGGGTCTGCTCGTGCACGGGCTCGGTCGCGCCGGCCCAGCAGCCGATGAGCTGGTAGGGCGCGGGCACGTTGTGCAGGAGCTGCCGCTTGGCCGCGCGCGGGAGCTTCTTGAGCGCATAGCGCATGCCCTCGAACTTCATGCGGTCGAACGCGGAGAAGTCGTCCTCGTTGCGCCCGAGGAAATCGAGCTGCGAGCCGTACATGCGGTTATTGAGCGCGGTCTCGACGTGGAAGACCTTGATCTGCTCGTCGACGAGCTTGCCCAGCCGGTGGACCTTGTGGTTCAGCGCCGACTTGTTCGGGTCCATGTAGCTGTCGGAGTCGCGGATCGTCTGCGGCTCGTGGTGCGCGCGCAGGCTCTGGTAGTCGCAAAGGCCCACGGCCACCGACTTGTGGCCGCCGTCCATCGGGACGAGGTTGATGTTGAGGTAGATGAGCAGGTCGCTCGTCGCGGCGCGCTTGTTGATCGACAGCGGCTCGCCGTGGCGCGTGGTGCCGAGCGCGAGCATCCCGTCGGGATCCTCGGCGTCGTGGTTGTAGAAGCGGTCCGGGTAGAACGCGTCGTAGATCTTCTGCCCGACCATGCGGCGCATCTCGCCGGCGGTCATCTTCCGGTGAAGGGAATTGGCGATGATGATGTGGACGTCGTCCACGCCGTGGTCGGCCATCATCGCGAGCACGATCTCGAGCATCGTCTGCCGGATGTCCGGCAGGACCATCGGCGGCAGCGGCAGCGAGATGTCGTCCACCGCGATGGTGACCTTCATCCCCGGCTCGAGCAGGGCATAGAGCGGGTCCATGCCGAGCGGGTGGTTGAGCGCATAGCGGATGGCGGCGCCCGGGTTCGCGAGGCCGGCGATCGGCCGCTTCGGGTAGATGCAGCGCGTGCCGATCGGCAGGTCTTCGAGCCAGAAGTCCTCGCCGTAGAACAGGATGCGCGGCGCCGAGTCGGAGTCGATGTAGACGATCTCGTCCTCGGTTTCGTGACGCGGACGCGGCCGCGAAGGCTTGGGGTTCTTCATGATGTTGGGCTTCAGGCTTCGGGCTTCAGGCTTCGGGTCGGATCCGGATCTCCGGCCTGGAGCCTGGAGCCTGGAGCCTGAAGCCTCATGGGTTGAAGGGCGTACGCGAAGGTCATCATCTCGGCACCTGCATCATCGAAGGTCGAGGATCGGCCAGTGGTGCTGCCGCGCGGTCGCCCGCAGACGGAAGTCGGGATTGACCGCGGCAGGATGGCCGACGATCGAGAGCATGGGCAGATCGCTCATGCTGTCGGAGTACGAGTAGCTGTCGGAGAGCGAGATGCCCTCCTTCTCGGCGTAGATGCGGATCCAGGAGGCCTTGGTGGCCGCGGCCATGACCGGCGGCAGGAGGCGCCCGGTCGCGTAGCCGTTCTGGAACTCGAGGTGGTTGCACACGTAGTCGTCGATGCCGAGGTGGCGGATGAGCGGCTCGATCGTGAAGTCGAGCGCGCCCGTGACGACGACCTGGCGAAGGCCCAGGCTCTTGGACTTCGCGACGAGCTCGTAGGCGCCCGGGTAGATGTTGGGCTTGATGACGTCCTCGAACAGGCGCTCGGAGAAGAAGCGCATGCGGTCGAGCGACTCGCCCTTGTAGCTCTGGAAGAAGATGTCGTTGAAGAACTTGCGGCTGTACTGGTCGGCCGCGAGGAAGACCGGCACCTCGACCAGCGTGCGCAGCGTCTTGCCGAGGCTCCGCAGGAGGCCCTGCTGGTTCCGCGCGGCAAAGGCGTAGGCGTGCACGAGGTTCGTGCGCGCGATCGTGCCGTCGAAGTCGTAGAACGCCGCGGCCTTCGTGCCCGACGGGGGCTTGCTCAGGTGCGCGTGTCGGTCGGTGTGGGATGGGTGCTCGTGGGGCGGCATTTTCGAAGCGGCGCGGACCTTAGCACAGCGCGTTTGCTACGATACGAGCATGCGCGGTGTGGGGTGCCTGACGGTTCTTGCAGCGCTGCTGGCGAGCGGGTGCGCGACGCTGCGCGAGGCCGACGCCGATCGCGCGCTGGTTGCCGGTCTGGCCGCGCAAGCGCGCGGGGACCTCATCGGCGCCGAGCGCGCCTATCGGGCGGCGCTGACCACGCAGCCGAGCTCCGCGGCGGCGAACAACCTCGGCGTGGTGCACGTGCTGCGCAAGGACCTCAAGACCGCGGCGCGCTGGTTCTCGTTCGCGGGCGGGCTCGACGACGGAGACCTCGTGCCGCGCGTGAACCTCGGCGTCGTGCTCTACCACCTCGGGCAGACGGGCGAGGCCGCCGACGCGCTCTTCGCCGCCCGCCGCGCGCGGCTCGAGGCGATGGAGCACATCGCGCCCATCGGCCGCATCAACTGGGACCTCGACCGCTACGCCTTCGCCACCGCGACGGCCGACGCCGTCGCCTCGCGCTACCTCGACCGCGTGATGAGCACCACCGCCCCGCCCGATCCAGGCGCGCCGGAGGTGCTGGTCGCCCGGGCAGCGCGCATCGGAAACTAGGAAGTAGGAACCGGATCAAGGAGCTGGTTGCCGAGCCGCTCGAACCGCTCCGGCTCGTCGGCCGCGATGGTCTCCTTCCAGTCGGTGGAGGGCGTGGACATGGCGCCCACCATAGGTGGACTACCGGAACTCGACGCGGGGCAAGAGGCGGAGCGGCGTTCCCGCGATCGTGATCCGCACGACCGCGAGCGCGGCGCTCGCCGAGGACAGCGTGCGGGTCGTGCTGCCGGCCTGGGCGTCGAAGACGCCGCCGCCCGTGAACGTGCCCGCGCTCGCCTCGATGGTCACGGGGGCCGCGGCGCCGAGGCGCGTCGCGCCGTCGGCGGCATACGGCGTCACCACGATGTCGACGCGGCCCGTGCCCGCGGCCGCGGTGCGCGCCGACAGGCGCACGAGCGGCGGCTCGCGCACGGTGACGATGCCGGGGCCAGGGATCGCCTGCGTCTGCAGAAAGCCGCTCGGCCAGCGCACCTCCAGCATCCCGGACGACGCCCCCGCGAGCGCGAAGTGCGCCTCGGAGGGCGCAGAGGAATAGGCGACGCCGCCCGCGCCCACGAAGCGCGTCTCGGTCCGCGCACCTGCGGTGAGCCTGACGACGGCGCCCCGCCCCTCGGGCGCGCTCGACGCCGAGGCGAGGCGCACGCGCAGACCGCCCGCGGGCGCGAGGTTCTCGAACGCGCGCAGCGGGCCATTCCAGGTGGTGAAGAGGACGTCGAGGTCGCCGTCGCCGTCGAGGTCCGCGGGCACGAGCGCGCGCGCGTCCATCCACCCGAGCCCGCCGACTTGCACGGGCGAGAATCGGCCGCCCGCGGCGCCCCGGAACATGCCCTGCGGCTGCCGGCCCGCGTCGGGCGCGCCGAACAGGAACTGCCCATGCGCGACCAGCAGATCGCGCGCGCCGTCCTGGTCGAAGTCCGCGAGCACGGCGCCCCACGACGTGAGCAGGCACTGCGGCGTCGTGACGCCGATGCACCGCGGGTCGTCGCGGTGGAAGAGCTCGAGGCCGCTCGTCGCGGTGACGTCCGAGAACACGAGGCCTGCGCCACCCTTGTAGAGCTCGTTGCGCCCGAGATCCGAGACGAACGCGTCGGCGGTGCCGTCGCCGTCGAAGTCCTCGAGCACGATGCCCATCGACGAGCGCGACGCGACGACGCCCGCGGCCATCGCCACATCCACCAGCGTCACCTGGCCGTCCGCGCCGGGGCCGCCGTTCCGCAGCACCTGATCGAACGCGGTGTCTTGCGCGGGGTTCGGCGCGGGCAGCGGCCGCGTGCCGTCGTCGGGCACGAACGTGTCGTTCGCCACATAGAGGTCGAGATCGCCGTCGCCGTCGAGGTCCGCCGCCGCCGCCGCCCAGCCGTAGCCGCGCGTGTCGAGGGGCAGCCGGCCCGTGAGATCCTCGAACGTGCCGTCGCCGCGGTTGCGGTAGAGGTGATCCTCGCGACCCTGCGGCGTGAAGAGGTCGAGCGTGTTGCCGACGACGTAGACGTCGAGGAGGCCGTCGCCGTCGAGGTCCACGCACAGCACCTGGCGGATGCCCGCCCGCACCGTCAGGCCCGCCCCCGCCGTCGCGTCGGTGAAGGTCGCGTCGCCGCGGTTCGTGTAGAGGCGCAGGTTGCTCTGGCCCATCATGCGCGCCGCGTCGGAGGACAGGAGCAGATCGAGGTCGCCGTCGCCGTCGAGGTCGCACAGCGCCGCGCCGTTCGCGCTCTGCTGGCCGTCGACGCCCGAGGCGGCGGTCGCATCGGAGAAGCGGAGCCCGCCGCCGTTTCGAAGGACGAGCGTCGGGCCGTCACCCGTCGGCGCGACGAGATCAACGTCGCCGTCGCCGTCGAGGTCGCCCGCCGCCACGCCCCAGCCGCGCAGCGAGCGCTGCGGATCGAGGGAGCTCGCCGGGGCGTGCGCGACGGACATGCCGAGCGGCGCCTCGCGCATCCAGTCGACGCGCGTGGCGCCGGCAGGGAAGTCCTCGTTGCCCATGCCGCCGGCACCCGCTGCGCCCGCGCCGCCAGCGCCTGCGCCACCTGCGCCCGCCCCGCCTGCGCCCGCGCCGCCTGCCCCGCCTGCGCCTGCACCACCCGAGCCTGCGCCGCCCGCGCCGGCACCACTCGTGCCCGCACCCCCTGCACCCGCGCCGCCTGCACCCGCGCGCCCCCCGGTGCCAGCGCCACCCATGCCCGCACCGCCGCGTCCGCCCGAACCCGCCGCGCCCGCGCCCGCGCCGCCTTGGCCTCCGCTCGTGCCCGCACCGCCCGCCCCCTTGGCGCCATCATCGCCGCACGCCGCCAGTGCCATCGCGAGGGCCACGCATCCCATTCGCATGAGCGAATGTGTCAGCCGCGCCCCGTCAGCTGCTCGTGTTACAGGCCCCCCCACCCCCGCGGCGGCGGGGGATCCCGAGCACGAGCACGAGCACGAGCACGAGCACGAGTCGGCACCGGCCGCCTTCATCCGGCGAGCCCGTGCTTCTTCAGCAGCTTGTGCAGGTGCTTCCTGTCCATGTCCGCCTCCCTCGCCGCCCGCGAGATGTTCCCCCCGGTCCGGTGGAGGAGCCACGCCAGGTAGCGCCGCTCGAAGGCGTCGTTCCAGCGCTCCTTGTTGTCGCGATAGGACGCCTCGGCGTCGAAGTCCGCCGGAGGCGGCACCGCCTCCCCAGGCATCACCGCGCGCGCCAGCAGCGCCACCAGCGCATCGAGCCCTTGCACGTGCTCCGGCACGGCGACCTCGGCGTGCGCCGCGAGGTGCGCCTGCACGCGCTCGATCTCCGCCGCGTCGAGCCCGCGCCGATCGCCGAGCGCGCGCACGAGCGCCGGCAGGTCCTCGCGCCGCTCCTGCAGCCCTGGCAGCACGACGCTCGCCCCCGCGAGCCTGCGCAGGAGGTCGTCGCGGAAGCGCCCGCGCTCGACCTCGTGCACCAGCGACCTCGTGCTGGTCGCCACCACGCGCACGTCCACGTGGAACAGGCGCGTGCCGCCGATGCGCCTCAGCTCCCGCCGCTCGAGGACGCGCACGAGCTTGGCCTGCAGATCGACCGGCAGCTCCGACACCTCGGCCAGGCACAGCGTGCCGCCCTGCGCGGTCTCGAACGCGCCGGCGCGTGCGCGCGCCTCGGCGCCCCGCTCGCGCCCGAAGAGCTCCGCCTCGAGCTCCACCGGCGCGATCGCCCCACATTCCACGCGCACGAGCGGGGCGGCCGCGCGCCGCGAGTGCCGGTGCACCTCCTGCGCGACCAGCGACTTGCCCGCGCCCACGGGCCCCTCGACGAGCAACGTCACCTCGGTGGCGGCGAGCCGCTCGAGCACGCCGAACACCTCGCGCATCGGCCGCGACGCGCCGACGAGCGCTCCGAAGTGGTCCTGCGTGCTCGGCTCGATGACGATGCGCTCGTCGACCGTCTGGAACGCGATCTGGACGTTGCCCGCCGAGATCGTGGAGCCCGAACGGATGTAGGCCTCGCGGATCTCGGCGCCGTCGAGGAACGTGCCGTTCGTCGAGCCGAGGTCGCGCAGGAGCCAGCCGCGCGCGTCGCGCACCACCTCGCAGTGCACGCGGGAGACCGTCTCCTCGGGCAGTACGACGTCGTTCTCCCCGGCCTTGCCGATGCGCACCACATCCGCCGTCGAGACGTGCTCGACGCCGCGGGTCTCGCCCTTGACGACGACGAGGCGGCACTGCCGTAGCAGGACGATGCGGGCCGGGGCGACCGGCTCGTTCGGGGCTCTCGTGGGCTGCGGCTCGCGCGCCATGATCAGGAGGCGTCCGACCCGCATTTTACTGCATCCCGCCCGCGCGCGGGAGCGCAGCAGACGCCCGAAGGGTCTATGCTTCGGCCGTGGGCTCGAGCACAGGCGTCCTCTTCCGCGTCCAGACCTTCGGCGAATCCCACGGCCCGGAGCTCGGCGCGGTGATCGACGGGTGCCCGCCCGGCCTGCCGCTCGACGAGGCCACGATCCAGCAGGATCTCGACCGCCGCCGCCCCGGCCAGAGCCGCATCGTCACGCAGCGCAAGGAGGCCGACCGCGTCCGCATCGTGTCCGGCGTGTTCGAGGGCCGCACGACCGGCACGCCTATCGCGCTCCTCATCGCGAACGACGACCAGCGCTCCGGCGACTACGAGGAGATGCGCACGAAGTACCGCCCCTCGCACGCCGACTACACGTACGAGGCGAAGTATGGCCTGCGTGATCACCGCGGCGGAGGCCGCGCCAGCGCGCGAGAGACCGCGGCACGCGTGGCCGCGGGCGCCGTCGCGCGCGTGATGCTCGAGCGCCACGGCATCGAGGCCCTCGCGTGGGTCTCGCAGGTGGGCGACCTCGAGCATGCCGCCGATCCCGCCGCCGTCACGCGCGAGGCCATCGAGGCGACCCCCGTGCGCTGCCCCGACCCCTACGTCGCCTGGCGCATGATCCAGGCGATCGAGGCCGCGCGGAAGGACGGCGACTCGCTCGGCGGCGTCGTCACCGCGGTCGCGCGCGGCGTCCCCGCGGGCCTCGGCGAGCCGGTCTTCGACAAGCTCGACGCCGACCTCGCCAAGGCGATGCTGTCCCTGCCGGCCGCCAAGGGCTTCGAGATCGGCTCGGGCTTCTCGGGGACGCGGCTACGCGGCAGCGAGCACAACGACCTCTTCTACCGCGAGGGCGGCCGCGTCCGAACGCGCACGAACCGCTCCGGCGGCGTGCAGGGCGGCATCTCGAACGGCGAGGACGTGATCCTCCGCGTCGCCTTCAAGCCCACCGCGACCGTGCTCAAGCCGCAGCCGACCGTCGACCACGACGGCAACGAGACGACCCTCGAGCCCCGCGGCCGCCACGACCCCTGCGTGCTCCCGCGCGCCGCGCCGATCGTCGAGTCCGCGCTGCTCCTCGTGCTCGCCGACCACTGGCTCCGCCAGCGCGCGATCCGGTAGTCCCCTTCCGTTCTTGAATCCCGCGCGTTCCCGCGGTAGCAAGCGCCATGCGCCGACTTGCCCTCGTGCTCGCTCTCTCCGCCGCCTGCGCCTCCGAAGGCGGCCCGCTGCCGCCCAAGGCGCCGCCGCCGCCGCCCAAGGCCCCCGTGGCCGCCGCGCCCGAGGCACCCAGACCCCCGACGGTCGAGGAGGCCGTGGCGTGGCTGCGCAAGACCGACGGCGAGCTCAAGAAGCTCTTCATCGAGCAGCAGCGCGTCGCGTGGGTGAACGAGACGTTCATCACCCAGGACACGAACGAGCTCGCGGCGTCCGCCGACCAGAAGGTCATGGAGGCGATGTCGCGCGCGCTCAAGGAGGCGCGCCGCTTCACGGGCCTCGCCCTGCCGCCCGAGGAGACCCGCATGCTGCACATGCTGCGCGTCTCGGCCGTGCTCATCGCGCAGGATCGCCCGGAGCTGCGCGCGGAGCTCGCGAAGCTCTCGACCGAGCTCAAGACGATCTACGCGACCGGCAAGGTGTGCTCTCCGAAGTTCGCCCAGGCGAGCAAGCTCGCCCAGGCCGGCAAGCTCGAGGGGCCCGGCAAGGCCGACAAGAAGGGCAAGAAGGGCAAGAAGCACGACAAGGCCGAGCCCAAGAAGGGCGAGACCTGCATCGATCTCACCGAGATCGGCGATCGCATGCGCACCGAGCGCGACTACGACGTGCTGCTCGAGATGTGGCGCGGCTGGCACGACCTCGCGCGGCCGATGCGCCCGCTCTACGCGCGGCAGAGCCAGCTCGCGAACGACGGCGCCAGGGAGCTCGGCTTCGCCGACACCGGTGACCTCTGGCGCGCGCGCTACGACATGCCGTCGGATGCGTTCGCGGCCGAGAGCGATCGCATCTGGGGGCAGGTCAAGCCGCTCTACGACCAGCTCCACTGCTACGTGCGGCGCAAGCTGCACGAGAAGTACGGGGACAAGGTGTCCACCTCGGGCCCGATCCCGGCGCATCTCCTGGGCAACATGTGGGCGCAGGAGTGGGGCAACGTCTACCCGCTGGTCGAGCCGTACCCCGGCCAGAGCGGGCCCGACGTGACGACCGCGATCGTCAAGGCGAAGTGGGACGCGGTCAAGATGGTCAAGGTCGCCGAGGGCTTCTACACCTCGCTCGGGCTCAAGGGCCTGCCGAAGACGTTCTGGGAGCGCTCGATGCTCACGCAGCCGCGTGACCGCGAGGTGGTCTGCCACGCGAGCGCGTGGGACCTCGACTACGACCAGGACGTGCGCATCAAGATGTGCATCCGCCCGACCGAGGAGGAGCTCGTCACCATCCACCACGAGCTCGGCCACAACTACTACCAGTTCTACTATCCGAAGTGGCCGGTGCTCCTGCAGGAGGGCGCCAACGACGGCTTCCACGAGGCCATCGGCGACGCGGTGGCCCTGTCGGTCACGCCGGCCTACCTCAAGCAGATCGGGCTCTTCGAGAAGGTGCCCGACAAGAGCGACAAGGCGCGCATCAACCAGCAGATGCGAGACGCGCTCGACAAGATCGCGTTCCTGCCGTTTGGCCTGCTCATCGACCGCTGGCGCTGGGACGTCTACGGCGGCAAGGTGCCCCAGGACCAGTGGAACGCGCACTGGTGGGCGCTGCGCCAGAAGTACCAGGGCGTCGCCGCGCCGGTCGCGCGCACCGAGGCCGACTTCGATCCCGGCGCGAAGTACCACGTGGCGTCGGGGGTGCCGTACATGCGCTACTTCCTCGCGCGCTTGCTGCAGTTCCAGTTCCACCGCGCGATGTGCCGCGCCGCGGGCCACACCGGGCCGCTCGACGAGTGCTCGGTCTACGGAAGCAAGGCCGCGGGCGACAAGCTCCGCGTCATGCTCGAGATGGGCGCGAGCCGCCCGTGGCCCGAGGCGCTTGCGGCGATCTCCGACGAGCGCCAGATGGACGGCGCCGCCCTCATCGAGTACTTCCAGCCGCTCGGCAAGTGGCTCGAGGAGCAGAACCGCGGCCAGCGCTGCGGCTGGTAGACGGCCGGTTTCGCAGCGCGCTCCCGGGCGCGACAGCCCGTGGCGCGGCGCGGCGGGAAACACAGTAAGATGGCGTTCCGGTGCGCCAGGATCCGCGGGTCCCCTTTGCCGCCGAGGTGCGGGTCAAGTGCCAGAGCTGGGACCAGTTCGCGGTCGTGGCGGCGCAGAACCTGAGCCGCGGGGGCATCTTCCTGCGGACGAACACGCCGGCGCCGCTGCATAGCCGCGTCCAGGTCATCCTCACCGATCCGAACGGCAGCGAGTTCCAGATCGCGGGACGCGTCGCCCACGTGGTGTCGGCGGATCGCGCGGTGGTGGAGAACCGTGAGCCCGGCATCGGCGTGCAGTTCGAGCCGGCCGAGCCGCGCATCGCCGAGGCCATCCTGATGCTCGTGCGCCTGCACGCCCCGTCGCACCTGTCGGGGATGGGCCGCAAGCCCTCGATGGCCCCGGCGCGCCCGCCGGGCCCGGCACCCACGCCGACGCCCGCGCCCGCGCCCGCGTCCCAGGGGGCGCCCTCCCCCCGCCACACCCTGGCGGGCATGCTCGCCGCGACGGAGGCGCCACAATCGAGGCCCTCCACGCCCGAGCGCCGCACGCTGCCGGTCGGCTCCGGGGACTCGGGCATCCGTCCGGTCGAGCTCGCCTCGACGATGCTCTTCGAGAGCGCGCGCGAGCCGGACACCGAGGACGCCGCGCGCTCGGTCCGGCGCGAGGCGCGCAGCACGCTCCGCGGCGCCGCACCTCCCGCGCCGTCCGCGCCGGTCACCGAGGGCCGCCGCACCACGCTCTTCGGGCTGTCGTCGCCGGAGCTCGCGGCGACGCAGCTCGCAGGCGCTGCGGCGCCCGCCCCACCGGAGGCCCTCGACCTGCTCGGCCAGACGCTGCGAGGCGCGGCCATCCCGGCGTCGAGGACCCTCGAGGAGATCCCGACCGAGACGCCCGAGGAGGTCGTCCCGGTCGAGGTGCTCGACGATGACGTGCCGATCGAGGTGGAGGTGCCCGAGGCCCGGACGGCGGAGCCACCGACGTTCGTCCCCGCCGGCATCGAGCCTCCGACGGTCGTCCCCGCCGGCATCGAGCCACCGACGGTCGTACCCGCCGGCGCAGAGCCGCCGACGCTCGTCCCCGCCGGCGCAGAGCCGCCGACGCGCATCCCGGCCGGAGAACCGCCGACGCACATCCCTTCGGGCGACGAGCCGCCGACCGGCGCGATCGCAGCAGCGCCGCCGCACAAGACCACGCTCGTGGGCCTCGCGTCCCCCCTCGCCGCGCAGGCGGACGAGCCACCGACGACGATCTGGGCGCGGACCGCGGCGGCCCTCGAGGCCGAGGAAGAGGACGTCGAGATCGAGGCCGACGAGCCGGAGACGGCGGTCGTCGTCGCCGCCACCGAGCCGCCGACGCTCGTCCCCCGCGCCGAGGAGCCGGCCACCCGGGCCGTCGAGCGAGCGCTGCCGATGGACCGCCGCGAGGCATTGCGCGCCGCGCTCCGTCGCGAGCTCCGCCGCGTCTGGACGGGGACACCCCACGAGGTGCTCGGCGCGGTCCCCGGCGAGGCGCTGGCCTCCATTCGCCAGCGCCTCGTCCAGCGCGCACGCCGCTTCCACCCGAACGCCCACCTGCGCGCCGCGCCCGACGTGCACAGGCTGCTCCGCGAGATCACGACGCGCCTCGTCGCGGCCTACGCCGCCATCGCGCGAGAGGAGCGACTGCAGCGGCACATGACCGGGGCGCCTGCGCCGCGCGCCGTCCGCGTCTCTCTGCCACCCGATCCGCTCGATCGCTACTCCGACATCACGCTCGCCGCCCCGCCTGCGCCCCCGCACGAGGAGGTGGCCCAGAAGGTCGAGGCCGGACGGAGCGCGCTCAGCGAGCGCCGCTTCGACGAGGCCCGCCGCCTCTTCGAGGCCGCCCTCGAGCTCGATCCCGACGACGCCAGCGCCCGCGCCGGACGCGAGCTGGTCCTCGGGTTCTTCGCGCTCGCCGCGCACAGCGAGGCGAGCGCCCAGGACCACTTCGAGGCTGCCCTCGCCCTCGACGAAGCCTTCGACGAGGCCGCGCTGCAGGTGCGTCGCCTGCTCCAGCGCCGGCGAGACGGCGCGCGCAACCCGCGGCGCCTGGGGAGCTGACGTGGCGATCCGGCGCATCGTCGGCCTCGACCTCGGCGCGCGCGGCGTGCGGGTCGCCGCGTGGACGGGCAACCACCCCGAGGTGCTCGCCCCCGATCCGTGGAGCCTCGGGGAGCCCGCCTCCGTGGTCCTGCACGAGCACGGCGTGCACCTCGGTCGCGAGGCGGAGCGCCACGCGCTCGAGTCCCCGAGCGGCTACCTGCCGAGCCTGCGCAGGTTCCTCGGCGCGCGCCCCACGAGCGCCGCCGTCACGGCCCTCGCCGCCAGCGTGCCTGCGGTGCTGCACCCAGGCGCCGACGGCGAGCTGGTCATCGCCGCGCACGCCGGACGCTACGCCGTGCCCGCCCTGCTGGCGAAGGTGCTGCAACGAACGCGCACGCGCGCAGAGGACGCGCTCCGCACGGACGTCGAATCCGCGGTGATGACGGTTCCCGTGTGGTTCGGCGACCTCGAGCGACGTGCGCTGCTGGAGGCGGCCCGGCTCGCCCAGTTCCCGGCCTGCGCCCTCATCAACGACACGACGGCCACCGCCCTGGCGCTCGTCGATTCACCGCGCGAGGAGCGCCTCTACGCGCTGGTCGATGTCGGGGCGAGCGGGGCCCAGGTCGCCATCGTGGAGCTGGCCGATGGCCTGCTCGAGCTGCGCGCGCAGGCCGCCGCCGCGGACCTCGGCGGCGACGAGCTCGACCGCCGGCTGACGCGACTGCTCCAGCACGAGGTCGAGCGCGCGCACGACGTGGCCCTCGACGCCCCGATCGCGCGGCTGCGGCTGCGCCTCGCGGCCGAGCGCGCGCGCATCGCCCTCGATCGCGAGGACAGCACCACGATCCGCCTGCCGTATGTCACGTGGAAGGAGGGCGAGCCCCTCGCCCTGGAGCGTTCGATCCAGGCGTCAGAGCTCCAGGAGCTCGGGCGCGACGTGGCCGAGCGCCTCGCGGAGCTTGCGGCGCAGGCGCTCCGCATGGCACGCGTCGCCCCGCGCGAGCTCGATCACGTGGTCGTCGTCGGGGGCGCGGCCGTCACGCCGCCGCTGTGGGCCGCGCTCGAGCGCACCTTCCGCCCGGCGTCGCTCGTGCGCGTGCGCCGCGAGGATCTGCCGGCGCTCGGCGCCGCGAGCTGGGCCGCGTTCGGCACCCGCCAGCTCGGCGAGCCCGTGGTCCTCGATCAGCTCACCGTCCCGCTGCGCCTCGCCTCCGGGCAGGGGCGCACGCAGACCCTCCTGGCCCGCGGCCTGCCGCTGCCGGCCCGCACGACCCGCATCTTCTCCACCACGCGCGACGACCAGTCCGAGCTCGCGCTCGACGCCTACGAGGACGATGGCGAGCTCACCATCGAGGGCCACGCGCTCGGCCGCTTCGTCGCGACGAACCTGCCGGCCGGACGCGCCGGTACGGTCCAGCTCGAGGTCTCGTTCGGGGTCGACCCCTCCGGGCTCTTCGAGGTGACCGCGCGCAACCTCCTCACGGGCGACCGCGTGCTCGTCGAGCGTCTCGCGGCCACGAGCCCGCTCGACGAGGCCGCCCAGCACCGCCTGCGCAGCGCCGGCGGCGACCCGCCGGTCGAGCTCAGCGTGCGCGTGTCGACCGACGGCGTGCACAACCTCTACGCGGGCGCGGTCGGCGGCGTCCGTGGCGTCTTCGTGGCCACCGACGTCTTCCCGCCGCTCGGTACGCCGCTGCGCCTCTTGCTCCAGCTCGGCGACGAGGCCGAGTCCCTGCCCTGCGAGGTGCGCGTCAGCTTCATCAGGCCGCCGACGCAGACCGAGCCACCGGGCATCGGCTGCCAGTTCGTCGGCCTGCGCGCCGCCGCGCGCCGCGCGGTCGAGGGCTTCGCGCTCGAGCGCGAGCCCCTGCTCTGCGAGTAGTCCGGACTAGGGCTGGCGCTGCAGCGCCTCGAGCGCGGCGCGGTCGCCGATCGCGGCGAGCGCCAGCGACGCCCCCTCTCGCGCCGCCCCCGCGCCCTTTTCGTCGCCCGTCGCCTGGAGGAACGCGGCCATGACCGTGCCCACGCGCGCCCGACCGACGTCGGAGCCGGCCTCGCGCGCGCTGTCGAGGGCGTCCACGAAGGACGTCAGCGCCCTTCCGCGATCACCGACGTAGGCATACAGCTCACCGAGGCGCGCGAGGAGCCGCCACGGCGCCCGGCCGGAGCCATCGAGCTGCGCCGCGGCATCGCGCCCGCGCTCGAGGGCCGTGATCGCGTCCTCCGTCCGCGCCTCGGCCACGTACGTGGCGGCGAGCTCGGTGAACAGCTCCGAGACCAGCGCCGCGCTCGGCCGCGCTCGGCCGCCACGGCCACCCGCCCGCGCCCCGCGCGAGACGAGCTCGAGCCCCTTCTCGAGCTCGCCGCGCGCCTTGACGTTCGCCCCTCGCCCGCTCGCGATCGCGGCGAGGACGCGCAGCAGGCCAATGCGCGTGACGAGGTCCGCCTCCACGTTCGTCGCCTCGTCGACCACCGCCTGCGCGACCTGGAGCTCGCCCGTGAACCGCAGCGCCTGCCCCAGCTTGAGCGAGGCGGTGCCGAAGCGCGCCTCGTCGTCTTCGCCCTCCATCCGCAGCATCGCGCGTCGAGCGGCGTCGTGCGCGCGCCGGAACCACATCGTCGCGCCGTGATCGTCGAGCCTGCGCTCCGCCTCGTCTCCCGCGGCCAGCAGTCCCTCCACCGCCGCGCGCGCGGCACCCGACAGGTCGCGGTGGTGCGCCACCACGTCGGCGCGCGCCTTCTGCCCGAGGAGCGCGTCGGTTAGCTTGCCGTGCGCTTCCTCGAGGGAGCCACGCGGCACGGTCGAGTACGTCACCTCCTGGAGGAGCCGGTGCGTGGTGCGCACGATGGCCCGCGGAGGCCCGCCCGGGACCACCTGCTCGTCGTCGAGCCAGCCGTGGTCCACCAGATACGCGACGCCGCCGCGGATCGAGTCGGCGTCGAGGCAGGCGTGCAGGGCGTCCTGCGTCAACTCGCCGCCCGCGATGGCCACGAGCTGCAGCACGCGCCTGGCTGCCGGCGGCACGTCCCGCAGCCGGTTCGTCACGAGGTCCGGCAGCGTCGCGCCCTGCAGCTCGCTCGCGACCATCCCCTCGACAAGCAGCCACCCGAGCTGCTCGATGTGCAAGGGCAGCCCCTGCGCCGCCGGCCCGAGCGCCGCGAGCACGTCCTGCTCCTTGAGCCCGCGGCGGGCCGCCTCGGCGATCGCGAGGGCCCGCGTCACCTGCGGCGCCAGCAGCGGCACCGGCAGTCGAGGCGTCCGCTGCGGGAAACCGCCGAGGTCCCGCGTGCGCGACGTGATGACGCACGCAAGCGGCCTTGCGACCCGCGGCGACGCCGCCACGTCCGTCAGCAGCGACAGGGACAGCTTGTCCCAGCGATCCACGTCCTCGCACAGGAGCAGCACCGGCGGTCCCCCCGCGCGCCCCTGCACGAGCACCCGCATGGCCGAGCGCAGCTCGCGCAGGCGCACCGCCCGCTCGAGGTCCGGCGGGACCCCGCCGAGGTCGAACAGCTCGCGCAGGCCCGTCCACGCACGATCGTCGAGGCCCTGCTCCGCCAGCAAGGCCCGCGCTTCCTCCGCGCTCCTCGGCGCACGGCCGAGGAGCCCCGCGGCGAGCTGCGCGATCGGCGCGAGCGTCCCCGGGACCGGCTCCGCGTCCGCCGATCCCCGCACGGTGCGGTAGCCGTTGCCCAGCATGCGCTCCGAGAACGCCTCGCACAGCCGCGACTTGCCGACGCCGGCCTCGCCGCTGACCAGCACGAAGCGCGCCTCCTCGATGCCGAGCGAGCAGAGCCCCTCGAGCGCGTCGAGCTCCTGATCGCGCCCCACGAGCGGCAACGGGAGCAGCGCCCCCGCCGCACCGACCGCCTCGAACGCGCTCGGGATCGCGGCGACGCCGGTGTGGACCTCCTCCTCGAACGGCCGCTCCTCGAGCTCGATGACCTCGCGCTCGTCGAACGCGGGCGCCTTCGGCGCCGGGATGGGCGTGCCGGCGGCCCGCGCATCCGCCCCGCGCGCGCGCAGGAGCGCGTTCTCCGCGCCGCACTCGGAGCAGAACCTCGCGTCGGCGCGGTTCGGCGCGCCGCACTCGGGGCACGGGATCAGGCGATCGCCGGGCGTGCGCGAGACGATGAACCGGTCGAGCTCCAGCTTGACCTGCGTGGCCGACGGCCGGCGCGTCGGATCCTTGACCAGGCACGTCAGGCACAGCTCGTCGAGCGCGCTCGGGATGCGCAGGTCCGGCTGCCGCGCGGCCGGCGACACCGCTTCCTCGTTGAGGTGCGCCGCCACCACCTGGGACACGCTGCCGCCGAACGGCGGAGCGCCGCACAGCATCTCGTAGAGGATGACGCCGAGCGCGTAGACGTCCTGCGGCGGCGCCGGGGGTTTGCCGCGCAGGCGCTCCGGCGCCAGGTACCGCGGCGTCCCCATCACCTCGGACTCCTCGCTGTCCTGCGCCCGCAGCGCCGCCGACAGGCTCGCGTCGGCCGGACCCGACACCGCCGCGAAGCTGCCGCTCGCCCGGCGCGCGTGCGCCTCGAGCTGCGTCGCGAGCAGGCGCGCGAGCCCGAAGTCGAGCACCTTGACGTGCTCGCGGCCGTCCCGCAGGGACTCGACGAGGATGTTGTCGGGCTTGAGGTCGCAGTGGACGATGCCGAGCGTGTGCGCTTCCTCGAGCGCGCTCGCGATCTGGCTGCACAGGACCGCGACCCGCGAGGGCCGCAGCGGGAAGTCCGCGCCCACCACGTCGGTGAGCGAGCGCCCGCGCAGGAACTCCATGACGATGTACGGCTCGTTCCCGTCCGCGTAGCCGAAGTCGATGACCGCGACGCTGTTCGCGTGGTTGAGGCAGCTCGCGGCCCGCGCCTCGTGCTGGAATCGATCGCGGAAGGCCTCGTCGTCCTGCAGCCGCGGGTGCAGGAGCTTGACCGCCACCGTGCGGCCGAGCGAGAGCTGCTCGGCGCGGTACACGCGCCCCATCGCCCCTTCACCGATGCACTCGACGAGGCGGAAGTTCCCGCCGATCACGCGATCGACCATGCGAGCTCCCGCGTCATCGTTCCACGCCGGCAGCGCTGCCCCACACGCCGGACAGAAGGACGTGGTGTCCGGGCTCGAGATCTGGCAGACCCGACAGGCGCGCACGGACCTTCATTTTACAGCGCCCACCCGGCGAAATGAACCGCCGTGCGGGGTTACTTGCGCTGGCTCGACTGCGAGTCCGACACGCCCGAGAGGGCGCCCCCGCCGAGGAGCAGCAGCCCGCGCAGGTCCTCGTCGTCGAAGCGCAGCATCGCCCCGAGGAAGTAGTCGCGCCCGCTCGAGCCCGCGTCCGTGATGTTGCGCGGGTTGAGCGCGTCGTCGATGCCGCCCACGAAGTACAGGTACTTGAAGAACTGCATCGCCGCGAGGACCTTGAGGCGCGGCAGGACGTTGCCCCGGAAGTCGAAGACGTCGGTCATGATCTCGAGCCGGTCGCGCAGGAAGTGGAAGTCCGCGCCCATGCCGCCCGTGGACTCCTTGATGCCGAAGCGAAGCGTCACGCGGTCGATGCGCTTTGCCCACTGGAACGACAGCCGGAAGTCGTTCGTGATCGTCACCTGCTTCTCGCTGACCGTGTGCGGCCGCCGCGGGTCGCTCGAGTCCGACAGCGAGATCGTCTCGCGCCGGAAGCCGCGCGGGTCCGACACCAGCTCGAACAGGAAGTACTTGTCGGGCTTCGGCTGGATCGCGATGGCCAGGTAGTTCTTGAGGCGCGCCGAGAAGTAGTTGTACTCGCTGCGCAACCCGACCAGCGTCTTGATGCGCGTGAAGCCCTTGAGGCTCTCGTCGATCCCGCGCGTGATCTCCTCGACGTTCTCCGCGAGCGCCGGGTCCTTGAGCAGCTTGCCCGCGTCCCCCTCGCCGCGCGCGAGCTTGCTCGCCTCGTCGTCGAACTTGCCGAGCGCCTTGTCGACGCGGTCCGTCGCCTCCTGGATCTTCTGGACCTCCTTGCGCACCTCGTCCGCGCCCTTGTCGAAGGACCCACCCTGGGCGAGCTTCGCGTTGATGTCGTGCGTGACCTCCTTGAGGCGCTCGATCGAGTGCATCACCTCGTCGCGGTTCTCGACGATCGCCCGGTCGACCTCGCCGATCTTCTCGCGCGCCGTGTCGAACATCTTCTCGATGTTGGGCCCGGCGCGGTTGATGTTCTGCCGCAGGTCGCGCAGCATCTCGATCACGCTCTGCCGCCCCGGCTCCTCGTCGAAGCGCCGGAGCAGCGGGTCCGCCCGCGTCATCCGGTTGACGTCGAGGAGGATCCGCTTGAGCTCCGGCAGCGCCCGCGCCGTCTGGTTCATGAGGTCGTCGAGCGCGGTCGGCTCGCGCACGTCGGCGACGACGTCCCCGTCGCGGAGCTGCCGGTGCTGCTTGCCCGTCTTGCGGTCGAACGGCGTCCCCGGCCGCACGTCGATGAAGTACTCGCCGAGGAGCGACGCCGTGGTCTTGAGCAGCGTCGCGTCCTCGTAGAGCACCGCGTCCCGCTTGAGCCGCAGCGTGACGAGCGACGTCGCCATCTTGGTGTGGCTCGTGACGCCGGCCTCGACGTCGTTGTCGTCGTCGACGCCCCCGTCGGGCCGGTCCACGATGTCCACGCGCCGGTCCTCGACGACGCCGATGACGATGCCCGCCATCTTGACCGCCGAGCCCTGCACGATGCCGACGGTGTTGCGGAACCGCCCGCGGACCCGCCACTCGCCGGCGCCGCGCCCCCACCACCAGAGCCCGAGCGCCGCGGCCGAGCCCGCGAGCATCGCGAGGAGCGAGCCCACCTTGAGCCAGGCGACCCACCTCACAGACCACCCGCCCGCATGGCTACTGCTTGGTCGCGCTCGTCAGGGCCCCGCCGCCCACGAAGAGCACGTTGCGCAGGTCCTCGTCGTTGAAGCGCAGCATCGCGCCGAGGAAGTAGTCGCGGCCGCCGCCGCCGCCCGCGGTCGCGCGCGTGTTGAGGACGTCGTCCGCGCCGCCGACCACGTAGAGGTACTTGAAGAAGTTGTACGCGATGAGGACCTTGAGCCGCGGGTAGACGTTCGCGCGGAAGTCGAACAGGTCCACCGAGACCTCGCCCTTGTCGCGGCGGAAGTGGAAGTCCGAGCCGACACCGCCCGTCGACTCCTTGACGCCGAAGCGCAGCGTGAGGAAATCGACGCGCTTGGCGAACTGGAACGTGAAGCGGAACTTGTCGGAGATCTCGGTCTTCTTCTCGCTGACCGTCTGCGGCACGAGCGGGTTCGACGACTGCGTGAGCGTGATGGTCTCGCGGCGGAAGCCGCGCGGGTCGTCGATGAGCTCGATGAGGTAGTACTTGTCCGGCTTCGGCTGGAGCTGGATCGACAGGTACGTCTTGAGCGTGTTCGCGAGGTAGTTGTACTCGCTGCGCAGGCCCACGATGGTCTGCAGGCGCGTGAGCCCGCCGATGAACTGCGAGAGGTCCGTGGTGATCGACTCCACGTTCTCGGCGATGGCGGGGTCCTTGAGGATCTTGCCCGCCGTGCCCTCGCCCTTGTTCACGCCCGTGACGATCTCGTCCACCTGCCCGAGCGCGTGATCGAGCTTGTCGGTCGCCTTCTTGAGCTTGTCGACCTCTTCCTGGATGCCCTGCGCGGTCTTGTCGACCGTGCCGCCGTTCGACGTCAGCCGGCTGATGTTGTCGGTGATGTCCTTGACGTTCTTGATCGCGACGACGATGTCCTCGCGGCTGCGGCCCGTCACGTCCTTGACGTCGCCCGCGATGCCGCGCGCGTCGTCGAGCACGCCCTTGAGCTTGCCGCTGATCTGGTTCACCTCCGTGCGCAGGTCGCCGAGCAGCCCCGGCACGACGCCGCCGTCGGGCGTCGTCATCTTGCGCACGTCCTGCAGGATGCCTTGAAGGATCGGCACCGTCTCGTTGATGCTGCGCGTGATCTCCTCGAACCCGACCGGCTCGCGCACGTCGCGCACCTGGTCGCCGTCCTCGAGCTCCTTGCCGCCCGGCGTTCCGGGATCGATCTCGATGTAGAACTCGCCGAGGAGCGACGCGCTCTTCTTGATCAGCGCCGCGTCCTTGTAGAGCTTGGTGCCCTTCTGGATCTCGATCGTGATGCGCGCGAGGCCCGGGTGCTTCTCGTCGAGCTCGCGCTTGTCGATGTTGCCGACCACGATGCCGGCGACCTGCACGCGCGACTTGTCCACGAGGCCCACCGCGTTCTTGAACAGGCCCCAGACCTTGTAGCCGCCGCCCCCGGCCTTGCGCTCGTTGACCTGCTTCATGCCGAGGTACAGGCCCGCGAGGCACAGGAACACCAGGAGGCCGACCCTGGCGGCCGCTCCCCCCTTCACGTCCGCGGCTCCCCGCCGTCGCGGCTCACTTCGCGGATCACTTGGGTGGCCACGGAAGGGCCTTCTCGCCCGGCCCGAGGGGCTCGAAGTCCACGGCGCCGCTCGTCTCGACGAACTCGCGCACGAACTCGAACCTGGACTTGATGAACTCCGCCGGCGTGCCGCACTCCATGATCTGGCCCGCCCACAGCATGCTGATGCGGTCGCCGATGCGGAACGTCGACGCCATGTCGTGAGAGATCACGACCGACGTGACGTGGAACTCCTCGGCGGTGTGCTTGATCATGTCGTCGACGTTCTTCGTCTGGATGGGATCGAGCCCGGTCGTGGGCTCATCGTATAGCAAGATCTGCGGTTTCAGGACGAGCGCTCTCGCGAGGCCCACGCGCTTTCTCTGGCCGCCCGAGAGCTCCGCGGGGAACTTCTGGACGAGGTGCTGGATCTCCAGCTTCTCGACCAGCTTCTTCATGATGTCGAGCATCTCGTCGCGCTTCATCTTCGTGTGCTCGACGAGCGGGAAGATGATGTTCTCCTCGATGGTCATCGAGTCGAAGAGCGCGGCGTACTGGAACACCATGCCGAACTTCTTCCGCAGCTCGTTGAGCTGCACGTCGTTCATCGGGATGCAGTCCACGCCGTCGACGTAGATGTGCCCCTTGTCCGGCTTGATGAGGCCCATGAGGTGCTTCATGAGCACGCTCTTGCCCTGCCCGGAGCCGCCGATGACGATGTTCGTCTTGCCGCGCTCGATGTCGAGGTTGAGGTCGCGGATGACGTAGTGCTTCTTGTTGAACGTCTTGTGCAAGCCGCGCACCCGGATCTGCCACCGCTCGCTCTGCTTGCTCGGGTCGTCGTCGTCGAAGATGCCCGCCGGCCGGCCGGTGCGCGGATCCTTCGGCGAGACCCCATCCTGCTTGATGGGGTCGAAGCCTGGGTCCGTCTTGGACGCGGTCGCGGGGCTCGGGGTGACGGCCATGACGTGCGGTCAGGAGATCCCGAGGATGGGCATGAGGATCTCGGTCAAGAAATAGTCGAACACGAGGACCATCACCGCCGCGTACACGACCGCGCGCGTGGTCGCGAGGCCCACGCCCTTGGCGCCGCCCTCGGCGTAGAAGCCCTGGAAGCACGCGATGAGGGACAGCATCGCGCCGAACGCGGCCGCCTTGAGGAGGCCGAGGGTGATGTCCTTGGGATCGACGAGCAGGACGAGGTTGTCGGTGTAGAGGGCCCCGTCGACGTTCATGATGTACACGGCCACGAGGTAGCCGCCCCAGCACCCGATCGCGGCGAAGAGCGCTGTCATGAGCGGCGCGACGATCGTCGTCGCGAGCACGCGCGGATAGAGCAGGTACTGGACCGGGTTCACCGCGAACGTGGTGAGCGCGTCGATCTGCTCGGTGATGCGCATCGAGCCGAGCTCGGTGGCCATGCCGCTGCCCGCGCGCGCCGTCAGCATGAGGCACGTCATGACCGGCGCGAGCTCGCGCGTGAGCGTCAGGCCCACGACGCCGCCGACCATGCGCTCGGCCTGGAACTGCCGCAGCGCGATCACGCCCTGCAGCGCGAGCACCATGCCCGAGAACAGGCCGACGAGGCCCACGATGCCGAGCGAGCCCACGCCCACGAAGTCCATCTGCTCGACGAGCAACCGCGGTCGCGCGGGCGGCCGGATGCCCCACGTGACGACCTGCCAGAGCAGCTTCGCGTGCTCGCCGAGCTGCGAGAGGAACCCGAGCGGCCCCGCCCAGATCGCGTCGGCGACGCGCACCACCACGTTCGGACGCTGGTCACTCACCGACGTACACCCGCGGCACCCGCTTGGAGATCCCGGTCAAGATCTCATAGTGCAACGTGCCGGCGTGGCGCGCGAGATCGGAGGCCGTGATCTCTGCCGGGCCGCGCGGCCCCTGCCGCCGCCCGATGAGCACGACCTCCGCGCCCACGGCCGCCTCCGGGACGTCGGTCACGTCCACCATGAACATGTCCATGCAGACGCTGCCCACCACGGGGGCGCGCCGCCCGGCCACGAGGACCTCGGCGCGGTTCGACGTCGCGCGCGGATACCCGTCGGCGTACCCGAGCGGCAGCGTCGCGATGCGCGAGCGGCGGCGCGCGCGGAACGTGCCGCCGTACGAGACCCCCGTGCCGGCCGCGACCTCGTGGAGCGCCACGAGGCGCGTCGTCCACTCGAGCGCGGGCTCGATCCCGGGCACCGCCACCTCCGGCACCGGTGCGTGACCGTAGAGCGCGAGCCCCGGACGCACGGCGTCGTAGCGGCTCTCCGCAAAGCGCATCAGGCCCGCGCTGTTGGCCACGTGCAGGCGGCGCACGGAGATCCCCCGCCGCGCGACCGCGGTGCGTACCCCCTCGAAGCGGCGGAGCTGCTCGAGCGTGGGCTCCGCGTCGGTCCCGTCGGCCGACGCGAGGTGGGTCGCGAGACCCACGATCTCGACCTCGGGGAAGCTCGCCACGCCGTCGAGGAACGCCTCGAGCTCCGCCACCGGCACGCCGAGGCGGCTCATGCCGGTGTCGACCTTGACGTGGATGCGCACGACGTCGTGCCGGATGCGCCGGGCCGCCACGGCGAACCGCTCGACGGTCTCCAGGTCATTGACGACCGGGGTGAGGTCGTGTCGCAACGCCTCGGCGTGCGCCTCGCCGTAGACGGCGCCCAGCACGAGCACCCCCGCGAGGATGCCGCTTCGCCGCAGCTCGAGCCCCTCCTCGACGAGCGACACCGCGAACGCCCGCGCACCCGCCGCCTCCAGGGTGCGCGCCACCTGGACGGCCCCGTGACCGTAGCCGTCCGCCTTGATGACGGCGTACACGCCGCAGTCCGGCCCGACGACCGCGCGCACGCGACCCAGGTTGCGCGCGATCGCGCCCAGGTCCACGCGCGCCTCGGTCGGGCGGATCGAACTCACCGGGGCGGAGCTTAATCCAAAGGTGCGGGGCGGCGGGGCGGCGTTCCCCCGGGACCCGATGTGATTCGGGTCCCTGTGACCCCTGGCACGGATGTCAGGTTGGTCGAACCACACACCGGCTGTTGCCTCCGGGCCACAGACGCACGAAGGGGCCGGTCCCCGAAAGGACCAGCCCCCACGCTTCGTACGATCCGGGTGACGAGGTGCTAGACCGCCTTGAGCGGCATGTTCTTGGGCATCTCGCCGTTGACGAAGCCACGGGCGAGGAGCAGCCCCCGGCCACGGGCGACGACGAGTCCCTTCCGGCCGAGGTCGGCCAGCGTGCGCGAAACGGTCTCCCGACAGGAGCCGATCATGTTGGCCAGCTCCTGCTGCGTCGGCCGGCGGCGCACCACCAGGCCCTCGGCGATGTGCTCGCCGTCGTCGGAGGCCAGGCCAATCAGCGTGCGGCGCAGGCGCTCCTCGACGTCCATGAGCGCGAGCCCCGCGATCGATTCGTCCGCGCGCCGCAGCCGCTTGGCCATGGTCTGCAGCATGCGGATCGCGATCTGCGGCTTCTGCCGCACGGCGTTCAGGAAGGCCTCTCGCTCGATGGACAGCACGACCACGCTGTCGAGCGCGATCACGTCGGCGGTCCTCGGCCCACCATCGATGATCGAGACCTCGCCGAAGAACTCGCCGGGGCGGACCACGTTGAGCGTGACCTCCCGGCCGTTCGTCCCGGAGACCGTCACCTTGGCGCGACCCTCGGCGAGCACGTAGAACGCGCCGGCCACCTCGTCACGCGCTGCGAGCAGCGCGCCGGAGCGGCGCCGCAGCACCAGCGTGCGCTCGAGCAGCGCATCGATCTGGGGCGGCGACAGGTCCTGGAAGATGAACACTCGCTCCAGGACTGCGCGGTAGCGGGTCGCCTCGGCTGCGCCGAGCGGCGAACCCTGCGGGGAACTCTGCTGCGTAGCGGTCGCGGTGGCGTGCATCATCGTCCTTCCTCCGTCGTCGGCCCGCCCGAGCCTCGGCGGTGCCCCTCGTCTCTCGAAAGGGAACAAAAGCAAGGTCGGTGCCACAGCCTCTTTGCCGCTCAACTCCCCGTCTTTTCATGGTGTCGGGGATTCCACACGGGCGTGCCCGTCCTGCCGTGGCCCGCATCACCACGACTTCGATGTCATACTGAGTGCGATGCAGATCACGTTGAACGGCGCGGCCCGGGACCTGCCCGACGGCACGACGGTGGCTCAGCTCATTGACATCCTTGGTCTTTCAGGAAAGCCGGTGGCAGTCGAGCGCAACCAGGACGTGGTCCCACGTGCGACCTATGCCGACACGACACTGCTGCCCGGGGACCGTGTCGAGGTCGTCGGCTTCGTGGGTGGGGGCTAGCCGACCGATCTGGGCTCGACCGACCTCGCCAGCCGCGCGCGACTCGTCGAGCCCGGGGCACCCTGCCCCGCACGTGCCACGAAGCACCCTCGGCGCCGCCGACGCATGGCCTGCCGCGAGAGTCCGGATCGTGGACGTAGACGTGGACGTGGACGGATTCACGACGAATCAGGCACTTCACAGATCGTCCACGTCCACGATCACGTCCACGTCCACGTTTCAGAAGAGTCTGGCGCTAGAATGCCGCGCCATGCAGGACCACCTCGTCATCGCCGGCAAGTCGTACACGTCGCGCCTCCTCGTCGGGACGGGCAAGTACAGGGACCTCGACCAGACACGCGAGGCCCTCGCCAGGAGCGGCGCGGAGATCGTGACGGTGGCGCTGCGCCGCGTGGACCTGTCGGGCAAGGGGCCGAACCTCCTCGACGCGATCGATCGCGAGAAGTACACGCTCATGCCGAACACGGCGGGCTGCTACAGCGTGGAGGAGGCCGTGCGTACCCTGCGCCTCGCGCGAGAGCTCGGCATCGCGGGCCTGGTCAAGCTCGAGGTCATCGCCGACCCGAAGACGCTCCTGCCGGACAACGAGGGCACGCTCGAGGCCGCGAGGATCCTGGTCAAGGAGGGCTTCGTCGTGATGCCCTACGTGACCGACGATCCGATCATGTGCCGCAAGCTCGAGGACGCGGGCTGCGCAGCCGTGATGCCGCTCGCCGCGCCGATCGGCTCCGGGCTCGGCATCAGGAACCCGCACAACATCCGGCTCATCCGCGAGCTCATCAAGGTCCCCGTCATCGTCGACGCTGGCGTCGGCACCGCGAGCGACGTCGCGATCGCGATGGAGCTCGGCGTGGACGGGGTGCTCGTCAACACCGCCATCGCGCAGGCGCGCGATCCGCTGCTCATGGCCGAGGCGATGCGCGACGGCGTGATCGCCGGGCGCAAGGCGTTCCTCGCGGGGCGCATGAAGATGCAGGCGTACGCGAACGCCTCTTCGCCGACCGCCGGGCTCATCGAGTGACGCGGGGCGCGGGCCGGCTGCCGCGCCTGATGCTGATCGCGGAGCCAGGCCACGACGCGCTCCTCGGGCGGCTGCGCGGCGCGCTCGCGCTCCTGCCGGCCGGTGCCGCGCTCGTGCAGCTCCGCGGCCGGCACGTCGAGGGCCGCGCCCTCCTCGCCGAGGCCGAGGCCTTGCGCGCGCTCACCGCCGAGCTCGGCGTGCAGCTCGTGGTCAGCGATCGCGTCGATGTCGCGCTCGCGGCCGGCGCGGACGGCGTGCAGCTGCCGGAGCACGGGCTGCCGGTGGCCGCCGCGCGGGCAATCCTCGGCGAGGCGGCCATCGTCGGCCGGTCGATCCACGATCCCGTGGGCGCACGCGAAGCCGCGGCCGCGGGAGCCGACTACCTCGTCGCGGCGCCCGTGTTCGACGTCCCCGGCAAGGGCCCGCCCCTCGGCGTCGCGGGCCTCCGCGCGATCTGCCAGGCCACGGACCTGCCGACGTTCGCGCTCGGAGGGATCACGCCCGAGCGTGCGCGCGGATGCCTCGAGGCGGGCGCCCACGGCGTGGCGCGCCTGCGAGGCTGGGAGGGCCACCTGGCCGAGCTCGCGTCGCTCCTCAGCCGCGGATGAGCGCGAGCAGCTCCTCGGTCGACATCCGCCCCGCCACGTCGCCACCCTCGAGCAGCGCCGTCGCGAGCTCGCGCTTCTCGGCGTGCAGGGACAGGATTGCCTCCTCGACGGTGCCGCGCGCCACGAGCCGGTAGACGGTCACCGGCTTGTCCTGGCCGATGCGATGGGCGCGATCCGTGGCCTGGTCCTCGACCGCGGGGTTCCACCAGGGGTCGATGTGCACCACGTAGTCGGCGGCCGTGAGGTTCAGGCCGGTGCCACCGGCCTTGAGCGAGATGAGGAAGAGCTCGCCCTTCCCGGCCTGGAAGCGGGCGACGAGGCGCTCACGCTCGAGGGGCGGCGTCGCGCCGTCGAGGTAGAGGCAGCGGAAGCCGGCGGCCTCGAGCGCGGGGCGCACGAGCGCGAGGTGGCTCGTGAACTGCGAGAAGACGAGCGCGCGGTGCCCGCCGCCCCGGAGGTCCGTGCACAGGCGCAGCACCTCGGCGAGCTTCGACGACGGCACGTCGGAGGACTCGTCGTAAAGGCGCGGGTGGCACGCGAGGCGGCGCAGGCGCGTCAGCCCGGCGAGCGCCTCGAAGCGGCCCTTGTCGCCCTTCGGGGCCTTGCCGCCGACGCGCGCCAGGATCGCGAGGCGCGCCTCCTCGTAGAGGCGGCGCTCGGCGACCGAGAGCTCCACGTCGAGGCGGATCTCGGTGCGCGGCGGGAGCTCGGGCGCGACCTCGGCCTTGGTGCGACGGAGCAGGAACGGGCGGATCGTGCGCGCGAGCGCCGCCTTGCGCGCGGGGTCGCGATCGCGCTCGATGGGCCGCGCGAACCGATCGCGGAACTGCTCGAGGCTGCCGAGCAGGCCCGGCACGACCGCGCGGAAGAGGCTCCAGAGCTCCCCGAGGTGGTTCTCGACCGGCGTGCCCGAGAGCGCGATGCGCAGCTCGGCGTCGAGGTCGCGGACGGCGCGGGCGCGTTGCGTCCCGGGGTTCTTGATCGCCTGCGCCTCGTCGAGGACGAGCGTGGAGAAGTGCACCGAAGAGAGGGCCTCGGCGTCGCGCACGACGATGCCGTAGCTCGTGACGACCACGTCACCGGGGCCGATCCCCTCGAGCGAGACGCGCGACTCGCCGCGGTGGAGCCGCAGGCGCAGGGACGGCGCGAACCGCGTGGCCTCGTCGCGCCAGTTGCCGCACACGCTGGTCGGCGCGACCACGAGCGCGGGGCCATCGGCGGCCCGCACGAGCAGCACCGCCAGCGCCTGCACGGTCTTGCCGAGCCCCATGTCGTCGCACAGGCACGCCCCGACGCCCCAGCTCGCGAGCCGCATGAGCCAGGCGAAGCCCTCCTGCTGGTACGGCCGCAGCGTGGCGGCGAGCCCGGCCGGGACCTCCGGCACGAGCGTGCGCGCGGCGGACATGCGCCCGCGGAGCGCCTGCCAGCGCGCCTCGGCGTCGATCTCCACGCCCGACTCGGCGAGCGCCTCGAGCGCCTCTGCTGCCTCGGGCCAGAGCTCGATCCCGCCGCGGCCCTGGTGCACGACGTCGGCCACCGCGCCGAGGCGCTCGCGCAGCGTGTCCTCGAGGGCGACGAACTTCTTGCCCTCGACCGCGACGAAGCGCCGGCCGCTCCGCAGCGCGTCGAGGAGCACCGCGAGCTCCACGCGCGCGCCGTCGATCTCGAGCTCGCCCTCGAGGCCGAACCAGTCGCGCTTCTTGCGCACCGAGAGGCGCACGTCGGAGGCGCGCAGCTTGCGCAGCACGGTCGGTCGCTCCCCGTCCCACTCCACGCGCGGCCCCCGCCCCGACTGCTCGCGCTCGCGGAGGGACTCGCAGAGCTCGAGCGCCGCCTCGTCGTCGAGTCGGAACGAGAAGCCCTCGTCCACCGAGAGTCCGAGCTCGCCCACCAGCGCGTGCGCGCGCTGCAGCTCCTCGTCGAGCGCGCGGCTCGCCGTCACGCGCCGGCCCTGCCGCACGCCGTGCACGGTCTCGTCGCCCACCCCGGGCACCTGCGCGCTCGCGCCGACCGGGCGCACGACGACCCAGCCGCCCACGCCCATCGGATCGAGCAGGCGCAGGCGCAGCATCGGGTCCGAGTCCGCGTCCACGCGCTCGCCCTCGAGGGAGGCGGGCAGCTCGACGGGCAGCCGCCCGAGGAGCCCCGGCAGCGCCTCGAGGAGCGACGCGACGGCCTCGGGGGGCACGGCCTGCGTCTCGGCGAGCGCCGAGACCAGCGCGTCGAGCGCCGGATCGCGCACCAGCACGAGCAGCCGGCCGTGCTCGGCGTCGAGCACCGCGTGGCGCCCCGGCGCGAGGGCCTCGAGCTCGACCGGCAGCCCGTCCAGCGTCGCCACCAGCCGGAGCGCCTCGCCGGACATCTCCTCGATGCGAAGGCCCACGCGCGCGCGACGCACCTCGAGCGGGCGGACGCCGTCGAGCAGCACGCGCGGGTGACCGACGAGCGCGGCGAGCACGCGCGGCCCCGCGCGGTGGTCCTCGCGGCCGAGCGCGATCTGGGACGCCACACGGAGGTCCGCGTCGTCCGCGCCCGCGACGCGCTCGGACACGATCCCGCCCGCGTCGATGCGCGAGCCCGAGGTGAAGCCGCCGCGACGCGCCTTCTGGTGGTACGGAACGGCGAAGAACTCCCCGGGGCGATCCTCGTGCAGCCGCCACACGACCCGCCCTGCGGGCCGGACGACCTCGTCGACGACAGAGAGCCGATCGAGCTTGCCGAGCAAGCGCTGCCAGGCCGGCACGCTCAGCACCTCGAGCAGCCGATCGCGTGCGCGGCCGGGGCGCCCGAGCCAGGACAGGCAGGCGTGCACCAGCGCGAGCGCGTGGACGCAGCGGCCGGCGCCGTCTCCCGGGCAGTCGCACTCTGGCAGCCCGTGCGCGGCGGAGACGTCGAGCGAGGCGCACCCCCGCAGGGGGGGGAGGAAGCCCGGGATCGCGGAGCCGTGCGACTGCACGACGAGCCGGAGCGGGTGCTCGCGCAGCTCGACCGAGGCCGTCTCGAGCGGCGGCAGCGCACCGAGCCCGCGCCTGAGCTGCGCGTGCAGCGCCACGAGCCGCGCGTGTAGCTGCGCGAGCGTGGCGTCCTCCGGCGCGCCGAGCCCCGTGAGCAGGCGTGTCTCCTGGGCGCTCCACTCTCCACGCATCCGCGCGAGCCGCACGAGGTCCCCTCGCAGCCGGTCCCGCAGGGTCCCGAGCGCCCGGACGTTGAGCGCCGACCGCGCCCGCTCGCCGTCGGTCACGACGTCGAGCACCGTCACCTCGGCCATGGCCCTCGGGATCTCGCCGTAGGGGAGCATGTGCGCGATGTCGACGAGCGAGAGGGCGAGGCCATCGGTCACGGCGTGCCGGCTCGCCCAGGACTCCACCGCGGCGCGCTCCTTCCACGGCGGCTCGCCCACCGGCGCCGAGCGCCCCGACGCGGGCTGCGCGAGCACCACGACCTCCGGCACGCCACCTTCGTCCGCGAGGCCCGACTCCGCCAGATCGAGCAGGTAGCCGCGCAGGCTGACCTCGAGCTCGCCCGCCGCCCGGGCCCCTCCGCAGGCGACCAGCTCGGCCTCGGCGCGGAGGAGCTCGGCCAGGCCCGCGTCGGGATCGACGGTGACGCGGATGGCCTCCTCGGTCCGGCGCGATACCGGGTTGTCGAAGAGCCAGTCCTCCACGGACACCTCGAGCTCGCCCTCGAGGCCGGCGCCTGCCGCCCACGCGAGGTACTGGGCGAGCCTCGATCCCTCGGTCGGGAACCCCAGGATGTGCATTCGGCTGGCTCCGGCGCAACGCGGGCGGCCGGATCCGGATCAGGCCGAAGCCTGAAGCCCGAAGCCGGAAGCCCGAAGCCTCAGAGGTCGTCCTCGTGCGGAGCCGGCTCGTTGCCGATGCCGGCGAGCAGGCTCGGCCGGACGGCGTTGCGCGCCGCGTCGCTCACGAAGCCGAAGATGAACGACATCGTCACGTACGCCGAGCCGACGAACGCGAGGTACTCGGGCAGCCAGCGCACGGCGCCGAAGACGTACACGCCGAGGATGTTGGCGACGATCGCCACGTTGATGAACGTGTTCTTGGTCAGGCCCAGCTTCGGGACCTTGAGGGGCGAGTGCATGAGGTACGCGCCGAAGAGCAGGTAGAGCGGGAACAGCTTCATCGGCACGAGCGAGACCGTGAGCCCGCCGAACATCCGCGGATCCGTGAACGGGCCGACGTCGGTGACCGCCGGATCGCCGTACTTGAGGAGCGCCACGAAGAGCGACATGAGCGTGCCGCCCACCACCGTCGTCGGCACGCCGAAGAAGATCCGGCTGTCGGGCGTGGTGACGACGTTGAACCAGGCGAGGCGCGCCGCCACGGCGATCACGTAGACGCCGCTCGCCGCCCGCAGGCAGAGCAGCCCCGTCCCCTCGGCGAGGCCATAGGCCGGGTGTGTGGTGAGGTAGGCGTTCACGAGCACCGCGGGCGCGATGCCGAAGGAGGCGAAGTCCGCGAACGAGTCGAGCTGCACGCCGAACGGGCTCGTCGCGCGCAGCGCCCGCGCCGCGAAGCCGTCGAGCTTGTCCGTGAGCACGCAGTAGAGCCCGAACCAGGCCGCGAGGGTCGTCTCGCCCTTGAGCGAGTACATCACCGAGAGCATCGCGAACAGCAAGCTCAGCGACGTCATCGCGTTCGGGACGAGGTATTTGAGGTTCTTCACGTTACCCTTCCGCCTCGATGCTACGGGGTCGGCCCCTGGCTCGCAACCGGATCGACGGCCCCGTCACCCCCCCTCGAACATGACACGCTTGACGCAGATCAACCGCCCCTTCCTGGTCTGGGCGGCCCTGCTCGCGGTGCTGGCGGGGGCCCTCTCGTTCGTGCCGCTCTTCGACCTGCTCGGGTACGAGCTCTCGCTGGCGCTCGCGCTCGCGGTCACGCCGGCGGCGATGCACCTCGGCTGGCGTGCAGGGCAGGAGGTGCCGGGGCCGCGCGGCGTCGCGTTCGGCGCGGCACAGGCGCTCGGCCTCCTCGTCCTGCCGCTCGCGATCTCGAGCGCCAACGCCCTGCGCGTCAAGAACTGCGACTACCCGGGTGGGCTCGCGTTCTATGGCCTGCTGCCCGGCGTGACGGCGGTGATCTCCGCCGCGCTCGGGGTGGCGGCGGCGGTCCTCGCGCGCGGCCACCGCGGCGCCCTCGCGCTCCTCTTCTTGCTGCCCTTCGCCGGGATCGGCGTCTCGCTCCTGCGCGTGTACGACCGGCCGGTGATCTTCGCCTACGATCCCTTCTTCGGGTTCTACTCCGGGGCCCTGTACGACGAGGACGTCCGCGTGACGGCGACGCTCCTCGCCTACCGCGGCTGGAACCTCGCGTGGACCGTCGCGCTCGTCGTGCTGGCGCTCGGAGTCCGCGCACGAGCGCCTCGTCGTCGCGCCCTGCTCGCCGGCGCGGCGCTGGCGCTGGCCGCGCTCGTCGCGACCTGGCCGATGGCGCGCCGCCGCTTCTTCCCGACGGGCGCCGACGTGGCCGAGGGCCTCGGGGGTCGCCACGAGACCGCCCACTTCGTCCTCGTCTACGCGCGCGGCAGCGCCACCGAGCGCACGATCGACGCCGTCGCGCGCGACCACGAGTTCCGCTACGCGCAGCTCGTCCGTGACGCCGGCGTCACGCCCTCGCGCAAGATCACCTCGTTCGTCTTCCCCAGCTCCGCGGACAAGCGCCGGTGGATGGGCGCTGCCAGCACCTACATCGCCAAGCCCTGGCGACGCGAGATCTACCTGCAGCACGAGGACTTCCCGCACGGGGTCGTCCACCACGAGCTCGCGCACGTCTTCGGCGCCGAGTTCGGGGACTCGCTCCTCGGGCTGACGCTGCACCGGCGGGGCCTGTGGCCCCAGCTCGACATGGGCCTCGTCGAGGGCCTCGCGGTCGCGCTCGCCGACGACGGCGAGGGCGCGCTCGTCCCGCACGAGTGGGCCGCCGCCATGAAGGCCCTCGGCCTCCTGCCGCGGCTCGATCGCATCTTCGGGGCCGGCTTCTATGGCCTCTCTTCACAGGTCGCCTACACCGTCGCGGGCTCCTTCTGCAGCTGGCTCATCGCCGAGCGCGGCATGCCCTCGTTCCGCGCCCTCTACCGCTCGGGCGGCGACTTCCAGGGCGTCTACAGCGCGTCCCTGGCCACGCTGGAGGGCGCGTGGAACAGGTTCCTGGACGGCATCGCGCTCGATCCGTCGGCGCAGGGCCTGGCGCGCGAGCGCTTCCGCCGTCCGGCCGTGTGGCACAAGGTCTGTGCGCACCGGGTCGCCGCGCTGCGCACCGAGGCCCGTGCGGCCAGCGCCGCCGGCGATCGCGCCCGCGCCGAGCGCTGCCTGCGCCAGATCGTGGCGGACGATCCGGGAGATCCCGCCGGGCTCCTCGAGCTCGCGCGCCTGCTCGTGTCCTCCGCGCCGCCGCGCGCCGAGGAGGCCGCGCGCGCCGCCGAGCAGCACCGCGCCGCGTCGACCCCGCTGCGCGCCCAGGCGCTCGCGATCCTCGGCGACCTGGCGCTGCGCGCAGGCAAGGCCGACGAAGCGCGCCACGTGCTCGACGCGATCGAGGCGCTGTCCGTCGACGAGGCGGTGCGCCGGCAGGCACGCGTCAAGCGCGCCGCCCTGGCCGACGGGCGCATCGGACGCGAGGTCCTCGCCTACCTGGAGCGCGGCGAGCTCGCGCCGATCGCGGAGGCCGTCCGCAAGGCGCCCGACTCGGGCCTCGCGGCCTACCTGCACGGCCGCGCGCTCCAGAACCGCGGCCAGCCGGACAAGGCCCTCGCGGAGCTGGACCGCGCGGGCAAGCTCGGCGTGGGGGATCCGCTGGTCGCGCGCGAGCTCGCGCGGCTCGAGCCCCTCGTCGCTTACGGCGCCCGTCGCCCCGACGACGCCGCCGCGCGGTGGGAGCGGCTCGCGGCCGATCCGCAGGCGAGCGTCGCCTCCCGCGCCGGGGCCCGCGACTGGCTCGAGCGCGTCCGCTTCGAGCAGACCGGACGCCTGCCGGATCGCGCACGTGGAGGCGTCGAACCTGTCGGAAAACCGTCGTCGCCCAGTGGCCCGACCAAATGATCTCGCGCCCCCCGCGCGTGGCACACCACCTGCTGTAGCCCTGCTGTAGCCTGTGCACGCGTGATCGGCATCGTGACGAACCCCAACGCCCTCGGCGCGGTGCGCGATCGCAGGCTCGCGCTGCGCCTGGCCGACATCGTCGCCAAGGACGGCGTCGTGCACGAGACCAAGACGCCCGACGAGCTACGCCGCGCGATCCAGGGCCTGTGCGACGCCGGATGCGACATCGTCGCCACCTGCGGCGGCGACGGCACCAACCTGTCGGCGTTGACCGAGATCGTCCGCGCCTGGGGAGCGGCGGCTCGGCCGCTCCCGCGCTGGTGTGTGCTGCGCGGCGGCACGCTCAACACCATCGCGACCAACCTCGGCATCAAGGGCCACCCCGAGGAGATCCTCACGCGGCTCGTGACGCTCGTGCGCCAGCACGCGGGCATCCCGTCGAGGCCCCAGGACCTCCTCGGCGTCAACGAGATGCACGGCTTCCTGTTCGCCGGCGCGATGGGCGGGCGGTTCCTCGAGGCCTACTACGGCGGGCCCACGACCGGCCCGGCCTGGGGCGCGGTGCTCGCCGCGCGCACCATCGCCTCCGCCATCACCGGCGGCCCCTTCGCGCGCTGGCTCTTCGAGCCGCTCGAGGCGCGCATCGTCGTGGACGGCGTGCCGCTCGGCCAGGACCGCTTCACGCTGCTCGTCGCCTCGACGGTGCAGGACGTCGGGATCGGCTTCCGGCCGACCTACCGCGCCGGCGAGGTCCCCGGGCGTTTCCACCTCGTGGCTTCATCGCTGTCCGCGCTGCGCCTGGCCTCGCAGGCCACGCGCGTGCGCGGCGGCAAGCCCCTTCGCGGCACGCCTCACTGCGACGCCGTGGCCGAGCGCGTCGAGATCGACTTCGCCCAGGCCCAGACCTGGACCCTCGACGGCGACCTCTTCCGCACCACCCGCCTCGTCCTCACCGGCGGCCAGCGGATCCACGTCCTGACCCCTTGACGAGTGGCCGGCTCAGCCGGCCACCGCCGACCCCCTACAGCTTCGTGCCGTGCGCACACCCTGCCGTCGCAGATCCCTTGCCTGGAGGTCTGCGCAGCG
>CAZQJC010000355.1:0-7801 GCA_964593795.1 uncultured Myxococcales bacterium | reverse complement strand
CAGCATCGCCTCGTCATGCCCGAGTTCTCGGCAAGGCGCTCCGACTGTTGCGGGCCCCTCTCCCGACGGGAGAGGGGCGGGTGCGCGACCCGAACGCTCTGGGGGGTGAGGCCGGGCGTGGTGTTAGGGGCCAGAAGTTCTGGGGTGCTGGACTCCCAGAAGGACATTCCATCTGCCTAGGCAGATGTGACGAATCATGGTGCGATGCGCTAGCGGCGCCTGGCGCCTCGGCGTACTCCAGGCGCTCACCGCGCCGCGGGCAGGGTGAACGAGAGCGTGCAGCCGCCCCCGGGACGGCTCTGCGCCCACAGCCGTCCGCCGTGCGCGGCCACGATGCCCTGCGCGATGAAGAGGCCGAGCCCCGAGCGTCCCGGCCTCGGCCCCGCGCGCCAGCTCTGATCGAGGAGCCGCGCCATCGTCTCCTCGGGAAGACCGGGCCCGTCGTCGCTGATCGAGAACTGCAGATCGTCTCCCGCGCGGGCCGCCTCGATGCGCACCCGGCCCGGGACCTGCGCGAACTTGATCGCATTGCCGGCCAGGTTCACCAGCACCTGCTGGATCCGGTCGCGATCCGCGGACACGGCGGGCAGGCCCTCGGCGACGGCCACCTCGAGCCGGATCTCCCGCTCCGCCGCGAGCGGCGCCATCGCAGCTTGGAGCTCCTCGAGCAGCGGGCGCACGGGGACCGCCGTCGGGCTCGCGCGGAATGCGCCCACCTCGAGCGTGGCCGCGGCGTGGAGATCGTCGATCAGCCGGCGCATGCGCTCGCCGACCGTCAGGATGGTGTCGATCTGCTTGCGCGCTCGCCGCCGGTCGCCGGCGGGGTACGACCGGCGGATGACCTCCGCGCTCAGCAGGATCGTGGAGAGCGGGCTCTTGAGATCGTGCGAGACGAAGGCGAGCGCCATCGCCGCGCGCTGTTCGAGCGCCACCCGGGTCTCGCGCAGCGCCCGGTTCTCCTCCTCGAGCTCGCTTGCCCGTGCGCGCAATCGCTCGAGCTCGGCCTCCGGTGACTCGCGCGCGGAATCTCGATCATCCCAACCCATACGCCGCCCTCCCCAGACGCTCGGAGAGTGACACACGATGAGGCCTCCGGAAATGACGCGCGGCAACTCGTTGTCTGCCGCGCCGCTCCTCTTGAATCGCGCGTGAGCTACTGCACCATCGGGTGCGCGAGTGAAGCGTCTAGGATTGCCTGATCGGGCAGGGCGCGCAGAACGAACAGGGTGTGCTCGCCGCGTGCGGTCATGCCGCCGTTGCGCGTCGGTCAGGTGCTGCGTGAACGTCGCAGGCGATGGATCGGCCTGCAGGCGCTGGCCGGCACCTATCCCGCCTGCGGCGTCGGTGGCTCGAGCTTCGTCCAGCAGAACCCGCAGCGCGTCGCGGCGCGCATGCCGCTCTTGCCGCAGCTCGGGCAGTCTCGCAGCTCGGGCGCGGGGCCGAGCGCGAGGCGGTCGACCAGCTCGGCCCAGTAGGTGCGGAGCTCGCCGAGCTGGTTGTTCGACGGGGGCGGCAGGTAGTCCAGCTCGCGCGTGATCTTGCCGACGATGGTGCGCAGGTCGGCCCGGGGATCTTCCATGCTATTTCCCGGCTTTCTCGGGCGGCGCGGCGGTGGCCGCCGCCTCGGCCGCCTTGGCGGCCCGCGCCTCCGCCGCCTTCTTGCCCGCCTGGTGCGCTTGATCGGCCAGCGTCTCCGGCGTCTCCGTGGGCGATGCGGTCATGTTGCCGATCTTCTCGTTGGTCGTGATCATGGCAGGCTCCTCTGGATGCGGGCATTGCGTTGCACGAGGTCGATCGCGGGTCTCGCCCACAATCACGCGCACGACTTGCCTCGACATCGGAAGGCGCACTCGCATCGGGGCGCCAGGGGTGTCGGAAATCAAAGATGCTCGTACGCACAGCATCCGCCCTTTTCGCATTTCGTCAATGCGCATCGACCGGGGCGCGGCGAATGTTGGCGCGTCGCCCACGAGCGCTCGCCAGCGCTCGCCGCTGGCTTGCCTGGCAGGGCGACCTTGGCGGCCTCAGGCCTGCGCGAAGACCAGGCTGGCATTGGTGCCGCCGAAGCCGAACGAATTCGAGAGCGCGGCGCGGATGGGGAGCTCGCGCGCCTCGTGCGGCACGTAGTCGAGGTCGCACGCCGGGTCGGGCTCGTCGAGGTGCAGCGTCGGCGGCACCACGCCCTCGGCGAGGGCGAGGGCGCAGAAGAGCGCCTCGACCGCGCCCGCCGCGCCCAGCAGGTGGCCGGTCGCGGACTTCGTCGAGCTGACGGGCAGCGAGGCCGCGCGGTCGCCGAAGACCTTCTTGATGGCGTGCGTCTCGAGCGCGTCGCCGAGCGGCGTCGAAATACCGTGCGCGTTGACGTAGCCCACGTCGTCCGCGCCAAGGCGCGCATCGCGCAGCGCCATCTTCATCGCGCGCTGCGCCCCCTCGCCCTCGGGAGCCGGCGCCGTCAGGTGGCTCGCGTCGGCGGACAGGCCATACCCGGCGACCTCGGCGTAGATGCGCGCCCCGCGGCGCAGCGCGTGTTCGCGCTCCTCGAGCACCAGCACCGCGGAGCCCTCGCCCATGACGAACCCGTCGCGCCGCCGGTCGAACGGGCACGAGGCCTCCGGCGCCTGCCGGGGCGACAGCGCGCGCATGGCCGCGAACGCGCCGAGCGCGAGCGGGGACAGCGTCGCCTCGGCGCCGCCCGCGATCATCACGTCGCACAGGTCGTCGCGCACGACGCGCATCGCCTCGCCGATCGCGTGAGACGACGACGCGCACGCCGACGCGTGGGCCATGTTCGGCCCCTTGGCTCCGAAGCGGATCGCGATCTGCCCGGGCGCGAGGTTCGAGATGACCTGGGCCACGGCGTAGGCGGAGATCCCGTGGCGCATCCCGCGCTCGCGCATCGAGGTCACGGTGCGCTCGAGGGTGGTCATCCCGCCGAGCCCCACGCCCATGTAGCAGCCGGCTCGCTCCGCGGCCTCGCCCTCGAAGCGGCCGAGCCCCGCGTCGGCCATCGCCATGGCGGCGGCCGCGATGGCGTACTGGATGAACGGATCGGTGGCCTTCAGCTCGCGCGGCGAGAGCCACTGCGCCGGGTCGAAGCCCTTGAGCTCGCCGGCGACGCGACACGGCAGCTCGCTCGCGTCGAAGCGCGTGATGGGCCCGATCCCGCCGCGGCCGTCGAGCAGCCTCTGCCAGCTCTCGCGTGCAGAGAGGCCGACCGGCGTGACGGCGCCGATTCCGGTGATGACCACCCGTCGTCTCATGGTGCCTCCTGCCCCAATACCCTCGCGGGGCCCCGTCACTGCACGCATGCGCCTCTGCAAATGCATTGCGACATCGAATACGTCCGCCGTTGACGCTCGCGAAGACGGGGCGTGACCTCGGCCCGCTACGGTGACGGACGTGCCGACGTTCGCGTGCGCGCTCCTGCTCGGCTTTCTGGGCTCCGCGCCCTCCGCGGGCCCGGCCACCTACGTCGCCGTGGCGCGAGCCGCCGAGCGCGGGCGTCGCTCGGGCCTCGGCGTGGCCGCCGGCGCTGCCGCCGCGGAGGCGCTCTACGCGACCCTGGCGTTCGCCGGCGCCGGGGTGCTCGCCGAGCGACTGTCGGGGATCCAGCAGGCGGTGCGCCTCGTCGGAGCGGTCGCGCTCGTCGCCTTCGGCGCCGCGATGGTGCTCGCCGAGCGCGCTCGCCCGCTGACCCACGCGTGGCCCGGCGTGGTGGTGGGCTTTCTCCTCGTCCTGGCCAATCCGCTCCTCATCGCAACCTGGGGCGCCCTGCTCGCGACCCTGCGCGCCTACGACGTCGGCGACGCCGATGGCTCCGCGCTCGCGTTCGCCGCGGGGTTCGCCGCCGGGGTGATCGCGTGGTTCGCGGTCCTGCTCACGATCCTCCGCGGCCTGCCGGCCGCGCGGTTGCACGCGGGGCGCCGGGTGATGGGGGCGCTGTTCGTGGTGGCCGGGTGCGTGGCGGCGGGGCGCGCGCTGCTGTAGCCGGGGGCTCCCATGATTCGTCTCACATCTTCGTGGCGACCGAGTCGAAGGGCTGAACGACGAAATAGATCAACAGAACAACAGAGCAACAAGGAACAGGGAACGCCTGAGGTCGGTGCCTTCGACGGGCCGATTCGCCAGGTCGTGAGGGCGCCTGCCTCGTCGGGGCACGGCCACCGACGTCTGCTCTGCCGTTCCGTGCTCCGTGTTGCCTGTTGTTCTACTGTTCTATTTCGTCGTTTCCGAGGCTTCCCGCCATCGCAGCGGATTCAGCTTCGGATCGGCGGATGTGTGGAATCATGAGAGCCGGGGGCTAGATCCCGCTCAGGTGCGCGGGGCGCGCTGGCCGAGGGCCACGAGCGAGAGGCCCTCGAACAGGAGCGCGGCGCCGAGGTGGCAGGTCACGTCGGCGTGGTCGAGCGCGGGCGCCACCTCGACGAGGTCCATGCCGCAAAGGCGCACCCCCGCCAGCTCGCGCACGATGCGGAGGGCCTCGCGCGAGGACAGGCCGCCGGGCACGGGCGTCCCGGTCCCGGGCGCGAACGCCGGGTCGACGGCGTCGATGTCGAAGCTCAGGTACACGGGACGCGCGCCGACCTGGCCGCGGATCTCGCGCAGCGCCGCGCCGAGCCCCGCCCCCTCGAGCGCGTCCATCGAGAAGACCCTCGCGTCGTGCGACTCCGAGGGGCGCTGCTCGTCGTGGTCCTTCCACGGCCCGCGCATGCCGAGCTGGTAGAGCTGGCCGCGCTCGACGAGGCCCTCCCTGATCGCGTGGCGCATCGGCGTGCCGTGGTGATAGTCCTCGCCCCAGACCTCGGCGCTGCTCGTGTCGAAGTGCGCATCGACGTGAACGAGCGCGACGGGGCCGTGCTTTCGCGCCATCGCGCGGAGGATCGGGAGCGTGATCGAGTGATCGCCCCCCGCGACGATCGGCACCGCGCCCGCCTCGAGCACGTGGCCGATCTCGAGCTCGACGAGCTCGCGCGCCTGGCCGGCGTTGAAGGGTGGCGCCGGGATGTTGCCGCCGTCGAGCGCGACCATCGCGCCGAGCACGTCGAGGCCGTGCGTGCCCGAGTGCCCTCCCAGGAAGGCGCTCGTGCGGCGGAGGTGATACGGCCCGAGCCGCGCGCCCGGCTGGTACGTCGTGCCGCCGTCGTACGGGACGCCGAGCAGCACCGCGCGAGCGTCGCGGTAGGCCTCGGGGCCGCGCTTGCCGAAGTCGGCGAGCGGCAGGCGGAAGAAGGGGATCTGACCGTGGCGGAGGTACTCGACCGCGCTCTGCTGGGGCATCACACGCTCCTTCGTAGCTTCTCGATGCGCGACCGCGCGACCGCGGCCAGTCCCGCGGGATCGGCGTGCCGCCTCGCCGCGATGGGTGCGCCGAAGCGAACGCGCACCCGCGACGACTCGCGCGCCGCGGTGCGCGCGTAGTGCGGCAGGAAGAAGGTGTCCCCCACCCACGCCAGCTCGGCCGGCTCGAGGGCGATCCCGACGGGCACGATCGGCACGCCCGCGAGCTGCGCGAGGCCGAACACCCCGCGGTGGAAGGGCAGCATGCACGAGCCGTCGGTCGTCGTGCCCTCGGGGAAGTTGAGGACGCAGACGCCCCCCTCGAGCGCCCGCAGCGCGGTCAAGAGCGCGCGCGCGCCGGAGTGGGCGTCCCCCCGGCGCACCGGGATGAGCCCGAGCGAGCGCACGGCCGCGCCCACCATCGGCCAGCGGCCCACCTCGGCCTTGGCGATCGGCGCGACGGGGAGCAGGCCCGCGAGCACCAGGGGATCGACGTAGGACAGGTGATTGGCCACGATCACCGCGGGGCCGTCGGGCAGCCGTCCCCCGATCTCGGCGAAGAGGCCGTGCCGCGCGCAGAGCGAGATCGCGCGCCGCTGCAGCTCGGAGGCGCGCTCCGTGGGCGTGGCCGGCGTCTGCGCCGCGGTGAGGATCTCCGCGACCTCCACCGCGAGCCACCCCGCCCGCTGGATCGCGCGCACCACGGCGGAGCCGCCGCCCCCGGGCGCCGGCGGACGCACGAGGGGCAGGGCCCGCGCCTGCCCCTCCACCAGCGCGAGGGGCGCCTGGGCGAGCGCGCTCACGAGGCCACCCGGAGCGGACGCGCCTCGACGAGGCCGAGCCGCTCGTAGCGCGGCCGGAGCCGCTCGAACGCCGCGCGATCGATGCGCGCCACGAGGCGCTCGTCGCCGGGGCCGTAGAAGTCTTGCCGCGTCTCGACCGGCTCTGCGCCGAGGACCGCGTGCACCGCGCGCGCCGCCTCGTTGTCGGGCTTGACCGTGAACCAGCAGGCGTCCACGTGGTCGTAGATGCTGCGCACGAAGGCCTGCAGCAGCCGCAGCGTGACGCGCGAGCCCTGGTAGGCCGGCAGGACCGCGAGCGTGGTGCAGTAGACCTCGCGCCCCCGCAGGAACGAGAGCAGGTACCCGACGGGCTTGCCGTCGGCGAGCGCGAGGAAGCAGCTCGATCCGAAGAACTCGCAGCAGAGCCGCACGTAGTACGCCCCGAGCACGCCCTCGCCGCCGAACACCTCCTCCTCGAGCTTCATGAGCGTGGCGAAGTCCTCCCGGTCGAGCGTCCGCACTTCGTAGGTGGCCATGACGTCCTCCGTGCCTGTTTTCACGCACTCTGAGGGGATCGCGTCCAGAAACGGGTGCGCTCCGGGAAACTCGACGTGACGTCACGCGGGTCACGGCGGTGTTTACGTGGACGGTACGCCGCGGCACAATGACGGACGTGTTACGGAATCACCCCGAGTACCTGGCGCCGGCGGCGCTCGAGCACGCCTGGCAGGAGGTCGCCGCCAGCGCCGGGACGAAGCTCGTCGAGATCGGTCGCTCCGTCGAAGGGCGCCCGCTCTGGCGCCTCGACGCGGGGCCTGCAGGCGCGCCCGTCGTCTTCCTGACGGGCCTCATCCACGGCGTCGAGATGATCGGCGGCCTCGCGCTCCTCGAGACCGCGCGCCGCCTGCTCCGCGAGGGCGCGCGCCTCGTGGTCCTCCCCATCTGCAATCCCGACGCGCTCTTCGCCAATGCGCGGCGCCTGGCGGGCGGCCACATCGCATTCCAGCGCTGCAATGCGCGGCGCGTGGACCTCAATCGGAACTTCCCGCGCGTCTCGGCGCACCGCTCGTGGCACCCCATGTCGGGCTCGCGGTTTCGCCTCTCGCCGCATTACGTCGGCCCGCACGCACTCTCCGAGCCGGAGTCCGAGGCGATCGCGCGCGTCGCCTCCGAGGTGCAGCCGGGCCTCGCCCTCGGCTTCCACAGCTTCGGCAACCTCCTGCTCCACCCGCGGGGCTTCTCGCGGGAGCCGCACCCGGACACCGCGCGCTTCCGTGCGCTCGGCGGCGCGTTCACGGCGGCCCAGCACCGCCCGTACAAGGTGATGTCGTCGGCGCGGCTCTACCCCGTCCTCGGCGACCTCGACGACTGGCTCGACGCCCGCTTCGGTACGCAGGCCTTCACCGTCGAGGTGGGCCAGCTCGACCGCCGCCTCCTCGACCCGCGCCGGCTGGTGAACCCGTTCTGGTGGATGAACCCGACCGCGGTGTCCGGGACCGTCGGCAACGCCGCCGACGGGGCCGTCGCCCTCGTGCAGGCCTGGAGGGCGGGGCTCGTCGCGAGCCCGCAGGCGCGCCCCGGCTTCGCGCTCCCGCTGTCCGCCCGGTAGCCCCTCGCTCTCACGATTCGTCACGTCTGCCGAGGCAGATGGAATGTCCTTCTGGGAGTCCAGCACCCCAGAACTTCTGGCCCCTTACACCACGCCCGGCCTCACCCCCGCAGAGCGTTCGGGTCGCGCAACC
>CAZQJC010000354.1:0-14431 GCA_964593795.1 uncultured Myxococcales bacterium | reverse complement strand
CGAGGCGAGCGCAGCGAGCCGCAAGGGCGTAGCGACGCGCAGCGGAGCGAAGACGCAGGGAGGAGGGCCCGGATGGGTCGCGCCGAAGGCGCGCAAGGCAGCACTTGCCCATCCGGGGGAGGGGCAGTCGTGCCCCTCCTGCGGCGGCCTTCCGAGGCCGCCGATCGTCAACCAAGGAACGTGATGGGCGGCGGCTCGTCGTCGACGAGGTGGCTGAACTGCGCCTTGAACTCCTCGAGCGTCAGGCCCGCCGAGGCCGCGAACTTGGCGAGCTCGTGCGGGTCCTCGAAGTCGTCGCGGCGCAGGCGCAGCATGTAGCGCCGCGCGATCTTGTAGTGCTCGGTGTTCGTGTCGACCATGCGGATGCGCGTCTTGCCGGTGGTCGAGTCCAGCATCTTCTCGAGCGGGATGGGCACGAAGCGCCCGCCCTGGATCGTGACCATCGCGCCCGTGCCGCCCTCGAGCAGGAACTTGGCGGCGCAGTAGCCGAGGTCGCGCGTGTACTCCATGTCGTACGGGATGGGGTCCGTGCAGCGGAGCTCGTAGCCGATGTTCTTGGCCACCACCGGCACCTTGATGCCGAGCTCCGCGAGGCGCTTCTGGACGCGCGACTTCAGGATCTCGCCGAAGTTGACCTCGGCGATGCGCAGGTTGTCGTGCGAGTCGTGCTCGATCTCCGCGAGCGTGGCGAGCTCCTGCCGGTCGAGCCGCTCGACCAAGCCCTCGGCCAGGATCGCGGTGCCGTCCTTGCGGCCGTACGAGAGCCGCTTGATGATCGCGCCGGCGAGGATGTCGACGATGCGCGAGAGCGGCACGGTCGGGGCGCGGAACTCCTCCGGGATGATGGTCAGCGTGGCGCCGGACGCCTTGCCGATGCCGAGCGCGAGGTGGCCGGCCTTGCGGCCCATCGCGACGATGAAGTACCAGCGGCTCGTCGTGCGCGCGTCGACCTGCAGGTCCTTGACGATCTGCACGCCGACGTGGCGCGCGGTCTGGTAGCCGAACGTCGAGATCCCTTCGGGCAGGTCGAGGTCGTTGTCGATCGTCTTCGGGACGTGCACCACCTTGATGCGCCCCTCGCCGTGCTGGAGCATGCGCAGCGCGGAGAACGCCGTGTCGTCGCCGCCGATCGTGATCAGCCGATCGACGTTGAGGCGCAGGAGCGAGATGACCGCGTTCTCGAGGTGCTTCGGGTCCTTGGTCGGGTTCGACCGCGAGATGCCGATGTGCGAGCCACCGCGAAAGTGGATGCGCGAGACGCCGTCGGTGCTGAGGGGCTGCACGTGGTCGATGTCGCCCTGCATGATCCACTGGAAGCCGTCGCGGATGCCGACGACCTCGAGGCCCGAGAGCGAGGCGCGGATCGTGGCAGCGCCGATGACGCTGTTGATGCCGGGGGCGGGGCCGCCCCCGACGAGGATGGCCATCTTGTGGGGCTGCGTCATGGGCCCCGATTATTGGACTAACGGAGGCAGCCGTCGAGGCCGTCGAACGGATAGTAGAAGAGCACCATGAAGCACATCTCGTCGTGCGTGCTCTCGCCGAAGGTGACCTCGCGCGCCGAGGTGTTGTTCCACGCGCACGTGGCGCGCAGCTGGTCGCCCTTCTTGATCGTCATGTCGAAGGCGTCCATCGCCTGATCGTCGAAGTTCCACGGGTCGCGCCGGTAGACCTCGGCCATCGCGCCGGCCGCCGGCCCGTGCTCGAGGTTGGCCCAGCGCCCCATCTGGTGCATGTGCGGCAGGATCCCCACCACGTGCATGTCGCGGGTGGCCGCGCAGGAGATGGTCTGCGCGTACTCCGCGCTCGCCGGGATGCGGAACGACAGGCCCGACAGCGCGAACGGGCCGGCGGGCTGGATGCCCGCCGTGGCCGCGTAGTCGAGGTTGAGCCCGGCGACGCCGCGCACCGCCGTGGGGCGCGCGTTGAGCAGGTGGTACTGCACCATGTACTGCGTCTCCTTCTCGACCAGGAAGCCGACGCCGTCGGGCAGGCGGAAGCCCTTCGAGCCGGTGCCGCCGCCCCAGATCGGGAACCAGCTCGTCAGGTCCGCGAGGTTCTCGCACTCCCACTCGGCGCGATCCTCGGCGGCGCCAGCCCCGCGGAACAGCACCGCGTGGTGCACCTCGACGCCGCCCAGCATCTGGATCTCGCGGATCGCGCGGGCCGCGTCGGCGGGCGAGCGGTGCGTGACGCACAGGAACTTCTCTTGCCCGGGCGCGAGCTCGTAGGCGCCCGACGCGAGCTGCTGACCGCCCTCCGGAGGCGGCGCGAGCGGCTCGGGCTGTGGCTCGGTCGCGGGCGGTGGCTCCTCGGGAGAGGCCGCAGGCGATCCTGGGGTCGCGACCCGGCCGTCGCCGCAGCCGAGAAGGAGCGTGATTCCGATCGAGAGGGCCGTCCTTCGCGCCATTGCTGCCTCGCTTTCGCACGCGCTCCGATTCAAGGCGCGCGCCAGGGCGCGGGCGGAAATATTTGCCGAGGCGGATGGATCACGCGGCGGCGGATCCCGCGGCTTGCGCCGTCCCATGAGACAAGAGGCGCCCGCGCCCCATTGGGATTTCCCCCACCCGCGGCTGGGGTCGAAAGGACGCCACGACAGCTCCCGCGCGCGTGTCGTCTTCGCCGATTTCACGGCCGGCTGATTGCAGATCGCCCAGGCGGGCTGACGCGCGGCCGATCGCCTCGAGGCGCGGCCCGCCGCTTGAAATGACGCTCTTCGCCCGCCGATCGCCGGCAGAAGCGAGGAGAGCATGTCGCGACGAAGCACCACCGTCCCCGCCCCCACGCCTTCCGAGATCATCCATGCGTGTGTCCGCATGGGTCTCGTCCCGCTCGCGCTCGGCGCGGCGCTGGGCCTCTGGCTCGGCTGCAGCGAGGAGCCCGGCCCGCGCGGCTCCCCGGGCGCGCAACCCGGCGCCGGGGGCAGCGGCGGCGCACCAGCAGCGCCCGGCGGCCAGGGCGGCACGAGCGGCGATCCCACGCCCCCCGCAGGCGGCGCCGGCCCGGGCGGCTCCGCGGGGTCGGGCCCCGCGCCCCGCAGCAAGGTCAGCGTCACGCTCGACGGCCTCGATCGCTTCCTGACGGCCCCCGGGCCCGTCGCGATCAAGGGTCAGGTCACGGCCGACCGCGGCGTCGGGGACGTGATGGTCGCGGGCTCGCCCGCGATGCTCGATGCGGGCGGCCGCTTCGAGGCCACCGCGCAGGCCCCCGCGGGCGTCTCGCTCGTCGAGATCGCCGCCCACGACCGGGGCGCGCCCGCCGCCGAGCGCAAGGCGCACCGCTCGGTCATCGTCGCGCGCTACCTGCCCGAGGACCAGCCGAACGCGGACGCCGCGGCCGTGGGCCTGTCGAGCGGCTTTCTGCGCGCGCTCATCGCGCCCTACACGATGCAGATCGCGAACCTCGACCTCGCGGCGCAGATCCGCATGGCGGGGCTCTCGATCAGCCAGCAGGGCTGCGACATCACGCTCGAGAACGTGACGGCCGGGCGGCCGAGCCTGTCGCTCGACGTGACCGCAGCGGCCGAGGGCACGCCGGGCGGCGACCTGCAGATCGCGTTCGGCGCACCCATGATCGACGTCGCCTTCCGCGGGAGCTGCACCCTGCCGCTCGCCGGCAACGTGCGCTTCCGCGGCAACCTCACGACCGACGTCGCGGTCAAGTCGCTCGTGTCGGCGCCGCTCGGCGAGGCGTGCGTGACGACCTTCACGAACACGTTCCCCACGGTCGAGCTGCCGAACCTCGACCTCCAGGTGCGCAACGACGGCACGGGCGGCCTCATCGGCCTCGTCATCCCGCTCGTCGGCGGGATCATGCGGGGCCAGGTCGCGATGACGATGTCGGAGCAGATCGCGATGACGGCCGACGGCCTCATCAAGCAGCAGCTCGCGATGCTCAGCGTGTTCTCGGGCACGCAGCCCGTGATGTTCGGCGCGAGCACGATCCAGGTCGGCTTCTGCCTGACCGGCCTCGCCCCCGTGGACACCCCGGCGGGACGCACGCTGACGGCGAAGGTGGGCCTGCGCGCCCGCGGCCCCGGCGGCCTCGACGCGCCAGGCGCCCCGCAGGTGGACGGCGCGCTCGGCGCCCCGGCGACCGACACGCTGCTCGTGGACGCGAACCTCATCGGCCAGCTGCTCTTCTCGATCTGGCGCGCCGGCGGTATCTCGGGCAGCGACAGCTCGACGCTGCAGTTCGGCCTGCTCGCGCTGCTCGCGCCGGACCTCGCGGGCCGCTACCCCGACGAGACGCCGGTCGAGATCAAGATCTCCGCCGAGCTGCCGCCGCTCGTGCGCGCCGCGGACCCCGCCGCGGGGGACCTCGTCGTCGAGATCGGTGACCTCATGGTGGACCTGTCGGTGCAAGGGCAGCAGCTCTTCCGCATCGGGCTGTTCCTCATGGCCACCGTGGACCTCACGCCGATGGGCGCGATGCTCAAGCCCGAGGTCAAGGCCGTGCAGGCGCGCGTGCACGTCCTCGACGAGCCCGTCGCCGACATCGACGACATGGCCCTCGAGGGCGCGGTGCAGAGCCAGCTCGACGCCGCGGCCAGGCGGCTCTTCGGCGACACCGCGTTTGCGCTGCCGAACCTCGGCGTGACGCTGCGCCCGCGCGACGTCACCGCCGACCCCGGCGGCCGCTACCTGCGCATCCCGCTCGATCCGGTGATGCCGTGAACCACGTGGGAGATCTCAAGAGGAGGACGACGATGACGAAGCAGAAGTGGCTCTTTCCGGCGATGGCGACCTGCCTTTTCACGCTCGGCTGCGGCGGCATGGCGAGCGACGGCGGCAGCGCGGGCGGCGCGGCCGGCAGCACCGGAGGCGCGGGGACCGGCGGCGGCGCGGCGGGGGGCTCGATCGGCGGCGCGGGGAGCGCAGGCCGCGGAGCCGGCGGGACGCCCGGCACGTCGAACGCGGGCTACCCCGAAGGCGCGCCCTCGCTCGCCAAGTACGTGGTGACGGGCCTCGTCCTGCCCTCGGGTGGCTCGAGCGCGCGCGACCTCGGCTGCGACCTCGACGGCGACGGCGACAGCGACAACGCGCTCGGCCAGATCCTCGGCACGGTCGCGGGCCAGGCGGGCGCCAACCCCCAGACGTTCGTGGATCAGGCCTTCCAGCAGGGCCTCGTGACGATCCTCGCCGAGGCCGTGTCACGCACGAACCTCGCCGACGCGCCGAGCGGCCAGGCCGGCATGCGCGCGGGCGTGGGCAGCCGCAGCGGCAATTCCTTCCGGCTCGACGGCCCGAGCGCCAAGCTCGCCGGCGCCATCACGGGCGGCGTCGGCCAGTTCGGGCCGGCCGACCTGACGCTCTCGGTGCCGCTCGGCACCGAGCCCCTGCAGCTCACGCTCGTGGCCGCGCAGGCGCGCGACGTGCGCCTCTCCGCCGCGGGCATCCAGAGCGGCAAGGTCTGCGGCGCCATCACCGAGGCGGAGCTCAATGCCAAGGTGCTGCCGGAGTTCGCCAAGCTGCTCAACCAGGCGCTCGCCACCGGCGGCAACGCGGCGACCACGCTGTGCAGCCTCTTCGACACCGACAAGAGCTGCGGGGCCACGGCCGACGCCTGCGCGATGTTCTCGGCTGCGGTCCCGCCCCCGGCGGGCTGCATCAGCGCCGCCGAGGTCACCGACAACCCGGTGGTGCGCTCGGTGGTGCGCCCCGACGTGACCGTCGGCGGCCAGCGCGCCCTGTCGCTGGGCGTCGGGTTCGCGGCGACGTCCGCGACGTTCTGACGGTCGAGGGATGCGGGGCGGCCGCACCTCGCGTGGGGTCGGCTGACCTGAGCAAGGGTGGCCGCGGCTCCCACCCCGGCCCGCGCGATCTCGCGGATTTCGCCCTGAGCCCGGCGGGCACCCCGCGTGCACAACCGGGCGCGGCTCGGATCGAGGAGACATGCAGGACGCGACCCGGGCCCCTGTCAGCACCTCTGCGCAGATACTCCGGCCCCTGCTGGCGGCCGCGAGCCCCGCCGATCTCGCCGCAGCCGCGCGCGCGCTCGGCATCGACCCGTCCGAGCTGACCGCGCCCGATCGCCTGGTGGGCCTGCGCCACCCGTTCTCGTTCTGGCGCGACCTGTCCGGCCTGGCCGGCGATCCCGCCTTCGCGATGCATGCGGGAATGCGCATGGATCACGGCGACCTCGGCGTCCTCGGCTACATCCTCCTGACGAGCGCGAGCTTCCGCGACTCCCTCGTGCGCGGCGCGCCCTTCCTCGCCCTCATCGACGAGATGGTCGCCTACCGCCTGTCCGAGGAGGGGGACCACGCGTCGCTGGCCCTCCTCTACGACGGCGAGCCGATGGTGCTGCCGCCACCGGTGGCCGAGTTCAGCCTCGCCGCGGTGGTGAGCCTGGTGCGGCGCGGGGTCGGCGCGGACTTCACGCCCCTCGAGGTGCGCTTCCGCCACCCGGCCCCGGCGGACCCCGGCGCGCACGCGCGCACGTTCGGCTGCCCCGTGGTGTTCTCGGCGCCATGCAACGAGCTCGTGTTCTCGCGCCACCACCTCGACCGCCCTGCCCTGCGCCACGACGCGCGGCTGTGCACGATCCTGTCGGCCACCGCCGCCGAGCGCGTGGAGGCCCTGCGCGCCGAGCGCAGGCCGTTCGCCGACATCGAGCGCGCCTACCGCCACGCGCTCCGCGACGGCGCCAGCGCCATCGACCAGATCGCGGCGCGTCTCTCGATGAGCGCGCGAACGCTGCAGCGGCACCTCAAGCGCGTCGGCACGAGCCACCTGCGCATGCTCGAGGGCGCGCGCCGCAGCCTCGCCCTCCGCTGGGCCACCGAGCCGGCGCGCACGGCCGAGGACATCGGGGCCGCGCTGCGCTTCCCGACCGCGCTCCACTTCGCGCGCGCCTTCCGCCGCTGGACGGGCGCGAGCCTCGCCGAGTACCGCGCCAGGAAGCTGACACCCGCGCCGGGGGTCTGTGCAAGCAGGGAACCCTGACACTTCTGCCCGAACAGACTCCTGACAGTATGCGCCCATCCGCACCAGTGCATGCGTTCGCGCCGACGTTCTCCAATCCCTTCGACGAGCGACCGCGAGGCGGAACACGCCGCGGCGCGGAGTGCCACGCCGACCGCCGCCGCCGGAAGGCAAGGACGGGCGCGGTGGCGGGGCGCTGGCGAGCACCGGCGCACCGCAGTCGCGGCCCCGAGCCCCAGCCTGCGTTGCCGCCGGAGCGATGAGAGGCGCCTCCGCAAGGTGGTCCGCGTCGTGCCCCTGCAACCGCTGCGGGTCGACCTCGTGAGCCATTGGCGCGGGCGGCGCAGGCCACCGCCTGCGCTGCGTCACCGCCGAGCACGCCAGCACCGGCACGATGCTCGCTCGTGGGCTCAGGTCAGGCGCGGTCGAGCGTCAGGACGTGGAGTCCAGCGGCGTTGCGCTCCCGTCGCGCCAGCCTCAAACCGTCGCCCAGACGCCCCTCGCGAAAGTCGCCGAGGAGGATGTCGAAGTAATAGAGCTGCCAGCGGTCTCCGAGGAGCTCGGCCTCGACCGTCTCGTGTGCAAGCGCGCTGGTCACGAACAGCTTGTGCCGGCCCCAGCGGATGAAGCCCGTGCGGTCGACCCTGCAGGAGTGTCGCCAGGGCGGAGGATCGCAGCGTCGGAGCGGCCGGGGATAGCGACGAGGCGAGAGCGTGTAGACGTGCACGGGAGGCCTTTGGCCGAGCGACTCGTGTGGCCGGTCGTGTCTCTTCCTTCTTGACCGCGCTAATTAGTGCCCATATCATGATGGTGATGAAGCTGACCCAGGGCACCAGGCCTCCGAATCGGAGGCGTCGCGCCGTGCAGGCGGAGCTGCTGTTCCGCACCTGGGGCGGCAAGCGCAAGGGCGCCGGGCGCAAGGCCGGGCCGCAGCCGCTCGTCCAGCATCGCACCCGGGCGCGCATCCGCCGCCCCACGCCCGTGCACGTCACCTTGCGGGTCCTGCCCCACGTGTGGAACCTGCGCACGACACGGTGCGCGGGGGCGATCGGACAGGCTTGCCGCGGCGGCAAGGAGCGCTTCGGGTTTCGCCTCATCCACCTGTCGGTGCAGTCGAACCACCTGCACCTCTTCGCCGAGGTCGCGGACGGCGAGGCGCTCCGGCGGGGCATGCAAGGGCTGACCATCCGCCTCGCGCGGGCGCTCAACCGCGTGATGCAGCGCAAGGGAAAGGTCTTCGCGGGTCGCTTCCACGCGCGGCGCGCGGCGAGCCCGCGGGAGGTGCGCGTGGCGCTGCGCTACGTGCTCTGCAACGCGCGCAAGCACGCGGCCCAGATCGGCCGGACCCCGCCGAGCGGCTGGCTCGATCGCTTCTCGACGGCGCGCTACTTCGACGGCTGGCGCGACCGGCCGCCCGATCCGCCGCCCGGCGCGCCCATCGTCGTCGCGCCGAGGCTCTGGCTCGTCACGACGGGCTGGAGGCGGCTCGGGCTGCTCGCCCCGGACGAGACCCCGCGCGCGGCGCCCTGAGCCAGGGCCGCTCGCGCCCATCACCGGAGCCGGCCCGCCCGGATCCCATCCGTATTATGGTGCCTTCGTGAGAGGCATCTTCGTCGGAGGTGAGTGGCGTGCACCGCTGGAAGGCCGCGCGCTCGGGGCCATCAGCCCGGCCACCGGCGAGGCGCTCGGCCAGTTCGCGAGCGGCTCCGTGGCCGATGTCGAGGCGGCGGTCGCGGCCGCCTCCACCGGCGCGACCGCGATGCGCCGGCTGACGCCGATGGACCGCGCGCGCCTGTGTCACCGCATCGCCGACCGCATCCACGCGAGGCGCGAGGCGCTCGGGCGCCTGGTCGCGCTCGAGCAGGGCAAGCCGCTTGCGACGGAGGCGCTGCCCGAGGTCGACGAGGCGGTCGAGTGCTTCCGCCTCTGGGGCGAGGAGGGGCGGCGACTCGAGGGCACCGTCTTCCCGTCGGCGGATCCGCAAAAGCGCATCTTCGCCACCCGGCGCCCGCGCGGCGTCTACGCGATCGTCACGCCCTGGAACTGGCCGCTCACCATGCCCGCGGAGCTGCTCGCCCCGGCGCTCGCGGCCGGCAACGCCGTCGTGTGGGTGCCCGCGCCGTCCACCTCGCTCATCGCGATCGCGCTGCAGGAGTGCCTCGCCGAGGCCGACCTGCCGCCCGGCGCCTGCAACCTCGTCACCGGCCCCGGCGCCGTCGTCGGCGACGCCGCCGTCGCGCACCCGGGCACGCACGCGGTCGCGTTCATCGGCAGCATCGCGACCGGCCACCGGGTCGCGGCCCGCGCGGCGGGCAAGCCGCTCCTGCTCGAGCTGGGCGGCAACGGCCCGTTCATCGTATGCGCCGATGCAGATATATCGCGCGCCGCGCGCGCGGCCGCGGTCGGCGCGTTCCTGTGTGCGGGGCAGTCGTGCGCGGCGGCCGAGCGCATCCTCGTGCACGCGTCGGTCGCCGGCGCGTTCGTCGAGGCCCTGTGCGCCGAGGCCGATCGCCTGCGCCTCGGCCACCCGCTCGAGCCCGGCACGACGATGGGCCCGCTCAACAACGCCACCGTCGCCGACAAGACCGAGCGCCACGTCGAGGACGCCCGCCGCCGAGGAGCCACCCTCCACCGCGGGGGGCGTCGCGCCCCCGGCCGGCCGACGCCGCTCTACTACGAGCCGACCGTGCTCTCGGGCGTCACGCCCGGCATGGAGATCTTCGACGAGGAGACCTTCGGCCCGGTCGCGCCCGTCGCGACGTTCGAGCGCGAGGAGACCCTGGCCGAGCTCGTGCGGAGCCCGTACGGCCTCGTCGGCGCGGTGTGGAGCCGGGACACGGCGCGCGCGCTCGAGCTCGCCGAGTCGCTCGACTGCGGCGTCGTCAACGTCAACGAGACCACGAACTACTGGGAGCTCCACGTCCCCTACGGCGGCATGCGGCACAGCGGCGTGGGCCGCATCGGCGGCCGCGCGTCGATCGAGGCGATGACCGACGTGCAGACGATCATCCTCGATCTGCGGCGGGACGCCTCCGCGTGATCCGCGCGGTGCTCTTCGATCTCGACGGCACCCTCGTGGACAGCGAGGTGCTGACGGACCGCGCCATCGCCGAGGAGCTCGCCACCGTGGGCATCGCCGGCGCGGCGCTGCCGCCGTCGGAGACGCGGGGGCGCACCTGGCAGGACATCGCCGCGGCCCTCGTCGCGCGCTACGGCCCGAGCGGCGCCGCGCTCGAGGCGCGCCTCGAGGCGCGATGGGTCGCGCTCGCCGAGGCCGGCATCACGCCCATCCCTGGCGCGCCGGAGGCGCTCGCCGCCGCGTGCCGAGTGCTCGCCCTCGCGGTGGTCTCGTCGAGCCCGCGCTCCGTCATCGACGCGTTCCTCCAGCGCCTCGGCGCGGACGCGCACGTCGCGCGCACCGCCCGCGTGGGCGCCGGCGAGCCCGCGCGGGCCAAGCCCGCCCCCGACGGCTTCCTGCTGGCGGCCACGCGCCTCGGCGTCGCGCCCGCCGATTGCCTCGTCTTCGAGGACAGCCGCGCCGGCCTCGAGGCCGCTCGCGACGCAGGCATGGCGCGCATCGCCGTGCTCCACGCATGCGCCGAGCCGGATATCTGCCGCCGCCTCGCGGACCGCGCCGTGGCCGACTACCGCGCGCTGCCCGCCGGCTTCTGGGCCGCCCTCGCGCGTGACGGCGTCCGCGCGCTGGGCGCGCTTACGTGAGCCACGAGGCGCGGCTCGGCCCGCTCCGCGCACGCGTCTTCGCCGCCACGTGGCTCTCCTACGCGGGCTTCTACTTCTGCCGGAAGGTCTTCGGCGTGGTCAAGGGCCCGCTCAAGGTCGAGCTCGGCGTGGACGACCTCGGCGTCTCGCACCTCTTCACGGCGTACCTCGTCAGCTACATGCTCGGGCAGTTCGCCGCCGCGTGGCTCGGCCAGCGCCTCTCGAGCCGGCGCGTGCTGCTTGGCGGCATGGTCGTGGCCGCGGGCGCGAACGTGCTGTCCGGCGCGTTCCTCTCGCAGAGCCGCCAGGACTACGTCCTCTTCCTCGTGTCGATGGTGGTGCAGGGCTTCGCGCAGGCGGCCGGCTGGTCGAACAACGTCGCGCTCATGACGCAGTGGACCCGGCGCCACGAGCGCGGCCGCGTGATGGCCTTCTGGGGCACCTGCTACCAGCTCGGCGCCGTCGCCGCCAAGGCCTTCGCCGCGTTCATGTTCGGGTGGTTGGGGCTGCGCTGGTCGTTCTGGGGCTCGTCGATGCTCCTGCTCCTCGTGGCGCTCCTCTTCTACGCCTGGGGACACGAGTCGCCCACGTCGTGCGGCCTGCCGCCGCTCGACGACGAGCCCGACGACGCCCCGCAGACGACGGACGGCAAGACGCGCGTCGACGGCGCGGTGATGCGGCTCATCGTGACGATGGGCCTGCTCTACTTCAGCTACAAGTTCCTGCGCTACTCGCTCGATAGCTGGGCGGCGCTCGTGCTCGCCGAGCACTTCACGCTCGGCACGACGACGGCCGGCTACCTCTCGACCGCGTTCGACTGGATCGGCTTTCTCGGTGTGATCGTCGGCGGCTGGTGGTCCGATCGGGCGGGCGCGCGCATGCCCGTCGTCTTCTGGATGACGATTGGCCTCGCCGTCTCGACGGTGCTCCTGTGGAAGCTCGGGCTCGGCTCGCCGACGGCGTTCGTGATCCTGCTCGGCGCCGTGGGCTTCTTCAACATGGGCCCCGACTCGCTGCTCTCCGGCGCGGGCGCGATGGACGTCGGCACGCGCAAGCAGGCCGTCATCGCGGCCGCGATCATCAATGGCCTGGGCGCCATCGGGCCCATCGTCGAGGAGCCGGTCATCGGCTGGCTCAAGCGGCGCGGCGGCGTCGAGCCCGTGCTCCTCTTGCTGGTCGCCGTGAGCGTCGTGGCCGCCGTCTCCACGGGGCTCTTCTGGCAGTCCCTGAGGAGGCGCAAGATCCTGCTGTGATTGGGCTCAGGGCATCATCGCCGCGCCGACCTTGGCCGCCAGCCGTACGACCGGCGCCAGCCACGCCCTCGCCACCGCGCGCGCCGCGTCCGAGCCGGCGAGCCAGCGCGCGAGCGGAGGGCTCACCCGGTAGTAGGTCGCGACCGCGATGCGGCCGGGCGCGCTCTGCAGCAGCACGCGATCGCGCAGCGTGCGCAGCGCGCCCACCTCGGCTGCGAGCGGCGAGCCGAACGCGGCGGTGGCGATGAAGCACCCCTCGACCGTCTTGAACGCGATGGCCGGGGTGCGAAACGACGTGACGGCCAGCGGGCTCGCCCGGCCGCACGGCCCGACCACGCGCGCCCCCACCACGTAGGCCGTCTCCGGCTTGAGGCCCTCGACGCGCACGAGCGCCGCGGCTCCGTCACGCTCCGCGGCCGGCGCGGGCGTCGCCTCCGCGAACTCGGCCTCCGTCATCGACGTCCCCGCGCGGTAGCGCACCTCGAGCTCCGCCGGCGCCGCGTCCACGCGCAGCGTGACCGTCGTGGCCGCGAGCGTGCCCTCGTGCAGGGAGAGGGCGCGGGGCGCCGCGGGCGCCGCGCCGCACGCGCTCTGCCCGTCGCCGTCGCAGTCCGCCGTCCGCGCGAGCACCTTGAACGGCCCCTCGGGCGCGCTCGAGAGGGCGAGCCGGCCGAGGCCCGAGCCTGGCGCGTCCGAGATCGTCTGGTCGATCGGCGCGACGAGCTCCGCCGCGATCGCGCTAGGCCGCGTCACGACGCCGTCGGGCGGGCCGTGGCCGAGCGCCTCCACCGCGCGGAAGCTCTCCGCCGCGTCGCCCACATGGACCGGCACACGCCAGACGATCGACGGCTGGCCGAGGTTGTCCGCGTCTCCGTACGAGACGCTCATGAGCGAGTCCGGCTGCGTCGCGTAGTGGTGGTGCGCGTTGACGTCGAACTCCTTGGCCACCTCCACCAGCACCTGATAGTCGCCCGGCGCGAACGCACCGAGCGCGGACGCCAGTCGCGCGCGCACCCCGGGGCGCGGCGTCGCGGTCGCCACCGCGTCGAGGTCGGCGAGCGCCGCGAGCTGCTGCGCGTCAGGCGCGTCCCCGGCCTCGAACGCGACGAGGTCCCCCCGCGGCGGGTAGGGGCTCCGCAGCACGGGATCGAGCATGCCCTTGCACGAGGCGAAGCGCGGCGTCGGGCACGTCACGGCGTCGACGATCTCCTGCGGCAGGAGCGGCCGACAGTAGTACGGCTCGCTCGACGACACGGCGTTGTGGAAGCGCGTCGAGGTCTCCACGCCGTCGTTGAACACCACGAGCGGGTAGTCCGCGCCGCGCGCCGCCGCGCGCGCGTTCGCCCACACCGGCAGCGCCTGCACGCGCCTGCCGTACGGGAACTTCGGCGACGACGCGAAGTTCCACGCGCCCGGCCGGTTGCCGAGCCCCAGGGTCGCCACGAGGCGCGTCACCGCGAGATCGGCGACCCAGCGCCCCGCGCCGTCGGCGAGCCACACGGCGAGCTGGGGACCGCCCGCCTCGCGCGCGCCCTTCGGATCCACCGACGCGGGGTAGGCCACCGGCTCGAGCTCCACCACGATCGTGTGGCAGGCCGCCCGCGCCCGCGGCGCCGTTGCCGCGAGGACGAGCGCGCAGAGGAGCGCCCGGCGCATGAGCCCATTATGCGCCGAGTTGACGCGGATCAAGGCGGAGGCGCGACCCCGCAGACACGCTAGCGGGATGCAGGTGCGTCCCTACTCGGTGGCACGGTGACGCCCGCCTCGCGGCAGGCGCTCGAGCACCTGCGCGATCCCGCCACGCTCGAGTGGTACGTGGTGCCGCTCCTCGCGCTCACGATCTACGCGTACGCGAGCGAGATCGGCCGGCGCGACTGGAGCGCGGTCTTCGCGGGCCTCGCCTTCTGGGCGATGGACTGGCTCAACGAGATCGCAAACGGCGTCCTCCTGCACGCCACCGGCCGCTCGGCCCTGTGGACGGCGCCCGGCAAGAGCGCCTACCTGATCTTCGTGGGGCTCAACGTCGAGATCTGCTTCATGTTCTCGATCGCGGGCCTCGCGATGGTCAAGCTCCTGCCGAGGGACCGCGGCGTGCGCGTGCTCGGCCTGCCCAATCGCCTCTTCGTGGGCCTCGCGAGCTCGATCTTCTGCGTCGTCGTGGAGATCTTCCTGAACCGCGCGGGGCTCCTCGTCTGGGAGTACCCGTTCTGGAGCTGGCCGCACGTCTGGCTCATCGTCCCCTTCGGCTACCTGCACTTCCACCTCGTGGCCTTCTGGGTGTTCGACCTGCCGACGGTGCGGCAGAAGGCGCGGGTGGTCGCGGCGCTCTACGGCCTCGTCCTCGCCGGGGCGGTAGTCTTCGGCGCCGTGTTACGCTGGATCTGATGCTGGCTGCTCGCACGGTGCGCACGGCGCTCGTCTTCTCGGCGCTGCTCCTCGGCTGCGGCTCGGACCCCGGCGGCAAGGCGGGCGCGGGCGGCGCGGGCGCGGGCGGCGCGGGCGGCGCGGGCGCGGGCGGCGCGGGCGGCGCGG
>CAZQJC010000353.1:0-12935 GCA_964593795.1 uncultured Myxococcales bacterium | reverse complement strand
CCGGTCGGATAATGACGGAATCCGTCCGCTGACCACCTGGTCTTGGTCTTGGTCCTGGTCTTCGCCTGCGTGGTTCTGGGGGCTTCGACCAGGACCAGGACCAGGGCCAGGACCAGGCCGGCGCAAAGTGACCGGCATTGGGGCTAGCGGGGCCTAAGCGGGGCCTAGGACGCGGCCTTGTCCTTCTGCAGGGACATGAGCGGCTGGGCGCTGCGCTCGATGACGTCCTCGTTGATGAGGACCTCGCGCACCTGCGCCTGGGAGGGGACCTCGAACATCAGCTCGAGCATCGCGGACTCGAGGATCGCGCGCAGGCCACGCGCGCCCGAGCGCTGCTTCATCGCGGCCTTCGCGATGGCGGCGAGCGCGGGCTTGGTGAACTTGAGCTTGACCCCGTCCATGTCGAAGAGGCGCTGGTACTGCTTGGTCAGCGCGTTCTTGGGCTTGGTGAGGATGTCGACGAGCGCCTCCTCGTCGAGCTCGTGGAGCGGCGCGATGACGGGCAGTCGGCCCACGAACTCCGGGATCATGCCGAACTTCAGGAGGTCCTCGGTCTGGACCTCCTTGAGCAGGTCCCAGCTCTTGCGGTCCTTCTTCGACACCTGCTTGGCGCCGAAGCCGATCGACTTCTGGCCGATGCGCCCCTCGATGATGTCCTCGAGGCCCGTGAACGCGCCGCCGCAGATGAACAGGATGTTCGTCGTGTCCACCTGCAGGAACTCCTGCTGCGGGTGCTTGCGTCCGCCCTTGGGCGGCACGTTGCACACGGTGCCCTCGAGGATCTTGAGCAGCGCCTGCTGCACGCCCTCGCCGGACACGTCGCGCGTGATCGACGGGTTGTCGCTCTTGCGCGCGATCTTGTCGATCTCGTCGATGTAGACGATGCCGCGCTGCGCCTTCTCGATGTCCTGGTCGGCGTTCTGCAGCAGGGACACGATGATGTTCTCGACGTCCTCGCCGACGTAGCCAGCCTCGGTGAGGTTCGTGGCGTCCGCGACCGCGAACGGCACGTTGAGGACGCGCGCCAGGGTCTGCGCGAGCAGCGTCTTGCCGCAGCCCGTGGGGCCGAGGAGCAGGATGTTCGACTTGTGGAGCTCGACCTCGTCGTCGCCGGTCTTGGCGTCGATGCGCTTGTAGTGGTTGTGCACCGCGACCGCGAGGATCTTCTTGGCGCGGTCCTGGCCGATCACGTACTCGTCGAGGACGGCCTTGATCTCGGCGGGCTTGGGGACCCGCTGGAACCCGAACTGCTGCTCTTCCTTCTCGATCTCCTCCGCGATGATGTCATTGCACAGGCCAATGCACTCGTCGCAGATGTAGACGGTCGGGCCAGCGATGAGCTTCTTCACCTCCTTCTGCGACTTGCCGCAGAAGGAGCAGCTCAGGTTGCCGTGCGGCTCTTCTTTCTTGCGATCCAAGGGGTCCTGCTTTGCTCTCGGTTGTTGCGTGTTCGGGAGGGCCGCTACTTCTTGTCCGCCGCCTGGTCCTTCTTGTGCGTGATCACCTCGTCGATGATCCCGTACTCCTTCGCCTCGGTCGCGCCCATGAAGTAGTCGCGCTCGGTGTCCTGGCGGATGCGGTCGATCGTCTGCCCGGTGTGCTTCATGAGCAGCTCGTTGAGCGTGTCACGCAGGCGCAGGATCTCGCGCGCATGGATGTCGATGTCGGTCGCCTGACCCGAGAAGCCGCCGAGCGGCTGGTGGATCAAGATCCGCGAGTGCGGGAGCGCGAAGCGCTTGCCCTTGGCGCCCGCGGCGAGCAGGAACGCGCCCATCGACGCCGCCTGACCCATGCAGATGGTCGCGACGTCGCAGCGCACGTACTGCATCGTGTCGTAGATCGCCATGCCCGCCGTGACGAGGCCGCCCGGCGAGTTGACGTACAGCATGATGTCCTTGTCCGGGTCCTCCGACTCGAGGAACAGGAGCTGCGCGATGATGATGTTCGCGATCTCGTCGTTGACCTGCGTGCCGAGGAAGACGATGCGGTCCTTGAGGAGCCTCGAGAAGATGTCCCAGCCGCGCTCGCCGCGATGCGTCTGCTCGATGACGGTCGGGATGATGAAGTTCTGCGGGTGCATTCGATCAGACTCTAACCCCACACCGGACCCGGTCAAGCGCCATCTCCACCGCCCGGCGGAACGGGTGCGTCGCTGTCGGCAGGCGCGGCCTTCGCGTCGTCCTCCGAGAGGATCTCGTTGCACAGGCCGATGCACTCGTCGCAGATCTGGACCGACGGCCCCGCGACGAGCTTTCGCACCTCGAGCTGCGACTTGAGGCAGAAGGAGCAGGCGAGCAGCCCTTGCTGCGTCCATCCTCGCTGCGAGGCGTGGATGAGCAGCCCCCCGAACGCCGCGGGCACCGCGAGCAGCAGGCACAGCACCATGCGCTCGACGCCGAACGACGCGAGCAGGGTGATCGCGGTCCCGGCGACCGCGCAGAGAAGAAGCGTGCCGCCGACGAGGAGCGCCGCGCGTGGAGCACGGCGCGCCGCCTCGCCGAGCGCGCGGGAAAACGTCATTCTGGACATGGGATGTTGCGGGGCCTGAAGCCTGAAGCCTGAAGCCTGAAGCCTGAAGCCTGAAGCCTGAAGCCTGAAGCCTGACTGAAGCCTGACTGAAGCCTACTCCTGCTTGATCTTGGCCTGCGAGAGCAGGAGATCGACGGTCTTCTCGTCGCGCAGCTGGCGCCGCACGCCCTCGAGGCGGTTCTGCTGCAGGAGCTCCGCGCGCATCTTGGAGGCGCTCTGGTTGCGGCGCGAGGCCAGCTCGGCGACGCGCTTCTCGAGCTCCGCGTCGTTGACCTTGATGCCTTCCTTCTCGCTGATGGCGTCGATGAGGAAGCTCGCGCGGACCTCCTGGCGAGCCTCCTCGCGCATCTCCTCGCGCGCGCGCGCCTCGTCGAACCCGGTGCGCGGGTCGACGCCCTGCATCGCGAGCTGCATGCGCACGCGCTCGACCATGAAGTCGAGCTGACGCTCGACGAGCGCCGTGGCGACCTCGAACGGGTTCTGCTCGAGCAGCACGCGCACGAGCTGGCCGCGCAGGTCGCGGTCGATCTCCTTGTTGCGCTCCTCGAGGATCTTCGCGTGCGTCTTGGTGCGCAGCTCCGCGAGCGTCTCGGCCTCGCCGGTGTCCTTGGCGAAGTCGTCGTCGAGCGTCGGCAGCACCTTCTCCTGCGCCTCGGTGATCGTCACCACCAGGGTCGCCGTCTTGCCGGAGAGCTCCTTCTGCGGCGCGTCCTCGGGCATCACGAGGGTGATCGTGTGCTCCTTGGCGTCGAGCGGCAGACCGATGAGCGCGGCGGCCATCCCGGGCAGCGGCTCGTCCGAGTGGCCGTGCTTGGCCTTGAACTCCTCGGACGCGTGGGCGAGGTCCACGCGCAGGCCATCACGGCCGGCCTTCTGGTCGCCGATGGTGCCGTGGGCGTTGAGCGTGAGCACGTCGGACCACGCCGTCACGGTGCGGCCCTCGATCGGCCGCAGCTCGGCGAAGTCCTCGCGCTTGTGCTCGAGGTAGTGATCGACGTCCTTGTCCTCGACGACCGCCTTCTTGCGCGCGATGGACATGCCCTTGTAGTCCTTGGGCTCGATCTCGGTCGCGACCTCGACCCTGGCGGAGAACTTGAACGGGTGGCCGGGCTCGGCCGGGTACACCGCGGCCTCGACCACCGGCTCTGCGACCGGGCGCAGGCTCTGCTCGTGCGCGACCTGGAGGAAGCCCTCGGTGACGAGCTTCTGCTTGACGTCTTCCTTCACGGAGGCGCCGAACATGCGCTCGAGGACCGGCCGCGGGACCTTGCCCTTGCGGAACCCCTTGACGGTGACCTTGCGGGCCAGGTCGCGGTACGCCTCGTCGAGGCGGGCCTTGACGCGCTCGAACGGGATCTCGACGTCGAGCTTCTTCTCGACCGCGCTGATGTCTTCGATGGTGACGTTCATCTTGGTGCTCCAGGCTGGCGGTGTCCGCGCGCTGCGACGCGGCGGCGATCCTTAGCACGGAACGAGCGGCCGGGGGCGCTACCATTGTGGCGCGTGTCGCCCGTCTCCTTCGTGCTGGCCGGCCTGTGGCTCGGGCTCGGCGACGTCCCGGATCCCCGGCCGAGCGGCCGCTACGTGAGCGCCCCGACCTCGCTCGTGGCGGCCGACAAGGCGGCGCGCCTGGACGCCGAGAGCGCGGGGCTCGCGAAGGACCTCGGGGTCGAGGTGGTCCTCGTCGCCCTGGCCGCCTGCCCCGACCCGGTGAGCGCGGCCGAGCTGCGCGACCGCTGGCGCGTGGGGGACCGCCACGGCGACCGGGCGCTCGTGGTGCTCGCGTGCGCGGCCGAGCGCCGCGTGGAGATGGCGACCGGCCGGGGCCTCTCGGCGCGGCTGCCCGTGGGCTGGCTCGACGGCGTGCAGCGGGAGCACCTCCTGCCGCTCGTGCACAAGCGCGACGTCTCGGGCGCGCTCGAGGTGGCGCTCACGCTCGTCGAGCGCAGGCTGCGGCAGGAGCCGGCCGGCGCCGAGGACGACGGGCCCCCGCAGGCCGTGGCGGTGCGACCGAGGCTCGAGGTCTCGGCGCTCGACATGGCGCTCGGGGTGCTGCTCGGGGCGCTGCCGCTCGTGCTCGCGGGCCAGGCGATCCGTCAGCGCATGCGCTCGAGGAGGAAGCAGCCGACGGGGACGCGCGCCGGGCCGAGCGCGAGGTAGGCCTTGCCGATGAGCAGCTCGTCGCTGCCTGGATCGACGCGCACCAGGTAATCGCGCAGCGTCTTGCTCGGGTCGAGCGCGGGGTTGCCGCCCTTGCCGTAGTCGAGCAGGAGGGCGTGGAGGTACACGTTGTCCCGGCTCCGCGCGTCCACCGGCGCCACGGAATAGAAGCCGAACCGCTTCGCGTGCTCGTCATCGGGCTTGCCGTGCCACTCGGCGTGCAGGGCGTTCTGCTGCGTCGGCAGGTTGTAGCCGCTGTAGCGGGCGCCCTCGGGGCCGTCCGTGCGCAGAAAGCCCTTGATGAACTTCTTGATGCCGAGGGCGGGCGCGACGGGCGTGTAGTTGAAGCCGCGGTACTCGTGCCCCGCGAGCGCGGCCGGATCGGGCCGCTCTCCGCGCAGCATCAGCTTCTCCTGATCCGCGGGGCTGGCCTGCTGGAGCAGGAGGTAGCGCGCGCTCGGGCCGGCGCCGGCCGGCTGGAACATCTGCCTGGGCGCATGCGTCTTCGGCGTGGGGTCGGTGGTGATCATGTGAGGTACCTCCCGGGGGTCTCGAGCACGTGCATGGCGTTTCGCGTGGCGACCGCGAGGATGGACTCCATCGGGTTCACGCCGATCGGGCCGGGCAGCATGCTGGCGTCGGAGATCATGAGGCCCGTCGCGTCGCGGAACTGGCCCCACTCGTCGCACACGGAGCGCACGGGATCGCCGCTCATGCGGCACGTGCTCATGAGGTGCACCGTGAAGATCTCCATCTCGCGCTTGGGGATCGGCACCTCGAAGATGCGGCGGACCTGGTCGGGGCTCTGCAGCTCGCCGAGGTGCGAAAACGGCAGGAGCACCTTCTTCGCGCCCGCCTCGAACAGCACCTCGCACACGAGCGACAGGCCCCGCTTGATGCGCGCGACGTCGATGTCGGTCACGTCGTAGAAGAGGAACGGCCTGCCGCCCGGCGCGACCTTGACGTGGCCCGTCGTCGTGTCCTCGACGAGGATGCCCGCGACGACCATCTGGTTGTACTGGCGCATCACGTCGCCGAGCACGCGCCCGTGGTACGGCGTCGTCATCGCGATGACGGACGGCGGGACGTTCACCGCGGTCATGAGGAAGCCCTCGTCGATGAACTCGCGCACCTGGCTGCCCTGGTGGACGCCGGTCCAGCCCTTGACGTCCTCGTCGAAGATGCCGATGACCTTGCCGTTCGGGTGCAGCGTGAGGTTCTTGCCGAGCTGATCCGACGGCGAGCGGAAGCCGCTCCGCCAGAGCAAGGCCGGCGTCTGCGCCGAGCCGCCCGCGACGACGGTCAGGCGCGCGCGCACCGTGAGCTTGTGCGAGGGCTTGCCGTTCTCCTGCAGGAAGCGGCCCTCGACGCCGAGCGCCTGCTTGCCCTTCTTGAGGATCTTGTGGACGCGGCAGTCCGAGAAGATGCGCGCGCCGCGCGAGACCGCGCGCGGCACGTACGTCAGCAGCATCGAGCGCTTCGCGCCGGTCGGGCAGCCCCAGGCGCAGTTGTTCGAGCCCGCGCAGTGCACCTGGTTCCGGATGTTGTCGATGGTCTTGTAGCCGAGCCGCTTGGCCGCGCCACCGAAGAGGATCGTGTCGCGGCCGAGGGACTCCGGGTCCTGCGTGCGCGCCGAGATGCGCTTCTCGACGCGCTCGAAGTAGCGCTCCATGTCCTTGGGCGACATGTCCGGGAGGCCATCCTCGAGCACCCACTTGCGCAGGACCTTCTCGGGCGTGCGCCACGACATGCCGCCGTTGATGACGGTCGAGCCGCCCACCGCGCGGCCCTCCTGGAACATCACGGGCACGTTGCCGATGGTCATCGACGCGCCCGCGTCGCGGTACATGCGGCGGATGGCCTGGCCGGGCTTGAACGAGAAGTCCTCGGTCTTCCAGTGGTGGCCCTCCTCGATGACGACGACGGAGAGGCCGGCCTCGGCGAACTCGGCGGCGGCCACGGCGCCGCCGGCGCCCGAGCCGACGACGACCACGTCGCAGTCCACCTCCACGTCGCGATCGATCTGCCCGCGGCCGAGGATCTCACCGCCCACGAGGCTTCGCGCGGCCGAGCCGTTCTTGTGGGTCACTGCGTCACCTCCGCGTCGGCGCGGCGGATGTCGTCGGCGTACTTCGCGAGGCGCTCCTTGGCGACCTTGGCGATCCACTGGTCGCCGTGCACGCCGAGCGCGGCGAGCACGCGCGGGTGCTCGTAATAGGAGAAGCAGATGAGGCCCTTGATGGCCTTGGCGAACTGGAACTGCACCGGGAAGGCGCTGGCGTGCCAGCTCTCGTAGTAGTGCTCGGCGGCCGCGAGGTCGGTCGCGTCGGCGAAGCGCTTGCCGTGCGCGCCCGGGTACACGCGGAAGCCCTGGTCGAAGGCCGTGAGGCCCGCGACGAGGCCGGTGCGCAGGTACGTCGGCAGGGCGCGCACCATGAGCTCGGTCTCCTCGAGCACCTCGTCGAGGACACCGAGCGTGGCGAGCTCGGGCGGGCAGACCACCCGCGCGAGCGTGGCGAGCGCCTTGCGCTGGCCGGAGCGGAAGCGGAAGTCAGACAGCATGGGGCACCTTTCGCGGCCTCGAAGGGGTGAGGCCGAGCGCACCGAGGAGGTTTTCGTCGTGCGCGGTGAGGTAGTCGGCGAAGCGCTTGGCCGCGCCCTCGACGTCTCCCGCCTCGAGGGCGGCGAAGGCTGCCTCGTGCGCGGGGATGTAGCTCTCGGGGACGACCGTGCGGGCGGTGACGAGCTCGCCGATCTCGACGTAGATGCGCTGGATCGAGTTGAGGAGCCACTGGCCCGGCAAGAAGTCGGCGGCCGAGAAGACCTGGCGCATGACCTCGAGGTCGGCCGCGACGAAGCCTCGCTGGCCGCGCAGCGCCGCGGAGGAGTGGAGCGCGCGGCGTGCGCCGTCGAGCGAGCCCGGGGGCAGGCGATCGCCGAGCGTGCGCACCGTCTCGACGACCAGGCCCCGGCGAAGGCGCAGGACGTCCTCGACCACGCGGCCGAGGCGCTCGGGGCCGAGGGCGACCGCGCCGAACCGCAGGTACGCGGGCAGCACGTCGAGCGTGGCGTCCTTTCGCAGGTCGCGCACCGTGACGCCCGAGCCGCGGCGCGTGGACAGGAGGTTCCACTGCTCGAGGCGCTTCAAGGCCTCGCGGAGCGTCGGTCGGCTGGCGCCCAGCGTCCGCGCGAGGTCGCGCTCGCTCGGCAGGCGCGCGCCGGGGCCGTATTGCCCGCGCACGATGCTGGCGAGGATCTGATCGAAGACGGAGGGGGTGGCCATCGCGGTAAGACCAACTGGTATGACCAATTGGTAGACCAGCGTGTTCGCAGCGTCAAGGGGAAAAGCGGCTTGAGGCTTCGGCGAATCGGGCTCGGGCTCGGGCTCGGGCTTCGGCCGGACTCGGAGGAGGACGGAATGCACCGCTGGCCGGGCGCGTAGACCTCCAGGTGTTCGATGCGTTGTTCCGCCTGCTCGCGCTCCTCGCCCGGCTCCTTGTCGGCGCCCTGGCCGGACTCGGAAGCGGGATTGCGGCGCAGATGATCGAGCGGGCTATGGAGACGAGGCGCCCCGCGTTCCGCTGCGGCACGGCGTTGATGAACGAGCTCCTCTTCCTGGCCATCCTCGGCGCTATCGTGGCTTTCCTCAGCCGCCCAGCGGCAGCCTCGGACAAGGGCGATCCGGGGGCCGGAGAGATCGACCCAGCCGGTGGTCGCGACACCGAATGAGCGGGTCCCGCGAGGCGCGCGCAGCGAGCCGCAAGGGCGTAGCGAGCGCAGCGAGCGAAGACGCAGGGAGGGGGGCCCGGTTGGGCTTTGCCCAACTGGGGGAGGGGCTGTCGTGCCCCTCGTGGTGGCCGCCTTCCGAGGCGGCCACACGCAAACTAGTCGATGTCCACCTTGAGCTCGCCCTGGCAGACCGACAGGCGGACCTCGGCGCCCTGGACCTCGGCGAAGGTCTCGAAGGCGGCGTTCTCGACGTGCCGCGTGAGGAGCGAGGCGAGGCCCCGTGCACCGGTCTCGCGGACGACGCTCTCGTCCACGATGTGGTCGAGCACGTCGTCGGGCACCACGAGCTTGATGCCCTCCTCCTCGAACTCGCGCGTCATCCGGTCGATGACGTTCGAGCGCAGGATCTGGCGCAGCGTCTCCTTGCCGAGCGCCTCGAAGGGCACGATGCGCGTGAAGCGCGCCATGAGCTCGGGCAGAAAGCCATAGGCCTGGAAGTTGGCGATGTTCTCGACCTCGTCGGCCGAGAACGACACCGCGATCGTGTCGCTCGAAGCGGCGCCCACGAGCTTGCCGTCGCGCCCGAAGCCGATGCGGTCGGTCAGGCCCCGCCGGCGCGCCACCTGCTGGAACCCCGAGAACGCGCCCGCCGCGAGGAACGCGATGTCGGCGGTGCTCATGACGACATGGTCGCCGTACGTCGAGTGCGTGAGCTCGAGCGGCACCACGACCTCGCTCGACTCGAGCATCTTGAGGAGCTCGCGCTGCACCCCCATGCCCGTGACGTCCTTGGTCGTCCCGGCGCCGGCGAAGATCGCGTTGTTCTGGCCGCTCGCGATCTTGTCGAACTCGTCGAGGCACACGATCCCGACCTGCGCGACGAGCGGATTGTCGTCCGCCGCGTGCAAGAGGCGCGTCAGGATCGTGTTCGGGTCCTGGCCGACGTAGCCGGTCTCGCTGTAGGTCGTGATGTCGACGATGATCGTGGGCAGCTTGAGCAGCGTCTGGAACAGGAGCTCGACGAGGTGGGTCTTGCCGCAGCCGGTCGGCCCGATGAGGAGCACGTTCGACTTCGGCATGACCTGCTCGCGCTTCTGCCCGTCCAGATAGAGGCGCTTGATCCGCCGCACGTGCCGGTAGGCGACGAGCGCGACCGCGCGCCGCGCCGCGTCCTGGCCGCGATAGCCGTGCTCCGCGAGCTGCGCGAAGATCTTCTTCGGCGGCGGGAGCGGCAGCTCCCGCACGAACTTCACGAAGCTCTCGAGCCCGCTCTTCCGGTACTTCTTGAGGTGCTCCACGCCGCCTGCAGCCAGGGTAGCACGCGCCTCCGGGGCTCGCCTGTTCCGCGCGGCGCTTGACACGGCCCACCCGTGCGAACGATCACCCCGCCATGATCGGCAGGGCCTTCCAGCTCGACGCGGAGCGATTGCTCCGTCACTCGGACGTCGTGCTCGCGCTCGGCGTGGCGCTCATCGTGGGGCTGATGATCGTGCCCCTGCCCACGCCGCTCCTCGATCTGCTGCTCGCGCTCAACATCACGCTGTCGATCGTGCTCCTGCTCGTGGCGATCTACCTCGAGGAGCCGCTGCGCTTCGCGTCGTTCCCGACGGTCCTGCTCTTGCTCACGCTGTTCCGGCTCTCGCTCAACGTGAGCTCGACGCGGCTCATCCTCCTGCAGGCCGACGCGGGCGAGGTCATCCGCTCGTTCGGCCAGTTCGTGGTGCGCGGCAACTACGTCGTCGGCGCGGTCGTCTTCCTCATCCTCACGCTCATCCAGTTCATCGTCATCACCAAGGGCGCCGAGCGCGTCGCCGAGGTGGCCGCGCGCTTCGCGCTCGACGCGATGCCGGGCAAGCAGATGGCGATCGACGCGGACCTCCGCGCGGGGGCGATGGACCTCGAGGAGGGGCGGCGCAGGCGGCGCGCCCTCGAGCGCGAGTCGCAGCTCTTCGGCGCGATGGACGGCGCGCTCAAGTTCGTCAAGGGCGACGCCATCGCGGGCATCGTCATCGCGGGCGTCAACATCGTGGCGGGCCTCATCGTCGGCGTCGCGCAGCGCGGCATGGAGATCGGGCCGGCCGCGCAGACGTACACGCTGCTCACGATCGGCGACGGCCTGGTCTCGCAGATCCCGGCGCTGCTCTGCTCGGTGGCGGCGGGCCTGGTCGTCACGCGCGTGGCGAGCGACGAGGAGGGCGGCAACCTCGGGCGCGACATCGTCGGGCAGGTCCTCGCGCACCCGAAGTCGCTCGCGATCGCGGCGGGGCTGCTCGTCGTGCTCGGCGCGGTGCCGGGTCTGCCGCTCCTGCCGTTCTGGACGCTCGGCGGCGTCCTCGGCGGCGTGGCGCTCGGGCTGCGTCGCGGGGCGCGCGCCCGCGCGGCGCTCGTGGAGCCGGGGCGACCGGCGCTCGGCGCGAGCAAGGCCCGCGCGCTGCCCGCGCCGCCGCCGCCCCTCGTCCTCGAGCTCGGTGGGGCCCTCCTGCCCGGGGCGGGCGAGCTGCGCGCGGCGCTGCTCGGCCAGTCGGTGGAGGCGGCGCGCGCGCGCGTGGCCGACACGCTCGGGGCGCCGCTGCCGACCGTGGAGGTGCGCGGCTCGGCGGACCTGCCGCCGCGTGGCGTGCGCGTGCGCCTCTTCGGCCAGCCGGTCTCCGCCAGCGAGCTGCCCGCCGCGCTCCTCGGCGAGGAGGCCGAGCGCGCGCTCTCGGAGCAGCTCGTCGCGGCGCTCTCCGCGCACGCGCACGAGCTCGTCGGCATCCAGGAGGCGCAGCTCCTGCTCGACGCGCTCGAACGCACGCACCCCGCCCTCGTGCGCGAGGTCGTGCCGCGGCTGTTCTCGCCGCAGCTCTTCGCCGAGGTGCTGCGGCGCCTGCTCGAGGAGGGCATCGCCGTCGGTGACCTGCGCGGCATCGTGGAGGCGCTCGCGGACGCCTCGCAGCTCGACAAGGACCCGATCTCGCTGACCGAGCAGGTGCGCATCGCGCTCCGTCGCCAGCTGTCGCACCGCTACGCCCCACGGGGCGAGCTCGAGGCCTGGGTGCTCGACCCGATGATCGAGGATGCCGTCCGCGGGGGTGTCCAGCGCACCGCTCAGGGCAGCTACCTCGCGCTCGAGCCCGCGCTGCAGCGGGACATCCTCGCGGCCCTGCGCCGCACCGTGCCCGAGGACCCCGGCGCCGCCGTGCTCGTCACCTCGGTCGACCTGCGCCGCTTCGTGCGCCGCCTCGTCGAGCTCGCGCGGCCGCGGCTCCCCGTCCTCTCCTATCAGGAGCTCTCGCCCGACCTCACGCTGCGCACCCTCGGCCGCATCGCGCCCTGACGCCCCGGGGCGGGAAGGGGCGCGCGGCTCGCCGCTTCCGCGGTAGCATGCGGGCATCTCCTGGCTCGATCCCTTCCGACTGCTCGTCGCGTGCGCGCTCGGCGAGCTCGTCCTGAACCGGCTCTGGACCGGCGGGAACCTCCCGCAGCGGGTGCACTCGTTCGCGTCCGCGCTGGTCGGGGTGCTCGCGGCCCTGACGCTCGTCGGGAGCCTGCTGCACCTCGCCCGCAAGCGGGAGGCGCTGCCGCTCGGCGCGCGCGTCCTCGTGGCCGTGCTCGGCCTCGCCTTCCTCCCGCTCGCCGCGGTGGCGCTCGTCGCGCCTACCGCACGGCTGCAGGTCCACGGGGAGCTCGGCCTCGCGACGTTCGCGTTCGGGCTCTTCGTCGTGACGCTCCTGCGCGGCGGCTCGGGCCGCGCCCGCGTCGCGGCGGGCCTCGTGACCCTTCCGATCGTCCTGCACGGCTGGGCGCACGCCGCCGAGGTCGCGCCGGTGCTCGGCTTCTCCGCCGAGGGGCTCCCCGACCACCTCATCACGATCTCGCGGCTGGGGGTCCTGTCCTGCGCGGTGCTCCTGCCGTCGCTGCTCCTGCCCGACCTCGGCGCGGCCGGCTTCGCCCGCGGGCGCGCCGCGATGCTCGCGATCGTCATCGCGAGCTGGTACGGCATCCTCCACTTCATCGGGCACGGCACGGCGAGCCACGCGGCCCGCGCGCTCGGCCTTTTGCCCCCGGCGACCATGCTCTACGCGCTCGTGCAGATCGCCGCGGTCTTCGCGTTCGTGTTCGTCGCGACGGCCCTCGCGCTCGGGCGAGGCTCGGCCCGCGTCACGGGCACCGGGCTCATCCTCGTGGCGCTCGCCGGCCTCGAGCTCGGCGACGCCTACCAGCTGCTCCTCAGCGCGACCGGGCTCCTGTCGACGTGCGCGGGCCTCTGCGGCGTCGACGAGCTGCTCTAGTTGCGAGCGGGCGCCTCGGAAGGCGCCCGCCAGGAAGGGCACGCTGCCCTTCCCCCGGTTGGGCAAAGCCCAACCGGGCCCCCCAACCTGCGTCTACGCTCGCTACGCTCGCTACGCCCTTGCGGCTCGCTGACGCTCGCCTCGCGGACGGTTGGGCGACGATCTGCGGACGCAGGAGCGGCCACTCCTCTGAGCGGACACGAGGTGCCAAGCTCGCCCCTGCGCTCCGGATCGTGGACGTGGACG
>CAZQJC010000352.1:0-16473 GCA_964593795.1 uncultured Myxococcales bacterium | reverse complement strand
GGGATGGACTGGCCCGCGTCGCGCGAGTGGCTGCGCTGGCTCATCGCCGAGATCCGCGCGAACCGCATTCGCGGCATCGCCGAGGTCATCGGCAGCTACGACGGCGTCGCGGCGCGCTACTGGTCCGACGACAGCGGCTGGTCGACCGACGGCGTCGCGTACACCGGCAGCGGCCACATCACCCACACCCACGTGGCCATCTACCGGTCGACCGCGCTCGAGGATCACCACGTCCTCGACGGCTGGACCGCGACAGGCCGCCCGTGACCAGGTAGCGGAGGAGAATGGTCTCGGCCATGCCCTCACCTGCCCATCGGCTGACTCACCGTCGGAGGGTGCAGCTCGCGAGGCCGTACGGGTTGACCTCGCACGTCTGATCGAAGCCCGTGGCGGCCAGGTCGCAGGCCTGGCGGTTGATCGCGAACCCGCCCCGGCAGGCGACGATGGTGGTGCCGTCGCAGTAGAAGCCCGGCGCCTCGTCCGCACGCTCGGGAGGGCACCGCGGATCGCGCTCCGTCGAGAGCGCGCATGTGGCCTGCGCGGGTGACCCCCCAGCGGCGCCGACGAAGCGCTGGCAGCCACCCGGGGTGGAAGCGCTCGACGCTGCGCTCGGGTCTTGCGACGGGATGGGCGAGACGTTCGCCCAGCTGGACGAGCTTCTCGTCACGCCATGACCAGGGCGCGTGGCCTGCCGGAAATTCAGGCCCCCACGCCCGCCCCTCCTGATCACGCGCGCGGGTTGCGATCCCTCACTGCCATCCACCCAAGGCACGTGCCGTCGATCGGCGGCGGTTCGATGGCGCCCCTGGCTGAGGCTCGCAATCGTCGCCGAGACCTGCGCTGGCAGCTCGCTGAAGCCGGCGCAGGTTTTGCCAAGACCCGGCAGAGGGCCGTAAGATGCCGGCGTGTCGCGTCCTGACGATGCTGATCAAGCGGTCGCCGCGTGGCGTCAGGAGCCCGACGAGCGGAGGGACGAAAGGTAGATCGACCCATGGAGCGCCTGAGCGCCTTCGACCGCGCGTTCCTGCAGCTCGAATCGGAGAAGTTCCCCATGCACGTGGGGGGCGTGCTGCTGTTCTCGCAGCCCGCGGGACGCCCGGGGTTCTCGAGCGAGCTGGCGGCGCAGCTGCGCCGGCCAGTGGCGTGTGCGCCGCCGTTCGACCGGCGCATCGAGCGCTCGCCGCTCCCGTTCGCGCCGCCGGCGTGGAAGGCGGTCTCCGGGTTCGATCCGGGCCCGCACGTGCACGCCTCGGAGGCGCCGCCGCCGGCAGACCACGGTGCGCTCTTCGACCACGTGGTCCGGCTGCACGCGCCGTTGCTCGACCTGTCCAGGCCGCCCTGGGAATGCCACGTGATCTCCGGCCTCGCCGAGGGACGCGTCGCGCTCTACTTCAAGGTTCACCACGCGGCCGTCGATGGCGTGAGCGGCCTGAGGCGCATCCAGAACAGCCTGTCGTCGAGCCCGGACGAGATCACGCCGCCGCTCTGGGCGGAGAAGCGCACCCAGCGGCGGGCGGCCGAGCGGCCGCGCCGCCCCCCGCTCGCGGCGGCCCGCGAGACGCTGGCGGCGCTGCGCGACTACGTGCGCCTGCAGCGGACCCACCCGCGCGAGCTGCCGGGGTTCACGGCCGCCCCGGTGACTTCGCTGGGCGGGCGGCTGTCGCATCGGCGCACCCTGCGCGCGGTGACGATCCCCCTCGGGGGCGCGCGTGCCCTCGCGGCCAGCGTCTCGGGCACCGTGAACGACGTCGTGCTCGCGCTGATGACGGGTGCGCTGCGGCGCTACTTCGAGGCCCGCGGCGAACGGATCGGCGCGCCGCTCGTGGCGGTGGTGCCGATCTCGGTGCACGACGAGCAGTCCCGCGAGCAGCTCTCCAACCGCGTCTGCACGATGCTCGTGACGCTGCCCACCGATCTCGAGGAGCCACGCGCGCGGCTGCGCTTCTGCCACGACGTCATGGTCAAGGCCAAGGCGTTCATCCACGGGCTCTCGCCCGAAGCCAGCCTGGCCCTGACGATGCTCGCGTTCACGCCGGGGATTCTGGCCGCGCTGCTCGGACTGTCGCACCTCGTGCCGGCACCGTTCAACGTGCTGGTCTCGAACGTCCCGGGGCCGCGCCAGCCGCTCTACTGCTCGGGCGCCGCCCTGGAAGCCATCTACCCGGTCTCGGGGCTGTTCGAGCGCCAAGGGCTCAACGTGACGCTGACGAGCTACCTCGATCGCCTGACCATCTCGCTGCTCGGATGCCCGGACGTGTGCGAGGTGCCGCTCGCGGCCCGCGCGTTCGAGGAGGCCTGGCAGGAGCTGTCCGCCTAGCAGAGAAGCTCGGCCGAAGAGTACGCTCGATCACGCTCCCTCAGAGGTCAAGGTGCAGGCGCTCGGGCCACACGTGCGACGCGTGCGCGGCATCCCACGGCAGCGGCTCGCACCACCTCACCGCGGACACCGGCAGCACCGCGTACAAGTGCGGGAAGAGCTGGCCGCCGCGTGAGGGCTCGTGGCGCAGCGCGGGCCCGAGGGTCTTTGCATCGACCGCGAGCAGGACCAGCCCGTCACGCCCCGAGAGGTACTTCGCGGCCGTGCCGGCGAGCTGCGACGCCAGCGAGAAGTGGATGAAGCCGTCGCGGTGATCGTCGGCGGAACCCACGTAGTGGCCGGCCCGCAGAGCGGCCTGCCAGTCCTCGAGCGCGCAGATCTTGTAGATCGTGTCGGCCATGCCCCTCCACCATCCTCGATCACGACGCGGGTTGCGATCCCGCTGGGGTCGCCTCCGACGCGCCCCCTGATGCCCTCTGGCACCCCGAGGAGCCTCCACGTCGGTGCAACGTCCTGACAACGAGCGCATTCCTGGAACGGCAGGAATCGCTCAAGTAGCGGAACTTGCGCTGGAAAGCTGGGCGACCCCAGCGGGATTTGAATTCGGGTCCCCGCATATGTCTGGAACGGCCCCGAGCGGCCACGAGGTGACGTTCTCCGTCGGTGAGCACGCCGCCCACGTGGCCACGAGCGGACCAGCGCGGACCGCATCGGACAAGAACCCTGTGCCCACCCTGTGCCCGGAGTGCGCGCGCCTGGTGCTCGAGGCGCTGGCGGGCGTCTCGCCCGAGCTGCGCGGCGCGCTCGAGGCGGCGCTGACGGGTGCGGTGCGCAGGGCCGGATAGCCCCGGTACCAATGGTTTTGGGTCACGAGACTGCGGCGGGCATCCCAAGGAACCTGGCGCGCGGTTGAGCCTCCACCCGGTGCCGGCCCCCCCGCCTGCCGCTTACGACTCGCGAGACTCCGGGCGTGCGCTTGGCCTAGCTGACGATGCGTCGGCCCGCGTGCGCGTGCGCCGGCTCGCTCGAGGGCGAGCGGCGCGCCGGGGTTCGGAGAACAACGGGGGCTCTGGGGCCGGAGCCCGAGCGCACGCCTTTGAGCTGGCGGGATTCCGCGGCAATGCCGACTCACCTGTCACGGTGGGACCCCACTGTGACGGATTGCGCTTGACGTTGCATGACAGAATGCATACAGATTGAGACATGGCGAAGACGACGAGCAGCGCGAACGTGGCAGTGGCGTACATTCGGGTCTCGACCGAGGAGCAGGTGCAGGAAGGCGTGAGCCTCGCCGCGCAGGAAGCGCGGCTCCGCGCCTACTGCGCGATGCGCGGGCTCGAGCTGGCCGACGTGATCGTGGACGCGGGCGTGAGCGGTGGGAAGCCGCTGCATACGCGCGAGGGCGGCGCCCGGCTGCTCTCGGCAGTGCGCGCGCGCCGCGTGTCGCACGTGATCGCCTACAAGCTCGACCGCCTGTTCCGCGACTGCGCCGACTGCCTGGACGTGACGCGCGCGTGGGACAAGGCGGACGTGTCGCTTCACCTCGTGGACCTCGGCGGACAGGCCGTCGATACCTCGAGCGCAATGGGCAGATTTTTTCTGACTGTGATGGCCGGCGCCGCCGAGCTGGAGCGCAACCAGATCCGCGAGCGGACCTCGGCGGCAATGGCGCACAAGCGGGCCCGCGGCGAGTACAACGGCGGGGAGAAGCGCTACGGCTACCGCTTGGCCGGTGACGGCGTGACCCTCGAGCCGATCGCCGAGGAGCAAGCCGTGCTCGAGGCGGCGCGGGAGCTGCGCGCCGCGGGGCGCTCGCTGCGCGACGTGGCGGCCGAGTTGGCTGCGCGAGGGTTCACGAGCCGCACCGGCGGGCAGTTCAGCGCGGAGCAGGTCAAGCGGATGTGCGCGTGAGCGACGAGCTACGCGCGCGCCGGGCGCTCGGGCGGCTCGATGCGCTCGCGCGTGAGCACCCCGAGCTGCTCGGGCTCGGGGACGCGGCGGGGTGGGAACGGGTTCTACTTGAAGACGAGGAGCAGGGCGACATGGCCGGACGAAAGGCACGGAGCGGTGAAACGCGGCAGCTGGCGATTCGCCTGCCGCTGGACATGATCGAGCGCCTCGAGCGCCACGCGGAGCGGCTCGCCGCGTCGTATCCGGGCTCGCTCGGGCTCACATTGTCCGATGCCGTGCGGGCCCTGCTCGCCGAGGGGCTCGACCGGGCCGAGGCCGCGGAAGGGAAGCGCAGGCGGTGAGCGGCCACGCGCGCATCCGACGCAGCCCGGACGATGCGCGCCGCAACCCAGCTGCGTCCTGTCCGCGTGCTGACCACATGGTGTTCGCGGGTGTTCGAGACACAGATACCCTCGTTCTCGAGGAAGATCACCTCGTCGCCGTCCTGCACGTTGAAGCAGAAGGATTGCGCCCGGAAGACCTTGGCGCCCCGCGCGTTTCCACGACGAACGTCTCCCGGTGTGTGCCGTCTCGTAGTGTCGCAGTGGAAGGGGGGCCGCGGTGGGGACGATAGCGAGCGGTCTCGGTGTTGTGTTGGCCCAGAATCATCGTCCCATCGCGCGTCTTTGTGACCTTACTTCCTCCGCAAATACAACAAACTTCCGCATCTGTGCTTTGCTGAAGGTCGACAGTTGAGCCGTAACCGCTTGGTCAACCACTCCGTTGATTTCGGCCAGCGAGTTCCCCATCGCGCCAAGCTCGGTCTTGAGCGTGAGGTTGATGTCGTCGAGCGTCTTGGCGATCCTCTCCGCAGCAACGTCCCTAGTGGCCTGCGCAGCCGCGGGCCGCGGATGCCGGCTGTATCCAAGTGCAAACCCGCCGATCCCAACCGCCGCAGCCAAAACCAGTGTTCGCATCACGATCCTCCACGGTGGGCAACCCGCCCACCGTTCATCATACCCAGCCAGCGATCGCATCGTCAGGGTCGCATGGCCCTCGCACCAAAGAAGAGGATGCGGCGGCGACCGCCGAACAACGTCGCCCTCGCGCCCATGTCCGGGGTATGGCACGGCAGCGTCCGTGGCGGCACTCCCCCCCTGCGCCAACCGCTTGTGAAACAGCGCATTCTGAGCTGCGCGCCCCCGGACGGGAATGCAGCGGCGTGGGAGCAGGTGCTGCGAAACGACGAGGAGCAGGACGACATGGCGCGCAAAGCAAGGGGCGGTGAGACGAAGCAACTGGCCATCCGCATTCCCGTGGAGATGGCCGAGCGCCTCGAGCGCCACGCGGAGCGCCTCGCCGCGCAGTATCCCGGCGCGCTCGGGGCAATCGTGAGCGACGCGATTCGCGCGCTGCTCGCCGAAGGGCTTGACCGGGCGGAGGCCGCCGAGGCCAAGGGGCGGCGGCGGTGAGTGCGGGTCACGCGCGCATTCGTCGAGCCCCGAACGATGCGCGCCGCAACCTATCCCCTCCCTCCACCGGCGACGCAAGGGGCTCCATTATTGGGCACGGCGAACTGTCCATCCCGCGATTGTGGCGCTCGCTGTGGCGCATCCTGCCGGGGCGGCGGGCTCGCCAGCGGGACGGGGACCGACGCCGCTCGGTGCGCTGCAAGGTGCTCGTCTACAGCGGTCGCCCCGACGTGCTCGTGACGCAGCCGGCGGCGCGCGAGTGGGTTGTGCGCGTGACCGCGCCGGCCGACTGGAAGGAGCGGGTGCGGGCTCTCGGGCTCGCCGTCCTGCCCGACCGGCGAACGGGGCGGCCGGGCCTCGTGCTCGGCTGGCGTCCCGCCGCCGAGGGGCCGGGCGGCGCCGGCTGGATCGAGGCGTGGGTTCTCCGGCGGGAGCGCGCGACCTGGAACCGCTGGATCGTCTGCCTCGAGCCGCACCCCGACCCGCGCCCAGAGTTGGCCAATTCGTCCAGAGTTGGCCAGTTGGCAAAGGTAGAAGGACTGGCCAAGAGTGGCCAAGTCTGAGCGAGTGTCTCTGCATTTGCGACGCTCTGAGACATACTCGTCAATGCGATGGCCGAGGGGCGCGGGAACCTGCATTCACGCGAGTGCGCAAGGTACATCCTCGCGCGCTTCCTGACCGACGAGCAGCTTCGCCTTGCCGCGGTTCCGGTCGCGGGCGTTCTGCGGAAGGGGGGGCCGAAAGGGCGCTACCTGCGCACTGCGCTCGCTGACGCTGGCCTGCCGACGAAGGGATACGAGTACCGGGCGCTGGCCGATCGGCTCGGTGCGCTCGAGGGAGCGGCGCCCGAGGCCCTCGCAGGCAACCTCGACGCGCTCAAGGGAGCGACACGCGCCGCGCTGGCCGAGCGGAAGCGCATCCGCCGCACGCTCGCCCACGCCGCGGAGCTGCTCGACACGATCAACCAGGGCGGGCAAATCGGGCGCGTCCCCAACCCAGCCAAGCATCCCGAGTGGCGCGACCGGGACCCGCTCGTGCGGGCGCTGGCGCGACATCTGCTGCCGGCTCTGGACGAAGCATGGAAGGCGGCCCAGGCGGGTCGGCCGGCGCGGCCGCGGGAGCACGCGGGGGCCAAGCCCGCCGTCTCCGCCGCGGCTTTTCGCGAGCACTTGCGGGCGGCGCTGCAGGCCAAGCCGAGGCGCCTTGAGCTGCTCGTGTTCCTGCTCGGCCGACTCGTCGAGCTTCGGGGGCCGGCGCCGCGGACGAGAAGCCAATTCCTCTGGGATGGCTGGGACGACCCTGTGCGGGAGCTTCAGCGGTTGAAGCTCGGTGTGACGAAGGAGGGGCGGCCGATAGCCACGCATCGGTCTGTCGTGTCGGAGGAGGCAACGGGGCGCTTGGCGGATACCTTGATCAAGGACTACCTCGGCCATCGAAGCGTTCTCGCGGCGCTCAACGAGGGCGAGGGTCCCGCGAACACAGTGCGGCTTGTGATCGAGCTGATGGACGTGGCCGGCTCGGCCGAGAACGTGCGCAGAATCCAGCGGGCCGGCAAGCGCCATCGGTAGCCTGCCAACCCATGCGTGTCGCCGCATAGGTATCGGTCCGCGGGGACCGGTACCCGTGCTGTGTCGGGCTGTCCCGGCGAGCCTCACCGCATGGGACACGAGATCGAGGACCTGCGGCGACGGCTCGAGCTGCTCGAGGCCGAGCCCGTGACGGCGGCGGTGGCCGCGCGGCGGCTCGGGGTGAGCGAGGCCGCGCTGCGCAAGCGGCGGCAGCGAGGACGCCTGCCCGACGGCGTGCGTGCGCTCCGGGTGGGCCGGTCGCTGCGCTGGATCGTGGCCGGCATCGGCGGGCCGATCGTCGCCGAGGTGCGCGCCGCGCAGGCCGAGTTGGGCGCGCTCGCGCCCGCAGAGCGAGCCGGCCGGCTGCACGAGCTGCTCGCCGAGCTGGGGGCGCGGTGGGCTGTGTCGGGGCGCGAGGCGCGCGAGGCCGCACAGGGCGTCGTCCAGGCCGCGCGCGAGCTGGGCGTCACGCTCGACGCGGCGGCCGTGGTCGCGGCCCTGCTCGAGCGTGAGGTGCGGTCGTGAGCGTGGCGCGCGAGCAGCGCTACACGCCGGACCGGCCGTGCCCGATTTGCGGTGGGCACGAGCGGCTCGCGCGCGGGAACGGCGTGCGCTGCATCGGCTACCGCTCGGACGATGGACGATACGCGCGCTGCTCGCGCGAGGAGCACGCCGCAAGCCTGCCGCTCGAGGACGGCACCGAGTGCTACCTGCACAAGCTCGAGGGTTCGTGTCGCTGCGGACAGACGCACGGCGAGGCGCGGCCCGCTGTGGCACAGCGCCGGGACATGCCGCGCGCGCCGATCGTCGCGGCTTACGACTACTTTGACGAGCACAGCGTGCTGCGGTTCCAGGTCGTGCGACGAGCGGACAAGACGTTCTCGCAGCGGCGACCGGATGGGCGCGGCGGCTGGATCTGGAACCTCGACGGCGTGCCGCGCGTCCTGTACCGCTTGCCGCAGATCCTCGTGGCGCCGCCGGGCGAGCGGGTCTACGTCGTGGAAGGCGAGAAGGACACGGACGCGCTCGCGGCGCAAGGACTTCAGAGCACGACCGCGCCGGGTGGCGCGGGCAAGTGGGGGCCCGCGTACAGCGAGGCGCTGCGCGGGCGGCACGTGGTCGTGCTCGTGGACGCGGATGCGCCAGGCCGGGCGCACGGCGCCCAGGTCGCGGCGGCGCTCCGCGGCGTGGCCGAGTCAGTGCGCGTGCTCGACTTGCACCCCGACCGCCATGACGGCGCCGACGTTTCCGATTGGCTCGCCGAGGGCGGCACTTGGCAGCGGCTCGAGCTCGCCGCGGCGGCGCCCGAGGCGAGTGGCGAGACTGCGATCGCGGCGGCACCGACGCCACCGAGTGCGAGCACGCGACCAAGCCGCATCCGCCTGGCGCGCATGGCCGACATCGAGCGCGAGCAACTGCGATGGATGTGGGTCGCGCGCATCCCGCGCGGCAAGGTCACGCTGCTCGACGGCGATCCCGGGTTGGGCAAGTCGCTGCTCACGTGCGCGACGGCTGCGGCCGTGACGCGCGGCTGTCCGATGCGCGGTGACGAGGGCGCGAGGGAGCCGGCGAGCGTGATCATGCTGAGCGCCGAGGACGGCGCGGGTGACACCATCCGCCCACGGCTCGAGGCGGCCGACGCGGACCTCGATCGCGTGCTCGTCCTAGCGCCCGACGCGGAGCACGTGCCGACGATCCCCGGTGACGTGGCCGAGCTGGGGCGGCACGTGACTGAGCGACAGGCCGCGCTGGTCGTCATCGATCCGCTGATGGCCTGGCTCGGGGGCGAGATCAACTCGCACCGCGATCAGGACGTTCGACGCGCCATGGCTGCGCTCGCACGCATGGCAGCGGCAACGGGAGCGGCAATCGTCGTCGTAAGGCACTTGAACAAGGCGGCCGGCGGCTCGCCGCTGTACCGCGGCGGCGGGAGCATCGGCATCGCAGGGGCGGCGCGCTCCGTCCTGCTCGTGGCCGCCGATCGCGAGGACGAGTCATTGCGCCACGTGGCGCCGGTCAAGTCGAACCTCGGGCCGCCGGCGCCGACGCTGACCTACCGCGTGATCGCGCCGGACGGCGTGCCCGTGATCGGGTGGGTGGACGGCGGCCCCGGCCCGAGCGCGCATGAGCTGCTCGCGACCGAGGCACCACGACGAGGCCAGCGGCGGCAGGATGCGACCGAGTGGCTCCGCGCCGAGCTGGCGGCCGGGCCGCGCTCGCGGGCAGAGATCGCCGCGGCAGCGGGTGGGGCCGGCATCGCGGCGCGGACGCTCCGGAGGGCGGCCGATGATCTGGGCGTAGTGAGCCGGCCGGGGGGCTACCAGACCGAGTGGAGCTGGTCCCTACCGGCAGAGGTGGCCAGTCTCGGCAGAGATGGCCTATCCCCGGGGCTGGCCAACACTGGCAAGTCTGGGGTTCAAGTGGCCAACTGTGACGGGCCCGGCGACATCGACCCGCTGCGCCGGGGGAGCCTGTGACGGCGCCCGATCTGCTCGAGGTCCTGGCCGCGCGCGGTGTCGTGCTCGTCCCTGCCGCCGAGGGTCTGCGGTACGAAGCCCCGGCCGGGGCGCTCGATCTCGAGCTGCTCGGCGCCATGCGGGCGTTCAAGCCGGAGCTGGCGCGGCTCGTCCGGGTGCGGCGAGCGCACGAGCTGCTCGCCAGCCGGCGCCGCGTGTCCGCCGCGGTGGACGCCCTCGGCGAGGTCCCGAGCGAGGCGGCCCGCGCTTCGGGCAAGCGCTGGCGCGACGTGGCCGCGGACTACGGGGCCGGCCGGGCGACGCTGGCCGCGCTCGTGGCGGCCGAGGCCGACGTGATCGCCGAGTGGCGCAAGGCGCAGGCGGACCCGTGCGCGGCAATGCCGTGCGCCGACTGCGGGCGCTCGGGGCCCGGTGCCTACGTCGTCGATTCGGACGGGGTGACCCGCTGCGCGCGGTGCCTGACCGGCGGTGCGGCGTGAGCGGCGAGGAGCTGTTCTCGCTGATCAAGCGCGCGGTGGCCGAAGCGCTCGTCGAGCACGCCGCGCCGCGCGCCGGTGCGCGCTTTCTGACGATCGGAGCGCTCGCGCGCGAGCTGGGCGTCTCGACGCGCACGGTGCGGCGCTGGCTGCGCGCGGGCGAGCTGCGCTCGGTCCGCGTCGGCCGGCAGCACCGGATCGAGCGCGCGGAGGTGCAACGATTCCAGCGCGAGCAGGGAGGCGGTGCCACGACCGCGCAGATCGACGAGCAGGCGCGGCGGCTCCTGCACCTCGTCCCCGGTGGCCGAGGCGGGGAGTAGGCTGGGGAAATGGGCACCGTCTACCGCCGACATCGGAAGCTCTGGCTCAAGTACCGCGACCCCGACGGCGCGCTCGTGCGCAAGGCGACCGAGTACGCCGTGGGGCAGGAGAAAGACGCGGAGCGGCTCCTCGCGCGCGTCGAGAAGCTCGTGGCGTCGGGGAAGGCGCAGGCGGCGCTCGGCGAGACTGGTCCGCTCACCGTGGCACGATGGGCGGCGCGGTGGATCGAGCAGCGCAGGGCCACCGTCGAGGGCTGGGCGATCGACAAGCAGCGCCTCGAGGACTACGTGCTCCCCAGCATGGGCGAGCTGCGGCTCGTGGATGTCGAGCCGTCACACATCCGCGACCTCGTGCTGTCGATGCGGCAGCGCACCATGCGCGACGGGAAGCCGATGGCGCCGCGTACGTTGCTCAGCACGTACTCGGCGGTGCGCGTCATGTTCAGCGACGCCGTTGCCGACGGGCTGATCCCCTCGTCGCCGTGCGTGTTGCGTAAGGGCGTGCTGCCGAAGCTCCGCGACAAGGACCCGACATGGCGCGCGACGGCGGTGTTCACGCGCGACGAGGTGGAGGCGCTGATCTCGTCGCCGCAGTTGCTCCCCGACCGGCGCGTCATGCACGCGCTCGAGGCGCTCGCCGGCCTGCGCCACGGCGAGATGGCCGCGCTTCGCTGGTCGCACTACGACCCGAGCGCGCGCCCCCTGCCCCGCGTGCTCGTCGCGTTCTCCTACTCCTCGCGTCAGCTCAAGACGAAGGTCAACAAGACCGAGACCACCCGCCCCGTGCCCGTCCACCCGGCCTTGTGGCGGCTGCTCGAGTGGTGGCGGTCGGTCGGCTGGCCGCTCGTCTACGGGCGCGAGCCCGAGCCCGACGACCTCGTGGTGCCGACGCGCAAGGGCACGCCGCGCCACCTCAAGGACGCGTGGGAGGGGCGGCGGCGCGACCTCGACGCCCTCGGGCTCCGACACCGCAGAGGCCACGACCTGCGCCGGACGATGATCTCCTTGGCGGTCGCGGACGGCGCGCGGCCCGAGATCGTCAAGCTCGTGACGCACACGCCGCGGTCGGGCTCGGCGTTCGACCTCTACATCAGCATGCCGTGGGAGACGCTGTGCTCGGAGATCGCAAAGCTGCGAATCTCCACGACCTGTGCCCCGGAGCTGGGCACAGGTCTGGGCACAGGTGTCGTATCAATTCGGAATCACAAGGAAACTGGGGCGACCCCAGCGGGATTTGAACCCGCGTCGTTGCCGTGAAAGGGCAATGTCCTGGGCCAGCTAGACGATGGGGTCGAAGGCGCAGGAGTCTGCCCGAGGTGAGGGGATGGGTCAACGGGGTCGTCGGATCGATCGCACTGCGATCGAATCGGCCGGAAGAGATCGTGGTGGGGACGGGTCGCGGTGGCGGGGGAGGAGGGTTGCGGCCCCGACCCGGCAGAACGTTCCACGGATGGGGCGTGGCGCCCCGGCGGCCGCAAGGGCCCCGGCCCAGGCGAATCAGCGGGTTCGCGTGCTGCCGGGCGCGAAAACGCACTGGCCCTGCGCTTGCTCCACGGACCTACATGCGGATCCTGTCCTTCGTGCTCGCCTTGACCGTGATCCCCGGCCTCGTCGCCGCCCCGGAAGCGGAGGCCAAGGCCAAGAAGCGGCGCGCGGCGGCGCGGCCGGCCAAGGTCGTCAAGGTGGCCAAGCACTCGAAAGCGCTCACGGCGGATGACCCGCTCCTGCGCGTGGGCGTGGCCAAGCCGCTGACGGTCGCCGATGCCCACAAGCCGGGCGCTCCGCTCCAGGGCGTGCAGCCCGCGGTCGCGAAGGCCACGCCGCGCCCCAGGAAATAGCCCCCGAACCCCGCGGCGACCCCGGCACGCACTTTCGGGCGCGCCGGCAAAGAGCGTGCTATGGTGCCCGTCCACCAAGCGCCCAAGCCGCAATCCCAGGGATTGACCTACGGCGAGACGCAAGAGCCGGAGGACACCCGATGGATCGAGAAGTGGCGGGGTCTGACAAGGAAGAGGGACTGTTCGAGGCGGCCGAGCCGGACGCCGAGCAGCCCTCTGCCGAGGAAGACCAAGCCGACGACGAGGACCGCGGCGCGCAGGGCGCCTCCTCGGACCCGCTGCACCCGTACTTCCGCGGCATTGGCGCGATCTCGCTCCTCACTCGTGAGGCCGAGGTCGAGACCGCCAAGCGCCTCGAGGACGGCGAGCGGCGGATCCTCGAGGCGGTGCTGCGCAGCCCGGTTGCGCTGGGTGAGCTCGTCGCCCTGGCCGAGCGCCTCGGCCGGCAAGAGGTCCGCGTGCAGGACGTCGTCTGCGTGGACGACGAGGCCGAGGACTTCGACGAGGCCTCCCACATCCGTCACTTCGTCCGGACGCTGACGAGCGTCAAGCAGATGCACGAGGAGAGCACCAAGCTCTCCGAGGCGCTCGCGGACCGCACCTTGTCGGCGCGGACCCGCAAGACCAAGCAGGGGGCCCTCGAGGAGCGGCGCGGCGAGATGCTGACGGCGCTCGCGGACCTGCGCCTGCACCGCAGCGTCGTCGGCCGCATCGGCGACGCCCTCAAGGCCAGCATCAAGCGCATCGAGCAGGCGGACGCCGAGATCACCGCGTGCGAGCGCAAGGCGGGCTTCTCCGCGCGCGACCTGCGCGGGATGCTCGCGAAGGCCAAGGCTTCACCGGCCAACGAGCGCGCGCTGCGCACCAAGCTCGGGCTCACGCTCGCCGAGCTCGAGGCGATCGACGCGACGGTGCGCGCGGCGACCAAGCGGCGCCTCGCGGTCGTGCGCGGGCAGTCGCACAGCACCGAGGATCTGCGCCAGGCGTACGCGACGCTGCGCGAGGGCGAGCGCCTCGCCGAGAAGGCGCGGAACGACCTCGTGCAGGCCAACCTGCGCCTCGTCGTCGCGATCGCCAAGAAGCACGCGACCCGCGGCCTGCCGCTCTCCGACCTCATCCAGGAGGGCAACATCGGCCTCATGCGCGCGGTCGAGAAGTTCGACTACCGGCGCGGCTTCAAGTTCTCGACCTACGCGACCTGGTGGATCCGCCAGGCGATCACGCGCGCGATCGCGGACCAGGGGCGCACGATCCGCCTGCCCGTCCACGTGCACGACAGCGTCAACAAGCTGCGCCGCACCACCCGCTCGCTCGTGCAGTCGCTCGGCCGCGAGCCCAGCGCCGACGAGGTGGCGGGCCAGATGGGCATCCCGGTGGACCGCGTGGTCGCGCTCTCGCGCCTCACGCGCCTGCCGGTGTCGATCGAGTCCCCCGTCGGCAGCGACGGCGAGTCGCGGCTCGGCGACTTCATCGAGGATCCGGGGGCGTCCTCGGCGATCGAGTCGGCGATCTCGGACGACCTGTCCGAGCAGACCCGCAAGGTGCTCGCGACGCTCACGCCACGCGAGGAGAAGGTGCTGCGCCTGCGCTTCGGCATCGGCCAGACACACGAGCGCACGCTCGAGGAGGTTGGACAGGGCTTCGACGTCACGCGCGAGCGCATCCGGCAGATCGAGGCCAAGGCACTGGCCCGCCTCCGCCGCGACGCGCGCGCCCAGCAACTGCGAGCACTCATCGAGGACTAGCTCCTCGCAACGATCATTCACGAGGCCCTCATGGCGAAACCGACACGAGCCACGCAAGCGAAGCGCAACCGGGAGCTGTCGAAGCTGGACAAGCGCCGCGAAAAGGAAGAGAAGCGCGCGCAGAAGAAGCGCGAAGACAAGGACGGATCGCCGTCGAGCGCGAGCGACGAGGATCCGGACATCGCCGGCATCGTGCCGGGCCCGCAGCCGATTCTCGAGTAGCGGATCCCGAGGCCCCAGGGGCCTCTCCTCTTGTCACCATTCGAACATCGCCCGGTCATGGGTCGGCGCGGCGGTCCTCGCCGACTCGACATGGCCGGCCAGGCCCCCCAGGATCCCTCCATGCAAACCGATGTGCGCCGGGTGGGGCGCGGGCACGACGTGCTCGCGATCCTCAACGCGAACGCCCGCAAGACGACCGACCAGGCCGTGGCCGCGCTCCGGGGCGTGCTCCCCGCGGCGGACGTGATGCACACGCGCTGCATCGAAGAGGTCGAGGACACGCTCGCGAAGTACGACGTGTCGCAGCGGCCCCTGCTGCTCTGCGGCGGCGGCGACGGCACGGTGAGCGCGCTCCTGTCGCGGCTCGAGCACGTCGATCGGACGCCGATCGGCGTGCTGCGGCTCGGTACTGGCAACGGCCTGGCGAACGTCCTCGGCTCCGGCTCGTACCACGACCTCGTCGACCGGCTCCCGGGCCTGGCCTTGCCGCCACCGACGCGGCGCTTCGACCTGGTCGCGGTCGAGGGGCGCCGCTCGCACTTCGCGGGCACGGGCTGGGACGCGCGCATCCTCGCCGACTACCGGCGCAACTTCACCGAGCGCACGGGCCGGGCGCGGCGCTTCCACGAGAGCTTTGCGGGGTATCTGTGGGCGCTCTTCACGATCACGATCCCCGAGGAGCACAGGCTGCTCAAGGCAGAGGGCCAGCCCGAGGTCGAGATCACGAACCTCGGCGCGACGGCCATGCGCGCCGACGAGCACGGGCGCCCCGTCCCGATCATCGGCGGCGAGACGGGCGCCGTCCTCTATCGCGGGCCGTCGAGCGTGGCGAGCTGCGCGACCAGCCCCGAGTGGGGCTTCCGGTTCCGCGCGCACCCGAATGCCCAGGCGATGCCGGGCTGGCTGAACCTGCGCGTCTACGACCGCCCGGTGCTGGAGGCCGTGCGGAACATCGGCGCCCTGTGGCGAGGCAAGCACCCGCAGCCCGGCATGCACGACCTGTTCGTGCAGCGCGTGCGGATGCGGTTCTCGCGGCCGGTGCCCTTCCAGATCGGCGGCGACCCGGTGGGCATGCGCGAGGAGGTCGAGATGGCCATCGCGCCGACGGCCGTGCAGCTCGTCGACTGGCCGACCGCGTTCGCGGCCGCGGCCTGATCCCCGCGCGCACGGGGTGCGCGCCGCGACCCCACGATCGGCGAACCTTGCCGGGTTGCCGCGGGAAAGCCGCCGCCTGCGCTGGCCGACGCCTTGCAGTCACTGGAGGCGGAGGCGCGCCATGAGGGTCAGAGACTGCATGGAGAGTGGTGGGATCACGACCGTGCAAGGGACCGATGATCTCAAGCTCGCGGCGCAGATCCTGCTGTGGCACGGCGCGAGGCACCTGCCCGTCCTCCGGGACGGCCGGGTGATCGGCGTGCTGAGCGAGCGCGATCTCCTGGCCAGGCAGGCGGCGCTCGGCAAGCGTGCGGCGGGACGGATGTCGGTCGCGGAGGCGATGAGCACCCCGGCGCTCGTGGCGGGGGCAGACGAGGATCTCGCGGTCGCGGCGGAGCGGATGCTGGAGAACCGCGTCGGGTGCCTGCCCGTGCTCGAGAGGGGGACGCTCGTCGGCATGCTCACGCGGAGCGACCTGCTGCGCGCGATCGCCGAGGCGCCGGAGCCGCCGCTGGCAGGACCGACGGACGAGCGGCTCGTCGCGCTCGCGCAGGTCCACCTGCCGCCGCCGCACCACGCGCCGTAGGGGCCGAAGCGCGGGCACCGTCCGTGCGATGCTGCCCGCGATGCGCGCCGACATGCCGGGCCTGGGCGACTACACGCTGCTGCTCGGCGGCATGGGCCTCGGCGCCGGGCTCGCGCTCGGGCTCGTGGTCGCGCCGGTCCTCTACGCGCTCTACCGCGGCAGGCGGTCGCGAGGCTGGTACGTACGCCGCGTCCTCCTCGTGGCGGGGTTGCCGGTCGCCTTCGCGGCCCTCGTCATCGGCGCGATCGCGCTCTCCACCGTGCTGTTCTAGCCCCAATGCCGGTCGGATAATGACGGAATCCGTCCGCTGACCACCTGGTCTTGGTCTTGGTCCTGGTCTTCGCCTGCGTGGTTCTGGGGGCTTCGACCAGGACCAGGACCAGGGCCAGGACCAGGCCGGCGCAAAG
>CAZQJC010000351.1:0-2910 GCA_964593795.1 uncultured Myxococcales bacterium | reverse complement strand
GTGCGCTTCGAGACCAAGCAGCGCCGGGTCACCGGGAATGTCCCACACGAACTGGACCACGGATCCCGAGTGCGCTGTCAAGGGACGGGATCTCTCGCGCAGTTAGGGGACGTCATCTCTCGCGCACCTTCGGTTGGTATGGGTTGAAGTTCAGGTTGCCTGGATTTGGGTCCACGGGGGTGTGAGGGGGCGGAGCCCCCTTCTTCTCCTCGAAGAGAGTCGAAGAGCCGAGGAGCCTGCCGGGAGGGCGCAGCGAGCGCCGCGCAGCGGCGTGTTTGGGGCGCGGCCGCTCGAAGTTGCACAGCGCGCCCACCCGTCTGTGCCCGGGAGGCCGGGCTCGGGCGACGAAACAGGCACCCGCGAGGGATCGGCAGGTGTGCGGACGGTGTCAAGAAGGCCGGTCACTTGAATTGCTGCTCGAGCTCGCGGAGCCGGTAGCTCTTGCCCTTGATGTTGAAGACGTGGCAGCGGTGCAGGAGCCGATCGAGCAGTGCCGTGACCATGACCTCGTCGCCGGCGAAGACCTCAGGCCAGTCCTTCACGGCCTTGTTGGTGGTGATCAGCGTGCTGCCCTTCTGGTAGCGCCAGCTCACGAGTCTGAAGAAGAGGCTGGCCTCGAGCCGGGTGAGCTGGCGGAAGCCGACCTCGTCGATGATGAGGAGAGCGTTGCGCAGGTACTTCTTGCCCTTGACGCGCGTGGGCGGGACCTCGGCGTCCTGCTTGAGGTCGTGCATCAGGTCGTCGAGGTGATAGAAGCCGACGGAGAAGCCGCTCTCGATCGCGCGCACGCCGAGCGCGACGGCGAGGTGGGTCTTCCCGACGCCGGGCGGCCCCTGCATGAGCACGGTCTCCTGCGAGCGGATCCAACTGCAGGTGGCGAGCGTGTCCACGCGGCGCCGGTCGAGGTCTGGCTGGAAGGACCAATCGAAGTTGGCGAGCGTCTGCCCGGTGGGCAGCGCCGAGAGCCGCAGCGAGGTCCTGAGGCGCCGCTCCTCGCGGTGGTGGCTCTCGATCGCGAGCAGCTCGTCGAGGAAGCGGTGCGGCGCGAGCTCGTCCTTGATCGCCTTCGAGATCAGGTCGGGGAGCGCCTCGGCCGCGTGCTCGAGTCCGAGCGCGAGCAGGGCATCCTTGGTCTGATCGAGTTCGACCTTGGCTTCGAGTGTCTTGCTCATCGGGCCACCTCCGCGAGCGCCGCGTAGAGGTCCAGCGGCCGGCGCTCGACGGGCATCGAGCAGATCTCGGCCAGGCGCTTGCCCATCCGCCCGAGCGGCGGTGGCGCGAGCACGCGGTCCGTGGACTCGCCGTCGTAGCAGCCCGAGCCGAGCAGGAGCCGCTGCTCGGTGCGCCGCGGGTACTCCCGCAGGATCTTGTGGTCGGCGAGGATCTGCACCGTGCCGGCGCAGCCGCGCACCTCGACCGAGCGTAGCGCGTACTCGAAGGGCACGGCGTACTGGCGCTGCTCGAAGTGGACCAAGCAGTCGCGGCCGACCTGGCGCAGGACCGAGACGTCGAAGGGCTCGGGGAGGAGCGGGAGCGGCCGCAGGTGTGCGCGCTCCTCCTCCCAGCTCGCGCGCACGGTCCTGCCCGTAGCCGGGCAGATCGCGCGCTCGCTCCAGCGCTCGACGCGCTGATCGCTCTCGTGCTGGAGGTGCTGGAGTCCGTCGAAGCGGGCGCCGAGCGAGGCGAACAGCGCGCGGCACAGGCGCACCTTGGCCTCCGTCTTGCCTTTCTGCTGCGGCTCGCGTGGCGTGCAGGCATCGACGTGGAAGCCGACCGTGCGCGCATAGGCCGCGTAGGTGGGATGGATCGTGCCCCAGGCGCCGGCGCCGGTCGCGATCGCCGTCTTCGGATTGTCGATGCGGTTGACCGCGGGGATACCGCCGAGGCGCTCGAAGGCGCGATTGTGGCAGGCGATCCAACTGACCTGGTCCTCGCGCTCGCTCCACACGATGGCCGGGCGGCGACTGTGGCTCAGCACCATGACGAAGGCCGAGAGCCGCTGCGGGCCGGCGCCGATGTCGAGCGCGGGCCAGATGCCCCAGTCGCTCTGCGACTGCGCGCCCGGCGGCGTCTCGACGCGCCGGTAGGTGCGGATCCTGGGCCGCCCGAACCGCGCACGCACGTAGCGCAGGACGGACTTGTAGGAGCCCGGGTAGGCGTGCGATCTCACCAGGTGATCGAACAGGTCGCGGACATTGAGCGGGCGCTCGACGTCGCCGTGGCCGGCGCGCCAGGCGTCGATGACAGGCTCGAACGCCTCGGCGGCGAAGGGCTTCCCCTTGCGACCGTCCTCGGCGCCCTCGCGGGAACGCTGCAGGTGGTAGCGCACCGTGCTCTCCGCGACTCCGAGCTGGCGCGCAATCGCTCGGGACGGAACTTGCTTGGCGGACAGGACTTGGATCGTCACGACTTCCTCTCGTCGCAGGCTCGGCATCCGGGGATCGTCGCCGGCTCCAGGCCGGCCGGCAGCGTCCCCGAGGCCGGCGCCTACGGGTGGGAGGGTGCGCGAGACTTCGCGTCCCCTAAGCGATCAGATACCGCGTCCCCTGACATGCGCGCGGCTTTCGCTGTGAAGGATGGCGCCCCTGACGAGCGCCTCTCCGACTGGGGTCATCCTCGTGGTCGGATGCCGTCGCATGACCAAGACCGCCACTCCACTGCCCTGGATGGTGCAATCGAGGTTGGCGACCCAGGTCCCGCCGAGGACCGGCAGCGAAGCTGAGGCGAGGTTCATCGGGTTCACCCCGGAACCGTTGCGGATCGCGCTGGCGGCGCGCGGCAGGTCCGGGTCCGACGTGAACCAGCTCAAGTCATCGACCCCCCCGGAGCCGGCGACGTGAATGTCGATCTGCACGACTCGGTCCAGCTCGAAGCCGACATCCTCGGCTGCCGTCGCCGTTGCACCGAACC
>CAZQJC010000350.1:0-18744 GCA_964593795.1 uncultured Myxococcales bacterium | reverse complement strand
GAGCTCACGTACTAGTCTACGAGTGGCCGGCTGGAAGCCGGCCACCAGGAAGGGCACGCTGCCCTTCCCCCGCCCGGGCAAAGCCCGGTCGGGCCCCCTGACCTGCGTCTTCGCTCGCTTTGCTCGCTACGCCCTTGCGGCTCGCTGCGCGCGCCGCGACGCGACCAACCGGTCATCTTCTCTGTGGCGAGGTACGAGTTAGTTGCGAGCGGGCGCCTCGGAAGGCGCCCGCGAGGCTGCCCTTCCCCCGACCGGGCACAGCCCGGTCGGGCCCCCAACCTGTGTCTTCGCCCGCTGCGCGAGGGACGACCTTGCGCTCGCTCCGCGCGCCTCGGCGTGCGCGATCGTCAGGATAGTCGTCAGCGGCCTCGAGGTCTCAGCGGCCTCGAGCGGTAGACCAGCCGTCCCTCGAGGTCTGCGAGCTTTCCTCCCGGGCTCCAGAGATGGTGTTGCACCCGCGAGCGGCGCCAGAGCCGCGAGAGCGGCGTGTGCCATTCGGACGTGGACTCCCGGCCAAGGAGCACGAGGTGCTCGAGGTGCGGAGCGGTGGCTGGCAGGGCGTCCTCGACGAAGCCCTCGGGCAGGCGCTCGAGCCTGGCGTCGCGGAGCTGCGCGAGCGCCTCGGCGGCGTGGCTGCGCTCGAGCTCGACGTCGCTGCGGTCGGGCATCGCGCGCCCCACCCACTCGGTGCCGTGCACCAGACTGACGTATCGCAGGCCGAGCGCGAGCGCTCCGACGAGGAGGGTCGGCAGAGCGAGGCCGAAGACGAGCCAGCGCCGGCACCGCACGGCCAGCACGAGAGGCCCCGCGAGGCAGAGCAGCAGGAGGTGGTCCGGGTTGCCGAGGTCACAGTTGTGCATCAGCCCCGGCAAGGCGAGCGCCGCCGCGAGCAGCGCCACGAGGAGCTGGCCGCCTCGGTGGGCGAGGGTCTTGCGATCGCGAGGCCAGGCGCCGAGGCGAGTCGCGACCGCGAGCGTCAGCGCTGCGAGGGTGCCGAGTCCCGCGAGCTGGAGCGTCGGCTCGGACACCTGGCTTCGAGTCTAGCAGCCTCGCTGATACGCTCGCCGGGTGAGGACGGGGCTCGTGCGGTCGGGGATCGTGGCCTACGCGGCGTGTCTGGTCGTGGGCACGGTGCTCGGCCTTCTGCAGCAGGTCCTCCTCGCGAGCGTGCGCGAGGGCGGCAGCTACTCGAGCATCTCCGGTTGGCTCGATGCGCTGTCGTACGTGCACCTCGCGCTCGGGGTGGGCGAGGTGGCCTCGCTGCTCTGGCTCTCGCGTGGTTTGGTGGACGAGCGCGCGCGGTCGCTCGCGGGGGTGGCGGCGGCGCTGACGGGGGCGTGGCTCGTCATCGTGCTCGCGCAGCAGGTGGGCGTGCGGACGCTCATGAGCAGCATGGGCGTCGAGACGATGGACGTGGTGTTCCGCGTCGTGCGCGCGGCGACCTCGACCCTCGCGTGCGGGGCCACGGGCGCGCTCCTCGCGTGCTTGCTGCACGTCGTGCACGCGGGTGGGTTGGCGCGCGCGCGCCCGCTCGTGCTCGTCGCGGGGGGCGTGCTCGGGCTCCGGCTCCTCCTGGCCCTGGCCGGCGCCGCCCTGCGCGCGCAGGCGCCTTGGGTCGGTACGGTGCACTCGATCGTCTACTGGGGGATGGAGGCGCTCTTGCTCGCGGTGCTCGTCGTGGCGTGGCTGGCCGCGGGGCGCGCGCCCGAGGCGGCGGCGCCGCCGGCAGCGGACCCCGAGACCGGGCCGCTCGATCGCGCGTGGGAGGGCGTGCACGGCGCGATCGGGACCTACCTTGGTGGGGCGGGGGCGCGGGTCGCGATCGCGCTTCTCTCGTGGCTCGTGATGCTGGGTGCGCGCGGCGCCAAGAGCCTGTCGGACCTGCAGGGCGTGCGCGGCGGCGTGATCGTGCTGGCGGTGCTGTCGGGTGTCACGTCGCTCGTGATGCTCGCGGCGGTGCTGCGCCTCTCGCGCGCGCCGGTGGAGCGGGCGCAGGGGCCCGCGGGGCTGGCGGCGGCGCTGATGGCGATCGGCCTCTTGCTCGACATCGGGACGACGGTGCTCACGGCCAAGGCGCTCGGTGGCGACCTCTCGTCGGCGTTCTTCGCGCAGAAGGCGCTGCCGGTGCTCGGCGCGCTCGGGCTCGCGCTCGGGGTGGGCGTCGGGATCTCGCTCCTGCGCTCGTTCGGGGCGCTCGCCGAGGCGCTCGCGCTCGCGGAGACGACCGAGCGTGCGAGCAGCACGGTGCCGCTCCTGGCGGTGACGGGCCTTCTCGGCGGCGGGGCGCTCCTCGGCGCGAATCACCTGCCGGTCGCGCTCTTCGCGCTCCTCGCGCTCGCGTGCCTCGGGCTCGCCATCGCCGTGCTCGTGCAGTTCATCCGCGTCGCGACCGGCATCCGCGCGGCGGTGCGCCTGCGGCGCTGGGGTGCTCCGCCGAGTGGGGACGCATGACGACCCACCAGGCAACGAGCAGGCCATCGGCCGGGCTCGTGATCTCGCGTGGCTGGGCACGAGGGCCGCTGTTCCATGGGCGCGCGTCGCGCCGCGATCAGCGTCGGACGAGGCGGTAGGCGGCGGCGAGGACGAGGCCCACCGTCGCGTGACCGAGGAGCAGGTGCAGGGGCGCGTCGAGGGGGCAGCGCACGAAGAGGACGAGGTTGCCGAAGGCGGCGCAGGCGGCGGCGGCGAGCGTGGCGCGCGAGGGTGCCGCATGGGCGGCGCGATCGGCGAGGCGCAGAAGGAGCAGGAGCGAGAGCGCGATGCCGGTGCCGACGCCGAAGCAGTGCAGCGAGAAGGGAGCGAGCTCCGAGCCGAGGCCGCGGCCGGCCCAGGGGCCGGGTGTGTGCGCCTCGGGCAAGAGCGCGAGGAAGACGGGAAGCGCGATGGCGAGGGCGACGAGCGTGCGCTCGAGCGCGACAGGGAGGGCGCGGCGCGCCAGGCTGCGGAGCGAGAGGCCGAGCGGCAGGGCGCCGCAGACCAGGAGCGCGAGCACGAGCCCGAGGAGGCGAGCGCGCGGGTAGGCGTCGAGATCGCGGTGCACCGACGCGGCGGCGGACTGTGCCAGCCACGCGCAGAGGGCGAGCAGGCAGGGCAGGGCGCGGAAGGCGAGCGGGCGCTCGCGCAGCCACGCGATCGGGCCGCGCTCGGCGGCGAGATCGCGATCGAGCCGCTCACGGAGCGCGGGCGCGGGCGCAGGGGCGGGCGGCGGCGAGAGCGCGACGCCGGCGTCGAGGGCGCGCTGGCAGGCCTCGCAGGTCTCGAGGTGCGCGAGCGTGGCGTCGTCCTCGCGCCCCGCGGCGATGGCGGCGCGGGCGCCTTCGCAGGTCGTCATGACGCGGCCTCCTCGCGATCGCCGGGCGCGCCGTCGGGGGCGGCGTCGGCGAGCTCCTCACGCAGCTTCTGGTAGCCCCGGTGCGCGCGCACGCGCACCGCGCCCGCGGAGGCGCCGACGATCTCGGCCACCTCGGGGAACGACAGGCCCTCGAGCCAGTGCAGCTCGATGACCTCCCGCTGGTCGGGCGGCAGCCGGTCGAGCGCGCGGCGCACGCGGGCTCGCTCGAGCTCGTCGCTCGCGTTGCCGCGCGGATCGGCGAGCTCCTCGATCGGGTGGGGCGACTCGCCGCGGAACTTGCCGCGGCGTTGCAGATCGCGCCGCAGGTTGAGCGCGATCGTGACGACGAAGGGGCGCACGCGCGCGCCGGGCCGGAACTCGAAGCGCGCGCGGTGGAGCTGCAAGAAGGTCTGCTGCACGAGATCCTCGGCCTCGCTGCGGGAGGCGAGGCCCCGCGCGCAGAGGCGCAGGAGCTGCGGCGCGAGGCGATCGAAGAGCGCCCGGAACGCGGCGGCGTCGCCCGCCACGTACGCGGTCATGAGCTCCTCGTCCGTCCGCTCCGTCGCCACCGCGCGCAGGTTCGCATCCCTCCTCGGAGTCGTCCACGCCCACGTTCACCTCCATGTCCGAAGGAGGGTGCGCTCGGATAGGATGCGCAGCGTGAGGCTCGGGCTCGTCTTGGCGCTGTGCGTGCTGGCGGGCGGGTGCCTGCCGGCGGAGGTCAAGCGCCTCAATGCGCTCGGCGACGCGGCCACGATGCAGCACCGCTACGACGACGCCATCGTCGCGTACGAGGCGTCGCTCAAGCTGCGCCCCGGCCAGAGCACGGTGCAGGGGCGGCTGTCGTCGGCGCGCGTCCTGCTGCGGCAGGGCTACGTGTGGCGCATCTATGGCCTCGTGGATCGCGCCGAGCCCGCGCTCGCGGAGCTCGAGGACGCGTGGATGATGCTGTCGCGGCTGCCCTCGCTCGGCGTCGAGGTGGCGCGCGCGGCCGAGATCCAGCGCGATCTCGTGGGGCGCTTCGCGCGCATGGAGCCCGGGCTGCGCGGGCGGACGCCGGCGCACCGCTACTTCGGCGCGCTCGACCGCATGCAGCGGGCGCGCCCGGATCGGGCGGTGGGCGCGGCGCGCGCGGAGGTGGGCGCGGGGCTCGAGGCCCAGCACGCGGGGGCGATCGCGGCGGCGGAGCGCGGCGGCCAGGCGGGCCTCGCGCTCCTCGAGGCGGCCGCGGCGGCGCGGTTCTCGCCCGCACCTGCGGTGCGATGGGCCGAGGTGGCGCGCCGGCAGGCGCTCCTGCGACGCGCCCTGGCCGAGCCGCTGACGCTCGTCGCGTCCGGCGCGCGGGCGGGGACCATCGAGGGGGCGCTGACGTCCCGTCTGCCCGAGGCGTTCGCGCGTGCGGGGGGCGCGGAGCTCGTCCTCGAGATCGCGACGCGCACGCCGCAGACGAGCGAGCAGGTCACGCGCGATCGCGCGTCGTCGCAGTGCCAGACCGGCACCCGTCGCGAGCCGAACCCGGAGTGTCCTGCGCTCGAGGCGCGCGCCAAGGACGCGGCGCGCGATCGAGACGTCGCGCGGCGGGCCGTCGAGGAGGCCGGGCAGGCCTGCAAGGGCGGCAAGGACCCTGGCTGCGCGAGCAAGGTGGCCGAGGCCGAGCGCGCGCTCCGCGAGCAGGCGGACGCAGCGGACAAGCTCTCTCACGCCGTGGGCAGGTGTGCACGCACGATCGAGGTTCCGGTCTACCAGACGTTCTTCTTCGAGAAGCGCACGGTGCGGCGCGCCGCGGTGGCGACCGCCTCGGTGCGCCTCGCCGACAAGGGGCGGGCGGTGGCGGGTCGGGAGCTCGTGCAGAGCGCGGAGGCGAGCGATCTGTGGAGCGATGGGCTGTCGTGCGCGGGCATCGCGCCGGACCCGCTCGAGCTCGCGCCCGTGTCCGTGCTCGCGGCGCGCGCGGAGCAGGCGCTCGTGGAGGACGCGCTCTCCGAGCTCCGAGCGCGGGGCCGGCAGCGGGCAGAGGCCCTGTCGCGGCAGGGCACGACGCGGCAGGAGCGGCTCGATGCGCTCGTGCGGGCGCGGCTCGTGGACGGCGAGCTCGCCCCGGTGCGCGCGGCGCTCGGAGCGGCGGCGGCCGAGTGGCTCGGAGAGCCGTTCGGGCTCGAGGAGGCGGTGCGTCGCGCGACGCCGGTGGAGTGATTCGATTCCCGGCGAAATATCGTGACTGATCGGTCTGTATTTTGTTGAATTGGTCCGACCTCTGCGGTACTCAGGTCGGCATGAGGGATCGTCGCCAGAGCGTCCTCGGGTTGCTGGTGCTCGTGATCTGCGCTGGTGCGTGCGGCTCCGAGTCCGGGAGCGCGGGGCAGTCCGGCTCCGCGGGGGCGTCCGGTCGGCGCGGCGGCGCGGGCGGAGGGAGCTCGGCGGGCGCAGCGATGGGGGGTGCCGGGCAGGGGGCGGGCGGTGCGAGCACCGGCGGCGGTGCAGGCGCGAGTGGCGGTGTTGCGGGCGCGGGCGCGGCCGGCGCGAGCGGCGGTGCGGCGGGCGACGACGACGCGATGTGCCCGCTCCATCCAACCCAGCTCGCCGCGTGCTCGTCGCGGGGCGACTGCTGCAACTTCACGTTCGAGTGCGAGCAGGGCGCGTGCTGCCACGGCGCCTTCTTCCCGTGCGAGAGCGCGGCGGAGTGCTGCGGCGGCCTCTCGTGCGGCCCGAAGGGCGGCGGCAAGGGATGCTGCACGCCGCTCGGTGAGACGTCCTCCGTGTCGGGCCCGTCCTGCTGCGACAACGGTCCCGACATCATCCTGCCGTCGCCCGCGCGCTGCTGCAACGAGCTGCGCTACGGGGCGTGCACCCTGGACTCGTCGTGCTGCTCGGGCTCATGCGACCGCGCGCGCGGCAAGTGCTGCAACCCGCTCCGCGCTGACTGCATGCAGGACGACGACTGCTGCTCGGGCAGCGTCTGCCTGCCGGTGGAGAGCGGCACGTTTCCGCTCCGCGGCAAGTGCGTCAAGGCCGCGTGCGACCCGCCGGGGACCGTCGACTGCGAGGGCAAGCTCGATTGCTGCCGCGACCAGAAGTGCGCGCCGAGCGCGACCGATCCGACGCTCAAGTGCCGACGCCCGGCGCCTAGCCAGGAACCCGCGTGCACCTCCGACAACGAGTGCGCCTACGGCCTCTGCCAGCCGCTGACGAACGGGGCACGCTGCTGCGTCGCCGACGGCTACTCGGTCGCGGCCGACGGAAGCCCGCCACTCGAGTGCTGCTCCGAGTGGGCGCGTGGCAGCGGCGCGGGCACTGCCACGTGCTTCGGCGGCAACTGCGCGTCCCCCGGTTCCGTGTGCGTCGATCCCAAGATCTGCTGCTCCGGGTCCTGCACCGCGGGGCTCTGCAACTGATTGGCGAGTGGGCGCCTCGAGGGCGCCCACCGCCGACCCCCTACTGCGTCGTGCCGTGCGCACGTCGGGCCGTCGCAGACGGGCCGCCCCCGGATGGGCAAGGCATGCGTTGCGCGCCTTCGGCGCGACCCATCTCGGCCCCCCTGCGTCTTCGCTCGCTGCGCGAGGGACGGCCTTGCGGCTCGCTGTGCTCGCCTCGAAGACGGAGCGGACCTCACACGCCGAGGGATCGGGTAGCCTTCGCGCATGCGCAGAGAAGACATCCTTGCGGGCTGCGGGCTCGCGGGCGAGGAGGCGGGCGGCTACTCGGGGGAGTGGCTGGGCGGTGGCGAGTCGCTCGAGGTGCGGACGCCCATCGACGGCGGCGTGATCGGCCGCGTCCGGCAGTGCACGCGCGCCGACTACGAGCGCATCGTCGCGCGGGCCGCGCAGGCGTTCGCCAGCTTCCGCCTCGTGCCGGCGCCGCGGCGGGGCGAGATCGTGCGTCAGCTCGGCGACGCGCTGCGCGGCAAGAAGGCCGCGCTCGGCGCGCTCGTCACGCTCGAGATGGGGAAGATCCGCGTCGAGGGCGAGGGCGAGGTGCAGGAGATGATCGACGTCTGCGACTTCGCCACGGGCCTGTCGCGGCAGCTCCACGGCCTCACCATGCCGTCGGAGCGGCCGGGCCACCGCATGCTCGAGCAGTGGCACCCGCTCGGCGTCGTCGGCGTGATCACCGCCTTCAACTTCCCGGTCGCGGTGTGGAGCTGGAACGCGGCGCTCGCGCTCGTGTGCGGCGACGCGGTGCTGTGGAAGCCGTCGCGCAAGACGCCGCTCACCGCCATCGCGGTGACGAAGCTCGCGGCGCGCGTGCTCGAGGCAAACGGCGTCGATCCCGCGGTCGCGAGCCTCGTTGTCGGCACCGACGCCGAGGTGGGCGAGGCGCTCCTCGCCGACCGTCGCATCCCGCTCGTCTCGGCCACCGGCTCGTGCCGCATGGGGCGGCGCGTGGCGGAGGTCGTGGGGGCCCGGCTCGGGCGGTGCCTCCTCGAGCTCGGCGGCAACAACGCGCTCGTCGTCATGCCGAGCGCGGACCTCGACCTCGCGGCGCGCGCGGTGCTCTTCGGCGCCGTCGGCACGACCGGGCAGCGGTGTACGAGCACGCGGCGGCTCATCGTGCACGAGCGCGTGGCCGACGCGCTCGTCGAGCGCCTCGTGCGCGCGTATGGACAGGTGCGCATCGGCGATCCGCTGGCGGAGGGCACGCTCATGGGGCCGCTCGTCTCGAGCGAGGCGGTCGACGCGATGCAGCGCGCGATCGCCGAGGCCCGCGCGCACGGCGGGCGGGTCGTCTGCGGAGGGGAGCGGCTCGAGGGGCCGGCCCACCCGGGCGGCACGTGGGTGCGGCCGTGCCTCGTCGAGGCGCCGGTGGACCTGCCCATCGTGCGCGAGGAGACGTTCGCGCCGATCCTCTACGTCCTCCGCGTGCCGGACCTCGCGGCGGCGATCGCGCTCCAGAACGACGTGCCGCAGGGCCTGTCGTCGGCCGTGTTCACGCGCGACGTCAACGAGGCCGAGGCGTTCGTCGGGCCCGCGGGCTCGGACTGCGGCATCGCGAACGTCAACCTCGGGACGAGCGGCGCCGAGATCGGCGGCGCATTCGGCGGCGAGAAGGACACCGGCGGCGGGCGCGAGTCCGGCTCGGACTCGTGGAAGGCCTACATGCGCCGGCAGACGTGCACGATCAACGGCTCGGGCGCGTTGCCGCTCGCGCAGGGGATCGTCTTCGAGTGAAAAGAGCGGGGCGGCCACCCCAGGGGTTTGGTGGCCGCCCCGCGAGGACTTCGAGGACCCGGTCTACTGCGGCTTGTAGCGTCCGCCGCGCGTCGGCGGTGACATCGGGTTCGAGCCGTCGCCGCCCGTGACCAGCATCTGGTCGCCGGCCCAGCAGGCCCGCTGCTCGCTCCGCGCGTCCGCGGCGTCGATGACCGACATCGTGACCCAGCGATCGAGGGCGGGATCATAGCGACCGCCCGTCGGCAGCGCCGCGCCGGACGCGTCGCGGCCGCCCCAGACGATCACCTCGGAGCCGGTCCAGACGGCCGAGTGGCCGACGCGCGCGGTGGGCGCGCTGTTGGTCGTCACGGCGCGCCAGGCGGTGCCCCCGCCCATCATGCCGCCCATACCACCGGTTCCGCCCATGCCACCGGTTCCGCCCATGCCGCCACGGCCGCCCATGCCCCCTGCGCCGCCGACTCCGCCGGCACCGCCCGCGCCGCCGGCACCGCCTGCGCCGCCCATTCCACCGACGCCACCGGTGCCGCCCATTCCACCTGCTCCACCGCGGCCGCCCATGCCGCCCATGCCACCCATCCCGCCCATTCCGCCGACGAAGAGCGCGCCGTCGCGATGGAACATGTCCATTGCGCCCTTGCCGCCCCAGACGAAGAACGCATTGCCGGTCCAGACGCCCACGTGCCCGAAGCGCGCCAGTGGAGCGCCATTGGTCGGCATCGGGCTCCAGGTGTCCCCCGCCGGCTCGTAGCGCCCGCCGGTCGCGAGGGGCTGGCCATTGAGCCCCTGACCGCCCCAGATGATCACCTGGCGGCCGTTCCAGCCGTCCGCCTGGCCGTGGCGCGCGTCGGGCGCGCCGGTCTGCGTGACCGGCAGCCACTCGTCGCGCATGAGGTTGTAGCGCGCGCCGCTCTTGAGCGGCGTGCCGCCCGCGCCGACGCCGCCCCAGACCACCATCTCGGAGCCGGTCCACACGGCCGAGTGCTCACCACGCGCGCTCGGCGCGCCCGTCGGGTTCGTGCCGGCCCACGTGTCGGTCACTGGGTCGTAGCGCGCGCCGTCATTGTAGAAGATCGCATTGGCGACGTTCGCGCCGCCCCAGACGATCATCAATCGCCCCGTCCAGACGGCGCTCTGGTGCTGCCTGGCGCCGAGATTGACGGGCGGCGCGACGGGCCGCCACGTGTCGGTGCTCGGGGAGTAGCGCGCGCCGTCGGCGAACGTCTGCCGGTCGTTGCCGCCGCCCCAGACGATCATCTCGGTGCCGGTCCACACCGCGGTGTGGAAGTGCCGCGGTGAAGGCCCGCCCATCTCGGCCATCGGGCTCCAGGTGCCGGGTGGTGGTGGGGGGGGCGCATCGGGAGGGGGCGGCGCCGCGTCGGGCACCCCGCCGGCGACGCCACCGTCGGGCACGTTGCCGGCGCTGCCGCCGCCACCGGCGCCCGCGGTGCCGCCAGCGCCGCCGCGCCCGGCCGTGCCGCCGCCGGTGCCGCCGGCCGTCCCGCCACCCGTCCCGCCTGCGGCGCCGCCTGCGCCCGCGCCGCCGCCGACGCCTGCGGTGCCGCCGTCCGCCGAGAAGTGTGTCTCACTGCCGCACGCGAGGAGCGTGCAGCCACCCAGAAGCGCCATCGCGCGTACGACCTGTCGCATCGAACCCGGGTACTGCACGGCGCGATCCAGGTGCGGCCCCTCGGGCACGGCGCCTCGCGCGCGCACCGCATGTACTGGATTTTTCGAGCACTCGTTGCTGGATCGAGCCCGCACTGGTCTGCCAACCCCGCCCAACTCCGCGGGTGCCCGCTCCCCTGCGGCGGGACCACGGACCCCAGCGCGCCCGCGCGGGCCCCGATCGTTCAGCGCGCGCGCTTGGCGGCGAGCTTCTCGATCTCCTCGAGCGCCCAGCGCATGCGCGCCTCGAGCGCGCGGTACGGCGCGGGCGTCGCGAGGTCGACCCCGGCGCGCTTGAGCATGTCGTACGCGTAGTCGGAGCCGCCCGCGGACAGGAGACCGAGGTAGCGGTCCGCGGCGCCGGGCTTTCCGGCGAGGACCTCCGCCGACAGGAGCGACGCCGCCGCGAGCGACGTCGCGTACTGGAAGACGTAAAAGCCCATGTAGAAGTGGTGGACGTATGCCCACTCGACGCCGTACGCGTCGTCGATGCGCATGACGCCCTTTTCGTGCCCCATGTAGCGGCGCAGGAGCGCCAGGTACTCGGCCGACAGGCGCTCGCCCGTCAGCGCCGTGCCGCCCTCGGCGAGCTCGTGGATGCGCAGCTCGAACTCGGCGAACATCGCCTGCCGGAAGAACGTGCTGCGCAGGCTCTCGAGCAGCGTCCCGAGGAGGAAAAGCCGCTCGTCGTCGCGCGTCGCACGCCGGTAGAGGTGATCGAAGAGCAGCGCCTCGTTGAAGGTCGAGGCGACCTCCGCGGTGAACGTCGCGTAGTCGGCGTTCGGGAAGGGCTGCGTGCGGTTCGCGAGGTGCGAGTGGATCGCGTGGCCCCACTCGTGCGCGAGCACGGTGAGGCTCTCGTGGTCGCCGTTCCAGTTCATGAGCACGTACGGGTGCACGTCGTACGCGGCCCCCTCGCAGTACGCGCCGGAGCGCTTGCCGGGCTGCGGATACACGTCCATCCAGCGGCCGGAGAAGCCCTGCTTGACGGCTGCCGCGTAGGCCGGGCCGAGCGGGGCGACCGCGGCGACCACGATCGCCTCGGCCTCGTCGATGGTGTAGCGGCGCGGGGTGCCCGGCACGAGCGCGGTGTACGCGTCGTGGTAGCCGAGGTCCTTGACCCCGAGCAGCCGCGCCCGCAGCGCGAGGGCGCGGTGGAGCGTCGGAAGCGCGCGGTTGGCCTCGGCGACGAGCGTACGGTACACGGCCTCGGGGACGTTCGCGCCGTCGAGCGCCGCCGCGAGCGCGTTCGGGTAGCGGCGTGCGCGCGCGAGGATCACGTCCTTTCGCACCTGCGCGTCGAGCACCGTGCCGAACGTGTTCTCGAACGCGCGGAAGCTCCTCCAGAACTCGCGGAACACGATGGCGCGGTCGGCCCGGCTCGTCGCCGCGCGCCACATCGTGTACGCGGGCTGGTCGAGCCGCACGCGCTTGCCGTCCGAGAGCGTGACCGTCGGCACCGGCAGATCGGCGTTCGACAGGATCCCGTAGATGCTGGTCGGCGCGCCGGCGATGGGGCCGATCTCGGCGAGCAGCTTCTCCTCGGCCGCCGGCAAGGTGTGCGCGCGCTGACGCTCGAGGTCCGCGAGGAAGTGCCGGTACTGCGCGAGCTGCGGGGCGGCGCCGAATCGCGTCAGTGTCCCCGCGGGGAGCGCGAGGAGCTCCGGAGCGAGCCACGCGCTCTTGGCCTCGTGGTCGGCCGCGAGCTGCTCGGACTCCTGCTTGCGCGCCTGGTGGGGGGCGGCGCGCGTGTCCTCGTCCGCGCGCAGCATCGCGTACGTCTGCAGCCTGTGGAGCTCGCGGCGCAGGCCGAAGTAGAGGTCGAGACCGGCCGAGAGCGCCTCGGCCGATCGGCCGAGCCGGCCGCGGTGACGCTCGAGCTCGCCGAGCCGTCGCGAGAAGGCCGCGCGGGCCTCGTCGTACTTCTGGGCTGTCGGGAAGAGATCCTCGAGGTTCCAGCGATCCGTGGGCCGGGGGGCGGCGCTCGCGCCGAGGGGCACGAGAGCGAGGGCGAGGAGCACGCTTGCGGCAAGACGCATGGGCAGCGCTTACCGCGGCGAGCCGCCCGCCGGCAAGCGGCCACGGCGCGAGCGGCAGGCGCGCTGCGTGCTAGGATTTCGCGAGCGCCCGGGGGGAAGGGCGGAGTCGGAGTTCCTTGGAGGAATTCGGCAAATACACGCTCGTTCGCAAGCTCGGCGCCGGGGGCATGGCCGAGGTGTACCTCGCGCGCTCAGCGGTCGCGCAGGGGCTGCGCAAGCTCGTGGTCCTCAAGAAGATCCACTCGGCGTTCGCCGACGCCCCGCACTTCGTCGACATGTTCGTGGCCGAGGCGCACATCGCGCTCTCGCTCAACCACCCGAACGTCGTCCAGGTCTTCGACTTCGGCCACCAGGTCGGCGCCGGGAACACCGCGACCTTCTACCTCGTCATGGAGTTCGTCGAGGGGCTCGACCTGCTCAGGCTCATCAACGCGGCCCACCAGATGGGCCGCCGCGTGCCGTTCGGCCTTTCCGCCTACATCGTGCAGCAGGTAGCCAAGGGGCTCGACTACGCCCACCGCAAGACCGACGAGTTCGGCGAGCCGCTCGGCATCGTGCACCGCGACGTCTCGCCGCAGAACGTCCTCTGCTCGATCGACGGGTCGGTCAAGCTCGTGGACTTCGGCATCGCCAAGGCGCGCATCACCAAGGAGGAGGAGGGGGTCGTAAAGGGAAAGTTCTCGTACATGTCGCCCGAGCAGGCCGAGGGCAGGAACGTCGACCGGCGGAGCGACGTGTTCTCGCTCGGCGTCGTCCTGTGGGAGCTCGTCACGCACCGGCCGCTCTTCTCGGCCCTGCGCGGCGCCGCGGCGCTCGAGGCGGTCAAGCGCGCCAGCGTGCCGAGGCCCGGCGAGGTAGATCCGAGCGTGCCGCCGGCGCTCGAGCAGATCATCCTGCGCGCGCTCGAGCGCGACGCCGACAAGCGCTTCCAGACCGCCAGGGACATGCAGAACGAGCTCGCGCGGTTCTTCTACGAGCTCGGCTCGCGCGAGGGCGCCGTCTTCGACTCGGGCGCGCTCGCGATGTTCCTGTCGCAGGTCTCGCCGCCGGACGCCAAGCGGATCAGCACGGGAGAGATGCCGGCCGCGGAGCCGAGCGAGCCGCGCGCCGACCGGCCGCGCATCACGCGAGGCGAGCACCGCCACGAATCGATCACGGGCGAGACCGCGCCGGGCAAGGTGGCGCGGCCCGATGCGTCGACGACGCAGCCGGAGGTGCGCGAGCGCAAGAACCTCGTGGTCGTCGAGGGCGAGCTGCACGGCCTGCGGGCGCTGCGGCGCGCGGTCGGTGAGGCGCGCGCCCGGGAGGCCCTGCTCGACTTCCTCAAGATCGCGGAGAACGTGGCTTACAAGCACGAGGCGCACGCGGACCGGCTCGACGAGAGCGGCTTCTCGTACCTCCTCGGCCTGCCGGTCTCCACCGAGGACGATCCCTCGCGCGGCATCCGGCTCGCGCTCGCGCTCCGCGACGCGCTCGAGGCCATCACGCGCGATCTCGGACCGTCGCTCACGCTCGCGATCGGCATCCAGCGCGGCGCTGCGCTCGTCGTGCGGCGAAAGAGCGATCAGTTCGAGTACCACCTGCTCGGCGGCGTGGGCCTCGTGGCGCGTCGCCTCGCGCGCGAGGCGATGGCGGGAGAGGTGCTCGTAGGTGGCGGCGTCTACCGCGCGGCCCGCGGCGAGTGGCGCTTCGAGGAGCTGCCGCCGATCGAGGTGCCGCCCGACGCGGTCACGGACTCGGGCAAGGACGCCGACGCGGATCCGATGGGGCCGGCCGGCTGGACCGGGCCCAAGGACGAGGCGGCGCAGCAGCCGCGCAAGGCCAAGGTGCATCGCCTGCTCGGGCCGGTGCCGCGCTCGGCGCGCCTGGGCTACACCGCGCGTGACGCGCTCGTCGGGCGCGAGCTCGAGCGGCGCGCGCTCGACGACGCGTACCGGGAGGTCGCGCGCAAGCGCAAGACCGAGTACGTGATCATCCTCGGCGAGGCGGGCGTCGGCAAACGCTCGCTCGTGCGCGCGTTCCTCGCGGGCCTCGACCCGAAGGCGAACGTGGTCCTGCGCGCGCGCTGCCGCCGCGCGACGAGCGACGTGCCCTACGCGCTCATCGCCGACCTCGTGCGCGATCTGCTCGGGCTCGACGACGACGCGCCGCCGCGCGAGGTGCGCACGCGGGTCGAGACGTTCCTGTCCGAGCGCTTCGGCGACGAGCGCAACGACGAGACCCGCCTGCTCGTCGAGGCGACGGCGCTCCTCCTCGGCGTGTCGCTGCCGGGCGCGCCGGCCGACGCGGGCGATCCGGGGGAGCGCCGCCACAAGATCTTCCGCGCCACCGGCCGCCTGCTCTCGCGCCTCTCGCAGCACCAGGTGGTGGTCATCGTGCTCGAGGACCTGCACCTGTCGGACTCGGCGAGCGTGGAGCTCCTCGCGGCGCTCGTCGGCGAGCAGCGCGGCCGCACCAGCGTCTCGCCCATCCTCGGCATCTGCACCGCGCTCGAGGACCCGCGCATCGAGCCCCTGCGTGCCGGTGTCCACCCGCGCCTCATCGAGCTCGGCGAGCTCGGGCCGCGCGAGCGCGAGGAGCTGGTCCTGCACCGCTTCATCGATCCCGAGGAGGCGCGGCCGCTGGCCCAGCGCATCGTCGAGCGCGCGGGCGGAAATCCCCTCTTTCTGCGCGAGATCCTGGAGGCGCTGGTCGAGCGCGGCATCTGCGAGGCCGACGAGGTCGGCGGGCGCCTGCGCTGGGTGAAGAAGGACGCGCAGCTCTCGGTGCCCACGACCGTCGAGCAGGTCGTGACCTCGCGCCTCGACGCGCTGCCGCCGTCGGAGCGCGAGACGGCCGCGCGCGCCGCGTGCCTCGGCCGGCGCTTCTCGCGCGAGTTCCTGACCGCGCTCATGGGGCGCGACCCCATCGGCGACGTCGCGCACCTCGTCGAGCGCGGCATCCTCGATCGCCGCGCCGACGGCTCGTACGAGTTCCACAACAAGCTCATCCAGGACGTCGCGTACCTGACGACGCCGGCGGCGGATCGGCGCGCGTTCCACAAGACCGCGGCGGAGGTCATCACGCTGCGCGCGGCGTACCGCGCCGGACGTGACGACGCCGCGGTCGCGCACCACCTCGAGGGCGCGGGCGAGCTCTACGCGGCGGCCGAGGCGTACCTGCGCGCGGGCGTGCACGCGCGCGACGCGGCCGGCACCGTGGAGGCGTTCCGCACGTTCTCCCGCGCGCTCGAGCTCGCGGGGCAAGGCAAGCCGCCGGTCGGGGCACCCGCCGACGCGCAGGACACGATGCGCTTCTCGGCGCGCCTGCACCGCGAGGAGATCCTGCGCGCGCTCGGCAAGCGCTCGGAGCAGAGGCGCGAGATCGACGCGATGCGCCGGCTCGCGGAGCGCCTCGGGGACGCGACGCGCAAGGCGATGACCGGCAGCCGCCTCGGGCGCTTCTACCTCGAGCTCGGGCGGCACGCGGCGGCGCGGCGGACGCTCGAGAAGGCGCTCGCAGACGCCAGGGAGGCCGGCGCGCTGGCCGAGCAGGCCGAGGTGCTGCGCCTCGAGGCGCTCCTCCTGCGCACGATCGGCCGCACCGACGAGGCGCTGGTGCGCGCGCAGGAGGCGCTCGCGCTCGTCAGCGCGATGGGTGACCCCGAGGACGTGGCGGCCCTCATCTTGCGGGGCCAGGTGCTCAACACCTGCGGCATCATCCTGACGCACCTGTCGGACCCGCGCGCGGCGCTGCAGCGCTACGCCGAGGCGCTCGTGCTCTACCGTCGGGCGGGCGCGCACCGGCCCGAGGCCGCCACGCTCAACAACCTCGGCATCGTGTCCTCGATGCTCGGCGACTACGAGGAGGCGCTCGCGTACTTCAAGCGCGCGCTCAAGCTCGACCAGGAGATGGGCGATCGCTTCGCGGTCGGGCTCAAGCTCGCCAACGTCGGCCAGACCTACCTCGACCTCGGCGATCCCGATCGGGCGCTGCGCTATCTCGACAAGGCGCTCGAGGTGCACGAGCAGCTCGACGACCTGACCGGCGCGATCGACACGATCCTGTCGCTCGGCGAGCTGCACGCCCGCCGCGGGGACCACGACACCGCGCGCCGCTCGCTCGACCGCGCGCTCGAGCTGTCGCTCAAGACCGCGAACCGGCCGTACGAGATCCGCGCGCTCGTGGCGCTCGCGACGCTCGAGGTGCAGGCCGGCGACGCCGAGGGCGCGATCCTGCTGGCGCAGAACGCGGCGCGCCTCGCGCGCGAGGCCTCGCACACCGACGGCGAGCTCTACGCGATGACCGCGGAGGCGCGGGCGCGCTCCCGGCGTGACGAGCACGCGGAGGCCCGCGCGCTGGCCGAGCAGGTGCTCGGGCGCCTCGGGCCCGACGTGGAGTACGCCGAGGAGGTGCTCTACTCCTGCGCGGTCGTGCTGCGGGGCGCCGGCGCCGCGGAGGCGTCGCGCGCGGCGCTGCGAAGGGCCTACGATGTGGTCATGACCAAGGCCGACCGACTGCGCACCGCGGAGCTGCGCGAGAAGTACCTGTCGGCGTCGCCCAGACATGCCATCCTCTCGGAGCAGGCCGCGGAGAGCGCGCGCGCCCAGGGAGGCGCCACTTGAGCGATTCGAAGGCCCCGCCTTCTCCAGAGTTCGACCTGGACCGCGCGCTCTCGGCGCTGCGGGGGCGCAAGCACGCGCTCATCTGCACGCACGACAACCCCGACCCCGACGGCATGGCCGCGATGGAGGGCATGCGCGTCCTGCTCGATCGTGGCGGCACGCGCGGCACCCTCGGCCTCGGCGGCATCATCGGACGGGCCGAGAACCGGGCGATGGTGCAGGTCCTCGGCATCCCGATGGTGCCGATGGACCGCATCGACCCGGCGAACTTCGACCTCGTCGTCCTCATCGACACGCAGCCGGGCGCGGGCAACAACTCGCTCCCCACCGACCTGCGGGTCGACATCGTGATCGACCACCACCCCCAGCGCACGGACCTGCCGGCCGACATCCAGTGGTGCGACATCCGGCCGTCGATCGGTGCGTCGTCGACGATCGTGTTCGCGTACCTGCGGCGCTGCGGCGTGCCGATCGACAAGCGCCTCGCGACCGCGTTCCTCTACGCGCTCAAGACCGAGACGCGGGACCTCGCGCGCGAGGCGTCGCCCGCGGAGCGGAGCGCCTACCTCGAGCTCATGGGCCTCGCGGATCATGAGCTCCTCCAGCGCATCGCGAGCCCGAAGGTGCCGCGCGAGCACTTCGCCGCGCTGCAGCGGGCGATCGAGCGCACTCAGGTGGTGGGCAAGCTGCTCTTGTGCGATCTCGGTGAGCTCGACTACCCCGACCTCGTGGCGGAGGTGGCGGACCTCTTGCAGCGCTACCAGGGCGCGCGCTGGGTGCTCGTCGGCGGGCACCACCACGGCCGCGGCGTCCTGTCGCTGCGCACGGACCACCGCGACGGCGGCGCAGGCTCGGTGATGAAGGCGATCGTGGACGGCGACGGCACGGCGGGCGGCCACGGCATGATCGCGGGCGCGCAGCTCGCGGCGAAGAACACGCGCGGCGCCACGACCACCGACGGGTTCGCCGCGTGCGCCGAGCGCCTCGTGGCGCGGCTCGACCTCGGTGACGAGGATCGGGCGCCGCTCGTGCCGGACCCCGCGTGATCGCCCTCTGCCGCGAGGTCTCCGCGTCGTTCGACCGGGCGCTCACGAGGCACGCGCTGCCCGCGCCCATCGACGTCGCGCGCGCGCGGGCGCAGCACGCCGCGTACGTCGCGGCGCTGCGACAGGCCGGCGCCGAGGTCATCGTGCTCCCGGCCGAGGACGCGATGCCCGACGCGTGCTTCGTGGAGGACACCGCCGTTGTGGCGGGCGGGCTCGCGCTCGTGACGCGTCCGGGGGCGCCGTCGAGGCAGGCCGAGCCGCCCGCCGTCGCGGCAGCGCTCGCGCGGCACGTGCCGACGGAGACGATGCACGCCCCGGCCACGCTCGACGGAGGCGACTGCCTGCGCCTCGGCACCCGCCTCTACGTCGGCCGCTCGGCGCGGACGAACGCCGAGGGACTCGCGCGCGCGCGCGCCGTCTTCGCGCACCGCGGCGTCACGGTCGCGGAGCTCCCGGTCGAGGGTGCGCTCCACCTCAAGAGCGTCTGCTCTCCGCTCGGCGACGACGTCGTCCTCGTCGCCGAGGGCGCGCTGCGCGCCGGTGCGTTCGGCGGCGCCCGCGAGCTCGTCGTGCCCGCCGAGGAGGCGCCGGCCGCGAACGCCGTCACCGTCGGTCGCACCGCGCTCGTCGCCGCCGGCTTCCCGCGCACCGCGCGCCTGGTCGCCGCTGCCGGCTACGAGGTCCTGCTCGTCGACAACAGCGAGCTCCGCAAGGCCGACAGCGCGCTGACCTGCCTCTCGATCGTCATTGGCTCTCATGATTCTACACATTCGCCGATCCGAATTTGAATCCGCTGCGATGACGGGCAGCCTCGGAAACGACGAAATAGAACAGTAGAACAACAGGCAACACGGAGCACGGAACGGCAGAGCAGACATCGGTGGCCGTACC
>CAZQJC010000349.1:0-11813 GCA_964593795.1 uncultured Myxococcales bacterium | reverse complement strand
TCCGTGCTCACGTACCAACATGTACGCTCCGCGCGGTGCTCGGGCCCTCCTTGCATCGCTTGTGTCTCACAAGCCATGCGTCCCTGTTTAGCAGGGGCAGTCGAGGAAGGGGACCTCGCCCACCACGCGGCGCACCTTGCCGTCCCAGAGCCCGCGCTCGCTGCGCGCGTCGTCCGGGCCGAACAGCACACCGCGCGCGCCGGGGACGTCGATCCAGAAGGCCGGCGCGACGCGGTGCTCCGGCTCGGTCCCGACGAGCTCGAGCTTGCCGCCGCGCACGCGGAAGAGCGCGCTGAGCTGCGCCGTGAACTCCCCGCAGCCCGACCCGAAACCACCGGAGACCACGACCATCCCCTCGCCGCCCGACCCGAGCGCGGCGTGCACGGCCACGTCGTCGCCCTCCCACGTCTTGCGCTTGGCGTCCTCGCCCGCCGCCTCCGCGCGCCAGCTCTTGCCGATCTCGCGGTAGGCCGGCAGCGCGCGAAACGCCGCGAGGGCCTTGCCGTACAGCGGATCGGACGGCGCGACGGCGGCGAAGTCGCGCAGCTCCATCGCAGGCCGCGTGGCCTCGTCCGCCAGCTCGGGCTCCTTGCAGGCCGAGGGGCGGAGCTCCAGCTCGGCCGCCAGGAAACGGCCGGACTCCCCGAGCGTCCACACCTCGGCCGCGATCGAGGCCGGCGGCAGGGCCTTTTCGCCGTTCTCCCCGCGCCAGCTCTGCTCGGTGCCGAAGTGCGGCACGACACGCGTGTAGATCCCGAGCCCCTTGACCCTGGACTCGCAGCGCCTGCCGCCGCGCGCGTACACCCGCACGCTCTTGCCCTGCCAGCCTCGCAGCGCCTCCGGCACCTTCCCCGCGTCCACGTCGGCCCGCGCGGTGCGCGGACCACTCGGCGCGTCGACCAGGCGCGGCTTGCCCCGCACCCAGGCGGCGTCGGCGGCGTCGAGCCGCACGACGAGCCGATCGCCCACCTCCTCGACGAGGTACAGCGGCAGATCCGCCGATCCCGCGGCGCGCGCGACCTTCGACACGAGCATCTCCTCGCGCGCGATGCGCGCGGCGTCGCCCTCGCGCACCACGAAGAGCTCCTTGGCGCCGACGTCCTCGTAGGACGCGGACGACCAGCGCTGCACGAAGCGCACGCGCGCCGCGCCGCCCACCATCGCGACGGAGAGCTCGCTCGCGGAGACCTTCATGGGCCGCTTGAACATCCGCGCGCGATCGGCCATCCAGCGCTTGCGATCGAGGCGCGCCGTGCGCGCCCCCGAGCGGCGCACGCCCTGGAACCTCTGCGCGTAGAGCGCGTCGTACGCGGCCAGCTCGCCCGCGTTCTGCGCGGCGAGCCAGCGCTCGACCAGCCCGCGCACCTCGCCCTCGGCGAGCGGACCCGCGAGGAAGACCAGCGCCAGCGCGAGCATCAGGCGGCCAGCGCCGAGGAGGCGGGCACCGCGCCCTGCCCGAGCGACTGCAGGAGCTCGATCGACGGAGAGAGCTCCTTGTCGTGCAGGCGCCACACGGCGTCCACGAGGCGCTCGTTGAGCGGCGCCTCCACGCCGAGGCGCCGCGCGCGCGCGACGATCTCGCCGTTCAAGAAGTCGATCTCGGGCGTGCGACCGCGCTCGAGCGCGATGCCCATCGACGAGCGCATGCGGCGGTACTTCATGCCGATCGCGAAGAGGATGGCGTGCTTGAGCGCGAGGCGTGGCGAGCCGAAGGACGCGCGCTTCTCCTCGGCGGAGAGCGCCAGCCACGGGATCTGCAGCCCCGTCACGGGCGCCATCTTCACGCCCTGCTTCGCCGCGACTTGCGAGATCTCGCTCCACAGCTCGAGCACCATGCGGCGCACGAAGCGCCGGCCGAGCAGCGGCCCGAGGCGCTCGCCGCCGATCGCGCCGAGGGTGCTGGTCGCGCAGTTGATCGCGAGCTTGCCCCAGCGCACGCCGGCGAGGTTCTCGACGATCTCGACGGGCGCAGCGGCCTCGAGGAGCTGGGCGATGGGCGCGAGCTCGGGCCCGCGCTCGTCGAGCCGGCCGAGCTGGAATCGGCCGCGCGAGGTGCGGACGTAGCGCCCTGGCTCTTCCATGGTGGCGCCCCAGACGACGACCGCCCCTGCCACGCGATGCCCCCCGACGACGCGCGCGGCGAGCTCCTCGGGCAGGCCGTTCTGGCAGGTGACCACGGGTGCGCCCGGCGCGAGGTGCGGCAGCGCATCGCGCAGCGCCGACTCGAGCGTGGTGGCCTTGGTGGCGACGATGCAGAGGTCGAAGGGTCCGCCCGAGGCGTCCTCGGCGAGCGAAACGCGCGGCGCGCGCGAGGGCGCCGCGGTCCACGTCTGCCCGTCGAACTCGCGCACCTCGAAGCCACGCGCGGCGATCGCGTCGGCGATCGCGCGGTTACCGGTCACGGGCGTGACGTCGTGGCCCGCCTTCGCGAGCCGGCCGGCGATCACGCCGCCGATGCCACCGCAGCCGACCACCAGGACCTTCGACTTCATTGCGTGCTCCCTCAAGAAACGTGCACCTTTACCACGTCCCGAGGGCACCTGGCCACATTCACCGCATCGAGCCGACCGGCGCGGCCTGGCAGCCACCGGACTTGCCCGGCGGCGTCACCGGCGCCGCGTCGGCCGCGCCCGCTCCAACCCCGGCTGCGCCACCGGCTGCGTCCGGCGCCCCCGCATCCGTCGCCGCCGGCACGCCCGCGTCGCGTGGGCCATCCGGCGGCACCGCGGCATCCGGGGGCAGCGCGCCGGCCACGTGGGCGAGCGTGACGCCGCGGAGCACGCCGCGCTCGTCGCCGGCGTTGACGAACGAGACGTAGTAGTCGCCGGGCGCGAAGCCGCCCAGGATCGTCGCGCTGCCGGTGCCGTCGGCGGCGATCTGCAGCGGCACCTCGAACGCGGCGTCCGACGCGGCGGTCGAATCGGCCGGGTACGAGAACACGATCGGCGCGCCGCGCTTGACGAGCACGATGGGCGCGACGCGGCCCGGGTCGCGGAAGAGCGCGGCGTAGCGATCCACGGCCACCTTGTCCGCGTGTACCGTGAGCGACGTCGCCGTCTCGGTCAGGCTGTAGACGAGCTGCACGTTGCCGGGCGTCCACGGCCGCATGCCCCAGTCCTCGAAGTAGAGGCGGTCGCGCGCGCCGTCGTAGGGGATGTAGCGCTTGCAGCCCGTCACCCCGCGCGCCGTCAGCGACTCCCCGAGCGCCGTCGCCGCCGCGTCGCCGAGCGCCGTCCGCACCGCCGCGGTCATCACGGTCCCCGCCCCCGAGAGGTCCGCGTCGCCCGGGATCATCGTCATGCCCGTGTAGACGGCGCGATCGATGTCGGCGGGCGTCTTGCCGAGCTCGGCCGCGCGCTTGCGGAACGCCCAGAGCGCGCTCGACCACGGCACGCCGTCCTGGTGCACCTCGCCCCAGAACGCGCCGGGGCAGCGCTCGGTGCCCTCGAGGTTGCGCACGGCCGCGCGGCCGATGCCCATGCCGGCGTACTCGCCCACCGCCGCGTTGCCGGCCAGCGCCGCCGCGAAGTAGTCCGCGAACGCCTCGTTCATCGCGCCCTGCGAGACGTCGATGCCGTCCTGGTCGTAGCGACCCCAGCTGATCATGGTGGCCTGGTTGACGACCGAGTGCGTGAACTCGTGGTAGACGACGTCGGCGTCCCACGCGAAGTCGGCCGCGCCCTGCCCGAAGATGAGCGTCGGTTGCTCGAGCGGGTAGATGCCGAAGAGATCGCCGGGCGGCGTGAAGAAGGCGTTGTCGAACGGGAACATCGGGCCCATCGGGTCCCACGCCGTCGAGCGGACGGGGTTGGCCGTGTCGACCGCCAGGCGGAAGTTGCCGATGAGCTGGATGGCCTCGGGCCGCCCGCCGTAGCCGAGCGTGCGGAAGAAGTCCGAGATCCGCGTGGCGTGGTAGAACATATGCGTCTCGACGAATTTGTCGTCGGGCTGGTTCTGCACCGACGCGTCGAAGAGCCAGTCGCCCGCCGCGTCGCGCATGGCCGTGCGGCTCCGGCTGCAGACGTGGATCTGCCGGTTCGTGCCGTCGAGATCGCTCGGGACCGTCGCGTGCGTGTCGATGCAGTTGTACGTGTCGAAGACGGGGCTGCCCGGGTAGACGTCGTCGCGCGCGGCGTCGAGCGTCACCTCGCTCGGCATCGGCGTCGTCACGGGGTTCTCGACAAAGACGCGCGCCTTCTTCGCGAAGCGCACCCCGTCCTCGCGGTGCAGGATGCGACCGTCGGTGGCGTCGACGTAGAGGACCGGCGCCTCCACCAGCTCGGGCACGGGCGGCAAGGCGACGCGGTAAGCGAGCCGCGCGGCGGCGCCGCGATCGAGCACCACGAGGCGCGCGAGGCGCGGGTCCACGGGCGTCACCGACGTCGGGTGCGCGAGGAGCGCCAGCCGGACCGCCTCGAGCGGCTCGAGGCGCGGCGCCGTCGCGACCCCCGCGAGCTCCGCGAGCCGACCCGCCATCACGCGCGCGCGGCCCTGCGCGTCCACGAGCACCGCGAGCCCCGCGCCGTCCACCGGTACGCCCGCGTGCGTCTGCGTGAGGTGGACGACCGTCAGGCCGGGTGCGCCCTGCCCCGTCCGCGCGACGGCGAGCGCCGCGCCCGTGCGTGCCCGCGCGAGCGAGATGGCGACGTCGGTGGCGGGCCTGGAGGTGCGGGGGGAGAGGAAGCCCTCGGCGAAGGTCGGGCCGAGGGCGAGCAGGAGGGGCAGCAGCATCGATCCGAGGATATCAGGGCCGCGCGGAGGCCGCCCCTGCCGTGCGGACGATCACGCGTTCTCGCGCGCGATGCGGCGGAGCAGCTCCTGGCAGTAGCGGTCGTGGGCGCGCTCGTCCGTAAAGGAGCGCGTTCGCACGAGGCCCGACGAGTACTTCACGTGCACGAGCCACTCGGCGCCCTGGCGCTCGGACGTCATCGACACGACCCGGTGCGCTCGCTGCCCGGCCGGCGCCTTCACGCCGCCTCCGGCCGCCTCGCGATGCAAAGGAGGCTCACGCCGACGGGGAAGCGGCCGCCGCGGGCGAGCCACGGCAGCTCCGCCGCGAACACCGCGCCGAGGACGCGGTCCATCGCGCCGGGCTCGAGCGCGTGCTCGTAGCGCGCCTTGACGCCGAACGCCCGCGTGGCCTGCCGCACGACCATGAGCGGCAGCGCGATCGCGACGTTGAAGTAGGAGAGCCGTTCGACCCGGAGGCCCGCGGCCTCGACGGCGCGGCGCAGCGAGCCCGCGGTGTAGCGGCGCCGGTGCTCCGAGAGGTCGTCGTTGTAGCCCCAGAGCGCGCGCAGGGCGGGCACGAACAGCACGAGCGCGCCGCGGGGCGACAGCACGCGGCCGAGCTCGCGCGCCCCCGCGACGTCGTCGTCGAGGTGCTCGAGCACGTCGAGCGCGACCACGGCGTCGAAGGCGCCCGAGCGAAGCGGCAGCGCCTCGCCGAGCGCGCGGATGCGGCCCGCGTACGGCCTCCCGAGCGAGCGCCCGAGCGCGATGGCGGAGCGGTCGAGGGCGGTGACGCGCCCGAAGCGGCCGAGGACCTCCGCGTTCGGCCCTGCGCCGCAGCCCACGTCGAGCAGGCGCGCGCCAGGCGGCAGCGACAGACGCGCGAGCTCGCCCGCGAGGATGCGCCGCCGCGTGCGGAACCAGAAGTGCCACTCCTCGACGTCACGCTGCCAGTGCCAGTACTGCTCGAACACGGAGGTGATTATGGCCCTCCCGCACCGTTTCCAGCTAGATTCCGCGCCTCGTGACCCCGCTGTCCGTCGTCATCCCCGCCTTCGAGGAGGCCGCGCGCCTGCCGCCGACGCTGGCGCGGCTGGGCGCGCTCGTGCCGGCGGGCACCGAGGTGCTCGTGATCGACGACGGCTCGCGCGACGGGACGGCCGAGGTGGCGCGCGCGGCGGGCGCCACCGTCATCTCGCTCCCCGAGAACCGCGGCAAGGGCGCGGCGGTGCGGCAGGGGCTCTGCTCGGCCGGCGGTGACATCATCGCGTTCATGGACGCCGACGGCTCGATCCCTCCGGCGGACGTGCTGCGCCTCGTGGATGCGGTGCGCGCAGGGGCCGACGTGGCCGTGGCGTCACGCACGGCGCCCGGCGCCGCGGAGGTCGGCGATCAGTCGGCCCTGCGCGACCTGGCGAGCGACGTGTTCCGCGCGCTCGTGCGCGTCGCGGCGCCGACGGGCGTCTCGGACACGCAGTGCGGCGCCAAGGCCTTCCGCCGCGAGGCCGCGCGATCCCTCGCAGCGGCGCAGACGCTCGACGGCTTCGCGTTCGACGTCGAGCTCCTGTGGCTCGCGCGGCGCGCAGGGCTACGCGTGGTCGAGGTCCCGGTGCGCGTCGAGCACCACCGCGCCTCCAGGGTCGGCATGCTGCGTCACGCGGGGCCGATGCTGCTCGACCTGGCGCGCATGCGCCTGCGCCACCGCTGAAGCTCGAGCGCGCCCGCGGCGAGCACGGCCAAGAGGGCCAGCACGTAGAGCGGCCCGAGCCAGCGCAGCGCGGACGGTGCGAACACGAGCTCGATCGTGTGGTGACCCGGCTCGACCGGCACGGCGCGAACGAGGTGATTCGCGCGCAGGATCGGCGCCGCGCGGCCGTCCACGCGCGCCTGCCACCCCGGGTACCAGGTCTCGTTCACCACCACGAGCCCCGACGCGGGCGCGTCGAGCTCGATCGTCAGGCGGTTCGGCGACAGCGCGCGCACGGCGCCGGGGACCGCCGGGCGCTGGGTGCGCATCGACTCGAGCTGCGGCCGCAGCGCCGCCGGCACGTCCGGGGCCTCGACGAAGGCGCGCGTGCCCGGCGCGGCCTTGGCGAGCGCCCCGAGCACGTCCGTCCCCGCCGCCACGATCGCCGGATCGCCGATCCAGTACGCCACCGGCGCGACCGCGGTCGCCTCGAGGATGCCCGAGCCGCGCACGGAAAAGCCGGTCTTCGGCGCGTGCTTGAGCAAGTGCTGCGAGAAGCCGCGGCGGTGGTGCGGGGCGTGCAGCACCCAGCGCACGTTGAAGTGCGCGAGCAGCACCGGCTCGGCGTCGACGCGATCCGCGAGCTGCTTCCACCGCAGGAGCGGCAGCGCGCCGTAGCCGGTCGCCTCGCGGATGGCCAGGCGCGAGCCCGAGCGGAACTCGAGGCCGAACTCGTCCCACACGCGCGCGTCGCGCTCGACGCCCGGGATCTTCGCGAGGATGGCGGCCTCACGCTCGAGGGAAGGCACGGGCTCGTAGATGCGGTAGAGGTCGCTGTGCGCGATCCACGCGTCGGCGAGGACCGCGAGCACGACCACCGTCGAGAGCGCCGCCGGCGGCGCGGGGGAGCGCGCGAGCGCCGCGAACAGCGCGGTCGAGAGCGCCCCGACGACCAGCGCGAGCGCCACTCCCGCGGGCCACGCGCCCTGCGCGCGCTGGCCGACCACGAGCCCCACGCCGAGCACCGCGAGCACCACGATCGCCCCGCGAAGCACGCCGCGCGCGGCCACCTGCCCGTCCTGCAGCGCCCGCATGCCGAGGGCCGCGAGGCCCGCGACCGAAAGCGTCAGGAGCAGCTTGTACCGCTCGGCGACGCGGAAGAGCGAGAACCCCGGCACGACCGCGACGGCCTTGTCGAGCAGGCCCCCCGGCTCCCCGAGCGCGAGCAGGAGCGCCACCACGAAGAGGCCCGCGAGGAACGCCGCGCGCAGGTCCTTGCCCCCGCGCGCGATCGCCACGGCCGCGAGGAGCAGCGGCAGGAAGCCCGCGTAGAGGGCGGGGGGCGGCTCGCGCAGGCGGGCGACCAGGAGCCCGAGGAGATCCGCGGGCATGATGGGGAGCTGCGTCGCCCAGCCGCTGTCGCGCGTCGCGCGATCCGAGAGCGCCGCCAGCTCGCCGGTCGGCACGTACACGATCGCGAGCAGCGCCAGCGCCGTCGCGCCCGCCGCCGGCAGCATCGTGGCGAGCGCCGACGCGCGCGGCCGCAGCGCCCACGCGCGCACGAGGACATAGGGGCCGACGACGAGGAGCGTATAGAAGAACCCGGGGGGCGAGCCGGCCAGCCCCGCCAGCGCGAGCGCCCCGCCGAGGAGGGCCCCCCGCGCCGCGCCCGGCGCCTCGAGCGCGCGGTCTGCCGCGTAGAGCGCGAGCGGCACCATCTGCCACGGCCACGCGATCGCGCTGTCCTTCATGAAGGCCACGCCGCCGAGGAGAGTGAACGAGATCCCCGCGACGAACGCGCCGGCTCGCGGCGCGCCCCACGACCGCGCGAGCAGGTGCATCGACACCGCGCCCGTCCACAGGAAGAGGAGCACCTTGAGCGACATCAGCGTCGGTCCGACGTGCCCCGCGAGCAGGCCCGCCGCGACGAGGACCCACTGCAGCGGGTGGAACGTGCCCGTCTGCGGGTCGGCCAGGAACGGCAGGCCCATGCGATCGTAGGGATTCCAGAGCGGGAAGCTGCCGTGCTGCAGGGCCTGCACCTGGAACGCCAGGTTCGGCCAGTACTCCTCGAGGCAGTCCCAGCCGAAGACGCGGCGCTCCGGCCCCGCGGCGAACAGGCGCCAGTACGTGAGCCCGAGGATGACCGCGTACGCTCCCCCGACCGCCAGCGCACGGGTAGGCCGCGAGCGCAGGAGGTCCCGGGGCGTCATCGGCCGCACTCTACCCCGGCGCCGGCGTTGACGATGCCGCCGCCCCACGGGTACCTTTCGCGCATGTTTCGATTGCTTCCGTGGGCCATCCTGGGCCTGTCCTCGTTCCTCGCCGCCGGCTGCAGCCTCAAGAAGATGACGGTCGACCAGACCGCGGAGGTCCTCAAGGACGCCGCCAAGGGCTTCAACGCCGAGCCGAACCCCGATCTCGCGCGCATGGCCGGCCCGGGCCTGCTCAAGACGACCGAGGGCTTCCTCCAGGTCTCGCCCAACAACAAGACGCTCCTCACGCTCAACGCCGAGAGCTTCTGCGGCTACGCCTTCGCGTTCGTCGAGGACGAGCTCGAGACCATCGCCGAGGACGACCCCCGCTGGGAGCCCACGCGCCAGCTCGCGACCTCGCTGTACGGGCGCTGCGAGGGCTTCGGCCGGCGGCTCCTCTTCCTCTACGACGAGGACCTGTTCCCGAAGGCCCTCGACGGCTCGCTCGAGGATCTCAAGAAGACCCTCGCGAAGCTGGAGGCCGACAAGGAGGAGGACGCGGTGCCGGGCCTCTTCTGGACGGCGCTCGGCTGGGGCTCGCGCATCAACGTGAACCGGGACGACATCAGCGCGGTGACGACGCTCGCCAAGGTCATCGCGATCATGGAGACGGTCGCCAAGCTCGACCCTCGCTACTACAACGGCGGCGCGAACCTCACGCTCGGCCTCGCCTACTCGGCGCAGGGCAAGGCGATGGGCGGCAACCCCGACCTCGGCAAGCAGAAGCTCGAGGCCGCGATCGCCGCCACCGAGGGTAAGTTCCTCATGACCAAGGTCATGATGGCGCGCATCTGGGCCAAGCAGGTGCTCGACCGGGCCAGCTTCGATCGCCTGATCAAGGAGGTGCTCGACGCGCCGGACAATCTCTGGCCCGCCGAGCAGCTCGCCAACGCCATCGCCAAGCGCAAGGCCGCTCGCTACCAGAAGCAGGCCGACGAGTGGTTCGAGTAACCACCACCAGCTGAAAGGACCATTCGAATGAAGATCCGTTCTCTCGCGGCCTGTCTGGCGCTCCTCGCCGCCCCGCAGGTGGCCTCCGCCGACGGCACCACCATCAAGATCGCGACGCTGGCGCCGTCCGGCTCCGCGTGGATGAAGAAGTTCGAGAAGTGGAAGTCGAACGTCGAGCGCCGCACCGAGGGCCGGGTGAAGGTGAAGTTCTTCGCCGGCGGCCAGCAGGGCGACGAGCGGGACGCGGTGCGGAAGATCCGCGCCGGTCAGCTCCAGGGCGCGGCCGTCACCGGCGTCGGCCTCGGGCTCATCAACCCCGAGGTCCGCGTCCTCGACCTGCCGTTCATGTTCAAGTCGGACGAGGAGCTCGACTTCGTGCGCACGACGCTCGCGCCCGAGTTCGAGAAGAAGTTCGAGGAGAAGGGCTTCGTGCTCCTCGCCTGGGGCGACGTCGGCTGGACGCACCTGTTCTCGAACACCGAGATCAAGCAGCGCAGCGACCTCGACAAGACCAAGATGTGGGCGTGGGTCGACGACCCGATCGTCAAGAAGTTCTTCGAGAAGCTCAACGTGAAGAACAGCGTGCCGCTCGGCGTGCCGGACGTGCTGCCGGCGCTGCAGACCGGCCAGATCAACGCGTGCTACGGCTCGCCGCTCGCGACCGTGGCGCTGCAGTGGCACACCAAGGTCAAGTTCATGACCGGCACGCCGCTGTCGATGGCGGTCGGCGCGTTCACGGTGTCGAAGCAGGCCTGGGACACGATCAAGCCCGAGGACCAGGCGATCCTGCGCGAGGAGGCCAAGGGCCTCGAGAAGTCGCTCATCACCACGGTGCGCAAGGACAACAAGAAGGCGCTCGACACCATGAAGTCGCAGGGCCTGGTCGTGACCGAGTCGCCCGCGGCCATGCAGAAGGACTTCGAGGCCGAGGCCAAGGGCGTCTGGACCTCGCTGTCGGGCTCGATGTTCTCGCCCGACCTCCTCAAGCGCGTCCAGGAGCTCGCGCTCCAGAAGCGCAAGTAGCAGGCTGCTCCTCTCCGACGGTCACCCGTCGCCTCCCGCCGATGTCGCGCCCGTCAGCACCCCCACCGGAACGTGAGACCTGGGTCCCCGCCGAGACCGCGCGGGGGCTGCACCTCGTGCGCGCGACGGTGCGGCAGCTCCGGCCGAACCAGTGGCTCAAGAACGTCTTCTGCCTCGCGCCGCTGGTGTTCTCGAAGACGATCCTCGATCTCGGCCGCGCGGAGCGCGCGCTGCTCGCGTTCGCCGCGTTCTCGATGCTGGCGAGCGCGGTCTACGTGTTCAACGACTGGAAGGATCTCGACAAGGACCGGCAGCACCCGAAGAAGCGCAAGCGGCCGATGGCGGCGGGCCTCGTGCCCGTACCGCTCGCGACGGTGCTCGCGGTGGCGCTCGCCGGCGGCGGGCTCACGCTGTCGTTCTTCCTGTCCCGGCCGTTCGGCTTCGTCGTGGCGACGTACATCGCGCTCAACCTCGGGTACTCGCTCAAGCTCAAGAACGTCCCGCTCATCGACATCTTCGTGATCGCGCTCGGCTTCGTGCTGCGCGTGCTCGGTGGCGGCTACGCGATCCGCGTCGAGGTCAGCCCGTGGATCCTGCTCTGCACGATCTTCCTCGCGCTGTTCCTCGGCGCCAACAAGCGACGCGCAGAAATCGCCGAGCTCGGCATGGACGGCACGACGCGCGCCGCCCTGGCCGGCTACAACCTGCACTTCCTCGATCACATCGTGACCGCGCTCGCGTCGCTGTCGATCCTGTCGTACGCGCTCTACTGCAAGGACCCGGGAACCGTGCGCCGCTTCGGCCCGCACCTCGTCTTCACGATCCCGGTGGTGATGTTCGGGATCTTCCGCTACCTGCTGCTCGTCTGGCGCGACGGCAAGGGCTCGAGCCCGACCGATGTCGTGATGAGCGACCGCGGCCTGCAGGTGTGCGCGCTCCTGTGGGGCATCGGCGTGCTCGCCGTGGTCTACCTGCACCAGGTCTCGGACTGAAGGCTGACTCGAAAGACGTGGACGTGGACGTGATCGTGGACGTGGACGATACGGGAATATCCCTCCACGTCCACGATAACGTCCACGGCCACGTCTTTAGAGTCAGCCATCAGTCCGAGACCAGGTGCAGGTAGACCACCGCGAGCACGCCGATGCCCCACAGGAGCGCGCACA
>CAZQJC010000348.1:0-22162 GCA_964593795.1 uncultured Myxococcales bacterium | reverse complement strand
CGCTGCCGCCCGCGCCCGCGCTGCCGCCCGCGCCCGCGCTGCCGCCGGAGCCCGCGCCGCCGCCACCGACGCTCCCCGCGCCTCCGCCGCCCGCGCTGCCGCCGGCACCTGCGGTCCCTGCAGCGCCCGCGCCTCCCTTTGCGTCATCGCCACAACCGCCGAGCATGAGTGACAACATGAGACCCGTCAGCGTTCCGTACCGTGTCATGATCTTCTCCGTGGCTCGATCCGAGCGCAGCCTGCCACGCGGCGGAGCGGCGCAGCAACACTCCAGGTCCAGGCTGGTAGCGGGGGGCACGCGATGACCCCCGCGGCCGAAGTCTCGCGCACGGACTGCGCGATCCTGGAAGCGAGCGAGGAGCCCGGGTACTTCGATCACGAGGGCGAGCAGCTCTACTACGTGCTCCATCCGACGCTCGGACCGCCGCGCGCGGCCGTGGTGCTCGCGGGGCCCTTCGCCTCGGAGCGCCCGCACCGCTACATCTGCTGGGTGCGCTGGGCTCGGGTGCTCGCCCGCGCGGGCTTCGCGGCGCTGCGCTTCGACTACCGCGGCGTCGGCGAGAGCACCGGCCGGTTCGAGGCCATGGGCTTTGGCGACTGGCACGACGACCTCGTCGCCGCAGCGCGCTTCCTCGCGGGCCGCGTCCCGAAGGTCCCGCTCGTCCTGCACGGGCTCGGGCTGGGTGCCCTCCTCGCGACGCGCGCGTTCGACGGCGGCGTCGGCGACGCGCTCCTGACGTGGCTTCCGCCGAAGTCCGGCCGGGCGATGCTGTTCGACCAGCTCATGCTGCGCCTCGCGAACGACATGGCGCTCCGCCCCGCGGACAAGAAGGGCGGGCGGGACGAGTACCTCGCCGCGATCGAGGCCGGCGAGACCGTCGAGGTCGAGGGCTACGGCTGGACGCGCCGGCTGCTCGAGCACGCCGACGCGTTCGTGTGCAGCGCCGACGCACCCGTGGATCCGCGCCGCCCGCGCTACACGCCCAGGCTCGACAAGGTGTCCGCGCACGTCTTCGGCGGCGTCGGGCCGAACCCCGAGCGCGATCGCTCGGCCGGCGGCAAGCCCATGCGGCTCGTCAACCCGGACCTGTCGGCCATGTTCGAGGACAACCTCGGCTGGCTGCGCTCGGTCGCCGAGGGGAGGGTGTCATGAGGCGCGTGGTCACGCTCGAGATCCAGGGGCACCGGCTGGTGGGCACGCACCACGACCCCGGCCCGGCGGGCGCCGCCCACACGGGCGTCCTGCTGCTCAGCTTCGGCCAGCAGCCGCGCGCGTGGGTGGGCGACCTCGGCGTCTGCATGGCCGACCGGCTGTGCGAGGCCGGCTATCCGACGTTCCGCTTCGACATGCCCGGCCTCGGCGACGCGCCGGGCGAGCTCCCGGTGCACCTCGAGGTCCTCTGGCGCAGCATCCAGGAGGGCGCCCACGAGGCGTCCGCGCGCGAGCTCGTGCGCGAGCTCAAGCAGCGCTACCGGCTCCCGGGCGTGGTGCTCGGGGGGTTCTGCGGCGGCGCCGTCACGGCCGCGCTGGCCGTCGACCCGACCGGGCGCGACACCGCGGGCCTCATCATACTCGAGCCCGAGGTCGCGCTCGTGCCGGTCCCCGCGAGCCCCGCGCCGGTGCACGAGGTCGACTCCGTCTCCGCCTACCTCGAGCGCTGGGACCTCATCAAGGAGCGCATGCGTTCGCCGCGCTCGTGGCTGCGCCTGCTCACGGGCAAGAGCGACCTCCGCTACTGGGAGGGCCTGGCGCGCTACGCCGCCAAGCGCGTGCGCGAACGGCTCGCGAACCAGGAGCTGCCGCCCGATCTCAACGTGCGCATGCTCGACTCGCTCTCGCGCGCGGCGCGGCGCAAGCTCCCGACGCTCATCGTCAGCGTCGGCATCCCGACGCGCCGCAAGTACTACGCGTCGTACGGGATGTTCCCCGGCAAGTGTGATCCGTCCCGGGGCGTCACCTGGATCGAGGTCACGGGGACCACGCACGCGATGCTCGCCGGCGGCGCCAAGGAGGCCACGCCGGCGCACGTCGTGCAGTGGATGCAGGCGCACTTCCCCGTGGGGGCGCGAGAGCGCCGCGCGTCGTGAGCGCGCTCGCGATCGCCCTTTGCGCCGGGGCGGGCCTGCTCGCGGTGCCGTGCCTCGTGCTGCTCGTCGAGTGCCTCGCGGCTCGCAGGGCGGCCATCGGCGGCGCGCCCGGGGGCGCGGGCACGGTGCGCACCACCGTGATCATCCCCGCCCACGACGAGTCCCTCGGCATCGGGGCGACGGTGGCGTCGCTCTTGCCGCAGCTCGCGCCGGGCGATTCCCTCGTCGTCGTCGCCGACAACTGCACCGACGACACGGCCGCCGTCGCGCGCCGCGCGGGCGCGACGGTGCTCGAGCGGAGCGACGCGGCCCGCCGCGGCAAGGGCCACGCGATCACCTTCGCCGTCGACTCGCTCAGGGGAAACCCTCCGGACGTCGTGGTGCTCGTGGACGCGGACTGCCGCGTGGCGCCCGCCGACGGCCTCCGGCGCCTGGTCCACGCCGCGGCGAGCGGCGGCCGGCCGGTGCAGGGCGAGTACCTGCTCGGCGCGACCGAGCGGCCGAGCGCGCGCCAGGTCGTCAGCGCGCTCGCCATCCTCGTGCGCAACCGCGTGCGCCCGCGCGGCATGTACCGCCTCGGGCTGCCCTGCCAGCTCACGGGCAGCGGCATGGCGTTTCCGTGGCCGATCCTCGCGTCGGCGCCGAGCGGCGAGTCGAACCTGGTCGAGGACCTCGTGCTCGGCCTCGAGCTGTCGCTGCGCGGGACGCCGCCAAGGCTCTGCCCCGAGGTCGCGATCTCGAGCGAGCTCCCGGAGGGCGACGCGCCGCTCTACAAGCAGCGTCGCCGCTGGGAGCACGGCCAGCTCTCGACGCTCGCGACGTTCGGGCCGCGGCTCGTGGTCGCAGGCCTTCTGCGCGCCAAGCTCGACCTCCTCGCGCTCGGGCTCGATCTGCTCGTTCCGCCGCTCGCGCTCCTCGTCATGATGCTGCTCGCGCACGCCGCGCTCGCCGGCGTCGCCGCCTTCTTCGGCCTCGGCTGGGCGCCGCTCTACGCGTCGGCCGCGCTCTTCGCGGTGCTCACGCTGGCGGTCGGCCGCGCGTGGTGGTCGTTCGCGCGCGACACGGTGCCGCTCTCGGCGCTCCTGTCCGCGCCCTTCTACGTGGCCTGGAAGATCCCGCTCTACGTGGGCCTGCTCCTCCGCGGCAAGCACGGCGCCTGGGAGCGCACGGCGCGCAAGGGCGAGGGGCGGTAGCACGAGCAGATCGAGCACGAGCACGAGCACGAGCACGATGTTCGGGTCAGACGATCGTCAGGGCTTGTCAGGGCTTCAGTCGAGGCGGGTGGTCGTGGTGGCGATGAGCTGGGCGTAGGCCCAGAGCTCGCGCTGGTGCAGGCCGATGCTGCTCGCGAGGAGGTGGCGGCCGCGGTCGGAGTAGCGGCCGCCGACCTCGACGGTCAGGCTCGGCGAGATCCGGTAGCGCACGGGGAGCTCGGCGCGCAGCACCGTCTCGTCGGGCTCCCCGGGCAGCGGGTTCTGGGTCAGGCTCGTCGCGAGCTGCGCGCTCGCCGACACGCTGAGGTCGCGCCGGAACGTGGCCGCGACGCGCGCGCCCACGGTGCCGCGGGTCAGGCTCGTCACGAGCACGGGATCGAGGAACCAGGTCGCCGCCGCGCCGATCTCCGACTCGAGCGCGAGGCCGCGCGCGGGGCGGGTGCGGGACTGCAGCGCCGCGTGCAGGACGGGGCTCGCCACGTCGGGTTGCCCGGCGCCCGCGGGGCGGGAGATCGCGCGCGCGAAGACCACGCCGCCGCCGACGTCGAGCGTATGCGCGCGCGAAAGGCGCGCCTGCCAGGACACCTCGGGCGACAGGGCGAGGACGTCCAGGCCCGACGACAGCCGCTGGTCCGACGCGCTCGCGCGCAGCGTGAGGTCGTTCCTGCGCGTCAGGCGGTGCCGCGCCGACTGCGAGGCCTCGATGAACGTGCTGTCCTGGAGGGTCGCGCCCGTCATCGGCGTGCCCGAGTCGAGCGGGCGCTGGTGCGTGGCGGCGAGGCGCGACTGCAGGATCCAGCGCTGGACCTCGCGCACCTCGACGGTGGCCCCGCCGCCCACGGTCAAGAGGCGCGTGATCGTGGGCAGCGCACCCTGGCTCGTGCCGAGCGTCTGCCCGAGGCTCGCGTAGTCGACGTCGCCGAAGCTCGTCTGCGCGTCGCCGAGCGCGCGCACGCCACGAGACAGGCGCGACTCCGCCTCGGCCCCGAGGACGTGCAGGAGGAGCGGTTGCTCGGAGCCCGGGAGGGCGGGCGCGCGGAACGTCAGGCGCGGGCCGTAGTGCAACCGAAAGCGGCTGCCGTGCGTGCGGACCTGCAGGCCGGCCTCGGGCTCGAGGGTCGAGCGCGCCGTGCCCTCGGGGGCCTGCCCCGCGAGCGGCGGCGCCTCTCCGCCGCGGACCTCGGCGCGTGCGCCGACCTGCACCTCCGCGATGGCGAGGAGCAAGGCACACAGCCCGTGGCCCACGGCCTACTCCACGACGACCGTGTCGCCGTCGCCGAGGAGGAACGCCTGCGCGGCCGGCTCCTGGCTCGTGAGCTCGCGGACGCGGAACCGGACCGCCGGGCCGCTGCCCTCGCGTCGGACCACGTACACGGCGTCGTCGTGCGCGAACTCGGTCAGCCACCCGGCCGCCGCAAGCGCCGTGACGACCCGGCGATCCCGGTCGAGCTCGTACGCGCCGGGGGTCCGCACCTCGCCGACCACCGCCACCCGCGCCGGGCGCGAGCGCAGCACCGTGACGATGACGCGCGGGTTCACGATGAGGCCCTGGAGGCGCCCCATGATCGCCTGCGCCGCCTGCGCGGGCGACACGCCCGCGACCTCGATCGGGCCGATGCCGGCGTGCACGTAGCGACCGTCCTCGCGCACCACGACCTCGCCGCCCATCGTCGGCTGGTCCTTGACCTCGACGAAGAGCGTGTCGCCGCGGAGGATCGGCGCCGCGGCGGGCGCCGCCCCCGGGACGTCCTTGGCCCACGCGAAGGTGCGCGGGGTCCCCGCGCAACCGCCCGAGCCGAGCGCGACGAGCATCACGAGCGCCGCCGCGGTGGCCGCGGTGGTCGCCTGCGCCCTCTGGAACAGGCTACGCGCGCCGAGGAACGCGAGGAAGCCGAACGCGATCGCGAGGCCGGCGACGACGCCGAGCACGCCGCGCAGCGCGAGGACGCGCTTGAGCCGCACCTGCTCGAGGTGCACGGGGTCCACGATCTCGTAGCGCGACCGGGCGGACACGCGCTCGAGCTCGAGCTGCAGCTCCGCGCGCTTGACGCGATCGAAGAGCTGCGCGCGCAGGCGGCGCAGGCCCTCCTCGGTCTGCGCGAGCTCGCCCACGCGGGCGCCGACGCGCGGCATGTCGCGGCTGATGCGGTCGAAGTTGTCGAGGCTGCCGCGCACGCTGCGGAGCTCCGCCTGCGCGGCGCGCAGGCTGCTCTCGACCTGATCGCGCGTGCTGGCGAGGTTGTCGTAGTCGACGTTGGCGAGCCGATCGAGCGTGCTCGTCTCGGACGTCATCTGCGTCGCGATGAGCCGCTCCGTGGCCGCCTTCTGCTCCATGAGCTTTCGGACCTCGGGGTGTCCGTCCGCGAGGCCCTGCGCGCGCGCCTCGCCGAGCTGCTGCTGGATCGTCGCGAGCCGATCGCGGTGGATCTGCGTGGATTGCGCCTTGGCGTGCGCGAGCGGCGCGCCGCGCCCGATGCGCTTGCGCAGGCTGTCGAGCTCGCCCTCGAGCCGGTGCACCTGCCCCGTCAGCTCGACGCGGCGGGCCTCGAGCATGCCGCGCGCCTCGGGCGTCATCGCGGAGTGCTCGGGCAGGCGATCGACGTTCTTCTCCTTGAACGCCACGGCGCGCGAGCTGACCGACTGCAGCTCGGCGTCGAGCTGGCTCATCTGCTGCCGCAGGAACTCCACCTCGGCCACCATGACCTTGAGGCGCTTGGACACCTCGGTGGACAGGTACGTCTTCATGTGGGTGTCGAGGAAGCCCGCCGGGTCGGCGGAGCCGGGCTCGTCGGCGCGCGGCGAGAAGGCCACCGCGTATTCGTTGGGGCCGGTGTTGTCGATCTTGAGGCGCGCGGTCGTGCGACGGATGGTCTCTTCGTCGATCGCCGCGCCCGGAAACGCCTTGAGCGTCGCCTTGACCAGCTCGCGGTTCGTGAAGTTCCGCGTCACGTCGAAGAAGAACTGCGTGGTCGGGTCGACCGCCTCCTGGCGGCGCTGGTCCACCGGGTCCGCCTTCACCTCGGGGTGCAGGCTCACCGCCGCCACCGCGGTGACGACGGGCGGCATCGTGACCGCGCTCATCAGGCCCGCGAACAGGCCCGCGGCGCACGCGATCCCGAGCAGCCTCCGGTGCGCGCGCAGGAACGCCCAGAGGGCGAGGAGCTTCTGCGCGATCTCGAGCAGCGACAGGCCCTTTTCGTCGTCGTCGTCGCTGCGTCGCGCCGGCGCCGCCGCCGGAGGCCGGGGGAGCTGCCGCTGCGGCTGCTCGTGCGGGTGGCGCACCTGATGCGGCGGCGACATCTGCGCCGTGATCGGGTCGAGATCGAGCCCGAAGGGCCGGCGGCGCTGCACGGCCTGCCGGTCAATCGGCATCGTGACCTCGACGTCCCCGACGTCGCCGGTGTCGATGCGCGACTTCGCCGACTGGATCGCGATCATCCAGGGGTCCTCGGGCGGCCGCGGCTCGCGCTTCTGCTGCAGGAACGTGAGCTGGACGGCGCCGAGGCGCACCGTGTCGCCGTCGCCGACGCGCACCTGGGTCGTGCGCCGCTGCTCCTGGGGCCCGCTCACGAGCACCTCGACGTAGAGGCTGCCGTTCGAGGCGGCCACGACGGCATGCACGGGCGCGATCGAGCGATCGGGGATCCGGATGTCTGCGGTCTCGTCGCTGCCGATCGTGGTGCGATCGGAGCGCAGCATGTAGACGGTGCCGCCGGGCCGCTTGCCCGAGACGAAGACGAGGAAGCGCGGCTCGACCGGCTGCGAGCCCTCGGCCCCTTGCTCGTCGCGGACGAGGCGCTCGTCGGGCGAACGCTCGTCGGGCGCCGAGCCTTCTCGGGCGCGCGCGAGAGGGATGGACCGCAGCTCCGACATCACATCACCACTCTCTAAGCGCCGCCGCCCTTGAGGAGCTCCGGCACGGTCTGGAAGATCACCTTGAAGTCCTCGTACAGCGACCAGTTGTCGATGTACTCGAGGTCGAGCTTCATCCACTCGAGGAAGGTCGTGTTGTGGCGGCCGCGCACCTGCCAGTAGCAGGTCAGGCCCGGGCGGATCGAGAAGCGCCGGCGCTGCCAGTCCTCGGGCATCAGGCCATAGTCGCGCAGCGACAGCGGGCGGGGGCCGACCACGCTCATCTCGCCGAGCAGCACGTTGATGAGCTGCGGCAGCTCGTCGATGGAGTACTTGCGCAGGACGCGGCCGACGCGGCTGACGCGCGGGTCGTTCGCGAGCTTGAAGGCGGCGCCGTCGCGCTCGTTCTTCGCCTCGAGCTCCTTCATGAGCGCCTCGGCGTTGACCACCATCGAGCGCAGCTTGATCATGCGGAAGAGGCGCTTGTTGAAGCCGACGCGCTCCTGGGTGAAGAACACCGGGCCGCCGTCCTCGAGCTTGATCGCGATGGCGGCGACGAGGAGCACCGGCGAGATCAGCAGGAGCGCGATCGCCGCGCTGACGCGGTCGAAGGCGTGCTTGAGCGAGAGCTGCCAGCCGGAGGTCGGCGCCGTGTGGAGCATGAGCGTCGGCACGCCGTCGACCACGCGCAGCTTCGTGCCGCTGCCCTTGCGCGCCGGGAACATGTCGAGCAGGTAGTGGACGTTGACGCCGTGGGTCTCGCAGCTCGCGATGATCTTGGAGAGCGTGTCGAAGTGCGAGCGCATCGGCAGGCCCACGTAGACGGCATCGATCACGCAGCTCCGCAGGACCGCGTCGAAGGTGTCGAAGTCGCCGAGGTACGGCAGGTCGCGGCGGCGGCGCTCGGGCTCGTCGATGAAGCCGATGACGTCGGTGTTGGGGCTCGTCTGCTTGAGCCGCTCGAAGGCGGCGAGCGTCGTGGGGTTGACGCCGACGAAGACGGCCTGGTGCCGGGTCAGCGGCTCCTCGGACGTGGTCTTGCGCGAGCGCCGCTTGACCGAGCGGCCGGCGAGGAGCGCCGTCGGCACGAGGCCGAGCGCGAGCCAGGCGGACTGCGGGTGGGCGCCGCTGCGGAAGAGAACGAACACCGCTGCACAGACGAGGAGAGCGGTGAACGCGACGAGCAGGTTACGGCGTGATCCTTCTGAACTGCTGAGCATGGGTCGAATCCAGTCGGGAGAGGGATGGTTGTGGTCTTCGTGAGGGCCGTGTGGGGCTCAGCCTTACCGCTCACGACGCGGTGCACCACGCATGCCAGTACTGGCGCCCACGAAAATCGGAGAGGTACAAGTCCTTTCGGGGACTTGACTACGCATAATTTTCCATGTGTGGTCACTCGGGTAGCCACCTGGTCACTCGAGGAGCCAGATCGAGGGGGAGAGTCCTCAGGGCAGGGTGCGCCGGGGCGGATCCCGCGCAACTTCTGCCGTGTTACCAGATGGTTACGTGGGATCCGGGATGGGCATCGGGAAGGCGGGCTCGGGTGACCGGCCGAGCACCCAGCGGTAGACCTCGACCAGGCGCTCGGCCTTGGCGGCCCAGGTGAACTGCTCGTGGGCGCGCCGGAGCGCCGCGGCCCCCCGGCGGTCGAGCTCCGCCGGATCCGCGCAGATCGCCTCGAGCCGCTCGCGGATCCGTCCGACCAGCACCGGGCGCGGCCCGAGGGGGATCGCCCAGCCGGTGCGCGGGGTGACGAGCTCGGCGGGGCCCGCGTAGTCCACGACGACCGACGCGAGCCCAACCGCCATCGCCTCGAGGACGGCCCCGCCGCCGAACTCGCGCACGCTCGGGAACACGAAGACGTCGGCCTCGGCGAGGCGCGCGGGCACCGCCGCGTGCTCGAGCCAGCCGGTGAACGCCACGCCGGCGCCGAGGCCCTCCTGCGCCACCTGGGCCTCGAGCGGTGCGCGCTCGGGCCCGTCGCCGATGAGCTCGATCGTGAGCCGGCCGGCGTGGACGAGCGGGGCCGCGGCCTCGAGCAGCATGTCCACGCCCTTGAGCGCGATGAGGCGGCCGAGGAAGACCGCTCGCACCGGCGCTCCGGCGCGCCGCGTCCTGCGGACGGAGAAGCGCGCGGGATCGATCGCGTTCTCGGGCAGGTAAAGGCGCCTCGACGACGCGGGGAGCTGGTCGAACGTGATGCGCGAGCCCGCGAGGACCGCCGCGGCCTCCCGCAGCGTGGCGCGGTAGCCCGGCAGGAGCTTGTACACGTCGCGCACCGCCGAGAGCCACTCGCGCTCGCGCCGCCGGAAGTCGGCGAACTCGCGCGGCCAGGGCACGCCGCCGTTGATGGGCCCCACGACGAACGGCACGCCGGCGCGCCGGCAGCGGCCCGCGATCGTGCTCGGCGTGCTGGGGCTGAGCGGCGTGATGCGGTGGACCACGTCGAACTCGCGCCTCAGGATGCGCGGCCCGAACGTCCGCCACACGAGGTGCTCGAACAGGTAATAGGAGAGGCTGCCGAGCGCGGTGTGGACCGTAAAGCCCTTGTTCTCGCCGACGAGGAGCGTGCCCGCCTTCCACAGCACCTTGGCCAGCGCCTCGGTGTCGATCGCGGTGAAGTCCACGCCCTCGCGGAGGCCTGCGCGCAGGAGGGCCTCGCGGTTGCGCACCTGCGTCACGAGGTGCGCGTCGGTGCGCGCCGCGATCGCGCGCGCGAGGGACCAGCCGACGAGGGGCACGCTGACCCACTCGGGGTTCGCGGCCTCGGCGAGCAGGAGCGGCCGAAGGGGGGCCGTCACGTCCGGCCCCGGCCGAGCGTGTCCAGGACGGCGAAGCGCACGAAGTCGCCGAAGAGCCCCGGCGGATCCGGGTCGGGCTCGCCGAGGAGGCGCCGGCGCGCCTTCCAGGCGACGTGCGGCAGCGCCCACGCGACGTCGGCGAGCGAGCGGTAGAGCGCGCCGTGGTTCTTCGTGAAGTAGCGCGCGCGCGACTCGAACCAGTAGCGCGGCATCGGCCGGCTCACCTTGCGCGTCACGACGACGCCCGTGCTCTGGCCCTCGAGGTGGACGATGCGCGCCTCGGGCACGTACCAGCAGGAGAAGCCCGCGCGGTGCGCCTGCAGGCAGAAGTCGGTCTCCTCGAAGTAGAGGAAGTAGCCCTCGTCCATCAGGCCCACCTTGTCGAACACCTCGCGCCGCACGAGCATGGCCGCGCCGGAGACCCAGCCGGTCGGGTGCGCCTCGTCGCGCGGCGGCGGCGCCACCATGTGCCGGCGCAGCGCGCGCGTGACGGGCCCCATGCGGAAGCCGCGCTCGACCTCGGCGAGGACCGTCGGGAAGTTGAAGGCCGAGTACTGTGGGGTGCCGTCGGGGAACTCGAGCCGGCTGCCGACGATGCCCACGTCGGGGTGCGCCTCGATGAACGAGAGCAGCGCGCGGAGCGCGCCGGGGTGCACGATCGTGTCGGGGTTGAGCAGCAGCACGTGATCGGGGGGCCGCTCCGCCGCGAGCAGCCGCCGGAGCGCCACGTTGTTGCCGGCCGCGAACCCGCCGTTCTTCGGGCTCGCCACGAGCTCGGCCCATTGGCCAAAGCCCTCCGCCGCGATCGCGCCGCCGATGCGCGCGAGGGAATCGTCGCCGGAGGCGTTCTCGACGATGACGACCTTGCAGTCGGGCAGGCCCGCCACCTCGGGTGCCAGCGAGCGCAGGCAGTCGATCACGAGCCCCGCGCTCTTGTAGCTCACGATGACGACGCGCAGGGCGCTAGGCATGGGCCGGCTCCTCGTCGGGCAGGGCCTGACAGGCGGCGAGGAGCGCGCCCGCGAAGAAGAAGGGGACGTGGGTGAACATGCCGTTCGGCAGGAGGTCGAACGTGTACACCGCGACGACCACGGAGAGCGTGCCCACCTGCAGCGCCGTCGCCGGATCCTTGATCCGGCGGATGCGCCGGGCGGCCACGAAGATCGGGCCGGTCAGGATGACGAGGACGCACCCGAGGCCCACCGCGCCGAACGACCCGAGCATGATGATCCAGTAGCCGTCGGTGACGGAGGCGGCCTCGCCGCGATCCGTGTACACGAGGTTCCTGCCGAATCCTCCCCAGCCCCAGATGATCTTCTGGCGCGCGTGGTCGAGCAGGATGGTGTCGTTGTCGAAGCGGAACCTGAGCGACGCGGCGCGATCCTCGTTCGAGATCGAGCGGGCGAGCTCGACGATGCCCTTCGACGGGAAGAGGTCGGTGGCCTTGAGGGCGGGGTAGAGGATGCACACGACCGCCAGCGCGGTGGCGAGGCGCACCTGGGTGCGCGGCCGCGCGAGCCGCACGACGGGCAGGACCACGAGCCCGACCGCGATGGCGCCGGTGCTCTTGCAGAGGACGAACACGACGACGAAGTAGCCCAGCCACAGCCAGGTGGGAAGCCCCCAGCGCACGCGCCTCAGGCGGCTCTCGGTCGCGGCGAAGAGGGCGACCACCAGCGCGAACAGGCCCACCGCGAGGCCGTGCTCCATGAACACGGTGGGCCGGTAGCCGCCCCAGCGCATGGTCTCGAGGAAGTCCTCGCGCGCGTGCAGGCCGTAGATCCAGCGGTGCAGGTTCGGGCTCATGCGGATCTCGAACAGCATGAGGAGCGAGTAGACGGCGCCGAGCGCGAGCATCACGCGCCAGAGGCGCCGGAGGTCCTCCGCGGAGCGCACGACCGCGCGGCCGAGCAGGAAGGGCACCCAGACGCTGAGCGCGTGGCGGATGGCGAAGGCGGGGATGTCGCGCAGCTCCATGCCCTGACGGAAGGGCAGGCCGTTGAGGCGCTCCTCGTTGTTGAGCACGGCCGGCACGATCGCGACCAGCATCAGGAGGAAGGCCACGTCGAGCCCGCGGCCGGGCCGGGCGCGCCGGAGCATCGCCGGGGCGAAGATCAGGCAGCCGAGCAGCGCGGAGAGCTCCGAGACGGCGTGCTTGCCGAGCGGTGGGATGAGCGGGCCGTCGAACTCCACGACCTCGGGGAGAAAGAGCATCCCTCCGAGGACGACGTAGAGCACCGCCTTGCGCGCGCCGACGACGGCGAACAGCGCGAGCGCGGCCGGCACGGCCAGGCCGAGGACGATGTACGCGAAGGCGCCCGGCACGCTGACCTACTGTGTTGGTTGGCGGAGGGTGGGTCAACTCCCGGCCCCGGCACGGACTGGCACAACGAGCGAATCCTGCCGCGTCACGCGTTGCACAAAGGGGAGGGAGGACGGCGAAGTCGGCCGGGCACGCAAGCTCGTCGCGGATCCCTGGCCCTCCTCGGCCTTGTCCTGCTCCCCCATCCTGTATAGGGTCGCCCCCTCATGGCCGAAGCCGCCGCCAATGCCTCGCCGGAAGCGGGCGAAGCCTTCAAGAAGGCCGCCTGGCGGGGCTCGACCATCACGCTGGCCGGCCAGGGCGCGAGCGCGGTGATCCGCGTCGGCGCGAACCTCGTCATCACGCGCCTGCTCGTCCCCGAGCACTTCGGGGTGATGGCGCTCGTCAACGTCTTCCTGATGGGCCTGCACTTCTTCTCGGACATCGGCGTCGGCCCGAACATCATCCAGAGCCCGCGCGGCGACGAGCCGGCGTTCCTGAACACCGCGTGGACGGTGCAGGTGATTCGCGGCCTGACGCTGTGGATCTGCTCGTGCCTGATCGCGTGGCCGCTCGCGCGCTTCTATGGCAACTCGGACCTCCTCTACCTCATCCCGGTCGCGGGGTTCTCGGCGGTGCTCGGGGGGTTCGAGTCCACGCGCCTGTTCACGCAGAACCGGCACCTGGCCTTCCTGCGCGTGAACGCCCTCGATCTCATCGCGCAGGTCGCGAGCGTGGTCGTGATGATCGTCAGCGCCTACTTCCTGCGCTCGGTGTGGTCGCTCGTGATCTCGGGTCTCGTGTCGTCCCTCCTGCGCACGGTCCTGTCGCACACGATCCTGCCGGGGCACCAGGACCGGTTCGGCTGGGAGCCCGAGGCGCGCGCCTCGCTGTTCTCCTTCGGCCGCTGGATCTTCGTCTCGACGGCCATCACGTTCCTGTCCTCGCAGAGCGACCGGCTCGTCCTCGGCAAGCTCGTCACCGTCGAGGAGCTGGGCTTCTACGCCATCGCGGCGAACCTCGCGGCGATGCCCGCGCAGGTCATCTACCAGGTCACGCAGAAGGTCTTCTACCCGCTCCTCGCCACGGCGCTCCGGAACGAGACGCACGACGCGGCGTCGATCCTGCGCAGCCGCGCGCGCCTCTTGCTCCTGCTCGCGCCCGCCATCGCGCTCGGCATCGCGATGGCGCCGCCGGTCGTCTCGCTCATGTACGACCCGCGCTACACGCGCGTCGGCGGCCTGACCTCGCTCCTGTCGATCGGCACCTGGCTCGGCACCGTCGCGTCCTCCTACGCGATCATGCTGCTCGCCGCCGGCCACCCGAAGGAGCTCAGCTTCGGCTACGCGCTCAAGGTGGCGCTGTTCCTGGGCGGGGCCTTCGTGGTCGCGCCGCGCTGGGGCACCGCGGGGCTCGCGCTCCTCGTGGCGCTCTCGGAGCTCGGCTTCTACGTCGTCGTGATGTTCGGGGTGCGCGCGCGGCTGGCCCTCATCGACCTGCGCGCGGACCTCGGGACGACCGCGATCGGCGCGGCGGCCGTGGGCGCGTTCCTGGGGATCCACGCGCTCGTCGTACGCGTCACCGGCGCGCCGATCGTGGCGCTCGCGGTGGTGAGCGTGCTAGGCCTCGCGGCGACGGCGGTGCTCGCCCGCAAGTTCAAGATGATCTGATGTCGCACGAAGACTCGCTGCACGAGTGCCTCCTGATGGGCATGCGCCTCGCCCGCGTCGATTACGAGGGCCTGCTCGATCACGTCTCCGCGGCGCTCGCGCGGGGGCGTGGCGGCTGGATCATCACGGCCAACCTCGACTTTCTGCGCCGGTACCACCTCGACGCGGGGGCGCGCGCGCTCTACGACCAGGCCGACGTGCGCGTCGTGGACGGCATGCCGCTCGTGTGGGCGCTCGCGCTCAAGGGGCAGGCGCCCCCGGGGCGCGTGGCCGGCTCGTCGCTGACGTGGCGGATCTGCGAGCGCGCGGCGAAGGAAGGTCGCAGCGTCTACCTGCTCGGCGGCGATCCGGCGGCGAACGAGCGCGCGGCCGAGGTGCTGCCGGCGACCTACCCGGGCCTCGTCATCGCGGGCCGCTCGAGCCCGATGTTCTCGTCGCCGCCGACGGCCGCGGAGCTCGCGCCGATCGCGGCGGAGCTCGAGCGGCTGCGCCCTGATGTCCTGCTCGTGGGGCTCGGCTCGCCCAAGCAGGAGCAGCTCATCGGCGCGCTCCGCGCGCGCCTGCCGGCCACGTGGATGATCGGCGTCGGCATCAGCTTCAGCTTCGTGGCGGGGCACGTCCGGCGCGCGCCGCCGTGGCTGCGCGTCATCGGCCTCGAGTGGGTGCACCGCCTGGCGCAGGAGCCCCGGCGGCTGGCGAAGCGCTACCTCGTGCACGACCTGCCGTTCGCGGCGCGCCTGTTCGCGAGCGCGGCGAGCGATCGGCTGCGCGGCGGAGGCGATCCCGGGGCCCTGCGGTGAAGCGCGCCCTGCTCGTCGCCGGGTTCGGGCTCACCTGCGTGCTGCTCGTCCGCGGGTTCCCGCGCTCGGCGCCGAGCGCCGTACCTGCCGGCAAGGCCGCCCCGAAGGCCGAGCCGCGCCTCGGCATCAACCTCGCGTCGCCCGCGGACTGGGGCACCGAGCTGCCCTTCACCGATCTCTTTCGCAGCGCGCGCGCGTGGCTGAGCCAGAAGGAGGGCGCCCCGTTCGGCGGCGGGCCGCCGCTCTCGCTCGACGCAAGCGGCTGGGTCACGCGGCTCGAGCCGGGCGCGTGGGCGGAGACGGTGCTGTCGTCGGGCCTCGGCGCGCACCTGCCGGCGGGCGACTACACGATCGTGCACGAGGGACAGGGCGAGCTCGAGCTCTGGGGCGGCAAGACCACGGTCAGGACGCGCGCCCCCGGGCGGCTCGTCGTGCACCTCGAGGCGCCGGGAGAGAACGTCTTTCTGCGCCTGCGCGCCACGAACGCCGCCGATCCGGTGCGCAAGATCCGCGTGTACCTCCCGGGGTTCTCGGACGGCGCGGGCCCGCCGTGGCACCCGGGCCTGCTCGCAAGGTGGAAGGGCATGGCGGTCGTCCGCTTCATGGACTTCCAGCAGACGAACGGCTCGAAGCAGCGCCGGTTCGCCGACCGCCCCACGCCCGAGACCGCGACGTTCGCCGAAAAGGGCGTCCCCATCGAGTGGATGGTGGACCTCGCCAATCGCCTCGGCGCGGACCCGTGGTTCTGCCTGCCGCACGAGGCCGACGACGCCTACGTTCGGGGCTTCGCCGAGCTCGTCAAGGAGCGCCTCGCGCCCGAGCGCCGCGTGTGGATCGAGTACTCGAACGAGGTGTGGAACGCGCAGTTCCCGCAGCACGGGTACGCGGCGGCGCAGGGCAGGAAGCTCGGCCTCGCCGGCGACGACGGCTCGGCGGGCCTTCGCTTCACGACGCGGCGTTCGCTCGAGATCTTCGCCATCTGGGAGGGCGTCTTCGGCGGCGCCGGACGGCTGCGGCGCGTCCTCGCCGCCCAGGCGGCCAACGCCGAGGCCGCGGCGGCGATCGTGGGCTTCGAGGGCGCCTTTCGGAGGGCCGACGCGCTCGCGGTGGCGCCCTACTTCGGCCTCATGCCGACGCCCGCGGGCGAGCCGGGCGGCGAGCAGCCGCGCGCGGCGGAGCTGGCAGGCCTCTCGGTCGAAGAGCTCCTCGATCGGGTCGAGCGCACGGCGCTGCCGCTCGCCCTGCAGCGCATGAAGGACGCCAAGCGCGTGGCGGACCAGCATGGCCTCCTGCTCGTCGCGTACGAGGCGGGCCAGCACCTCGTGGGCGTCGCGGGCGCGGAGAACGACGACGCGCTGACGGCGCTCTTCTCGGCGGCCAACCGGCACCCGCGCATGGGCGCGCTCTACGCGCGGTACCTCGAGGGGTGGAAGGCCGCGGGCGGAGATCTGCTCTGCCACTTCTCGTCGGTCGCGCGCACCGGCAAGTGGGGCTACTGGGGCCTGCTCGAGTACTTCGACGACGAGCCGAGCAAGTCGCCCAAGCTGGTCGCGCTGCTCTCGTGGGCGCGCGGGCTCGGCCAGGCCGTGACGGTGCCGCGGTGAAGCCGAGCGACGTGGGCCTCGTCGCCATCGGGCGCAACGAGGGCGAGCGCCTGCGCCGCTGCCTCGAGGTCGCGCGCGCGCGGACCGCGCACCTCGTCTACGTCGACTCCGGGTCGACCGACGGCAGCCCGGCGCTCGCGCGCTCGCTCGGCGCCGACGTGATCGAGCTCGACGCGTCGCGGCCCTTCACGGCGGCGCGCGGTCGCAACGCGGGCTGGCGGCGGCTCCGCGAGTCGAGGCCCGGGCTGCCGCTCGTGCAGTTCGTGGACGGCGACTGCGAGCTCATCGACGGGTGGATCGAGCTCGGTGCGCGGCGCCTCGGCGAGCGGGCGGAGCTCGCGGCGGTGTGCGGTCGCGTGCGCGAGCGCTACCCCGAGCGCTCGATCTACCAGCGCCTGTGCGACGTCGAGTGGGACACGCCGGTCGGCGACGCGGCCTCCTGCGGCGGCAACGCCATGATGCGGCTCGAGGCGCTGGCCGCGGTCGAGGGCTTCCGCGAGGATCTCATCGCGGGCGAGGAGCCGGAGCTGTGCCTGCGCCTGCGCCGGCGCGGCCACGCGATCGAGCGGCTCGACGCGGACATGGTGTGGCACGACGCGGCCATCCATCACTTCTCGCAGTGGTGGCGGCGCTCCGTGCGCGCGGGCCACGCCTACGCGGAGGGCGCGTTCCTGCACGGCGACGGCCCCGAGCACCACTTCGTGCGCGAGTGCCGCCGCGCGTGGATCTGGGGCGCGGTCGTACCCGGGGTCGCGGTGGCCGGCGCGCTGCCGACGCTGGGCGCGAGCCTGACGCTCCTCGGCGGCTACCCTGTGTCCGCGCTGCGCGTCTACCGGGACGTCCGTCGCCGCGGGCGGAGCCCCGAGGACGCGCTCGCCGCGGGCGTCCTGCTCACGGTGGGCAAGTTCGCCGAGCTCTCGGGCATCCTGCGCTTCCACGGCCGCCGGCTCGGCAAGCGCGAGCGCACGCTCATCGAATACAAGCGCTGACGGCGCGCGACGGGAAATGGATTGAGCCGCGCGAGGTAGGTACGGCGCATTACGGTCACGCGCGGTGCAAATCCTGCGAGGCGAGGCAAATCGCCACGTCCGTGGAAATTCGTGCGGACGGGCACGTCGCACGGGCTGGATCGATCGCGCCAGCGCGCTAGACTCGAGGCTTCTGCAAATCTGCAAACCATCCCCAACGACAGCCGAGAGAGGACGAATGCTCCGAAGTGAAGGGCAGGACCTCGTGAGGGCCGGGCGCGTCGCCGCCACGGCGTGGATCCGGTCGAGGGGGGCGCGCGTCGTCGCGCTCTCCGCCTTGCTGGCAGCGGCGTGCAGCTCGAAGGGCGCCGCCAATGGCGGCCCGGGCGGCGATGGCCAGAGCGGCTCGGGCGGCAATGCCGGAGCTGGCGGCAATGGCGCCTCGGGCACCGGCGGCAATGCGGGCACGGGCGGCGTCTCCGCGTGTCTGAACGCCGCGCCGCCGAAGGGGCCCGCGCGGCTGCGGCGTCTGTCGGCCGTCGAGTACCGGAACAGCGTGCGGGACCTCCTGCCCGGCGTGACGCTGCCGGAGCTCGAGCTCGTGCAGGAGACGATCGTCAACGGCTTCGAGAACAACGCCGCGGTGCAGGCGCCGTCGACGGTGCTGATCGAGAAGCTGCACGAGAACGCGACGCGCGCGGCCGAGGCCGCGGCGCCCGAGCTCGACCGCATCTTCCCGTGCGACCGCCGCGCGATGGGGCAGGCCGCGTGCGGCGAGAGGTTCGTCCGCGACGCCGGCCGCCTCTTCTTCCGGCGCCCGCTCGACGCCGACGAGGTCTCGCGCTTCAAGGCCCAGTTCGAGGACGCGCGCGCGATGCTCGACTTCGCGGGCGCGCGGTCGATCGTGCTGCAGACCTTCCTGCAGTCGCCGCAGTTCCTCTATCGCCTCGAGCTCTCGGAGGCGGCGGCGACGCAGCTCGAGATCGCGAGCCGCGTCTCGTACCTGCTCTGGCAGAGCACGCCGGACGAGCCGCTCCTCGCCGCCGCCGAGGCCGGGCGCCTCGGCACCGCCGCCGACGTCGAGCGCGAGGCGCGGCGCATGCTCGCCGATCCCCGCGCCCGCGCGATGTGGGTCGACTTCACGCGCCAGTGGATGAGCCTCGACCGCCTCTCCACCACCAACAAGGACGTCGAGGCGTTCCCCGAGTGGGACGCCTCGCTGCGCGACTCGATGCGCGAGGAGATCGAGCGCGACATCGTCGAGGTGCTCCACGACGGCGACGGGCGGCTCGAGACGCTGCTCATGTCGCGCCGCACCTGGGTCAACGAGGGGCTCGCGCGCCTGTACGGCGTGCCGGCGCCGGCGGCCGGGCAGTGGGCCGCCGCCGAGCTCGACCCCACGCAGCGCGCGGGCCTGCTCACGCGGCCCGCGTTCCTCGCCACGCGCGGCCACGCGGTCGAGGGCTCGCCCGTCCTGCGCGGCGTGACCGTGCTCGAGCGCCTCCTGTGCGCGCCGCCGCCGGCGCCGCCGCCCGACGTCAACACGACGCCGCCCTCGCGCGCGACCTCGCCGAACCGCACGAACCGCCAGCGCTACGAGCAGCACGAGTCGGTGCCGCTGTGCGCGAGCTGCCACAAGCGCATCGACGGCGTGGGCTTCGGCTTCGAGGCGTACGACTCGATCGGCCGCTTCCGCACGATGGATCAGGGCAGCCCCGTAGACGCGACGGGTACGCTCGCCGGCACCGACGTCGACGGCGCGTTCAACGGCGCCGTGGAGCTGTCCGAGCGGCTCGCGCGCTCGAAGGTGGTCCAGGCGTGCATGGCGACGCAGTGGTTCCGCTTCGCGTTCGGCCGGGACGAGGGCTCCGAGGACCAGTGCACGCTCGAGCGGCTCGCGCAGGGCTTCTCGCAGTCGGGCGGCAACTTCCGCGAGCTGCTCGTGTCGCTCGCCACCTCCGAATCGTTCAGGACCAAGTGATGAAGAACCGGATCGACCGTCGTGCGTTCCTCGCGGCCCTCGGCCTCGGCTCGGGCTCGCTGTTCCTGCCCTCGCTGCTCGGGCGCAAGCCCGTCCGCGCCGGCGCGATGACGCCGCCCAAGCGCCTCGTCATCTTCTACACGATGCACGGTCAGGTGACCGACAACTGGAAGATGCGCCGGCCGGGCCTCGGCGAGAACGCGGCCTGGGAGTTCCCGCTCGACGACGCGGACCCGATGTCGTTCTCCGAGGTGCTCCGGCCGCTGCACCCGCACCGCGACAAGCTCCTCGTCCTCGACGGGCTGTCGATGGCGTCGTGCCTCGGCGACATCATCTTGAACGAGCACCAGAAGGGCCAGGCGCACTCCCTGACGTCGGCGACCGTCACGCGCGTCGGGGACGGCGACTGCGTCGCGGGCGGCCCCTCGTTCGATCAGCTCGTCGCGGACGCGATCGCGCGGCCGGACCGGCTGCGCTCGCTCGAGCTGGCGGTCGGCTGGACCGGCGACCGCTCCGTGGTCTACCGGCGCGCCGGCGAGCGCGCTCCCGTCGAGGATTCGCCGCGCGCCGCGTTCGATCGCCTTTTCCCCGCGGGCAGCGGCGCGATGGTCGATCCGGCGCAGGTCACGCGGCGGAGCGTCCTCGACGGCGTGCAGCGCGAGTTCGACGCGCTCCTGCCGCGGCTCGGCTCCGAGGACGCGCAGAAGCTCCAGCTCCACCGCGACACGGTGCGCGATCTCGAGCGGCGCCTCGACGCGCTGTCGGGGGTCGCGTGCGATCGCCCGGCGACGCCCGGGAACCCGGGGGACCAGGGCACCGCCGCGGGGCACCGCGCGAGCATCTCGGCGTTCAATCGCATCATCACGAGCGCGCTCGCGTGTGACCTCACGCGCGTCGTGAGCATCCAGATGGGCACGCTGTCGAACGACCTGTGCGACGCACCTCCGGGCGACATGCACGCCGACTTCGCGCACCGCGTGGCGACGGACGCGCAGGCCAAGGAGGTCATGACCCGGTACGGCGTGGTCCACGCGAACGAGCTCGCCGAGCTCATCGGCCTGCTCGCGCAGGTGCCCGAGGGCTCCGGGACGCTCCTCGACAACACCCTCATCGTGTGGTGCGGCGAGGTCGCGACCGGCAACCACGAGCTCGATCAGTGGCCGGTGGTCCTCGCCGGCGGCGCGAGCGGCGCCATGCGCACGGGCCGCTACCTCCGCTGGCCGCAGCAGACGCCGAACCCGCACCAGGGACTGCCCTCGTGGGGCGGGGGACCCTTCGTCGGCGTGCCGAACAGCAAGCTCTTCGTGTCGATCTGCCGCGCGATGGGCATCGACACGAACCAGGTGGGCGACGCCAGCACCGTCACCGTCGACGGGGTCCGCGTGGACCTCACGGGGCCGCTGGATCGGCTGGCGTGAGGCGCCTCGCGGTCCTCTCGCTCCTCCTCGCCGGCGCCTGCGGGGACGACAAGCCCGCAGCCGGGCGGCCTGGCGTCGACGGCGGTGGCGGCGGCGCAACGGCCGACGGCCCGCGCGCCTCGCGCGACGCTGGCGCGCCCGACGGCCCCGGGCGCGGCGACGGGCCGGCACGGCCCCGCGACGGCGGCGGCGGCGCGGGTGGCGCAGGTGCAGGCGGTTCGCGTCCGGCCGACGGCGGCGCGGGCGCGGGCGGCACGAGCGGAGAGCTCGTCCCCGTCTTCGTCGCGCAGGGCTACATGGCGCGCACCACGATCTCCTGCGACGACGGGCAGACGTGGATCGCCGATCGCTCGGACGACGATGCCCTGCGCTGCTTCGCGGGCGGGATCGACTGCGATCACAACGGCGGCCGCGCCCAGGGCGTCACGGTCACGGGCGGCTTCATCGTCGCGACGTGGGGCTGGGGCGAGGGCAACAGCGTCCGGCGGAGCGCCGACGGGCGCACGTTCGCGCGCGTCCTCGACGGGACGGTCTTCGCGGGGATCGAGGCGGGCGGCGGGCGCATCGCGGTGATCGCGGACCAGCCGCGCGTCTCGCTCGATCACGGCGCCACGTGGCAGACGGCGCCGGCGCCGATGGGCTTTGCCGGGAACATCCGCGCCACCGGCGTCGTGGGCGGGACGTTCGTCGCCGCCGGTGGAGACTCGGTGGGCCTCGTCATGGTCTCGAGCGACGGGCTCGCGTGGCGCCGGCCGACCGAGATCCCGGCGGGCTGTGGCGGCGGCGTCACCGCGGACGGCATCGGCGCGTCGGACACCACGCTCGTCATCACGCACGGCTCGGGGCGCGTTTGTGTCTCCTCCGACGGTGGCGACCACTTCACGTCGGCCACGGCGCCGGCGGAGTTCTCGGGCTCGGTGCTGTGGACCGGCTCGGAGCTGCTCGGCTGGGGTCAGGTGGGCGGCGGAGGCCGGCCGGTTCGCCTGCGCAGCACCGACGGCCTCACCTGGACCACCGACGATCTCGTCGCGCGATCTGCGGACGGGTCGCCCGCCGCGATCCCGAAGATCGAGACCGTGGCCCGGAGCGCGGCCGGCACGTTCGTGACGGTCGAGGGCGAGTGGGACCAGTGGTACGAGCGTCAGCGCTTCTACCGCAGCACCGACGGCATCACCTGGCAGGAGCTCCCGCGCACCGCCTTCGTCGGCAGCCACCCGATCCGGTTCCTCACCTGGGGCCTGGTCGACGCGAGCGCCTGCCGGTAGTCCGAGCCCCCATCGACACGCGAGGGCTCCGCTGCTTCGGTGGGCACCTCGGGCGACTCGTGGCTGAGCTGTGTCGCTCCCCACTCCGCGCTCCGCGCTCCGTGGGGCCCCGTGTCGTCCTCGGCACAGCCTGCGGCGACACCACGCTCGCTTCGCTCGCCTTGGGCGGGCGCTAGGTCGCTCGCCGGCCGGCCGCATG
>CAZQJC010000347.1:0-73210 GCA_964593795.1 uncultured Myxococcales bacterium | reverse complement strand
CGGGCTTCAGGCCTCGGGCTTCAGGCTCCGGATCCGGGTCAGAGACCCGAAGCCTGAAGCCTGGAGCCTGAAGCCTCTTCGCATGACAGCTCGCAAGTCCGCGTTGCAGCACACGGTTCAACATGATCGGTGCTCTAGTGGAGGAGCTGGTAGGCGGCACGGTCGAGCAGGAGCGAGAGCACGATCGGATCGCGCGAGAGCTCGCCGCTGCCGAGGACGCTCGCGTACTGGTCGAGGAGCTCGGCGTCGCGGCCGAGGGTCGGGTCGTTCCAGCGCGCGGCCGCGGCCCGGAGGAGCTGCGCCCGCTCGGCCAGGCGCGCCGCCCACGACGCGTGCCGGTTTCCCGACGCGCCGAGGAGGCTCATCCCGGTGCGGAAGCCGAGCACGGTACGCGCGACGCTCGGGCTCTCGGTGGCGGCGGAGGCCTCGGCGCTCGGGGCCGTGCCGACGCGCACAACCTGCTCCTCGATGTGGTTCGTGCCGCGAACGCGATCCTTGTAGCGGAGCTCGACGGTCGCGAGCGCCTGGTCGCCGTGGCCCGGGGGCGCCTCGAGCTCGAGCAGCATCGTGTGCGCGTCGGCCCGCGCGAAGCCGGGGATGAAGAAGCGCATGCCACCGTGCGCGTCCACCTGACGGTCCGCGCGGATGCGATCGTGGCGCACCGAACGCTGGTCGATGGCGACCTCGCTCGAGCGCACCCGCGCGGCCTCCGCCTCGCCGAGGCGGCGCGAGCCGTACGTCTGCACGAGACGCACGCCCGGCGCGAGGCGCACGCGCAGCTCGACCGCGCGGGCCACGGGCTGCGCCCGGAGCTCGACCTCCTGCGCCAAGATCCCCGCGATCGACGCCAGATCGCGCACGTAGTAGTAGCTGCCGCCGCCGTGCTCGGACAGCATCGTCATCTGCCGCGGGTCGTACGACGCACCGATGCCGACGGTCGTCGTCTCGATGCCGTCGTGGAACGCGCGCGCCGCCCGCGCCGAGAGCTGCCAGGGGTCGGTGTTGCCGACGTTGGCCTGGCCGTCCGAGAACACGATGGCGAGCCGCACCACGTCGGCCCGATCGGGCGCGCGGCACGCCTGCGCGTACCCGGCGGCCAGGCCCGCCTCGAGGTTCGTGCTGCCCTGCGGCTCGATGCGGTCGATGGCGCGAAGGATGGCCGCCTTCCGCCCGCCGACCGGGCCCTCGGGCACGACCACGCGCGCGCCGGTCTCGTAGGTCACGATCGCCACGCGATCGCTCGGCTCGAGGCGCTCGACCATCTGCCGCGCCGCCTCTCGTGCCTTCTGGATGGGCTCGCCCGACATGGAGCCGCTGACGTCGATGATGAGCGTCGCCGCGATGACGGGCCGCGCCGTCGGCAAGGACTCCGCGCCGCGCAGCCGGAGGCGCAGGTGCACCGGGCCGCCAGCCGGCGGCAGCGCATTGCGCTCGGCGTCGGCGCGCAATGCCAGTGCGATCTCTGTGGGCGCAGCGAGGGGCTCGCCATAGCGGCCGCCGAAGTCCGCCGCGAGCTGCAGGGCGCGCGGGGGCGCGTGGCCGCGGGCGAGCGCCTCGTGGAACCGCGCGAAGCTGCCGCCGCCTGGGCGATACGTCGTGGCGAAGCGACCCTCGGGGTCGAGGTACATCCGCGGCGGCGGGCCGGCGGCCGTGGCGACGAAGCCGCCGTAGCCGTAGCCCGCGCCGGTGCCGGAGCCCCGTCCGACGGTGCCGAGGCCTCCGAGGCCGATGGTCCCCTCGCCGGTGCCGCCGCCGCCACGTCCGCGACCGAAGAGGCCGAGGTCGCCCGACTTGCCGTCCTTGTTGCGGAGCTCGCGCCAGTAGGCGCCGGCGCGCAGGGCCTCGCCGCCGGTGTCAGGCCGGCCGTCGCCGTCCGGGAGCACGCTGTCTCCGATGGCGTGGCGGCTGGCCTTGGTCTTCGCGCCGCCCGACACCTCGTCGAGGCCCGCGGTGGTGCGCGGCTGCGCGCTCGGGTCCGCAGCGTGTGCGGGCGTGTCGACGGGCGCCTCCTCGAAGATGGATCCGACGCTGCCGCCCTCCTGCTTCTTCAGCAGACCGAGCACTCCGTTGGCCTCCGCGGTCGCGCCGCTCGGGCTCGTCGTCACGGTCGGGGCCGGCTGCTCCGCGGCGGGCGGCGCCATCCCGCGCGCGGTGTCGCGCACGACCCTGCCGTAGTGCGACGAGCCCACCACGAGCACGAGCGCCGCGGCGCCCGAGAGCACGAGCCCGATCGGCCACACGCGCGCACCCGGCCTCTGCACGCGGCCGGCGCGAAGCCTCGCGCGCACCCTGGCGTCCACCGCGTCGGGCATCCCCGCGCGCTCGTGCTCGGCGTCGGCGGCCTCGAGGGCCGCTCGGAGTTCATTCGACATGGTCCACCTTCCAGCCCTGCGCGCGCAGGTGCGCCTCGGCACGGGCGATGAGCTTCGACACGTATCCCTCGGACAGCTCGAGCGCGGCCGCGATCTCGCGCTGGCTCTTGCCGTCGAGGAGCTTCATGCAGAGCGCGACGCGCTCGCGCGCCGGCAACGTCGAGAGGAGCGCCATCGCCGCGCGCGCCTGCTCGTGCTCGGCGAGCTGCGCCTCGGCCGAGGGCGCCGCCTCGCGCCCGGGCTCCCGCGCCGCACCGAGCACGCGCCTGAGGAGCGATCTCTCCCGCCGGATGGCCGAGATCGCGACGTTGGCCGTCACGCGATAGAGCCACGCGGCGACGTCGTCGTGCTCGGCGAGCCGCGGCAGGTGCTCCCAGAGCTTGAGGAAGACGTCGTGCGTCACGTCCTCCGCGAACCCGCGCTTGCCCGCGCCGTAGCGCAGGCACAGCCGGTAGACACGGTGGCGGTGCTCCTCGTAGCAGCCCTCGAAGGAGGCCGCGTGGGCGCGCCTGTCCCCCTCCGCCATCTCCACGAGCCTCGCTGCAGCCGGCATTCACACGTTGAGACGCCCGAGGCGGCCGAAAGTTTCCTCGACCCGCACGACAGGGCGGAACTGCGTGAAGTTCCTGGGAGGCAACCTGTGCCGGCGTTACCGTTCCGGCGTTGACCTTGACGTGAACATGAACCTGAACGCCACCCTGGACGAAGACGTCGACGTCCACGGTGGAGCTCACGTTCACGTTCACGTTCACGTCTACGACCACGTCAACGGCCTGCCGGCGAATCCTCCGACAGACCCCCATGCCACACTCCGCCCCGTGTCCACCGCCGGTGATCCCAGGTTCCTCTCGGCCGAGCTCGAGGCCGCCTGCGTCCGCGCGCTGCTCGCCGAGTGGCGACGCTGCAACGCGGCGCACTTCGGCCAGCGGCTGCGCGCGCCGGTGATGGCCCTCGAGGACGTGGAGTCGCGGCTCGGCTGCTGGTCGTCGCGCGATCGCACGCTCCGCATCGGGCGGCGCGTGGTGCTCGAGCGCTCGTGGGGCGTGGTGGTCGAGGTGCTGCGCCACGAGATGGCGCACCAGTACGTCGAGGAGGTGCTCGGCGTGCGGGACGAGGCGGCGCACGGCGAGTCGTTCCGGCGCCTCTGCACGGAGCTCGGCATCGACGGACGCGCGAGCGGCCTGCCCGAGGGGACGGGCAGCGACGCCGACGAGCGCGTGCTGTCGCGCGTGGCCAAGCTCCTCGCGCTCGCGCAGAGCCCGAACCTGCACGAGGCCGAGCTCGCGATGAACGAGGCGCAGCGCCTCATGCTGCGGCACAACATCGAGGCCGCCGCCGAGCACCGCGCGCGCGCGTTCGGCTACCTCCACCTCGGCGAGCCCACCGGCCGCGTGCAGGTGCACGAGCGCGTCCTCGGCGCGATCCTGTGCACGCACTTCTTCGTCGAGGCCATCTGGGTCACGGCGTACCGGCCGCGCGCCGGCAAGACCGGCAGCGTGCTCGAGGTGTGCGGCACCAAGGAGAACCTCGCGCTCGCCGAGTACGTGCACGGCTTCCTCCTGCACACGTCGGAGCGTCTCTGGCGCGAGCACAAGCGGCGCCACGCGCTGCGCTCGGACGTCCCGCGCCGCAGCTACCTCGCGGGCGTCATGCGCGGCTTCTTCGACCGGCTCGCGGAGGAGCGCACGGCGCAGCGAGCCGAGGGCCTCGTGTGGGTCGGCGACGCGGACCTGCGCCGCTACTACGACGCGCGCCACCCGCGCCGCGCCTCCGTGGGCAAGTCACGGTTCGCGAGCGCCAGCGCCTACGCGCAGGGCAAGGCCGCCGGCCGCGACATCGTCCTGCAGAAGCCCATCGCGTCCCCGGGCGGCGGCGCAGGGCGCCTCCTGACCGGGCGCTGACCGCGCGGCGCCACCCGGAAAAACTTCCCGACCGATTGCCACCACCCGCAGTTCCTTCGCGGCGGCACGGACCTTCACTGGCGGAGCGTCACGGACCCCGACCCGGGGTCACGAGGAGATACCCGAACGCGGCGCCGAAGAGGGTCGCCACGGCCGGGTTCCCCGTGATGCCTCAGCCGGTCTTGCAGCCGACGAAGTAGCTGTAGGCGAAGCCCGCGAGCGAGCCGATCACGGCGCCGACGATGGAGCGCTTGAGCATGCCGCAGTCTACGTCCGATCCAGGAATACGCCCGTCGCGTCCGCGCGGCGCCGGTGGCACGCGGATCGCACACGGCCGGGACGGAGGTCACCACCATGTTCGGACGAACGAAAGAAGCCAGCACTTCCACCCTGTCGATGCTCCTCGTGTTCGCGGGAGGCGCCGCCGTCGGGGCGATCCTGGGCGTCATGCTCGCCCCGGCGTCCGGGGAGGAGACGCGCAAACGCATCGGCGGCATCATCGCCGCGCGGCGGCGCATGGGCGCGCGGCTCCCGCACGCGCTGAGCGAAGCCGCGGCCGCCGCCCTCGAGACGTTCGCCAGCTCGATCCGCGCGCCCGGCGCGAACCACGAGATGGAGGCCGGCGCCGAGGCCGCCAGCATGCAGGCGCATTAGGTCACCACTCGCCCTGGTTGGGCATCGACGCCCAGGGCTCCTCGGGCGGACGGCTCTCGCCCCGCTGGAGGAGCTCGATCGAGTGGCCGTCGGGCGACTTGATGAACGCCATGTGTCCGTCGCGCGGCGGCCGGAGGATCGCCACGCCGCTCGCGCGCAGGCGCTCGCAGGTCGCGTAGAGGTCGTCCACCGCGAACGCGAGGTGCCCGAAGAACCGGCCCGTCGGGTAGGGCTCGGCCTGGTCCCAGTTGTAGGTCAGCTCGATCTCCGCGCCGTCGCCGGCCGCGCCGGTGCCGAGGAACACCAGCGAGAAGCGCCCCTTGTCGCTCTCCTTGCGGCGCAGCTCGCGCAGGCCCAGCTTGCCGACGAAGAAGTCGAGGGCGGCGTCGAGGTCGCGCACCCGGAGCATCGTGTGCAGGAATCGCATGCACGGATCGTAGCGCCGTTCCGGGTCTCGAGGAGCGTCAGCCGTCCTCGGCGTCGAGGCCGAAGAACTCCTGGATGCGACCGAGGATGTTGCTCTCCTCCTGGCGCTCCCGCCGCGCGCGCGCCTCGGCGTCGAGGTCCTCCTGCGTCGCGACGAGGCCCACGCGGCGCTCCGCCATCACGTGCGACATGCGCGCCGCCAGCTCGGGGCGGTGCTGCAGCACGCTCTGGAAGCCCTCCTTGTCGAGGCGCAGGCAGAGCACGTCGGTCATCGCCACGACGTCCGCCTTGCGCGGCGCGCCGGTCAGGAGGCCCATCTCGCCGAACACGTCGGGCGCCTCGAGCGTCGCCACGAGCCGGCTGATCGAGCCCTCGACCGCCAGCACCTGCACGCGCCCGCGCGCGAGGATGTACAGCCAGTGCGCGACGGCCCCGTGGTGCGTCACGATCTCGCCCGCGGTGAAGTGCGCCTCGCGCAGGCGCCCCGCCACCTCGGTGAGCTCCTCGTCGAGCAGCGCGGCGAAGAGCGGCACCTGGCGCAGCAGCTCGATGCGGCTCTGCCGGTGGCGCGCCTCGCGCTCGTCCTCCGACGCCACGCGCTTGAAGAACACCGTCTGCGCGGGGCGGGCGAGCGGGATGCCCGCGCGATCGAGCGCCGCGTGGATGCGCGCGCGCACCCGCGAGCTCGTCGGATCGTCGCTCGCGAGGTCGTTCAGCCAGTAGCGCACCGCGTAGTCGGCGAAGCTGTCGCGGCCGTCGCGCGCGAGGTCGAAGGCGATGCAGTTCGGCGCGGGCACCATCGCGACACCCTCGATCGGCCCGGCGCGGAGCGCGTCCTCGACCACGCGGATGACCTCCGCGGGGCCGTAGCGGAAGTCCACGTGGAAGTGGACCCACATGCGGTGCTGGATCGGCTCGCCCTCGCGCTTGCCGAGGATGGTGAACTGGCTGCGCAGGAGCGTGTCGTTCGGCACGACGAGCGTGTCCCAGTCGCGCGTCTCGAGCAGCGTGTGGCGCCAGCGGATGTCGCGCACGCGCCCCTGCCGGCCGTTCTCGAGCTGGATCCAGTCCCCGACCTGGATCGAGTCGTCGAGCTGCAGCACGACGCCGCCGAACACGTTCTGCAGGGTGTTCTGCAGGGAGAACGAGACGATCGTGCCGACGAGGGCGGAGGTCGCGAGCACGCCCGAGGCGTCGAGTCCCGCCCCGCCGAGGACGGCGATGGTCGTGACCACGTAGGCCGTGGCGACGACGAGGTCGCTCGCGATCTCGACGATGCGCAGCCGCAGGGCCGGCAGCGCCAGGGAGAACAGGAGCAGCGCGCCGACCTCGATCCAGCCGAGCGTGCGCAGGAGCAGCGCCACGATGGACACGCGCCGGGGCCAGGCGGCGACCCCGAGGGCGTCCGTGGCGCGCTCGATCCCGAGGACGAGCAGCGCGAGCCCGAAGAGCCACACCACGCGGCGGATGCGCCGGCGGCGCGCCGGGGCGAACCGGTTCACCAGCCACGCCGCCCCGATGACGGCGAGGCCGAGCAGCAAGAGGGACCACAGCCCGAGGTTGGTGGTCATACGCGGGCCAGCGGCCCAGCGTCACGGTAGCATCGGGCATGACCCGGGTGCCCGAGGATCTCGAGGACGTCGGCGCGCGCACGCTCGCGCACTACGAGGCCAGCGCCGCTTCGTTCTGGGAGGGCACGAAGGACCACGACGTCTCGCAGAACCACGCCGCGCTGCTCGAGGCGCTCGAGGGTCCGGGGCCGCACGCGATCCTCGACCTCGGCTGCGGCCCGGGCCGCGACCTCGCCCACTTCCGGGCCCTGGGGCACGAGGCGGTCGGGCTCGACGGCTGCGCGGCGTTCGTCGAGATGGCGCGCGCTCACTCCGGCTGCGAGGTATGGCACCAGAGCTTCCTGGCCCTGGCGCTCCCGGCCGGGCGCTTCGACGGCGTGTTCGCGAACGCGAGCCTCTTCCACGTGCCCTCGGCCGCGCTTCCCCGCGTGCTCGGCGAGCTGCGCGACACCCTGCGCCCGCGCGGCGTGCTCTTCTCGTCGAACCCGCGCGGCAGCGGCCAGGAGGGCTTCTCCAGCGGGCGCTACGGCGTCTTCCACGACCTCGAGGGCTGGCGCCGCCACTGCGAGGCCGCGGGGTTCACGGAGGTCCGCCACTACTACCGTCCCCCGGGCCGCCCGCGCACGGAGCAGCCCTGGCTGGCCAGCGTGTGGCGCCGGCCGTGAAGGCTACGCGCTCACCGGCGGCAGCCGCCGAGCTGAGCCCACACCGCGAGCGGACCGGCGAGGTCCGTCGCGAGCTCGATGATGCGCAGCTCGATGCGCGTCGCCACCGGGAGATGCCGGTCCGGGAGCGCCGCCGGTCGAGCAGCTGCCGATCCGTGGTGCGGGGGTCCGTGGAGAGTGGGATCCTGCATGACGGCTCCTCGGGGTTCAGCCCGGCGGGCGGACCGTCTCGGACAGCTCCCTCGCGCGACCCTTGAACAGCGCGCTCGCGAGGTTCCCGAGCTCCATGCCGAGGAGCAGCACCACGTCGTCGAACGACACGAGGCCGGTGATCCGACCGCTCGGGTCGGTCAGCGGAACACGCCGCAGGCCGTGGTCGCGCATCAGCTCGGAGGCCTCCTCCAGGGAGGACGTGTCCGGCAGGGTGTACAGCGTCGGGCTCATCGCCTCCTCCACCAGCGTCTGGGCCGGGTCGCGGCCCTCCGCCACCACGCGGAGCGCCACGTCGCGATCGGTCAGGATGCCGATCGGCCGGGCACCCTCGAGCACCACCAGCGCGCCGACGCTGTGGTCGCGCATCCGCATGCACGCCTCCGTGACGCTCGCGCTGCTGTCGACCTCGTTGACGCCCTTGGAATAGCGATGAAGAGACATGGGTGCCTCCTGCCTCCGTGAACTGCAAGGTAGGTGCCCGTGCGATCGCGCGCCCGGGGCGTTACAGGAGCGGGATCGGCGCAAGGCCTTCGGCACGCCGCTCGCGGGCTCGCAATTCGTTCGCGTACCGCCGGGCCGCCGCCGGCAGCAGCTCCGGCGCGCTGGTTGCACCGCTGCCGCGCATGCACTCCGCGCTCGCAGACGTCGAACCCGCCGCTCGCGCAGCGCCCCCTCGACCCAGGAGGCCCGGCATGTGGCTCCTCTTCTGGATCGTCGTGACCACCATCGGGGCCCTCGGCGTGCTGGTCGTCGCGAGCGACCTGCGCCTCGACGCACGCATCCGCGGCGAGGTGGCAGACCTCCACGCCGCGCCCCCGCTCCCGCCGGCCAGCGAGCCCGGGCCGGCGCTGCCGGCCCCGGTGGAGCGCTACCTGTCGCTCGCCACCTCCGGCCGCCGGGCGCCCATCAGGACCGTCCTCTTGCGCCACGGCGGCACGCTGTCGCGAGACTTCGACAAGCCGCCCCTCGACATCCGCGGCGAGCAGCACTTCACGGCGAACCCTCCCGGGTTCGTGTGGCGCGGGCACGTCGCCATGCTGCCCGGGGTCTGGATGGACGCCCGGGACCGCTCGGTGGGCGGCCGCGGCCAGATGACGGCGTGGCTCGACTCGACGGTGCGCATGGTCGACGTCACCGGGCCGGCCCTCGACACCGGCGCGCTCCTCCGGCTCCTCGGTGAGATGGTGTGGTTCCCGACGGCCTACGCCGATGCGCGCTTCGTGACGTGGACGGCGGTCGACGAGCACAGCGCGCGCGCGACGCTGCGGGTCGCCGACCGCGAGGTCTCCGCCGAGTTCCGGTTCGGAGCCGACGGGATGCCGACCACCGTCCTGGCCGAGCGCATGCGCGACGTCGACGGCAAGGGCGTGCTCACGCCCTGGCTCGCGGAGTGCGACGACTTCCGCGACACGGACGGCCTCAAGGTCCCGTTCCGGGTCGAGGTGAGCTGGCTCATCGACGGCAGGAAGCTCACGTATGCGCGCTGGCGCCTCGAGTCGCTGGAGCTCGACGCCCCCCCGCCGTGAAGGCCGCGCCGCGACGGTTGCGCGTCCGCGACCCGGGACCGCAACGCCTGCGCGTGATCGCGCCGGCGCTCCAGGTCCGCAACCTGCAGGTCCGCAACCTGCAAGGAAGTCGATCGGGACGTCAAGGGAGAGGCCGCCATGTCGAACCACGTCATCGCCGACTACATGACCCCGAGCCCGCACACGATCGGCATCGCCCAGCCGCTCATGGCCGCACACGAGCTCATGCGGGCACATCAGATCCGGCACCTCCCGGTGCTCGACGGGGGAGACGTCGTCGGCGTGGTCACGATGAGCGACCTCCACCTCGTCGAGACCATCAAGGACGTCGACCCGCAGACGGTGACCATCGAGGACGCGATGACGCCCGAGCCCTACTGCGTGGGCCCGCGGGCCTTGCTGCGCAAGGTGGCCGCCGAGATGGCGACGCGGAAGTGCGGCTCCGCGATCGTCCTGCAGCGCGGTCGCGTGGTGGGCATCTTCACGACCACGGACGCCCTGCGCGCGCTCGCGGAAGCGAGCTAGTGCCGTCGTGGCGCCCCACGTCGTCATCGTCGGTGGCGGTCTCGCCGGGCTGTCGGCCGGCTGCTACGCGCGCGCCAGTGGCCTCGACGCCACCATCGTGGAGCACAACCTCGCCCTGGGCGGCGTCTGCACGGCGTGGACGCGCGGGCCGTACACGATCGACGGCTGCATCCACTGGCTGACCGGGGGCGCGTTCTCGCACATCTACGACGAGCTCGGCATCACCCGGGCCGTGGCGCTGCGGCCCATCCAGCGCTTCTGCACCTACCGCGAGGCGCAGGCCGGCTTCTCGGTGGACGTGACCTCGAGCCTGCAGGCGCTCGCGTCGGACCTCGTGGCGCTCGCGCCCGAGGACCGTGACGAGGTGCTCGGGCTCCTCGACGCGGCCGCGCGCATCGCCGAGATCCCCGCCCCGGTCGACGCGCCGGCCGAGCTCATGACGCTGCGCAACCGGCTCTCCGCGCTCTGGGAGCTGCGCCACGAGTTCGACACGCTCGTCCGCTTCCGCAAGTCGGTGGGCGAGTGGGCCGCCGAGCACCTCCAGAACCGGCGCCTGCGCAGGCTGCTCACGCGGCTCGTGCCCCCGGAGGCCCCCGCCCTCTTCCTCCTCATGATCCTCGGCTACCTCTCGCGGGGCTGGCTCTCGCGGCCCACCGGGGGCACCGCCGCCTTCCGCGACGCGCTCGTGGACGGCTACCACCGGCTCGGCGGCCAGACCCGCCTGCACTCGACGGTCGACGAGGTCCTCGTGCGGTCCGATCGGGCCGTCGGCGTTCGCCTCGGCGACGGCACCGAGATCGAGGCGGACGACGTCATCTGCACGTCGAGCGCGCCCGAGACCGTGCTGCGCCTCCTCGGCGGGCGCTTCTCCGCGGACGAGACGCGCGGCCGCCTCGAGCGCTGGAAGCTCTTCCAGCCGATCGTGCTCGCGAGCTTCGGCGTCGCGCTGCCGCTCGAGGGCGAGCCGCAGCTCCTGCTCGTCGACGGGCTCGCGCCCTTCTCGATCGGCGGCTACCCGAACGACCTGCTGTACCTGCGCCTGTGCAACGACGACCCGGTCTTCGCGCCGCCGGGCCACGCGGTCGTGCAGGCCATCCTGCCGACCGACTACGGCTGGTGGGCCACGCGCGGCACCCGCTACGGCGCGGAGAAGGACGAGGCGGCGCGCCTCGCGCTCGAGCAGATCGATCGCCAGTTGCCGGGCGTCGCCGGGGCGGTGCGCGTGACGGACGTCGCCACGCCGCTGACGTACTGGACGATGGCGCGCTCCTGGCGCGGCGCCTACGAGGGCTGGATCCCGACGCCGGAGGCCTTCTTCGGCCACATCGACAAGCGCCTGCGCGGCCTCGGCGGCTTCTACATGGCCGGGCAGTGGGTCGAGCCAGGCGGCGGCGTGCCGACCGCGCTCGCGTCGGGGCGCCAGGCCGTACAGCTCCTCTGCGCCGAGTCGGGCCGCACGTTCGTCCCGCTCCGCGCCGGAGAGATCATGGAGTGATTTGACGATGGGCGGCCTCGGCAGGCCGCCGCGGGAGCAGCCCACCGAGAAGGCGAGCGAGAGCGAGCCGCAAGGGCGTAGCGAGCGTAGCGAGCGTAGACGCAGGTTGGGGGGCCCGACCGGGCTTGGCCCGGGCGGGGGAAGGGCAGCGTGCCCTTCCTGGTGGCCGCCTTCTGAGGCGGCCACACGTCAACAGTCCGCGACGCGCAGCGGGGGGATCCGCAGCACGAAGCACGCACCGTCGCCCCGGGACTCCTCGGTCAGATCGCCGCCGTGCTGCATCGCGATCGCGCGCGAGAGGGGCAAGCCCAGGCCCGAGCCGCCAGCCTTGGTCGTGAAGAACGGCTCGAACATGCGCTCGCGGAGGGCCTCGGGGACGCCGTCCCCCGAGTCCTCGACGCGGATCTCGACCGGATCGCCGCCCACCACCTCGATGCGGACCCAGCCGTCCCGCGGCACGGCCTGGATGGCGTTGAGGGTCAAGTTCAGCAGCGCCTGCTGCAGCCGGCTCGCGTCGCCCGCGACCATGACGCTCCCCGGCAGCGCGCCCTCGAGGTGCACGCCCGCGTGCTCGGCCTGCGGGCGCAAGAGCTCGATCACGTGTGCGGCGAGCGTGCAGGCGTCGACGGGCCGGGCGTTGAGCTCGCGGGGCCTGGCGTACTGCAGGAAGCCCTCGAGCATGTCGTTCAAGCGTCCGATCTCGTGCTGCACGAGGCCGAGCGGCCCGAGCAGCGTCTCCTGCGTCGCGCCCTCGAGCTTGCGCACCCGCCGCTCGAGGAGCGAGAGCTGCAGCGCCGCCGCGTTGAGCGGGTTCTTGATCTCGTGCGAGAGGCTGGCGCTGAGCTGCCCGATCGTGGCGAGGCGCTCCGCCTGCTGCGCGCGCCTGCGGAGCTCCGCCTTCTCGTCGATGTGCCGCACCGCCTGGCCGACGGCGAGCAGGAGGTCCGGCGTCGCGCAGGGCTTGGTGAGGTAGGCCCACGCGCCCGCGCGGACCGCCGCCTGGGCCGACTCGAGGGACGCGAATCCGGTGAGCAGGATGACCTCGGCCTCCGGCCAGGACTGCTTGAGATCGGCCGCGCAGGCGACGCCGTCGCCGTCGGGCAGGCGCACGTCGACCAGCGCGACCTGGAAGCCCTTCCCCGCCGCCGCGCGCGCGGCCGCGACGGTGCCGGCGCTGCGCACCGCGTAGCCCTCGGCGCTCAGGATCTCCTCGAAGTTCTCGACGAACGCCGCGTTGTCGTCGACCAGGAGGACCGTGCTCACAGCCGCTGCTCCGGGGTCGGCGTGCCCTGGGACGCACCGGCGCGCTGCGCGAGGTGGAGCTCCTCGAGGACCTCGAGCACGTGCGTCGTCTGGAAGGGCTTCTCGATGGTGGCCACGCACTCGATCGGCTTGACCGCGTCCGGGTGCCCGGTGATCACGATCATCGGCAGGCCGGGGTACTTCTGGCCGAGGCGACGCATCGCCTCCCCGTCCGCGCCGCCACGCACACGCACGTCCACGAGGGCCGCGAACGGCTGCACCGCGCCGAGGCGCTCGGTCTCGAGCACCGACGTCGCCGCGACCACCGAGAAGCCGCGCGAGCGCAGCACCTCGCCGAGGTTGTCCGCGAGCGCGAGATCGTCCTCGACGAGCGCCACGAGCCCGTCGCGGCGCGCCCTGCCGAGCAGGTCGAGGAGGTGCGCCACGACCACGGGCTTGGGCAGGACGGCCAGGAGGCCCTCGCGCCTCGCCGCGGCGATCTGCGCGTCCTCCGTGTAGGCCGAGATCGCGATCGCCGGCAGCCCGGCGTCGATCCGCCGCACGCGGTGCACGAGCTCCGCGCCGCCCATGCCGGGCATGCGCATGTCGGTCAGCAGCGCGTCGAAGCGCCGCGCGCGCACGAGCTCGAGCGCCTCGTCCCCAGAGCTCGCCACGCAGCCACGATCGGGCCCGTCCTCCAGGATCTCGGCGAGGTTCTCCGCGAACTCGCGGTTGTCGTCGACGATGAGGTAGTCACGCATGCGCGCCCCCGATGGGCAGCCGCACGACGAAGCGCGTGCCGCCCCCGGCGCGCGCCTCGTGGTGGACGGAGCCGCCGTGGCGCTCGCACACGCGCTTGCAGAGCGCGAGGCCGAGGCCGATGCCCTTGGCCTTGCCGGTCACGAGCGGCTCGAAGAGGCGCCGCTTGACCGCCGGATCGACGCCGGGGCCGCTGTCCTCGATGGCGAGCACCACGCTCTCGCCCTCCTCCCGCCCGACGACGCGCAGCTCGCCGCTCGCCCCGAGGGCGTCGAGCGCGTTCTCCATGAGGTTGCGCAGGACCTGCCGGAGCTGCACGGGATCGCCGACCAGGACCGGCAACGAGTCCACGCCCTCGAGCCCGATCGACACACCCTCGGGCACCGAGAGGGACTCCTGCACCGAGGCGACGAGCTCGCCCAGGCGCACCTCTCCGTGCTTGAGCGGGCGATCCCGGATGAGGTCGAGGAGCGTGGTGATGATGTCGTTGGCGAGGCCGAGCTGCTGCCCGATGCGATCGAGGTGCTTCTTCGAGCGATCGTCCTCGCCCATGCGCCCGCGCAGGATGTAGGCCGACGACTCGATGACGCCGAGCGGATTGCGCAGCTCGTGGCCGATCGCGCCGGCGAGCTGGCCGAACGTGGAGAGGCGCTCGTAGCGCGCCTGCTGCGCCTCGAGGTCCTCGCGGTACGTGTGCAGCATGATCGCGAGCTCGAGGTCGAGGATCTTGTCGATCGCGGTCCTCGTGGGGAGGAGGTCGAGCCGGCCGGCGGGCGCCTCGTCGTCGAGCACGCGTCCGAGCTCCCCGCGCAGGACGTTCATCGCACCGAACATGTAGTGCTGCGGCAGCGCGATGCGCACGTGAACGCGGCCGATGCGGCAGCGGCGCTGGAAGTACTCCTCGTCCCACGGCCCGAGGCAGAGCCCGTGCATCCACTGCACGAGCGTGACCTTGAGCTGGCCGACGCGGCTCTCGCCGCCCTCGAGGGCCTTCTTCGCGCCCTCGTGCTCGAGGATGCGCCTGTAGAACAGGTTCGAGACGGCGTCGAAGTACGGCGAGATCACCGGGTGCGCGGCCCGCAGGAGGGCGCCGTCGGCCTCCCCGAACCCCACATAGCGCTTGAGCTCCTCGAACAAGGTCTCCACTTTCGCGCAAATTGTGCACGCCGCGGGGCACCGTGACAATGCGCCGCTGCCCCTCGGGCTATGCTCGCCGCCCGTGCGCTGGGTCCTGCGCTTCCTGCCGCTCCTGCTGCTCGCCCGGACGGGGGTCGCCCGCGCGGTGGACCTGCACTCGCTGTTCGACACCGAGTGCCGCCGGCAGACCGGGATCCTGCTGCACGTCGACGACGCGCAGGTGGCGCTCATCGGGCTCGACGGGCGCCTCGCGCGCGTGCCGAGGGCGCAGGTGCGCGCGGTCGTGCTGCACAAGCTGCTCGAGAGCCCGCTCGGCGAGATCGACGTGGACCCGAGCCTGGCGTCGTACCTGCGGCGCGTGTGGGTCGGCGCCGATCGCGCGCCCACCTTCACCGGATTCGCGACCGACTTCCACGACGACCTCGTCATCTTCCTCGATCTGCAGGGCAAGACGCGCGTCCTCGAGCCCGTCGAGATCCGCAAGATCGGCGGCGTCGAGGCCGAGGGCCGCCGGCCGCTCGACCACCCGCGCGCCGAGGCGCAGCTCGCGTTCCCGCCCGAGGTGGTGCCGTGCAGCACCGAGACGCCCGCGCCCGACGCCGTGCCGCCGAGCTACGTCATCGCCGACACGATCAAGCTCGGCGACTACTTCGGCAAGCTCGCGGAGCACTACCGGGCGCTCGACGGCTTCGAGGAGCGCACGCGCGTCTACGCGCACCCGTTCATGTTCGACCAGCGCTCGCGCGTCGGGCTCCTCTACTTCCAGGACATGGAGCTGCCGATCCCGTTCTACTTCCGCATCTCCACCGGCCGCGCGTACCGGTTCCAGAGCCACGTCGTCATCGGCAACTCCGCGCACGAGTGGCTGCCGTTCGTGCAGCCGGGCCTGTCCGTGCGCTCGGACGTCAAGTCGCACTTCTTCAGCGCGAGCTTCGTCGGGAGCCTCGCCGCGCTGCCCGCCGGCAGCGACGCGTTCCTCCTCGCGCGCCTGGCGGAGCAGAACGGCGACGCGCCGCGCCTCGGCGGCTCGGTCCTGCCGACGAGCTCGAAGGTCGACCACGCGTACAACTACCTCATGCTGCTCGGCGCCGACTACTGGCGCCTGTCCGCGGCCGCGGGCCCGTCCTACCTCGCGACGCGCGTCGAGGTGCCGATGGCGGAGCGGCGGACGCTGCAGGCGCGCAAGATGAGCCCGACGATCCGCCTGCGCTACGAGTCCGATCGCCTCGACCTGCGCCTGCTCTACTACCGCACGCGTCTCGACGGTCCGCTCTCCGAGGCGGTGTCGGACGCGAGCCAGATGCCGTCCGCGCGCTACGCCCTCGCGAGCGACGCGTTCCGCCTCGGCGCGACGCTGCACCCGATCCCATCGGTCGAGCTCTCGCTCGATCACGTGCTGACGCTCGGCGACTACGCCGAGTCGGCCTCCCCGGCGCCCGTGTCGCTGGCGTTCCTGCACGCGGACACGGGCGCGATGGTGGCGTCGGACTTCGGCCGCTACGTGACCGTCAAGGCGTACATGCGCCTCCTCTACCGCTCCTACGACGGCGCCGGCCCCGTCGCCACGAGCCGCTGGGATCCGAAGTTCGGGGGCGCCCTTGAATTCGTGTTCTAGCACAGCCCATCTGGGCCCCCCTCCCTGCGTCTTCGCTTCGCTACGCCCTTGCGGCTCGCTGCGCTCGCCTCGTGTGGGGGCCCTGTGGACTCGACTTCGGGGACCGGTCCTTCTCCTGACGGTCGCCCTGCTGCTCCTGTGGGCGGCGCCGGCCCGGGCGCTCAACGTGCACGCCGTCTACCGCACCGCGTGCGACCGCGAGCTCGGCGTCATCCTCGCGGTCGAGCGGCGCGCGATCCACCTCCTGCGGCTCGATGGCACGACGGTCAAGATCCCGCGCCACGAGATCGCCTCGCTCGCGTACTACCCGGTGAGCCAGCTCCCGGTCAGCCAGCTCGACGCCGCCGAGGTACCGCTCCTGCGGGTCGAGACCTTCTACCAGGGGCGCGTGGTCGAGCTCGCGACGGGCTGGCCCATCGACTACAGCGAGTCCAAGGTCTCGCTCCTCCTGCCGAGCGGCAAGGACCTCGTGCTCGACCGGAACAGCATCTGGTCGCTCGAGTTCGCCGAGCCCCGCTCCGCCCCCGCGAAGAAGCCCACGCCCGGCGCGCCGCTCGTGTTCGTGCACCCGCAGGCGGCTGGCTTCTGCGCGCAGGAGGAGGCGCCCGCGGAGAGCCGGCGCGTGTTCGCGCAGCAGATCCTGAACGACAAGATCGTGATCAAGCGCGAGCTCGATCGCCTCGAGGAGGGCCGCCACGCCGTCGTCGACGCCTCCGAGGACCAGAAGTTCTACCCGGTGCCGCAGGTCTACCGGAACCGCACGTCGCTGGGCCTGTGGGCGTCGGTGGGCTCGCGCTACGGCGCCTCCGAGAACCGCCCGAACAACTACACACCGATGCTCATCGACGAGCGCTCGTTCGGCCCGTTCCGCTACCAGCACCGCGTGCTGACGGGCGTCGCGCCGAGCGAGATGCTGCTCCACCCCGAGGCGCAGGCGCAGCTCTACTACCGCTTCAAGGTGGCCTACTTCCACGCGGCCGTGTTCCTCGACCCGAACCTCATCCTGGTCGGGAGCAACTACGTCTGGCGCCCCGAGGACCTCGCCGGCGAGACGCTCGACGACCGCATGAACGAGCTCGGCGGCGTGGAGTTCGGCTTCGATCTCGGCCCGGTCGAGCTCGAGGTCGCGCCCGCGATGGTCGCGCACGCGGCCGTCAAGACGAGCCGCTTCTTCGACCGCAAGGAGGGCGTGAACTTGTGGCGCGGCGGCCTGCGGTTCACGCAGCGCGCGTGGGAGCTCAAGCTCACCGTCGGGCGCGCGACCGCGAGCGGCTACACGACCGGCACGACGTACGAGGACGAATTCGACGGTCAGGCCGACTGGAAGTACCTCTACGGAAGGCTGAACCTGCTCCTGCAGCCGGACGACGCGTGGAGCTTGCTCGTCTCCACCGTCGTGCGCACGCTCGACTACGACGTGTCGGTGAGCCCGAACGGGCCGGGGGTGCCGGTGATGGACCTCGCGTACACGTCGCTGTCGGCGACGCTCGCCGCGCAGGCCTCCGTCGCGATCGGCCGGCGCTTCCGCGCGGGCGGCCAGCTCGTCCTCGAGTACCAGCGCCGCCGGGGCCCCGACGAGCCGTCCGACCAGGCGCGCCTCCTCCCGAACGGCGGCGTCTTCACGAGCTTTTCATTTTGAGATCAAATCACCTCATCAGCGCACGCCGACCCGAGCGAGGCACTGACCCAGCGATCGTCTCGGCTGAGCCTGGCCCTGGTCTTGGTCATGGTCCTCGATCCGCTTGGTGCGGCGAAACACCGGCGAGACGACGAGGTCCAGGACCAAGACCATGACCAGGTTGGCGCGTCACCTGGATCAACCGAGGTGAGCCTTGCGCTCAGGTCGCAGGCACGGGGACGGGACGCGGACGGAAGCGTGTGACCACGCGCTTGCCGAGGCCGATGGCGGGCTTCTCGATCGCGAACCAGGACAGCGCGGCGAGCGGCAGCACGAGGGCGATCGTGGCCAGGCAGTTGAAGTGCGGACCCCAGGCGGCCAGGCGCGCGGCCAGCACCTGCGCGACCGGGAAACCCCAGAGGTACACGCCGTACGAGAAATCGGCCGGGATCCGCGCCGCGCGGACGGCGCGCGTGCCACCGAGCCACAACAGGAGCGCGAAGATCGCCGCCAGGAAGGCGGGCTCACCGAGGTGCGTGCCGCGAAGCGCGGCGAAGACCGCGGCTCCGACGAGGGCCCAGCGCGCGCGCGGCCGGACGACGTCGCGGTGCACGGCGAGCAGCGCGCCCGCCGCGAAGCAGCTCGGCAAGAGGCGAATCTCGGGGTTCTCGCCGAGCCAGCGGAAGAGCAGCGGCGCGGGCAGGAGCGCGTCGGCCATCACGAGCGCGCAGGCCACCGTGGCGATCCAGCGGCGATACAAGAGGCCCAGCGATGCGCCCGCGAGCAGGCCCAGGTACGCGCCGACCTCGTGACGCAGCGTCCACAGGCTGCCGTTGACCGCCTTCGGGTACGGATTGGCCAGGAACACGCCGGGCAGGTCGTATTCGGTGCGCAGCGCTGCGTTGCCGACGAGGTAGCGCCACGTGTGCCGGTCGGTGAGGTACTCGCTGGGCGCGAGCGCGCTCAGCGCGGGGCCGAGCACGAAGACCGTGAGCACGAGCGTGAAGAGGAGCGCCGGGAAGATGCGGAACGCGCGCGCCGCGACGAACGCGAGCGCGCCGCGCTTGTCGAGCAGGCTATTCGCGCAGACGAGGCCGCTGAGGAAGAAGAACACCTTGACCGCGAGCGCGCCCGAGTAGGTGAAGCCCACGAGCCGCCGCACGAGGTCCACCTCGCCCGCGGCCGGCGCGAGCACGTACGAGTGCCCCACGATGACCGCCGTCGCGGCGACGAGGCGGAAGACGTCGAGGTTGTTGTTCGCGCGCTGCAGGTAGGTGCGCAGCGTGGCGGGCGGGGGGCTCGGATCGGTCAAGGACGACTCCGGCGCGGAAAATCGACGCGGGGGGCTGCGATGTCAAGCGCGCTGCGCCGGCGGTCTCCCCACGCTCGCGCCCTCTCCGCCGTGGCCGGGGCGATCGTCCACCTCGTCTACCACGGGGATGCGCGCGCCCACCGCGAGCGTGGCGAGCTGGATCGGCTCCAGGGCGCGCAGCCTGCGACCCGGCTTGCCCACCTCGGGCCCGCGGAACTGCAGGTCGATCGTGGTGCCGCGCCCGGCCACGCGCACCGCGTGCACCGTCGCGAGGCCGTCGGTCACGATGAGGTCGTTGTGGTCGAGCACGGCGCGGCTCGTCAGCTCGAGCAGGCCCGGCGTCGGCTCGGCAAAGCGCAGCTCCTCGATGCGCCCCTCGATCGACTTGCCGATCAGGCGATGCGGGTGCGCATGAATCGGCGTCTCGGAGCCGGGCTGCCGGCAGAGCGCCACGAGCGCCCAGCCGCTCGCGCCCTCCCAGTACGTGACCCAGCGGCAGCCCTCGCCGTGCGGCAGCGGGCTCTCGCGCACCGGGATGAGCTCGCCGATGGTCGGGTGGAGCTGGCCCATCACGCGGCGCAGGGTCGGCTCCTCGAGGGGCCCGGCCGCCTCCATCGCGCCCAGCAAGCGCGAGGTCTCCGCGAGCGAGAGCGGCGCGCCGGTGTCGAAGCGCCGGCGCAGCTCGCGCCCGAGCGCGTCGCCGCGCGTCACGACCCGGTGCAGGAGCGCCGCGCCGCCGAGCGCACAGGCGCCCGCGAGCGCCGCCGCCGCCGCGTGCCCCCGCGCCGCGAGCGCGATCATGACGAGGTCCACCGAGGCGATGAACACGCTCGCGAGCCCGCCGACGGCGAGCGCCTTGGCGCCCGCATCGAAGAGGTGCCGGAGCTGGAGGTGGAGGCCAATGCCCGCCGACACGGTCGCGAGGAGCACGTCCACCGCGACCTTGTCGACGCCGATCGCCGCGCTCCACGCCGGGTGATCCGCGAGCGCGCGGTCGCCGGCCACGCGCACCAGCGCGAGCCCGATGTAGCCGAGCAGGAAGCGCGGCAGGTGATCGAGCGCGCCCTTCTTCGAGATCGGCCCCTCCTGGCGGAGGAGCGCGAGCGCGAGCAGCATCGGCGCGAGCAGCACCACGCGGAACGACTTCGCCGCGGTGGCCATGACGCCGCCCTCGCCGCCCATCTGGCTGCCGACGGCGATCGCGCTCGAGAGGTCGTTGACCGACAGGCCGCTCCAGAGCCCTGCGTGCGCGGGATCGAGCCCGACCGCCGCCGCGATCGGCCGGAAGAGCAGCAGCGCCGTCACCGAGAACAGGAAGATCGTCCCGATCGCGACGCCCTGCTCCTGCCGGTGCGCGCCTGCCACGGGCGCGACGGCGTTGACCGCCGAGGCGCCGCAGATCATCGTGCCACCCGCGATGAGGTCGGCCATCGGCCTGCGCACGCCGAACATCACCGCGAGCGCGTGCGTGAACAGGAACGTGCTCGGAAGGGCCACGGCGGCGACGCCCGCGATGAGCGCGAGCGACTCCGCGCCGAAGAAGCGCGCCTGCACCTTGAAGCCCATGAGGATGATGCCGAGGCGCAGCACCCACTTGCCGGTGAAGCGCAGCCCCGACGCGTAGCGGTCCGGCTCGCGCTCCGGGCCCGGCAGCTCGAGCCCGAAGATGCGGCGCAGCGGCGTGTTGAGCACCAGCGCGCCGGCCACCATCGAGATGAGGATGTCCGAGAGGTACGGTGACGGCGGCAGCGCCCGCGACAGCGCCACGGAGGCCGCGCCGATGCCCCCTGCGAGCAGGAGGCCCGCGACGTCGAGCCGGACCGGGAGCCACTGCGGACGTGCCACGGGCGGAGTCTCTCACGACACCCGGCGATCGCGTAGACTCGGGTCATGCTGTTCCGACAGCTCTTCGACGCGAAGTCCTCGACGTACACCTACCTCCTCGCCGACGCGCGCGAGGGCGTGCTGATCGACCCGGTCTTCGAGCAGTTCGGCCGCGACGCGGCGCTCCTGCGCGAGCTCGGGATCGCGCTCCTGTACACGCTCGAGACGCACGTGCACGCCGATCACGTGACGGGCGCCTGGCTGTTCAAGCAGCGGCTCGGCAGCCGGATCGTGCTGGCCGCGAACGCGGGCGCGACCGGCGCGGACCTCGGCGTCAGCGACGGCGACCGCATCCGCTTCGGCCAGCGCAGCCTCGAGGTGCGCGCGACGCCGGGCCACACGAACGGCTGCCTCACCTACGTGCTCGACGACCGCTCGATGGCGTTCACCGGCGACGCGCTGCTCGTGCGGGCCGCGGGCCGCACGGACTTCCAGCAGGGCGACGCGCGGATGCTCTACCGCTCCGTGCACGACAAGATCTTCGCGCTCCCCGACGAGTGCCTGCTCTACCCGGGCCACGACTACCAGGGCCGCACGGTCACGAGCGTCGGCGAGGAGAAGCAGCACAACCCGCGCCTCGGCGGCGAGCGCAGCGCCGACGACTTCGTCGGCTTCATGTCGAACCTGGGCCTTCCGCACCCGAAGCAGATCGACGTGGCGCTGCCGGCGAACCTCCGCTGCGGGCGCCCGGAGACCGACGAGACCTCACCCTCGTGGGCGCCGGTCGTGCGCACCTTCGCGGGCGTTCCGCAGGTGCGGCCGGACTGGCTCGAGGAGCACCTCGATCAGGTGACCGTGCTCGACGTGCGCGAGCCGCACGAGTTCGCGGGCGAGCTCGGCCACATCCGCGGCGCGACGCTCCTGCCCGTCGGCCAGCTCCGCGAGCGCCTCGGCGAGCTCTCCAAGGATCGCGCCATCGTCGTCGTGTGCCGGTCGGGCGGTCGCTCCGCGCAGGCCTCGCTCATCCTCGAGGGCGCGGGCTTCCCGCGCGTCGCGAACCTCGAGGGCGGCATGATCCGCTGGCGAAGCCAGGGCCTGCCGGTCGAGCTGCCGCCCGACGATCCCGGCTCGCACGCGTTCGGCGCCGGGATCTGAGCTACCGGGCGGCCCACCTCGCCATCGCGAGGATGTTGTCGCGGATGACCTTGGATGCCGCCACGTCGGCGCCGGCGGTGAGCGCCTTCCACTTCACGAAGCCCACGTCCTCCCGCCGCGGGGCGGAGCTGAGGGCGTAGCCGACCACGCCCGGCCCGACGAGCCACGCACCGTCGTTGTAGCCGCTCCTGATCCCCTTGGCCTTGGGCAGCGCCTCGGTCTCCGGCTCCAGCATCCGCCAGGCCGCCACGTCGAAGCCGGCCATCATGCCCATGCGCTCGATCACGATGTCCTGCTGCACCTCGCCGAGCATCGGGATCTTCACGCGCTGGTAGAAGCGCACCTGCCGCGGCGCCTCGAAGCGCGCGTCCGGCACCGACCGGCTCTCCACCACGTGCGGGATCGGCCCCGTGTAGTGATCGAGATCCATCACGCGATCCAGGAACCGGCCGGCATCCACGCCGGGGACCGGCAGGACACCGAGCGCCTCGTCGGTGACCTTGCCCGGGACCGACCAGTGCTTGAACACGAAGTCCGTGACGCCCGCGCCGCCTGGCGAGACCCGCTCGAGGACGCGCGTCAGAAACGAAGAGCCGCTCATGGGCGCAGCGTACCTCGCCGCTGGCGAGGCGGGCGAGCTGCCCTCGCTACCGCGCATCGAAGAGCGAGCGCCGCCTGTACCTGTCGCGCACCGCGTCGCCGAACGCACGGATCTGCGCGAGGCGCTCGGGCGACAGCGGCCCGGACGCCACCGCGGCCGCGGCGTGATCGAGCTGCGCGCGGTCGGCGGCGCCGCAGAGGACCACGTCGACGGCCGGGTGCTGGAGCGCGAACTGGTAGCACTCGCCGGCGGTCATCGCAGCGTGCTCGCCGAGGGGCGCGAGGAGCTTGCGCCAGCGCGTGGCCGTGTACGCACAGATCGAGGGCCGCGCGGGACCGAGGGCCTCGAAGATCTCGCGCTCGGCGCCGCGGTGCGCGGCGTTGTAGCGGATCATGAGGAGGTCGAGCGCCAGCTCGCCCGAGAGCCGCGCCGCCATCGGCCGGTCGTGGCACGACATCGCGAGCGCGCGCACCTTGCCGGCCTCCTTGAGCGCGCGCATCGCGGGCCAGGTCTTGCCGGTCGTGTACCACTCGGCCTGCACCCAGAAGAGGTGGAAGACGTCGATGACGTCGGTGCCGAGGAGCTTGCAGAGCTTCGCGTGGCTGCGCGCGACGCCGCCGCCGGTGGGCAGGTTCGCGCCGCCGGCGATGACGAGCGCGTCGCGATGCCCCGCGGCGATGAGGCGGCGCAGCCCCTCGATGAGCGTCTTGCACCGCGGCGTCACGAAGAAGTAGTTGAGGCCGTGCGCGTGGAACGCGTGCTCGACCACGTCGGCCGGCACGCCGAACGAGCCCGCCAGCCCGAGCGGGTGAGCGCGGAGGCCGGTCCTGCCGAGGGGTCGCGGTGACGTCATCGCCACCCGCGCAGCGTACCGCAGCCGCTGGCCCGTGGCGTGCAAGCCAAGGTCGGCATGAAGACCAAGGGCATCGACTTCGACAAGCTCGCGCTCCGCGACGCGCTGGACCTGGCGGTGCTGATCGAGGAAGAAGCGCGGGATCGCTACGAGGAGCTGGCCGACCAGATGGCGCTCCACCACACGCCGGAGGCCGAGCGCTTCTTCCGCTTCATGCAGCGGAACGAGGAGCGCCACCGGGCCGAGCTCGCCGGGCGGCGCGAGACGCTGTTCGGCAGCCAGCCCATCACCGTGCAGCGCGAGATGATCTTCGACGTCGAGGCGCCGGAGTACGACGAGGTCCGCGCCCGCATGCCCACCCGCGGCGCCTTCGAGCTGGCCCTGCACTGCGAGCAGAAGGCCTGGGCGTTCTTCGACGAGCTGGTCCCGCGGCTCAAGGATCCGGCGGTCAAGCACCTGTTCGAGGAGCTGCGCGCCGAGGAGGTCCACCACCAGGACCTCGTCCGCCGCGAGATGGACCGCCTGCCGCCCGACCGACCCACCGACGGCTCGGCGTTCGAGGACGAGCCGGTCGCCCAGGACTGAGCCGGGCCAAGCCGCGCACCCGGTGCGCTTTGGCCGCGCGGGGGCGCGAGCCTTGCGCCCCGGCGATCGCTGCTCCACCATCGGCAGATGCGAGGCGATGCCCCGGAGGCACCTGCGGGCACGCCCCTACCGGTCAAGCGCGGCCGCTGGCGCTGGCTCCGCCGCGCGGGCGTGGGTCTCCTCGGCCTGCTGGCGGTCGCCGCGACCGTCGTCACGATCGCCGGCTGGCGGGCCTTCGGGCGCCGCGCCGACGGGGCTCGCCGCGCGCGCATGGAGCGCTCCCCGCAGTGGAGGGACGGGCGCTTCGTCAACCCCGAGCCGCTCCGGAACGACGCGTGGGGGTCGGTGGCGGGCCTGTTCCGCATGAGCCCGCACACGTCGCCCGACGGCCCCCTGCCCGTCCGGCGCCTCGACGCCGCGCAGCTCGCGTCTCCGCCGGCCACGGGCCTGCGGGTCACGTGGCTCGGTCACTCGTCGAACCTCGTCGAGATCGACGGGCACCGCGTGCTCACCGATCCCGCGTGGAGCGAGCGCGCTTCGCCGCTGACGTGGGCGGGGCCGCGCCGCTGGTTCCCGCCGCCGCTGCCGCTCTCGTCCCTGCCCTCCATCGACGCGGTGGTCATCTCGCACGACCACTACGACCACCTCGATCACCGCACCATCGTCGCGATGAAGGACTGGCCGACGACGTTCGTGGTCCCGCTCGGCGTGGGCGCGCACCTCGCGTACTGGGGCGTGCCGGAGGCCCGTATCGTCGAGCTCGACTGGTGGGAGCGCGCGCGCGTCGGCGACCTCGAGATCGTCGCCACGCCCGCGCGCCACGCCTCCGGCCGCACGCTCTTCGACAAGGACGGCACGCTCTGGGCCGGCTACGCGCTCCTCGGGCCCCGGCACCGCGCCTACTACTCCGGCGACACCGGCCTGTTCCGCGCGATGCGGCAGATCGGCGAGCGCCTCGGGCCGTTCGACGTGACGATGATCGAGGCGGGCCAGTACCACGCGGCCTGGCCCGACTGGCACATCGGGCCGGAGCAGGCGGTCGCCGCGCACACGCTCGTCCGGGGTCGCGTGATGCTCCCCGTGCACTGGGCGGCGTTCACGCTCGCGTACCACGGCTGGACGGAGCCGATGGAGCGCGTGCGCGCCGAGGCCGCACGCGCGGGCGTCACGCTCGTCGCCCCGAAGCCCGGTCAGCCCGTGGAGCCGGAGGCGCCGCCCGCCCCCGATCCCTGGTGGCCGACGCTGCCGTGGAAGACCGCCGCCGAGGATCCGATCGTCTCGACGCAGGTGGCCCCCCCCACCGCGGCGCTCCCGTAGGGTCAGCGCACGCGGAACGAGCCCACGAACCGGTCCACGAGCGCGCGGTCCTCGCTGCCGTCGGTGTAGCTCGCGACGACGCGGTAGGCCTGGTCGCCCACGTACGCGAGGGCCATCTCGACCGTCGCCTTCTTGCCGGCGTGTCGGAGCGCGAGCCGGTGGATCGCCCCGCTCTGCGCGCGGTGCGAGACGGAGAAACCCTGCGACGCGAAGTGCTCGAGCGTCGCTTCGAGGCGCTGCGCGTCCGACATCGCCCGCGCCTGCTCGGGCAGCGCCGACTGCGAGAAGAAGAGCGAGAGGTCCTTGCCGGGCACGTTGTAGGTCAGGCTCGTGCGCTTGACCGTGACGGCGCCGAGCGTGTCCACGCTCTCCTGCGGCGTGGACGCGCCGGGCAGCTCGGCGCTCGCGACGCCGTCCGCGGTCTGGTGGAGCTGCCAGCTCCGCGGCTCCGCGACGCGCACGACGAGCAGCAGCGCGCCGATCACCACGAGCGCCGGACCGCAGACGCGCAGGACCTTGCGAGCCCGCGGCCCGAGGCGGGCGCCGCCGAAGCCGAGCCAGGTGCACGCGGCGCCGAGCACGATCTGGATCAAGCTGTCGACGTGCTGGAGCAGGAAGGGCATGCGGACTAGGCTCGCAGCATGCCGGCGAACCCGCTGACCGTCCAGCAGCTCGAGCGCTTCCGCACCGACGGCTTCCTGGTGCTCGAGGGCTTCGTCCCCGCTGCGCGCTGCGACGCGCTCCGGGCGCGCGCGGAGGCGCTCGTCGCGGGGTTCGACGCGGACGCGCACCGCACCGTCTTCACCACCGACGAGCAGGCGCGCCGGACCGACGACTACTTCCTCGACTCGGGCGATCAGATCCGCTTCTTCTTCGAGGAGGACGCGTTCGACGAGGCGGGCCGGCTGCGGCACGAAAAGGCGCGCTCGATCAACAAGATCGGCCACGCGCTGCACGACCTCGATCCCGAGTTCGACGCCTTCTCGCGCACCGCCGCGCTCGAGGGGCTCGTGCGCGCCGTCGGCCTCGAGGCGCCGCGGCTCATGCAGTCCATGTACATCTTCAAGCAGCCGTTCATCGGCGGCGAGGTGCGCTGCCACCAGGACTCGACGTTCCTGCACACGGACCCCGAGCGCATGGTGGGGCTGTGGTTCGCGCTCGAGGACGCGCGCACCGACAACGGCTGCCTCTGGGCGATCCCGGGCGGCCACGCAGGCGGGCTCAAGCAGCGCTTCGTGCGCGAGGGCAGAAGGACGCGCTTCGAGGTGCTCGACGAGACGCCGTGGGACGAGCGCCGCCTCGTGCCCCTCGAGGTCGGAAAGGGCGCGGTGATCGTCCTCGACGGCCTCGCGCCCCACATGAGCGAGGCCAACCGCTCGCCGGCCTCGCGCCACGCGTACACGCTGCACGTCACCTGCGCGACGAGCGACTACCCGGCGACCAACTGGCTGCAGCGCGGGGCGCCCGCGCGCGGCTTCCGGAGCTGAACCGTCACCGCCCCAGCGTGACGAAGCCGGCCTGCTCGATGCGCGCGCGCGTCGGGCCCCCGTCGAGCGTGCGCTCGCGGCCGCTGTCGAGGTCGCGCAGGACGAGCTGCACCTCGTCCTTGGGCGCCCTTCGCGCGTAGAGCAGCCAGCGGCCGTCCACCGAGACGTCGAAGAGGTCGAGCACCTGCGCGCCGAGGCTCGTGACCTTGCCGCTCGCGAGGTCCACGAGCTGCGCCGGTGTCGGCTCGACGGACTGGTACTTGCCGATCGTCACGACGAGGTTTCGCCCGGGGATCCACCGCCGCGGGACGCCCGCCTCGAACGTGCGCTGGGCCTTGGTCGCGACGTGGATCGCCGCGAGCTTGCCTCCGAGCCCGAACAGCACCTGATCGCCCGCGAGCAAGGTCGGCGGCGAGAGCGCGCCGCCCGGCGCCCCCTCGGTCGTCTCGAGCAGGAGCGCCGGCGCCTTCGCCCCGGCCGCCTCCTGGTAGAGGCGCGTCGTCGTGCCGCTCGTGCCCACGAACGCGAAGCGGTCACCCGCGGGCGTGTACGAAAGGCCGGTGACGTTGCCGAGCTTCTTGTCGCGCCGGCGCTCGAAGACGCGCCGCTGCTCCGCGCGCTCGACGGCGTACGCGACGAGGCGCTCGCCCATGTCGGCCTCGCCGCCGTAGTACTCGCCCTGGACGAGCAGGCGATCGCCCGCGGTCGAGAACACGGCGTGGTACTCGCCCGCGCCGAGGTGGACGGAGTCGCGATCGGCGGCCACCCACGCGGTCACGTCGCCGTCGGTCTTGCCGAACACCCAGTACGCGTCGGGGCGATCGAAGCGCACACGACCGACGCGGTCGGCGTGCTCGAGCCGGATCGCGTAGCGCGACGACGACGGGTGCGTGACGAGCCTCGTGTTGACGCCGAGGCCCGACAGCAGCGTCCTGCGCTTCTTGCCGTCGAAGCCCTCGACGAGCACGACCTCGCGCTCGAGCGAGCCCGTCGCGAGGTAGACGACCGACGGCTCCGCGCCCGCGACGCGCGGAAGGCCGAGGAGGAGGCCGAGGATCAAGAGCGCCTTCACGTCACTTCCCCTTCCCGGGCCTGGGCTTCTTCTTCGACGCGCCCGACTTGCCAGCCTTGGGCTCGGTGCGGGTGAGCGCGAGCGGGGTGGCCTTCTCGGGCGGCGGCGGGGCGTTGCCCGCCTCGTCGACCGAGAAGAGCCGGATGTTGTTCTTCTGCCCGGCGCGCTCGACCGACGCGGCGATCGTGGCGCCGCTCGCCGCGGGCGCGATGGCCGCGATCTGCCCCTCGACCACCTTGCGCGCCCACGCGACCTTGCCGTCCCCGCCGAGCCGCGCGAGCTGCGCCACCGCCGAGGTGGTGGCGACGAGCGCGCCCCCGTCGGGCGCCGCGGCCAGCGCGGAGACCTCGGCGTCCGTGGCCTCGGTGACCTCCGTCAGCCAGCGCGCAGCGCCGTGGCCGTCGAGCCGCGCCACGAACACGACCGCCTTGCCGAATCCCCTGCCCTCGAGGGGTGTGCGCTTGCCGGCGACCAGCGCGCCGCCGTCGTCGAGCGCGAGCAAGCGCTGCACGCGCTCGTCCGCGGGCCCCTTGGCCGCCGTGGCCTGCCACGCCGGCTGGCCGTCGGGCGAGAGGCGCTCGACCACGACGTCCGACGGGCTCGGGCTTCGATCCGCGGCCCAGCGCTCGCGCGCCGTGTCGCGGGCCAGAAGGACGCCGCCGTCCGCCGCGAACGCGAACGCCTGCGCGCCGGGCCGCTCGGCGATCGACACCGGCGCCGCCTCGCCGACCCGGTAGACGTGCCAGGCCTCCTCGCCCGCAGCCGAGAGGCTCGCGGTGATCACGCGATGACCGTCCGCGGCCGGCGCAGCGCCCACGAGCCCGCCCTGGACGCCCTCGAGCTTGCGCTCGAGGACCCGCTCACCGCGCGCGCCGAGCACCACCATCACGGGCACGCCGAAGCTCGACGATCGCGCCTCGAGCGTCACCAGGCGGCCATCCGCCGCGGGCGCGAGCGCGGCCGAGAGCCAGCCCAGCGTCCGGCCGCTCCTCGCCTTGCCCGCCGCGTCGACGAACGTGAGAAACAGTCCGTCGTTGCAGGTGTAGCCGGTGCTGCGGCCCGTCAGCACGAGGCCGCCGCCCTGGGCCCAGAGGCCTATCGGCTCGTCGTCGGTCTTGCAGCCCCGATCGAGCGCGAGCTCGATCGACATCGACTGCGCGGCGGCCTCTCGGCCCGCAAGACCCACGATCAGCCCGAAAAAGAGCGGGATCCCCCGTCGCATCTCGCCTCCCACGCCAGCATCGGCGCCCCATCGTAGCCCTTCGGGGGCCACAGGGGCCGCGCTCGTTCACGGCCGAGCGCGCAGCGAGGCGATGGGCCCCCCGGAGGGGGCCGCTACTTCTTGTGGCGGTAGAACACCGTGATCGCGATGCAGTGGAAGGCCTCGTCGCTCGACTGGGTGACCACGGCCTCGGCGACCTCGATCCCCGGGTTCTCGGCGAGCCAGTCGGTGACCCGCTCACCGAGCCGCCCACGATCCTGCTGCATGGTGGCGGAGAAGACCTTCACCGCGTCGAACCCCAGGATCGGCGCCCGACTCGCGCTGTCATTCTCTGCCTCTCGCACCGTCGCTCGTACGCTCACGTGACCCTCCAGCCCCCCGGCGTCCCCCCGCACCCTGCGGGAAGACGACGCCGATGTTGCCCCCACCGCTGCACCAAGTGGGCCACGCCCAAGCCCCCGGAACCACGCGATCGCCCGAGTGTCCGGACACCGTGGACACGGCCGGCCGTGTGGACAGTGTCCACGAGGGTGCGATTCTCGCACTCACAGGACCACGCACGTCGGCGCAACCGCTGCGCGATGCGCCGTCTCAGCGCCGAGCGCGTCCCCGGGCGTACGCCTCGGGACCGAGCAGCGCGAAGTCGCCAGCCCCCTCGAGCAGGCACAGCCAGCCCGCGCCGAGGGGATCGCCGACGAGCAGCGCGGGCGTGGCGATCACGGCCTCGTTGACGCCGGAGACGCGGCCGTCGCAAGGAGCGAACACCGCGAGCGTCGCCTTGTCGTCCTCGATCGTGCACAGCGGCGCGCCCGCGTGGATGCGCTCGCCGACGCGGGGCAGCGCGATGACACGCACGCCGCGCAGGGCGGCGGCGACCACGGGCGTGACGCCGACGCGCACGAGCGGGCCCTCCCGGCGCGCCCACACGTCGTCGGGGCTGTAGCGCCGATCGCCGGGGAGCGCGATCATTCGGCGGCTTCGGCCGCCACGAGCACGACCCCGCGCGCCCCACCGTCGCTCGAGCCGGTCACCACGGCGCTCCGCGCGACGGGCGCCCCGCGCCGCATGCCCTCGATCGCGAGCGCGACGCTCGTCGGCATCACCGCGGCGCCGAGGTCGCCGAACGTCGGGTACATGTAGTCGAGCGTGGCGGTCGGCCGCATCGCGGCCTCGGCGGCGCGCGGCCACGCGAGCTGGAACTCCTGCGTGCGCAGCGGCTCGGAGGTCGCGTCGGTGATCCACAGGTCGATGCCGCGGCGCTCGGCGAGCAGGCGCTCGCGCACCGCGCACGCCGGACGCGACAGGCCCAGGCCCAGGCAGCCGACGTCGTTCCACGGCGTGGCGGGCTCGCGCCCCTCGGCGATCGACTCGATCGTCGCGAGCTGCGGCAGCTTGAGCTGGCGCACGAGATCGCGGCGGGCGAGCAGCAGGAACGCGCCCCCCTCGCCGAGCACCACGCCCTCGACGCGCTCGCCGTCGAACAGGCGCCCGTCGCGGTCGAGCGCCTCGAGCACCTCGGGGTCGTAGCCGGTGTCGAGGCCGCCGACGAGGACCACCTCGAGCTTGCGCGACGCGAGCGCGTGCACGGCCTCGACGAGCGCGGGCGCGAGGCCCGCCGGCCCGCTCGGGAACGTGCGCAGGAGCGCGGAGCGCCCGGCGGCCTCGACGGCGCCCGTGAGCGCGCGTTCGAGCACCGTGCGCTGCGGGCGGAAGGCCTTGTGATCCGCGCCGTCGCCGAACCGCTCGGGCAGCGCCACGCACAGGCCCACCGGCCCGGCGGGTACGCCGCGAAGGAGCGGCAGGAGCTCGCCGAGCAGACGCCGCGCGATCGTCGCGAGGCGCGTCGCGCCGGTCTCCGTCGGCGGCAGGCTGCGCACGTGGGCGAGCGTGATGCGTGAGCCGTTGCCCGCGAGGAACGGCGTGGCCGCGTACGGCCGGGCCTCGCCGCGCTTGAGCGCCCACGCGAGGTAGGGCGACCACGCAAGGCCGTTCCACACGGCCGTCCCCGCGACGAGGGGCGCCGGCCCGTGCTTGCCGCCGAGGTGCAGGACGTCGGGCGTGCTCACGGCCTCACACGCGCGCCTTCTCGTGCACCTGGATGAAGTGCAGCTTCGAGGCGCGGCGCGGCGTCGGCACCACCGAGCGCCACGTGAGGTCGAGCGTGCGCCGGTTCGGCTCGAGGAGCACGGTGTCGAGCTGCGGCCGGTGCTCGACGAGGCCCTCGTCGGTGCGCACGCCGACGAAGAACGCCAGCTTGGGCAGCGGGAACTGCAGCGGCCCGAGGTCGCAGCAGTTGTGCACCTGCACGAGCTCGCCCCCGGTGAGGGGCTCGGGCGTGATGAGCGCGGGCGGCGCCGCCTGGTTGAAGCGCGTGTCGAAGTCGAGCGGCGGCAGGGGCATGCGCTCGCGCTTCCACGCCTCGTCGTAGGTGCCGACGTAGCGCCGGCGCGGCTCCCAGTGCCGCCCGAGCGCGCCCACGCCCGCGGGCACGGCGCCGCGCAGGCCCACGATGGGATGCCGAGGGTCCTCGATCTGCGGACCCGGCTCGTGCACGAGCGTCGCCTGATCGCGCGCGATGCCGCGGCCGACGGGGTTTCGCGCCTCCTCGAGCGGCTTCTTGTCGTCCTCGAAGTCGGCGCCGCCGAACGCGAGCTCCCAGCGCAGCGGGATCTCCTCCGCCGGCTCTGCGGGCGAGAGCGCAAGGCCCGTCGCGCCCTTGAACCACACGCGCGGGCCGTGCACGCGCAGCACCTGCTCGACCGGGCCCACACGCACGAGCACGTCGATCGCCCGCGCGGGCTCGCGGTACGCGCGCACCGCGGAGCCGGCGACGACGACGTCGGTGCTCGGCTTGCGCAGGCAGAGGTCGGACGGGTACTTGGTGCTGCTCGTCTCGGGCGCGTCCTCGTCCCACGGCACGTCGGTGAAGCGGATCTCCGCGCCGGGAGCGCGCTGGACCTTGCCGGCGCGATCGACCTCGAACCGCTGCTTGACCAGCACCACGATCGCCATCCGGCCGTCCATGTCGAGGTGCGGCACGAGCGCCACCTCGGCGGCGGTGCCCTTCTTGAGGGCGGGTGCGACGGCGGGCTTGCTCACGCGAGGGCCATCCTACCTGCGGACCCGCACCGAGAAGGACCCCGGTCGATCGAGGCCGCGCCGGCTCGCCGCGTGCTCGCGCCAGCCGTCGATCTGCCGTCTCTGTCGCGGCCCCCACTGCCAGGGCGAAAACGGCGCGCGCCCGCCGGTGCGCGCGGCGATCTCGAGGTGCAGGAGGCGGCGCGTGGGCGGCGGCGTCTCGCGATCGCCGAGCTCCCAGAGCGTGTGCTCGTGCGTCCACGGCGAGCCGAACCGGTGGCGCTGCCCCGGCGGCGCGAGCGCGCCGTGCTTCTTCCAGAGGGCACGCCACACCTCCGGGTCGTCGCACGGCTCGACGGGCCGCTCGGGCGCCGAGAACGGCTTCCCGAAAGGCAGCTCCTCGACCTCGAGCGCGCGCACCTCCTCGAGCTTCGTGCCCTTTTCGAGCGGGACGCCGAGGATGCGGAACAGCGCCTCGATCGCGGCGGGCGCCGCCTCCTTCTCGCTCATGCGCCCGATGAGGAAGTCGACCACGCCGACGTGACCGAGCCAGCCGAGCGCCTCGAGCAAGATGGGGGCCTCGTGCTCGGCCGCCTGCGCGAGGAGCAAGCTCCGCGTGTCCGCGTCCCCCGCGATCGCCACGAGGAGCGCGGCGCCCGCGAACGCGGGCCGCCCGGACGCGAGCAGCGCGCGCGCCCGGGTGATGCCGGCGTCGCTCCCCGTCAGCGTCGCGCCCTCCATCGCGAGGCGGCACAGCGCCTCGTCGTCGCTGCCGAGCAGGCGCACGAGCGGCGCGGGCGTCGCGCCCTCGAGGAGCGGCCACGCCTCCGCCGCGGCCCGCACCACCTCCAGCGACGGATCGCGCAGCAGGCGCTCGGCGTGCGCGGGCGGGAGCGAGCCGCGCCGGCCCATCGCGAGCACCGCCACGGCGCGTCGCGCGGGGTCGGCGTCGGAGAGCCAGGGCGCGAGCGCCTCGTCGAGCCGCGGGTGCGGCGCGAGCGACAGCGCGTCGGTCACGCTCTCGCGCATCAGCGGATCCTCGAGCGCCGCGCACCGCGCGAGGCGCATCACCTGATCCCGCGCGTCGTCGCCCGCGACCGCGCCGAACAGCATCACGAGCGCCCAGGTGAGCGTCGCGTCGGGCAGCGGGCGATCCTCGAGCAGCTCGACCAGGCGCGGCCAGACCGTCGGCCCGAGCGCGATGAGCGCGTCGAGCTTGCACAGCAGGCGCTCCTCGGTGCGCTCGGCCAGCCACGGCTCGATGGGCGTGGGACGCCGCTGGAGGCCATGCATGCCGAGCTCGTCGATGAGCCCGCGCGCGTGGCGCCAGCGCGCCTCCTCCTCCGTCTCGGCGTGCCCGTAGTGCGCCTCGTGCGCGACCGCATCGGAGTCGGGCGGCGGCGGCGGCTCCGGCGGCGGCAGCGTCGGCTCCGCGTCCTGCGCGGCGTCGAACACCGCGAGCTCGGCCTCCACCGAGGCGAGCATCGCGTCGAGCTCCGCGTCCGACGACGACGCCGGCCCCGGCATGTCCACGAGCACGAGCGGCGGCTCCGGCGGCGGCGCGATCGGATCGATCGGCACCGCCGGCTCGAGCACGCCGCGCGCCACGATCACGAGGCGAGGCTCGCCCACCATCGCGCGATGGAGCGGCGCGGCCTTGCCCTCCCGCGGCAGCTCGGGCACCTCGTCCGGCTCGGGGGGGCGCGCGTCCGGCAACGCCTTGAGCGCGCGCCGAAGCGGCTCGACGACGCCCTTGGCCGACGGATCCGCGGGCCCCATCGTGAGCATCGCGAGCGCGCCGCGGCCCCTGGCGAGCGTCGCGTCGGCCTCCTCGCGGAAGCGGCGGTAGTCGCCGGCGGCCGCGAGCGCCCGGTACGCGTGCACGAGCGCGTCCACGAGCTCGCGCTCCACGTCCGCGACGGGCGTCTCCTCCGAAGCGATCGCCCGGAGACCCTGCAGCGCCTCGTCGAGCAGCCTCCTCACTGCCAGCACGAGCAGACTCTACCCTGTGGCGCGCGCAGCCGCGACGCCCGCTACGCGCCCGCCGCCACGAGGGCGTCGTGGAGGCCGGTGACCTCCTTCCACCGGATCTCGTCGTTGCCGAGGTCGTTCCAGAAGACGCGCGTCCCCTCGACGACGATGTCGCGCGGGTCCGACGGCAGCTCGGCCAGCTTCACGAGGGCGTCCCCCGCGACGGCGAAGAGGACCGCGGGGCCCTCGTCCTCCGACAGGACGACGCAGCGCCCCCCGAGGACCGGCTCGAGCTCGCTCAGATCGTCGTGGCGGGCCTCTGCGCGAAGGGTGCCATCATTGGCGACGAGGACGAGCTTGTCGTCGCCGAGGAGCACGTAGCCGCCGGCCACCGGCACCGCCCGCGACCAGGTGACGGGGTCGAGGTCGTCGTCCTGCCCCGCCTCCGCGCCGCCCTTGAAGAGCAGCTCGGCCACCGGCGCCACGAAGGGGACCCTCCACAGCCTGTACGCGAAACCGTGGTTCTCCGTCGTCAGGACGAGCATGCCCTTGCCGCCCGGAAGGACGTACGGCGGCCACTGGATGGCGCCCTGCAGGCCCGTCACCGGCCGCGGATCGCCGGCAGCGCCGACGAGGAGCAGCGCGTCGCCACGCTGCGCGACCGCCTCGTCGCGCCCGAGCGCCTTGACGAGCACGTCCACCCCGAGGGCACCTCGCGCCCGCTCCTCGAGCGGCGACGGCACGACGTCCTCTCGCGCGACGTCGACGAGCTCGATCTCCGCCATCGCCATCGTCCCCGGGGTGCGCGACCGCGCTACTGCGAGTTGCCGAAGCCGGGGTTCCCGGTGACGGTGACCGGGCTGCCCTCGAACAGGATCATGGTCGCGGGCGTCGGCATCGCCCAGGCGTGACCGCCCGTGGTCATGGTCGAGACGTCCTTCTGCGTGCCGGCCTCGTTGCCCGACACCGCCTTGACCTTGCACTTCGCGTTCATGACCTTCTTGCCGGACACCTTCGTCTTCTCGGTCCCGGGATCCAGGCTCGAGCTCGACGCGGTGATCGGGTACGGCATCGGCAGCGGGCTCGGCGCCGCGGGCGTGATGCACATGTCGGGCGCCATCGGGACCACCTGGTGCCCCGAGTCCTCGCAGACCACATCCATCATCAGCGCGGTGACGCCCATGTTCGCTCCTAAGCTAGTTGATCTTGACCAGGCGGCCGAGCGCCCGCAGGACGTCGTGCGCCTTGAGCAGGAGCCGCTGCCCGAACAGCTCGACCTCGTCGCCCTCGACGGCGACGAACGCCTTCTGCGAGCGCACGACCGCGCGCTCCGCCACCGCGAGGTCCAGCGCGCGCACGCTCGCGCGCACCGCGCCGTCCGGCTCGATCGCGATGGCGCGCCGCGTCTGCAGCGTGCCGACGATCTGCGCGGGGCTCGCGGCGCCGTCGATGACGACCATCGCGCCGGTGCGCGCGGCCTCCGCGAGCAGCGCCGGATCGACGCTCTCGTGCACGGCGACCACCCGCTCGCGGCCCCCGACGAGGACGCGAAAGCCCCCATCGCCCGGCCCGACCGCGCGACCGAGCAGCACCGACGCGGGGGCCGCCTGGGGCCTCGTGCGATTGCGCACACGGGAAGCAGTCGAGACGGCGCGTCGCTTCATGGAAGGACTCTAGCGCAGCCTTGCACGGTCGCCTACCAGGCCGTTCCGGCCCACTCCCGGGTGTCGACGAAGCGGTGCATCCAGGCCTGCACGTCGTCCTCCACGCGGAACTTGCCCGGGAAGCGGGGCGGCTCCTGGACGAGGAGCGGCGCGAGCCGGCGCGCGACCTCGGCGTACACGGTCGGGTACTGCATGCGGTTCAAGTCCCCGAGCACCGGCGCGGCGCCGGCCTTGAGCAGCGTGCCGCCGAGGAGCGAGGTCGCCTCCACCGCGCCCTTCCAGGGCGGCGCCACGAGCGCGTCGAGGTCGACGTCGAGCGCCTTGACGAGCGGCCGGCCGAGGAACGTGAGCCAGCTCGAGCCGAGCAAGCCCGTCGCCGCGCGCTGGCCACCCTGCTCGGGGTCCTGCACGTCGAGGCCGAGGTAGCGCCGGCACCACGCGTGGATGCACCAGAAGGCGGTGGGGCGCACGTGCGGGTGGAACGTCGCCAGGTACCCGCCCACGAACGACCACACCGGCGCGGAGTGCCCGACCGCGGTCGCGAGCTGCAGGAGGTCGTCGGGCGGCGAATCGGTCGGCAGCACGATCTGCACGAAGCCCGCGACCCCGGCGCGGCTCGGCTCGACCTCGTGGTACCAGAAGCCCGCGTCGGGCGCCCCGACGTCGTTGGCCAGGCGGAAGCTGAAGCAATGGCGGACGCGCCTTTGCGTCCACGGCGTGGACAGCACCTCGACGAGCTGGTCGAGGTCGTCCGGCGCCACGCGGTTCCAGACGGTGAGCCGCGAGGTCGTGTACCAGAGCAGCTCCGCGCGCGGCGCCACGCGGAGGAAATCCCGCAGGAGGAGCGCCGCGGCCTCGCTCGCCCAGGTGACGGCGTCGGCGAGGTAGACCGTGAGGCCGAGCCCGACCCGCGCGACCCCGACGGAGGGCTGCTCGCGCAGCACGTATGGCGTCGGCCAGTCAGGCATGCTTCGACCCAGCAGGTGATACGCGACTCCGCCGATCGAAGCAACCGGGGCGACGCAGGTACGATGCTCCACGAACGACTCGAAGGGGACCAGTCATGGCACGTTGGACATGCACGGAAGCAGGTTCGAACAAGTTCTGGGAGGCGGAGGTCAGCGGCTCGACCCTCATCGTGCGCTTCGGCAAGGTCGGCACCAAGGGGCAGACGAAGGAACGAGCGTTCGCCGACCCGGACGCGGCAGCGAAGGAGCTGGCCAAGATCATCCGCGAGAAGGAGGCAAGAGGGTATGTCCGGGCGGACGCAGAGCGCGAGCCGAGCCCGGGCACCACGTCTCCTGCCGCGGGTGACAGCGGCGACGAGGGCGAAGGCGGCTACTTCGCACTGCATCCGAGGGACTGGGACGAGGGGGCCAACGACGGTCACGCCTACGAGATCCGGTTCCGGACGGAGCCAGACGCGGCCACGAAGATCAAGATCGCCGGCCTCTTCGAGAAACGGGCCAGCAAGGGCGTGTTGTCCGCATCGACGAGGCCTTGGTTGTGGTCGGGGCCGTGGGCGCTGCTGTACGTGGGCGAACGTCCACCCGAGGAAGACGAGGACTTCACCTCCCACGACACCTTCATCGCGATGAGCGACATGCTCACCGCGATTGGCAAGGTGGCCACGATTCGCCAGGCAGTCTTCCTCGGCGCGCGCGATCGCGGAGGCGACGACGACGGGCGTCCGAGCGATGGTCCGGAGTGGCCCGGCCTCGCGGCAAACGACGAGCTCTTCGGCCGCAAGCGGTTCAAGCCTCCGGCGAAGCCCGCGCCGGACCCCGCTTTCGAGGACGCGCGCGCGGCCGCTCGAGGAAAGGCACCCGCCAGGCCTGCGAAGCTCGAGCATGCGTACCTCGGCAAGGGATTCGCCCCGCCTCCGTGGCCGCTCGGCGAGCAACTCGCGAGGGCCTTCCCGACGCCCGTGTGGACGAAGTACGCGGATGCGCGCTGCGCTGTCGTCGTCGCCAAGATCGAGGAGCACCTCCGGCTGTATGTCGTGCCGGCCGAGGGAGCCGCCGTCGAGGTCCCTCTTGCCGGAGACGTTCTCTGGAACGGAATCGGCGTCGACGCGTCCGGGGCCGAGGCGCTCGTGCTGTCGGCGTCGGCCGGGGGAAACCCTGGACAGGTGGCCCGAGTCGAGCTGCCGTCCGGCACCATCGTGGAGACCTTCAGACCGAAGACCGTGCATGAGACCCAGACACTCGAGGCCGTTGCGGCAATCGAGGGAGGCTTTGCGCTCGTCGCCGGGATGAACCTGCTCGCGTATCAGTTCGGCAAGAACGAGCCTGTTTGCACGAAAAAGGCCGATGGGATGGCCATCTTCGGCGCCCACGGTGGTCGCGTGCTGCTCACCGGTGCGGCGGGCTACGGCCGCGCGTTCCTGGTGACGCGGGGCAAGCTCACCGACGCGGGGAAGGTCCCGGGCGGGATCTCGGAGGTGCGGGAGCAGGAGGGGCGGGCCATCTTCTGCGCCGCCCAGGGGCACTGGTACGAGCTCAAGGGGTGATCGTCAGGGTCCCTACTTCAGCCAGGCCGGGATGCGCGATTCGAGGATGCGAAGGATCTGAGGCTCGTCAGCCACGCCCGTGAACTTCTGCCCGTCGTCGGAGCAAATGAGGTGCTTGATGGCCGAAGCGACGAACCCCTGGCGCGCGTCGATCCTCGTGGCCGCGATCTTCGGCTTCCAGTCGACCAGCTGCGGTCCCTGACGCTTGAACGTGCCGGCCGGGCCCGCACCCACGTAGATCTCGTCCTTCCACTTGACCACGGCCGACAGCGGAACGCTCGCCTCGATCGCTTCCACCCAGCCGTGCACAGAGCCTTCCAGGAAGCGGCGGCCAGGTCCGACCGCGTACATCTCGTCGGGGCTCACGACGAACACCGAGGACAGGTTCGTCGCTGTGGGCGAGCTCTGTGGGACCCAGCGCGTGCCGTCCCATTTGGAGATGAGCCCTCCAACTCCCACCGCATAGACGAGATCACGAGACAGGCCGTGAAGGGCGAGCACGCCCTTGCCGGGCGACGCGATCTCGCGCCACGCGCCCTGCTGGAACAGGAACATCCGCCCGCCGGTCGGCGTGTCGCCCCAGGTGAAGATGTAGTCGTCATCGACGCCCCAGATGCCCATGAGCGAGGCGTCGAGAGAGCTGACCTGCGGCGCGCCCTGCGTATTCCGGAAGTCGTCGAAGTACAGCATCTCGCCGCGTGAATCGACGACCCACACCTTGTGCGTCGGCGAGTACCAGCAGTCGGTGTACCAGCCCGAGCCACCGTACCTCGTGTACGTGGAGCCATCGTACTTCTGACACACGAAGCTCTCGTGTTCGCTCGGCCGAAAGCCCACGTCGGCGTCGAAGCGAAGCGTGATCATGCAGGCGGCCCGGCTTGACAGGCCACTGACGGCACTGAAATCGGCTGCAATCGGCATTGTCTCTCCTCGTACTCGTTAGAACTCCGTAGCCGTATCGGCCTCCGACCCAATCGCCAGCCCACGGTCCCTGGCGTTCTCGGGCACGACGCCGTTCGGGGTCACGTTCGGGTCGATCCCCTGGTTGGCGCGGCCGGCGGCCGCGAGGCATCCGGGCGCCGTCGCCGTGACGCGCGCACGGCGCGAGTTCTCGACCTCGCTGCGCAGGCGCGCGCGCTCGTCGCGCTGGGCGTCGGTCATGGGACGCGACACCTGCTGGTTCGCGAGCGCAGCCTGGGCGTCGGCCTCGCGCTGCTGCGCAGCCTGGATGCGGCTCGGCCCGTTCGGCGGCGGGTTCGGCGCCGAGTTCGCGGCGTGCTGCCGCTCGTTCTCCGCGATGCCCTCCTGGCTGCAGATCGCCTTGCGCATCTCGGCCATCGCGGCCTTGCGGAAGTTGTTGATGCACTCCGCGAGCTCGTTCGCCTCGGCCTCGGTCAGGCCCGGGGTCGACGGGGACGAGGGCGTCTGCCCCTGCGCCGCACCCGCCGTGATCTCGGTGGCGCTCGCGTGCCGCGCGTCTCGCGCCTCGGCCGCCGTGGCGGTCGCCTGCGTCCGCCGGTCGCTCCCCATCCGGATCTGGTTGAGCTGCGCCTGCGACGCGTTCGCGCTCGAGTGGCTCTGCATGAGCTGCCGCGCGCGATCGTCCGAGTGCGCGTCGATCTGCGAGCCAGGATAGGGGGCGCCGCGAGGGCCGGCCGCAGCCCCCGACGTCTCCTCGTGTCGCGACACGAGGTAGTGGTCGCTGCCATGCTGCGAAGCGCCGCCCCATTGCGGCATGCACGGGGCCATGCCGCAGTCGTAGGGGATGGGCGGCGTGCCGACGTTCGAGCAGGGATCGTCGCGCCCGGTCTGGAAGCACGCGTTCTGCGTGAGGTGACCGGACTGGCAGCCGGCGAGGAAGCGGTCCTGATCCGTGCACGCGGGCTCAGGCCCCTGCCGGCCGCCGGCGACCCAGGCGTCATGCGCGGCCACGTTGTCGCGCGCGGCGCGGTTGAGCTTGGCGACGTGGTCGTACGTCCCGAACATCTCGGGCGTGTAACCGGCCTTGGCGAGCAGCTCCACGCAGCGCGCGGAGAACATGCCCGCGCCGCCCGCCTTGAGGTAGTTGACGGGGACGTGCGGCGCTGGAGTCGGGGCGGCGGACACGGGATCACATGCCCGGTTTGATCGCGGCGGGTGCGAGCTTGAGCTCGCTCGTGCCCTCGACCGTCACCTTGAGGCCCTTGATGGCGACGCCGCTCGAGTCGATCGTCACCGACGCCTGGCCGCAGGTCAGCGTGATCTTCTCGTTGCCGTTCATCTTGAGCGACGCCGCCGTGATCGCCACGGCGGCCTTCGACGAGATGCCGTGGTCCTTCGAGATCGTCTGCTTCTGCGCGCCCGCGACGTTCATCGCGACGGCCGCCTTGGCGTCGATCGCGAGGCCCTGGCCGAGCTTGAGGATGTAGGCCGCGCCGACGGTCTCCGCCTTCGACCCGCCCACCGACTCCGAGATGCCGCCCTTGATGAGCGCGATGCGCGCCGCGCCCACGCGCTCGGTCGAGCTGCCGCCGATCGCGAACGACACGCCGTACGCGGAGCTGATCGCGGCCAGGCCCCCGATGCTCTCGGTCACCGCGCCCTCGATGGTCGTGCCCCAGGTGCCCTCCCCGGCCGCCGCGGCGCCACCACCACCTCCGCCACCACCTCCGCCACCGCCGCCACCGCCGCCACCGCCGCCACCACCGCCACCACCGCCACCCGCACCAGCGCCCGCCGCGCCACCGGCCGCCGCCCCCGCGGGCGCAGCCCCGGGAGAGAGCGCCCCCGACATCGCGGCCTGCGCGAGGCCGCCGGCCATCGCCGCGCCGTCGCCTTGCTGGGCCGCCTCGGCGAGCGCGCCGAGCCGCGCGCCGAACAGCGCTGCCCCGGGGTTGCCCTGACCGAGCAGCCCCTGCGCGGGCCCCGCGAGCTGCCGCGCGGTCCCGATCGCGCCGCGCGCCGCCTCGAGGGCCGGCGCGATCGGCCCGAGGAGCGCCGCCTGCGCGCGCCCCGCCGCCTGCGCGGCCACGCCGGCCGCCGCGGAGACGGCCGCGCTCCTGATCACCTCGAGCACCGCGGTGGCCGGGTTGCCGACCTGCATGTGCTCGATCCCGCCGACGGTCCGCGAGATGGCGCCCGTCACCTCGACGGCCGCGCTCTCGGTGACCTTGACGGTGCGCGAGCCCGCGACGGTGAGCGTCTGCCCGCCCGTGACCGACTCGCTCGAGCTGCCCTTGACCGCGATCTTCTCGCTGCCGCCGACGTCGACGCTGCGCGTCGCCCCGACCGTGCGCGACAGGTTCTTCTTGATCTGCTCGAGCTTGTTGTTGGCCGCCTTGACGAGGATGTCCTTCTGCCCGTGGATGACGACGACCTGGCTGCCCGCCGAGTCGTTCATGCGCACCTCGTTCTTGCCGGCGCTGCCCGGCGACGAGTGCGACATGTGGCCCGACACGGTCTTCTCACCGGGCAGGTTGTAGGGCGGAGGGAACATGCCGTTCCACACGCGCCCGAGACACACCGGACGATCGGGATCGCCGTCGAGGAACTGGACGATCACCTCCCAGCCGATGCGCGGGATCAGCACCGAGCCGGTGGTGTGCCCCTGCCGGACGCGCAGCCACACCGAGCTGTGCTCGTCCACCTTGCCGTCACGGTCCCAGTGGAACTGCACCTTGATGCGGCCGTGCTCGTCGCAGTGGATCTCCTGGCCCGCGGGGCCGACGACGCGCACCGTCTCGAGCCCGCGCGCGCGGGGCTTCCTCGTGGTGCGCGCCGGCCGGAACGGCACCGCCTTCGGCAGGAGCACGACGCTGACCTCCTGACGCTGCGGGCCGGCGTCGACGAGCGGCCCCTCGGCGGTCTCCTCCTCGAGCCGCACGCCGAGGTCGATCGCGACCACGAAGTACTCGCCGTCGAGCTTCGGATGCCCCTCGACCTTGACCAGCTTGCCCGTCTGCAGCCGGATCGCGTTCGACAGCGCGCGCACGGTCTGACGCGGCGCGCGCTCCTCCTCGAGGCGCACCGCCGCGAGGCGCTTGCCCTCGGCCGGCTCGACGTAGCCGCCGGGCCACTCGTAGCGCTCGCGCACGGCGGCGTCGCTCGCGGCCTTGGTCTGCTCCATCTGCGTCTCGTTCGACGGGCGCTTGAAGTCGTAGTCGCGCAGCGTGACCTTGGCGACGCGCTGGCGCGCCCTCGCCTCCATGCCCCAGAGGCGCACCGCCTCGCCGTGCAGATCCGCGTCGTGCCGGTACGGCAGCGGATCGCCCGGCAGCTTCGGCGCCTCGGCGCTGCCGTCGCCGAACGTCATCACGTGGCCGCTCGCCGAGTGCGTCCAGCCGAACCAGATGCCCTCCTCCTCGAGCAACCGGCAGACGAAGTCCCACTCCGACTCGTCGTACTGCACGCAGTACTCGCGCGTCGGGTACGTCCCCTTGACGCCCGACCAGTCGAAGAGCGCGACGTCGAGGCCCACGCCGTCGAACACCTTCTTGCAGATCGCGACGACGTCGAGGTCCTGGTAGATGCGGAACCCGCGCCGGAAGGCCAGCAGGTAGGGCTTGGGCACGATCACCGCGCGATAGCGCGCGCGCCCCTCCTCCGTCGCGACCACGGCGATCTCGGAGATCGCGCCGTCGATGAACCGGTGCTGGCCGAGCTGGTCCTCGAGCACGATCTCGATGCGCGCGAGGCGCGCCTCGTCGAGCACCACCTCGTCGGCGACGAAGTCGAGCTCGTAGCGGAACGCGCGCGAGACCTCCTCGCGGCCGCGCAGGGCCTGGACGTGGACGTCCGCGCCGTGACCGGCAAAGAACGCGCTGGCGACGAGACGATCGGCCATGTCAGTTCGACGAGTGGTTGACCTGCGTGAGGTCCTTGACGCCCTTGACCGTCACGTTCGGCGCCGAGATCTTCACGCTGCCGTCGCTCGAGAGCTCGATGGTGCAGCTCCCCCCGCGCAGGACCAGCTTCGACGTCGCGCTGATGGCGATGCTCGCCGCCTTGACCTTCATCGGCCCGCCCGCCGTCACGGCCACCGCGCCCTTGGCCTTGTCGATGCGCCCGCCGCCGCACTTGACGGTCTGCGACGCGCACGTCAGCGCGTACGCCGCGCCGCACGAGACCTGCATCATCTTGGCCTTGATCATCTTCACCGCGCCGATGGTCTCGGTGTAGCTGCCGCCGATCTGCGTGCCCTTCGAGCCGCCCGCGGTCTCGACCATCGCGCCGCCGACCGACACCGTGGAGCTCGTCTTGACCTTGCGCTGGTAGCCCGCGATGGCGGTCACCGACTGCAGGCCGCCGACGGTGCGATCGAGCGTGCTCTTGCACGTCTCGGCGAAGTCGCCGCCCGCCTTGACCATGCGCGCGCCGCCGATCGAGGTCGTCAGGCTCCCGCCGACGCCCTCCGAGAACGCGCCCTGCACGTTGACGCTCTGCGACGCGCACGTCAGCGAGCGCGCCCCGCCGACCTTGGCGCCGTAGTCGGTGCCCACCGACAGCGTGTTGTTCGAGCCGACCTGCACCGTCTCCTGGTTGCCGATCTGGATCTTGGCCTCGTTCTCGACCGAGATCGTGTAGTCCTTCGAGGCGTTGATGAAGATCTCCTCGCCGCCCGAGGCGTCCTCGAAGCGCAGCTCGTTCGCGCCGGGTCCCCCCGACAGCGTCGCCGACTGCACCGAGCTCCGCGTGTTGCCGCCCGGCAGCGCGTACGGCGCCCGCTGCTCGCCGTTGTAGAGGTGCCCGGTCACGAGCGGCCGATCGAGGTCGCCCAGCTCGTAGTCGACCATCACCTCGAAGCCCTCGCGCGGAAGCACCATCGAGCCGCCGAGCGGCAGCTGCCCCACGCGGAGCGGCCCCGAGCTCTTGTCGTCGCGGATGTTCGAGCGGTCCCACGGGAAGCGGACGTTGACCCGCCCGAGGTCGTCGGCGTGCTGCTCCTGGCCGCCCGGCGCGGTGACGAACGCATTGTGCAGGCTCGGCCACGGCGCGCGCGGCCGCGGCGGCCGCCACGGGTGCTTGGCCGGCTGCGCCTCGAACGTGTTCTCGTAGGTGATCGCGTCGGCCGTGACCTCGCCCCGGTGCTCGACCGCGACGAGCAGGTGCGAGCCGTTGACCTCGCGGCGCGGGTGCGCCTCGACGTGGAACGTGCGCCCCGGGTGCAGGCGCGGGCAGTCGCTCCGCCCCTCGAGCGCGATCGTCGGCGTGCGGAGCCGCTCGAGCGTCCGCTGCGCGAGCCGCTTGCCGTGCGGGTGCACGCGAAAGCCCCCCGGGTGCGCGTAGACCTCGCGGCCCGTCGCCTTCGGCGCCTGCGCCTTCTCGGACAGGTCGTCCGCGGGGTGCTCGGGGTCGTAGTCGCGCAGCATCACCTGGTCGGAGGCCAGCCGCCGCCGCATCGCGACGTCGAACACGCTGTCCTCGCGCCCCGCGCTCGCGTCGCGATCGAGCAGCGTGTCGTCGCCCTCGATCGGCGGCAGCTTGGTCGAGTCGTCGAAGAGCTCGAGCTCCGCCTTGGCCGGCGTGTCGTGGACGAGCAGGCCCAGGCCCTCCTCGCCGCAGAGGCGCTGCACGAACTCGAGATCGCTCTCGCGGTACTGGACGAGGTGGCGCTCGGGCGGATCGTGCGCGTCCGCCAGGCGCTGCACGGTCTTCGGCAGCCCCGCCTTCTCGAGCACCTCGTCGATGATCTGGGGGACCTTCTTCTTGGTGAAGATGCGGTGGTCGCTGCCGAGGCCCAGCAGCGCCAGCTTCGCGCCGAGGTCGATCTCGACCTCCCACTGGCCCTCGCGGATGTCCTCGACGGAGACGCCCATGACCACGCCGTGCCACGCGCGCTCGAGGTCGCCGGCCCGCCCTCCGGTCGCCACGACCTTGAGCGAGGCGTCCTTGCCGAGGAGCTTCGTGCCGTCGACGGCCACGTGCGACTCGAGGACGATCCGCGCGGAGAACGGCTCGCCGATCCGCTCGGTGCACGTGAAGGCCACCACGCGCAGCGAGGACGCCGCCACGCCCGGCAGCGTGATGCGAAACGTCAGGACGCGATCGGCCACGGCGCCACCCTCACTTGTAGTTGATCTTTCCCTTGAGCTCGAGCTGCGGGCCGCCCGAGCCGCCGAACGACGAGCAGTCTACGGTGATCTTCGAGCCCGACAGCTTGAGCGTCGAGCCGCCCGCCTTGAGCGTGGCGCCGCCCGCCGCGGTGATCATCACCCGCTTGGACTCGACGGTGAAGTTGCCCGTGATCTTCTCGTTGATCATGCCGCCGACGTTGATCGCGACCGCGCCCATGGCCTCGACGCCGATGTCCGCGCCCGTCGTCTCCTTGAGCAGGCCACACGTCAGCGCCTTGGCCACGCTGATGTTCTCGGTCACGCCCTTCTTGACGAGGTACATCTTCGCGCCGCCGACGAGCTCGGTCTTGCCGCCCGCGACGGCCTCGGTGATCGCCGTCGCGCTCGTGATCGCGAAGACCCCGCCGACGGTGCGCGACAGGCTCGCGTTGAACGTCTCGGCGACCTTGTTCGCGAGCACGTTCTGCAGGCCCCCGATGTCCTCCGTGCGCGCGCCCTCGTTCGTGTACGCGAGGTTCTTGCCGATGCCCCAGTCGTCGGTCGCGCCGATCGTCTCGCTCTTGCTGCCGCCCGTGTTCGCCGTGCGCGCGCCCGTGACGCTCGTGCTCTGGCTGCCCGCGATCACGATGGTCTCGTCGGTGACCACCTCGGCGGTCATCTTCAGGCCCACGTCCTCGGTCGAGTCGACGGTGATCTGCTCGTCGTGGTTGTTGACGCAGTCCATCTCGAAGTCCTTCGACGCGTGGACGAAGAACGACATACTGCCGTTCGAGTCGTCGAGGCGGACCTCGTTGGTGCCCGCGCCGCCGGGCGAGGTGGACGACTGGAGCGCGCTCATCGCGATCGAGGCCGGCAGCCCGTACGGCGGCATCGTCTCCTTGTTGTAGACCTTCTCGAGCGCGATCGGCCGGTCCGGGTCGCCGTGGATGTAGCCGACGGACATCTCCCAGCCGACGCGCGGCAGCATCATCGCGCCGGTGGTGTTCTGCTGCTGCGTGCGCACCCAGAACGACGCGGTGTCGTCCACCGGGCTCTCGCGGTCCCAGTAGAAGTGCACCTTGATGCGCCCCATCGCGTCGACGTGGATCTCCTCGCCCGACGGGCCGGTCACGACCGCGCTGTCGGTGCCCTCGACGACCGGCCAGGGCGTGCGCCGCGGGGGCCGCCACTCACCGTCGGGGATGGCCTCGAAGCGCGCCTCGTAGCGGCCCGCCTGGTCGCCCGGCGGATCGGTGAAGTCGTGCTCGACCGCGGTGATGAGGTAGGCCTGGTTCACGAACGACGGGGTCGCTCCGGCGATGGTCACCTTGCGACCGGGCGCGAAGCGCCGGCACTGCGTCCTGCCGGTCAGCACGTAGCGCCGCTGCACGTGCGACCGCAGCGCGCGCACGACGCGCGGCCCGCCCTCGCCGGTCGTGGTGAACCGCCCGGGGTAGTCGAAGCGCTCGAGCCCCGTCGCGCCTTCGGGCTCGTCGGCCGCCTCGATGGGCTTCTCGGCGTTGTCGGCGCGCCAGTCGCGGGCGGTCAAGGAGTCGTGGTGGACGCGCGTCGAGAAGACGAGGTCGCTGACGCCCTCGCGGTCGGCCTGGAGCCACTTCTTGAAGCGGAGCGTGGCCGCGCCGTCGATCGGCTTGAACGCCGTCGCCTGGTCGGCGACCACGAGCACGTGCTTTCGCGCCTCGTGCTTGTGGAAGTAGAAGATGCCCTCGTCCTCGAGCAAGCGGCTGCAGAAGTCGAGGTCGCTCTCGCCGTACTGGGCGCAGACCTCGCGCGGGCCGTAGCCGGCGCCGACCTGGGCGAGGTCGAAGGCGTCGGCGGGGAGGCCCGCCTCGCCGAGCACCGCCTTGACGATCTCGGGCGCCTGCTTGCCCTGGAAGAGGCGGGAGCGCACGCGGTAGCCGAGGCCCCACAGGCGAGGCCGCGCGACGACGCGGTAGACCTGCTTGTCCCCGCCGCGGGTGCCGAGGTGCTCGGCCTCATCGACGATGCCGTGGAAGCGGAGGGGGTCGGCGCCCTCGTCGAGGTCCTCGAGAAGGACGCCGAGCGTCGTGCCGAGGAGCTTCTCGAGATCGACGTCGGGGTCCTCGCAGTCGAGCTCGGCCTCGATGGTGAAGGGCTCGGACAGCGCCTCCCGCACCCGGAGCGAGTGGACCTGCAGCTCTGAAGGAAGGAGGGCGCTATCGACGGATGCGCGTAGCCGCATGTGTCGCACCTCGCCCCGGTTCGTGTACCTGGCGGCGAGGCCTCTTCATACGACACCTGCGCGCGCGTCGCTACAGAGGATGGTGTGATGAGTGAAACACTACGAGCCGCCGCCGCCGCCGGTCGCGCCGGCACCGGCAGAGCCGCCGAAGCCGCCCGCGCCACCGCCGAAGCCGCCCGCGCCGGCCTCGCCGCCGCCGAACCCGCCGCCGCCCGCGCCGGCGATGCCGCCGTCGCCGCCCCAGCCGCCCCCCGCGCCGCCGCCACCCCAGCCGCCGCCGCCGCATCCTGCCTCACCACCCGTGCAGCCACCGAAGCCGCCGAAGCCGCCGTTCGGCCAGCACCAGGGCGGGACCTCGGCCGGGTCGGCGAGGCGGAGCACGCCGAGCGGCGTGCCGACGTCGTCGATGCGCGCTGCGACCACGCCGTCCGCGGCCACCGCGAAGAGCACGTCGTCGCGGAAGATGCCGCGCTGGAACGTGGAGCCGCCGCCCGTGCCGTCGAAGCCGGGCGAGCACGAGTAGCTCGGGTCCTGCTCGGCGTTCGACATGAGGGGCTTGCCGCTCATCGCGCCGACCCGCGCGAAGCCGCTCTGGACCGAGACGCGCAGGAGCTCGAGCGTGCTCTCGACGCGCACGAAGCCGGTGTTCTGGTCGTAGATCTGCGCGACGAACGGCAGCGCCAGCAGGCCACGGTCCGCGAAGTACGAGACCGCCTTGTGCGAGCTCGAGCCCTGCGTGGAACCCTCCTGGTCGAACACGAAGCGGTGCGCGACCGCCGGGGCCGTCGGGTTCGAGACGTCGAAGATCTGGAGCGCGACGTTCTGCTGCCAGCCGGTCGTCGGGTCCGCGTCGCGGCCCACGGTCAGAAGGTGCGTCGCGTCGAGCGGCTGCATGTACTCGGAGAAGCCCGGGATGTGCAGCTCGCCGAGCAGGCGCGGGTGCGTCGGGTCCGCGAGGTCGATGACGAACAGCGGGTCGGTCTGGCGGAACGTGACGATGTAGGCCGTGTTGCCGACGAAGCGGGCCGAGTAGACGGTCTCGCCGCGCGCCAGCACGCCCGCGTCGCCGATCTGCTCGAGCGCGTCGCCGTTGGCCTTGAGGACGAACAGGTGGTTCGCCGTGCCCTCGGCGCCCCAGCGCTCGCCGCTCGTGGTCACGACGCGCAGAAAGCCATCCTTCTCGTCGAGCGCGAACTGGCCGTAGATCGCTCCATTGACCGAGCCCGACGCCTTGTAGGCCGGCGTGGGCCCGCCCTCGAGCGCGAAGTGGTGGAGGAACGTCTTCTGCGAGACGCCCGTCGGCGTGTACTCGGCCCAGTTGCTGGCGAGGATCATCGAGGTGGCGTTCTCGTAGACCGTGTCGGCGACGCCGAGGATCGCGGTGCCGTCGTCGGTGGCCGAGAGGTGCGCGAGGTCGAGCGGCGAGACGTGCGTGATGCCGGGCTGCGTGGTGCCGGCCCTGGGCAGGAAGAACTGGTCACACGCGACGGCGCTGGCCGTGACCTGGCCGGACTTGCGGAAGGTCCGCGGCAGCCAGTCCTTGTAGGACATGCGGGCGATGAGCGCCTCGTTCTCGAGGACCATCACCTCGCCGAGCGCGTCGTCGACCATGCGGTCGAGCTCGGCGCTCGGGATGTCGCGGACGTGGCGGTCGGACTCGGAGAGCTGCTCGAGGACGAGCAGGAGCGCCTTCTCGCGATCCGCCTCGGTCGGCCACAGGCGCAGCTCGGGCCCCTTGCGGTCGACCTGCAGCACGGTGCGCACGTGGTCGCCGTCGCGGCGCGCGGAGACGTAGCTGCCCTCGAGGTACTGCTCGTGCTCGACCGCAGGCGCGCCCGAGGCCACCGAGAGCACGGTCACCTTGATGAGCACGGGGCCGCCGTAGAAGCCCGGATCGGGGCTGCCCGTCCAGCCCCCGCCGACGCCGCCCGCGCCACCGCCGAAGCCGCCCGCGAACCCGCCCGCGCCGGCCGCGCCGGCGTAGCCGCCGGCACCGGGGGGCTCGACGCCCGCGGCCTGGTAGACACCAGCGCCGTCCACGCGCGAGTAGATGACGACGCGCTGGCTCGCCGTGCCCGACGCGCCTTGCAGGAACATCTCGAACGGCGCGCCCTCGATCTCGACCGACGTCGCTGCCGAGAGCTCCGTCGCCGGCCACGCCTTGATCACGTGCAGGCGCCCGGCGCGCAGGAGGTAGATGCGGTCGCCGTCGGTCTTGACGAAGTCGGGCTCGTCGACGCCGGGGACCTGCGTGTTGGTATCGGTGAACGATCCCGGAGGCGCCGCGCCGCCGCCGGCCGAGCCGGCGGAGCCGCCCGACGGATCGCCGAAGCCGCCGCCCGCGCCGGAGCTCCCCCAGCTCCCGCCACCCGCGCCGCCCGAGCCGCTCCACGAGCCGGCCGCGCCCGCGACGCCGCCGCCGAAGCCGCCGTCCCAGCCGCCAGCGGAGCCGCCGACGCCCCAGCCGAGGCCGCCGCCTCCGCTGTCGGATTGCGCGCGCATCGCGGCGCGCAGCCGCTCGCGCATGTCGTCCTTGAGCGCGGCCTCGAGATCCTCGCAGCTCGTCGCGCGCCGCATGAGCGACGAGGTCTGACTGGTGCCGGGCCCCTCGTGGGGCGCCTTGCTGGTGTCGTCGGAGCAAGCCCATCCGCCCGCCAGGGACAGGGATGACAGGAGTGCGAATCCAATTCGTCGAGTGAGCATCTTCGATCCTCCGCTTGCGAGCGTCTGCCCACGACCAGTGCACCGACCGTGCCGACATGAGCACGTCGACAGTCATCCGATTTCAATCATGGATCGGGTGAATCCGCCGGATGCCTGGCACAGACTGACCCACGCTGGCAGACGCGCTTGCCTGCCTGCGGCGGAAGCCTCGAGGGCCTCGTGGAGGGGCTGCCGCCACCAGCGCGGAGGGAGCGGGGAGCGGCCCCTCACCGAGCGAGGGGCGCGCGGAACCAGCGCTGCCCGGGAGTTCCCCTCGATGATGCCCGTCGAAGGGATCGGGTCCGCGGGACGCCATCCTGCTCCCAGACGGCCGAGTGCTCGCCCGGACGGACTTCGACCTGGCCTTGTTCGTCTCGGGCGGGTAGCGCACCCGCCCGGACGCTCACCTCGGCCCCGGCAGCTCCACCGTCGGCAAGTAGCGCGGCGCACGGCGCGCGTGCGAGGCCTGCTCGTAGGCGTAGGCGAGCTTGATCAGCACCGGCTCGCTGAAGGCGCGCCCGAAGAACGAGAGGCCGAGCGGCAGGCCCCGGAAATGGCCCGCGGGCACCGTGATGTGCGGATAGCCCGCCACCGCGGCCATGCTCGAGGCGCTCCCCGAGGGGGCGTCGCCGCTCACGAGGTCGATGAGCCACGCGGGCCCGCCGGTCGGCGCCACGAGCGCGTCGAGCCTGTGGCGATCCATGAGCGCGTCGATGCCCTCGCGGCCTGCGCGCCGCTTGATGCGCTCGCGGTGCGCACGGTAGGCCGGATCCTCGAGCGAGCCCTTCGCCGCCGCCAGCTCGAACAGCTCCTGGCCGAAGTGCACGAGCTCGCGGTCGGCGTGCTGCGTGTTCCAGCGGATGACGTCACCGAGCGTGCGCACGGGCGCGGCAGGCCCGAGCCGCGCCAGGTAGCGCGCCAGCTCCGCCTTGAGCTCGAAGAGCAGCACCTCGAGCTCGCCCGGATCGAGCTCGGCCAGCATGGGCAGCTCGACCGGATCGACGATGACCGCGCCCTGCGCGCGCAGGACCGCGAGGGCGGCCTCGGCGACGCGATCGGCGGCGGGGCTGTAGCCCCAGAGCTTTCCGCGCACGACGCCGATGCGCGCGCCGCGCAGGCCCTTGGCGTCGAGGAACGGCCGGTAGTCGCGCCTTCCGAGGCGCTCGGCGTCGCGCGTCGCCGGATCGGAGGGATCGACGCCCACCATCGCGCCGAGCAGGATCGCGGCGTCCGTCACCGTGCGCGCCATCGGCCCGGCCGTGTCCTGGCTCGAGGCGATCGGGACGATGCCGCTGCGGCTGACGAGGCCGAGCGTCGGCTTGAGGCCGACCACGCCATTGACCTGCGCGGGCGAGACGATGGAGCCGTCGGTCTCGGTGCCGACCGCCGCGGCAGCCAGGTTCGCCGCGACGGCGACCGCGGAGCCGGAGCTCGAGCCCGACGGGCTCCGGTCGATCGCGTACGGGTTCCTCGTCTGGCCGCCGAGCGCGCTCCATCCGCTCGAGGAGTGCGTCGAGCGGATGTTCGCCCACTCGGAGAGGTTCGCCTTGCCGAGGATGACGGCGCCGGCTGCGCGCAGGCGCGTGACGACGAACGCGTCGGCGGGCGCGACGACGCCCTCGAGCGCCGTCGAGCCTGCCGTGGTGTGCAGGGGCGCGGCCGCCTCGATGCTGTCCTTGAGCACGATCGGGATGCCGTGCAGCGGCCCGCGTGGCCCGCGCGTCTTGCGCTCGCGATCGAGGGCGTCCGCCTCCGCACGCGCCGCGGAGCTCACCTCGAGGATGCTGCGCAGCCGCGGGCCGGACGCGTCGAGCGCCGCGATGCGTGCGAGGTACTTGTCCACCAGCGAGCGCGCGGTCTCTCGCCCGTCGGTCATGCGATGGGCGAGGTCGGCGATCGTGGCCTCGACGAGCTCGGGCGCGGGCTCCACCGGTGCGGGTGCCGCCAGCAGCAGGAGGAGGAGTGCGATCATGCGCGCAGCGTACCCCCGACGGGGTAGAACTGCCGCATGTCGCTCCCTCGCCTCCAGCTCTTCGAGTTCAACGATCACCCTCGCGCGCCGGCCGTGCTGAAGGAGGCCATCATCGAGACGCTGTCGCGCACCCTCGCGTGGGGGCACATCCTCGGCGGCCTCGTGGATCCGCTCGAGGCGTTCCTCTCCGCCGCCGGCACGCGCGAGATCCTCGACCTCGGCGCCGGGGCGGGCGGGCCGGCCGCGATCATCGTCTCGGAGATCCGCGCGCGCGGGGGCAAGCCGCCGCGGTTCCTGCTGACGGACCTGCAGCCGCGCGTCGAGAGCTGGCAGAAGGTGCGCGCCGCCGCGCCCGACGCGATCGACTTCGTGCCCGAGCCCGTGGACGCAACCGCGATCCCCCCGGCCGTGGCCACGGGGCGCGCCCGTACCATCATCAACGTGTTCCACCACTTCCCACCCGCGCTCGCGCGCGCGATCCTGGCGGACGCCGTGCGCGGCTCGAGCGGCGTGTTCATCTCGGAGGGCTTCGAGCGCGATCCGCGGCAGTTCCTGAACTTCGGCCTGGCCGGCCTGCCCGCGCTGCTCGCGAACCCGCTCCTGAGCCCGCGTGATCGCCTGCAGAAGGCCTTCCTGACGTGGGCGACGCCGATTGCCCTGCTGTGCGGGACATTCGACGGCCTCGTCAGCACGATGCGCGTCTATACGGAGGCGGAGCTGCGCGAGATGGTGGCGCCGCTCGATCCGACCTGGACGTGGACCTACGGCACGTACACCTATCCGCCGCGCGGTCGCGGCTACTACTTCTGGGGCGTGCCGGGCTCGTCGAAGCCCGGCGCCCAGAGCCGGTAGAAGCTCTCGAGGCTCTTGAACCGCTGCGCCCGCACGAGGCGATCGCACGCGTCCACCATCGCGCGCCCCTCGTCCCCGCCGAGGAGCTGACCGCGGCGGCGGCGTGACGCGATGGCGTAGAGGCCGAACGAGACGTCCTCGCAGGCTGCCTCCGCGTCCGAGAGGATGCGGAGCGCGCGCGCCTCGTCGCCCGAGCGATAGGCGATGGCCGCCCGGCCGAGGGTCGCGAGCGCGCTCGCGTACTCGACCCCCTCGCGCTCGAGGCGCCTGGCCTCGACGGCGGCGGCGGCGAGGTGCTCGGGCTTGCCGCCGCGCTCGTGCTCGACGAGGTGCGCGCGCAGCCGCGCCGACGACAGGCTCACGCGCAGCGTCTGCACGCGCAGGAAGCCCCCCGACCGGATCTCCTTGCCGCACCGGTCGAGGCGCTCGAGCGCCGCCGCGCCGAAGCCCGCCATGATGTCGAGGTAGGCGTGCGACACGGCCGCGTTGAAGTGGGGGAACTGAAACGTCCGCGCCGGCCAGCGCGCGATCACGTCGTCGAGATCCACGTGGCCGCCGAGCGCGTCGTCGCGGATGAGGTACGGCAGGTACCCGCAGGCGGTGCGCAGGTTGACGATGTTGTAGAGGTCGCCGCGGGCCTCGGCCTCCTCGAGCAGGGCCGGCAGGCGCACCGACACCTCGTCCATCTCGCCGACGAGCGAGAGCCCGAACAGGACGAACATGTGCGCGGTCCCGAGCTCCCACGCGTAGCCGGGGCAGCGCTCGCGGAAGAGCGCGGCCGCCTCGCTCGAGAGCGCCAGCGCCTCGCGCACGCGTCCGACGTTGAAGGAGACGATGCCGCGCACACCGATCGCGAGCGCGCGCGCCGTCGGCGTGCCGAGCTGCTCCGCGATGCGGTCCATCTCGCCGAGCACCGCCTCGCAGCGGGCGAGCGACGACTTGCCGGCCAGCGATCGCAGCGCCGCCTCCGCCGCGAGGGCGCGCTGGATGCGCAGCGGCTCGCCCGCGCGCAGGGTCGCGATGAGGTGGCGGGCCGCGAAGTCCGCCGCGAGGATGTGGTCCACCATGCCGAGGCCGGTCGCCACCGCGTAGCCGAGGTCGATGCGCGCCAGGTCCTCGCGCGGGATCTGGCTCTCGTCGCGCGGCTTCCAGCCGAGCCCGCGCACCCGGACCATGGTGCGGCGCAACACGAGGGAGGCGAGCGCGCGGCCGCGGGTCCGCGCGAGCGGCGCGCCGAACGCCTCGAGCACGGTGTCGAGGAGCCGCCGGCCCTCCTCGAGATGGCCGGCCCGGAGGAGCTCCTCGGCGGCGCGGCGCCGGAGGTCGAGGCGCTCCGCGGAGGGCGCTCCTTCGGAGGCCTCGAGGAACGCCGTCGACGCCTCGCGGCCACGACCCGCGTTCGACAGCGCGTGCCCGCGGCGCACCCGCAGCGCGCGCAGCGCGTCGCGGTCGTCGGGTGAGAGCTCGATGGCGAGCCGCAGGAGCTGCGCCTCGCGCGCGAACGCGAGCGCCTCGGCGGCGCGATCGGCCGCACGGATCGCGAGCTCCGCGGCCCGGGCGTCGTCGCCGGCGCCGCGAAGGTGGAGCGCGAGCGCCTCCGGATCGGCGTCGGGGATCGCCTCGAGCGCGCGCGCGAGCCGGCCGTGCAGGTGCGGCAGCTCCTCGGGCGTGATGAGCCCCTGAGCGGCCTCGCGGATGCGGTCGTGGTAGGCCTCCACGCGCGGCTCCGCGCCGCCCCGCGCCCGCACGAGCGAGCCCGCCTTGAGGAGCGCGAGCGCGCCAGGGCCCTCGACGTCGGCCGCGCGCATCGCCACCGCCTGCGCGAGCGGGCGCCCCGCCACCGCGATGACGCGCAGGAGGCGCAGCGCCTCGTCCGGCAGGCGGAGGAGCCGCAGCCGGAGCAGCGTCTCGAGCGTGGGCGTCTGGCCCCCGGGCTCGTCCCGCGTGTAGCGCGCGAGCTGGCCGATGAAGAAGGGGCTCCCGCCGGCCTCCGCCGCGATGCGGCGCGCGCGCACCTGCCCCGGGTCGGCCGAGCCGAGCAGCGTCGCCGCGAGCTCGACGGACTCCGCCTCGGCGAGGGGCCCGAGCGCGAGCGCCCGGCGATCGAGGAGCGCGCCCTGCGCGTGGGCCTCGAAGGCGGAGAAGAACGCACCGTCCTGCTCCTCCGCGCGGGCGCAGAGCAGCACGAGCATCGCCGGCGCGTCGGGGGGCCGGACGAGCGAGGCGAGGAGCGCGCCCCCGTCCGCGTCGCCCCACTGCAGATCGTCGAGCGCGATCACGAGGGAGCGAGTGAGGGCCAGGCGCATGAGGAGCTCGCGGAGGGCGCCGAACGCCCGCAGGCGGAGGCCGTGGGAGCCGAGGCCCGCGAGCGCGACGCGCGGCGCCTCGGCGATCGCGTCCACCTGCCGCAGCACCGTGAAGACCCGCGCGAGCGCGGACGCGTCGGCCGGCACGAGCGCGTCGGCCTCCGCCCGCGGCAGCCGCGCCAGGTACTGGCTGAGCTGATCCACCACCGCGTCGAGCGCCTTGTACGGCACGTGCTCGCGCTCGTAGCAGCGGCCCTGCAGGACGAGCGCGCCCTCGGCCTCGACGCGCTCGAGGAAGCGCTGCTCGAGGGCCGACTTGCCGACGCCGCTCTGGGCCGAGAGCTGCACGAGGACCGTGCCCTCGCGCGCGTCGGCGAGCGCCCCCTCGAGGAGCGCGAGCTCGCGCGTGCGCCCCACGAACACCGGCACGCCCGAGGTCGAGCGCGACCCGCCGGCCGAGGCCGCCTCCGCGCTGCCGAGGCGCCGCAGCACGTCCGTGCCCGTGGGCCGGGCCTCTGGTCGCAGGCGCAGGAGCTCCCCCGCGAGCGCGGCGAGGTCGTCGGGCACGCCGGCCGCGACCTCTGCGGGCGGCGGCGGCTCGAAGCGCTGCTTGTCCTGCAGCACGTCGGCGACGCCCCCCAGGAACGGCATCCGCCCCGTGAGGACGCGATACAGGATCACGCCGAACGCGTACCAGTCGCTCGGCGGGCCGAGCGGCTCGCGCGCCGCCTGCTCGGGCGACATGTAGTCGATCGTGCCGGCGAGCACGTCGTGGCCGTCGAACCTGTCGCCCGCGAGCGCGGTGGCGAGCCCGAAATCGAGCAGCACGAGCCGGCCCTCGGCCGTCACGAGCACGTTCGACGGCTTGAGGTCGCGGTGCAGGATCCCCGCCTCGTGCAGCGCCGCGACGCCCTCGGCGAGCTGGCGCAGCGCGTCGCGCAGGCGCGCCGGATCGTAGCGGGGCACCCCGCCCGAGGTGCGCCGGTGCCGCGGCTCGGGTGTCGTGGCGCCCGGGAGCTGCACCGTCGGGGCCGTCTGCGGGTCCGGCTCGTCCGCGCCCTCGACGCCGAGCCACGCGAGGAGCGGCACGCCCTCGATGAGCTCCATCGTGAAGAAGACCTCGTCGCCGATGGACAGCAGCTCGTAGAGCGTGACGAGGTTCGGGTGGTGCACGCCCGAGAGCGCGCGGAACTCGTGCTTGAGGCGCAGGAGGTTCCGCTCGTCGCCTGGCCGCAGGGTCTTGAGCGCGACCGTGCGCCCCTCCTGCTTGTCGAACGCCTCGCAGACGACGCCCATGCCGCCGGCGCCCAGCTCCCGCCGGACCTCGAAGCGCTCGGCCGCGCTCGCGATGCGAAGGAGCGTCTGGGCGACGCTGAACTCCATCCCGCCGATCATGGTCCAGCGGACGGCGGACCACAATCAGAGGGCTACGGGCTTCGGGCTTCGGCCGGAACGGATCCGATCACGAGCTCCGAGCCTGAAGCCTGAAGCCTGAAGCCTGAAGCCTGAAGCCTGAAGCCTGAAGCCTGAAGCCTGAAGCCTGAAGCCTGAAGCCTGATAGGCTCCCGAGGTGCGCCGCGTCGCCGCTTTCTTCGACATGGACCGGACGCTGCTCGCCTGCAACTCGGGCGAGCGGTGGGTACGATTCCTGCGGCGCCGCGGGGAGATCTCGACGTACCGCACGCTGCGCGCCGTCGGGTGGCTGCTCGAGTATCGCTTCGGCGTGCTCGACTACGCCCGCATCTCCGAGCGCGTGGTCGCGGGCATGCACGGTGAGGACGAGGCCGCGATGTGGCAGAAGTGCACCGAGTTCCTCGAGGAGCTCGTGCCGTCGATCACGCCGAGCGCGCGCGCCGCGGTCGAGCACCACCGCGCCGAGGGCCACGTGCTCGCGATCCTGTCGTCGTCCACGCCGTACGTGACCGAGCAGCTCGCGCGCGTCCTCGACATCCCGCACGTGCTCTGCACGCGCCTCGGCGTCGAGGCGGGCCGCTTCACCGGCCGCATCGAGCGCCCCGTGTGCTTCGGCCGCGGCAAGATCTACTGGGCCGAGCGCTTCGCCCTCGAGCACGGCGTCGACCTCGGCCAGAGCTTCTTCTACTCGGACAGCTACACCGATCTGCCGATGCTGGCCCGCGCCGGCAAGCCGGTGGTCGTCAACCCCGATCCGCGCCTCCGGCGCCACGCCCGCCGCACGGGCTGGCCCATCGAGCGCTGGTGACCCCGGAGCCCACCGCATGCCGATGCTCGCACCGCACGTCGAACGCCTGATCGAGCTCGCCCTCGAGGAGGACCTCGGCCGAGGAGACGTCACCACCGAGGCCGTCGTGGCGCCGGGCCTGGCCGCCTCCGCGTATGCCCTGGCCAAGGAGCCGCTCGTGCTCTTCGGCCTCGACCTGGCCGAGCGCGTGTTCGAGCGCGTCGATGCCAGGGGCCGTTTTGTGCGCCGCAACAAGGACGGGGATGCGCTCGCGCCGGGCGACCGCCCCTTCGAGGTGACCGGCAGCGCGGCCGCGCTCCTCGGCGCCGAGCGCACCGCGCTCAACTTCCTGCAGCGCCTCTCGGGCGTGGCCACTCAGGCGCGCCGCTACGCCGAGGCGTGCAAGGGCTCGAAGACGCGCGTGGTCGACACGCGCAAGACGACGCCCGGCTGGCGGGCGCTCGAGAAGGCAGCCGTGGTCGCGGGCGGCTGCGCCAACCACCGCGCGGACCTCGCGAGCGGCATCCTCATCAAGGACAACCACGTGGTCGCGGCGGGCGGCGTCGCGGCGGCCGTCGCGCGTGCACGTGCGCATGCGCCGCATCCCCTTCGCATCGAGGTCGAGGTCAAGACGCTGGCCGAGCTCGACGAGGCCCTCGCCGCGAAGGCCGAGATCGTCCTCCTCGACAACATGGGCGACGCCGACGTCGGTGAGGCGGTCCGCCGCGTGGGCGGCCGCGCGCTCGTCGAGGTCTCCGGGGGCGTGACGCTCGAGCGCATCCCGCGCCTGTGCGCGCTCGGCGTGGACCTCATCTCGTCGGGCGCGCTCACGCACTCCGCGCGCGCCGTGGACCTCTCGCTCGAGCTCGAGCTCGCCCCAGAGAAGTAGCCATCGCACCGGCCGACCTCCTCGAGACCCCGCTCCGCCTCGAGACCCGCTGGCTCGGCAAGGCCGGCTTCGCCGCGCTCGGCGAGACGACCTCCACCAGCGACGAGATCGGCAGGCTCGCGCGGAGCGGCGCGCCGCACGGCTTCGTCCTCGTGGCCGACCGGCAGACGGCCGGGCGCGGCCGGCAGGGCCGCGTGTGGCAGTCACCGGCCGGCGCGAACCTCTACTTCTCCATCCTGCTGCGCCCGCAGCTCACGCCCGCGGCGCTCCCGCCGATCGCGCTCGCCTGCGGGCTCGCCGTCGCCGAGGCCGCCGAGGCCGCCGGGGTGCGCGCGGGGGTCAAGTGGCCGAACGACGTCCTCGCCTCGGGTAGCGCGGCCGGGCCCGTCCACGCCCCACGCAAGCTCTCGGGCATCCTCGTCGAGAGCGCGACCTCGAGCGCGGGCCTCTCGTTCGCCATCGTCGGCGTGGGCCTGAACGTGAACCAGCGCGAGCTGCCGCCGGAGATCGCGGCCATCGCGACCTCGCTCCTGCTCGAGACGGGCCACGAGCACGACCGCACCGACGCGCTCGCGAGCGTGCTCGGCCGGCTCGAGGTCTGGATCGACCGCTTCCTCGCCGACGGCCCCACCCCCGTCGTGGCCGCGGTGACGCCGCGGCTCGTGGGCCTCGGTCGGGAGATCCGCACCGCCGAGGGAATGCACGGGCGCATCGCCGGGTTGGACGACGACGGGGCGCTCCGGCTCGAGACCGCCGACGGTCTCCGTCGCGTGGTGGCCGGCGAGGTCATCCTGGTGTAAGGAGAGGGAATGCCTTCGGCCGGAAAGAGCAGCAAGATCGCACTCGCGCTCGGGGGCATCACGCTCGCCGGCCTCGCCGCGCTCCTCATCTGGCAGCTCAAGAAGCCCGCCGAGAGCCCGGACGCGCCGGTGGCGGCCGCCGGCAAGCCGAAGTTCCAGCTCCGCCCGCGCGCCGTGCTGCCCGACGCGGGCGCCGGTGGGGCCCCCGAGGTCAGGCCGATGTTCACGGGCGCCGTGAAGTACCGCGATCCCACGCCCGAGGAGCGCGCCGTCGGCATCACGAACCGCATCCCCGAGCGCGCGCCGCCGCCGATCAAGCCGTTCACGAAGAACGCCGTCGAGGCGCGCTTCTACCACCTCGTCGGCGAGTGCTTCCGCGGCGTGCCCCCGCAGGCGATGGACAGCGCGATGATCCGCCTGCACGTGGAGGCGCGCGGCGGCAAGGTCAGGATGTCGTCGCCGCCCGAGATGTTCGGGACGCTGCTCGCGCACCCGAACTCCATCCGCTGCGCGCGCGAGAAGGTCAACGGCTTCGAGATCCCGATGGGTCCCCAGGACGTCGAGGGCTCGCACGACTTCCTCCTGACCACGATCTTCGTGCCGCCGAGCAAGTGACGTGACCGAGCGCGCCGCGAGAAGGCCCGTCGTCTTGCTCGTCGACGACGACGACGAGGCGCGCGGGCTGCTGGCGCAGGTGCTGGCGCAGTCCGGCTACGACGTGCGGGAGGTCGACGATGGCAGCCACGCCATCGCGCTCGCGGGCACGCGCCACGGCCTCGACGCCGTCGTGTCGGACGTGCAGATGCCGCAGGCCGGCGGCTTCGACGTGCTCGAGGCCTTCCGCCGCGCGGGCGACGCGGTGCCCATCGTGCTCATGACGGCCTTCGGCGACGTCGACGCCGCCATGCGCGCGGTCGACAAGGGGGCGTACGACTACGTCACCAAGCCCCTCGACGTGCGCAAGCTGCGCGCGACGCTCGAGCACGCCATCGAGCGCGCCCGCCTCGGGGAGACCCGCGCGCGCCCCGACGGCCGCCCGCACCGCGCCGGCGCCGTGGTCGCGCACGCCGCGCCGATGATCGAGCTCTACAAGACGATCGCGCAGATCGCGGCCTCGAGCATCACGGTGCTCGTCATCGGCGAGAGCGGCAGCGGCAAGGAGCTGGTCGCGCGCACGGTCCACGCGCGCAGCACGCGCGCGGCGGGTCCCTTCGTGGCCGTCAACTGCGCGGCGCTCCCCGAGACGCTCCTCGAGAGCGAGCTCTTCGGCCACGTGCGCGGCGCCTTCACCGGCGCGGTGGCCGACCGGCGGGGCCTGTTCGAGGAGGCCACGAACGGCACGCTGTTCCTCGACGAGATCGGCCACGTCTCGCCGAAGATGCAGGGCGAGCTCCTGCGCGTCCTGCAGGAGGGCGAGATCCGCCGCGTCGGCGGCGGCCCGGTCAAGGTCGACGTGCGCGTCATCGGCGCCACCAACCGCGATCTCGAGCCCCTCGTCGCCACGGGCCAGTTCCGCAGCGACCTCTACTACCGCCTCAACGTCGTCACCCTGCGCGTGCCCCCGCTGCGCGATCGCCGCGAGGACATCCCGCCGCTCGTGGCGCACTTCCTCGCGATCGCCGCCGAGAAGGCCGGCGTGGCCGTGCCGCCCGTGGCGCCTGACGCCCTCGCGGCGCTCTGCGCGTACGCCTGGCCCGGCAACGTGCGCGAGCTCGAGAACGTGGTGCAGCGCGCGCTCGCCGTCGCCCGCCCGGGGGGCATCGTCAAGGACGACCTGCCCGAGGACGTACGCGCCGGGACCTCGCCGCAGCCCCTGCCGCAGGCCGCCCCCGCCGACGACTGGCCGACGCTCGACGAGCTCACGCGCCGCTACGTCAGCCGCGTCCTCGAGCGCACCGGCGGCAACCGCACGCGCGCCGCCGAGATCCTCGGCGTCGACCGCCGCACCCTCTCGCGCATGGCCAACCGCGAGCGCGGCCAGGGCGCTGACGACGACGAGTAGCGGGATCGAGAGAACGCCAGGGCCGCAAGGGCCGCCCTCATGATTCTACACATCCGCCTGAGCGGATATATCTCCGCCGGGCCACGGAAAGGAGAACGCCAGGGCCGCAAGGGCCGCCAGCCCGGCTTGTGGCTGCCGCTGCGCCCGGCCAGCGTCGTTCCCTGCACGACCGCCGGCTACTCGCCGCGACAGCCAGGCGATGTCCGACTGGCGTGCCTGGCGGCCCTGGCGTTCTCTTCTCCGAGAGGTGACGAATCGCTCTACCAGGAGAGCTCGAAGGAGCAGGCCGGCGCGCCCTTGCAGCGGCACTGCGGGTGCTCGATCTTGACCGATTTCGCGCCCGTCATCAGCGCCGCGCGCCGGAACCAGCCCGCGAGCACCTTGCAGTAGCGCGGGTTCAGGATCGCGAAGTTCGAGAGGGCCCCGCGCACGTAGCGCTCGCCGCGCTCGAGCTCCCAGGTGCCCGAGCTGTGCGTTCCGCGCCAGACCTTGATGCCGCGGTCGAACAGCCAGCCCGGGTTCGAGAAGCGCAGGATGAAGCGGAAGAAGCTGCCGATCTCGTACTCCGCGCCGAACTCGCCGTAGCGCTCGGGGAAGTCCGGCCCGAAGCGCTCGGTGGCCACGTCGACGGCGCGGATGAAGGTCTGCACCGGGTACCACTCGGTCGGAAGCACGATGTGCTCGAAAGGGTCGCGGTCCTCGGCCGACAGCACCGCGAGGACGCGCGCGAAGCCCTCCGCGCCGTATGTGGTCTCGACGTACGCGCGCAGCGACATGAGCGCCGTCCCGCGGATCTGCGCGAGCCCCTCCACGCGCGCATCTTACATGCTTTGATCTCGCTAGCTCGACGCGGAGCTGTAGTGCCGCAGCGCGCGCCGGAAGACGACGCGCGAGATGACCAGGAACGCCGCCGCGCCGCCGAGCGCGCCGAGGGCCGAGCGCGACTCGAGCTTGCCGAGGAGCGCCATCGCCGGGTACGTGGTCATCAGGCCGAGCGGGATCACGAACGTGAAGAACATGCGCCAGAAGCCGCGGAAGACCTGCACCGGCCAGCGCCCCGCGTCGAAGATCGCGTTGAAGAGGTAGGTGAGGTTCCCGATGCGCACGACCCAGAACGCGACCGACACCGCGAGGATCCCGATCGAGTAGAGCGTGGCCACCGAGCCGAGGAGGAGCGCCACCGCGACCCCCACGTGCGCCGGCTCGGGCGCGTGGCCGAGGCCCCAGAACGCGCGCACGAGGAGCACCATCGCGCCGAGGACGTCCATCGCGCGCCACGGCTCGATCTGCGCCGTCGACAGGAGGAGCTGCGCGTCCGCGGGCTTGAGCAGGACGAAGTCGAGGGTGCCGAGGCGGATGTGCTCGACCGCGGCGACCAGGCCCGGGTTGACGACACCCTCGAGCACCGCCTTGCAGAGCTGGAACCACGCCATGACCACGAGCGCCTCGTCGAACGTCCAGCCGGCCACGCTCTGCCGGCCGTGGAACACGACCATGAGCGGCACGACGTTCCAGAACACCCAGAACGTCGCCACCATCCCGCGCACGATGAAGTCCACGCGGTACTGCAGCGCGCGCGCGAGCGCGACGCGGAGCTGGGCGGTGGCGACGCGCGTGGCGGCCATCGCCCTATCCTCCCAGCGCCTCGAAGCGCCGCAGCGCGCGCCGCCACGTGCCGAGCGTCGCGACGAGCAGGATCGCCACCCAGCCCGCCTGCAGCGCGATCGCCGAGGCCGCCTCCGCGTGGCCGAGCCGCCCGCACGCGAGCTCCACCGGCAGCCCCAGCATCCCGCGGAACGGCAGCCACGACGCGACCGCGCGCACCCAGCCGGGCAGGAGCTCGAGCGGGATGAGGTAGCCGGACAGCACGCCGAAGATGCCGAAGAACACGTCGAAGGCCGAGAGCGATTGCTCCGTATACAAAGCAAGCAGGCCGAGCAGCGACATCGCCAGGAAGTTCAGCGCCCACGCGAGCGCGACCGACAGCGCGAAGGACCCGAGCAGCACCGCGTCGTGCGTGAACGCCCCCGTACCCACGATCGCCATCGTCAGCGCCACGATCGGCGCCGACACCAGCGCGCGCATGGGCACGGCCGACATGTGCTGCCCCGCGTACTGCCACAGCGGGTGCAAGGGCCGCAAGAGGCGCATCGACAGCGTGCCGAGGCGGATCTCGTAGTTGAGCTCCCAAACGATCCAGTTGCCCGTGAGCTGCCGGACGACGAGCGTCGCGAGGTAGTAGCTCGTGAGCTGGCCGGCGCCGAAGCCGGGGATCGGCGTCTCGCGCGCGACGGCCGTCCAGAGCGCGAGCATCACGAGCGGCATCGTCGTCGTCAGCATCCAGACGATGAACTCGCCGCGGTACGCGACCGTCTCGGCGACGCCGATGCGCAGGAGGGTCGGCAGCGCGCGCAGCGCCCTCACGTTGCCTTCGCGGCGCGGGTGCGCTCGAACAGGTCCTGCACCACCTCCTCGAGCGGCGGGTCCTCGACCGTGAGGTCCATGCACGGCAGCGCGCCGAGCATCGCGCTCAGGCACGCGGCGACGTCGGCCTTGTCCACGTCGAGCGTCACCTCGCCGTCCGCGAGCGCCACCACCGTGCCGAAGCGCGCCGCGTCCTCGCGCGCGACGGGCCGCGACAGCCGCACGCGCACGCGCTTGCTCGGCCGCATGCGATGCACGAGCTCGTCGAGCGCGCCGTCGAACGTGAGCTGCCCCTTGTCGATGACGATGATGCGCGGACACAGCGCCGCCACGTCGTCCATGTAGTGGCTCGTCAGGATCACGGTCGCGCCGAAGCGCTCGTTGTACTCGCGGATGAACCGCCGCACCGTCGCCTGCATGCCGATGTCGAGCCCGATCGTCGGCTCGTCGAGGAACAGCACCTTCGGCCGGTGCAGGAGCGCCGCCGCGAGCTCGGCCTTCATGCGCTCGCCGAGCGACAGCTTGCGCGTGGGCTTGCCGATGATGTCCTCGATCTCGAGCAGCTTCACCAGCTCCGCGAGCGTCTCCTCGGCCGTGCGCGCGTCGAGGTCGTAGATCGCGCGGTTCATCGCGAACGTCTCCGACGGCGGAAGGTCCCACAGGAGCTGCTGCTTCTGCCCCATGACGAGCGTGATCTGCGAGAGCAGCTCGCGCTCGCGCTTCTGCGGCACGCGCCCGAGCACGCGCACCTGACCGGCCGTGGGGTGCAGGAGGCCCGCGAGCACCTTGAGCGTCGTGGTCTTGCCGGCGCCGTTCGGCCCGAGGAACCCCACGCGCGCGCCCGCGGCGATCGAGAACGTCACGTCCTCGACCGCGCGCACGGTCTCGTAGCTGCGATGGACGAGCGAACGCAGCGCCGCGCCGAGGCCCGGCGGCCGCTTGTGCACCTTGAAGTGCTTGGAGAGGCCGTGGACCTCGATCACGGGGAGCGCGGAGTGCGGGGCAAGACTACTGCGGGAAGGCCTTGGGCAGGTCCTTGAGCACCGCGTAGGCCATCGGGCCCTTGTCTTCGTCGAGCAGCCCCGCGTCCACGGCCGCGAGGGCCATGTCTAGGCGCGTGTAGTACTCGACGCCGAACGACGGCGGGTGGAACCCCGTCTGGTACACCGCGGGCTTCGACAGCGCGCCACCCGGCAGCCCCACGGCCGCCAGGTTCTTCATCATGACGTCGATCATCTGGGGGCCCGTGATGTAGTCCGCGAGGTTGGCGTTGTCGGGCACCTCGAGCACCGGCACGCGCGGCTCCATCACCGAGAGCACCGCGTCGCGGTTCGGGTAGTAGGGCTGGCTCGTGTCGTCGATCGACGACCAGTTCATCATGTTCCACTGGTAGAGGGTCGCGCCCGGCGCGAGCGGCGGGTGCTCCCAGGCGTCCTTGAGCCACTTCCAGCTCAGGGCGCTCGTCTCGACCGTGTAGCCCGCGCGCTGGCACGCCCGCACCGTCGAGGCGTCCGCCGTCCAGCCGCCCGCGCGGAAGCTGACGGGCCGCCCGAGGCCGCGCATCACGAAGAGGTCCGCCGCGGCTTGCAGGATCTGCGTCTGCTCGTCCTCGGTGTAGCCGTTGAAGCGCACCGTGTAGCCGGTGCCGTCGCCCGCCGGGTACACGGTCGAGGGCACCTCCCGACACGTCACCCCCGTGGTCGAGATGAAGTTGCAGTAGGGGTGGACGTGCACGCCCACCTCGTCGCCGCGGTTGTCGCGCATGTTGACGATCCACTGCGTGATCTCGGCGCGCCGCTGCTCGGTCACCATCGGATCCGTGTACGTGTACGGCCCGACGAGGTGCGCGATGCGCAGCTTCGGGTGGCGGTCCTTGAGCTGCTCGATGCGCAGGAGGTTGGCCAGGAAGTTGTCGGGGTCGTCCCAGTCCGCCGAGACCACCGTGTAGAGCACGTGCGTCCGGTGGACGACGAGCCTGGCGAAGCCCGTCTCGGCCATCGCCTGCGCGAGCACGATCTCGTGATCCCCCGCGCCCAGCATCGACACGTCGAGCCGCGCGCTCGTGGCCCCCGCGGCGATCGCCTGCGGGCCCTTGCCGTCCACCCACGCCTCCATCGCGCCGGCGTCCGCCGGCGGCGTCAGCGTGACCACCGCCTCGTTCACCGCGGGCGTGAGGCCGTCCCCGACCGCGAGCCAGGTGCGCTCGAGCTTCGCCGCGAAGCGCGCGTCGTCCATCGCCGGTGCGCGCGGCGGCGTCCGCATCGCGCCCGCCGCGCCGGCGCTGCCGCCCGCGCCGCCCTGCCCTGCGCCCCCGGCCGCGCCTCCGCCGCCTCCGCGCCCCGCGCCGCCTTGCCCGGCGCTCCCCATCGTGTCGTCGCCACCACAGCCGAATCCCACGAGCGCGAGCGCGAGCACCAGGTGACGCATGGCGCGATTTCTAGCACGTCCGCGGTCCGCGCGGTCCGTGCGAGCATGCGCGCATGATCACGGTCCGCCGCGCCACGCTCGACGACGCGGGCGCCCTCGCAACCATGATGGTGGGCCTCTACGCCGACGACCCCGGCCCCGTGGGTCTCGACGCCGCGCGCGCGCGTGCACAGGTCGCGCACCTGCTCGACCGGCCGCGGGACGGGTGGCCGCTCCTCCTTCACGACGGCGACGCGCTCGCCGGGTACGCGCTGCTGGTGCCCTACCTCTCGAACGAGTTCGGCGGCGACGTGGTGACGCTCGACGAGCTCTACGTCAAGCCCGCCCACCGCGGTCGCGGCCTCGGCGGCGTCTTCCTGGGCGGCCTCGTCCGCTGGGCGAAGGGCGCTGGCGTGCCTCGCCTCGAGCTCTTCGTCAACCACGACAACGCCCGAAAGCTGCCGTTCTACCTGCGGCACGGCTTCGCGATCGCCTCCCGGCACCTGCTCGGCGCGCAGCTCGCTTCACCCGGCGCCGCGCCGCGCCCCCGGGGCGACGGTCCGCGCGGTGACGAGCCGGCCTGGGCCGACACATTCGCCCATCCAGATGCGTTGCCCGCGTCATCGGCGGCCCCCGGCGACGACGACGCGACCGCGCTCGCGCGCACGCTGGCGGCCGAGCACGGCGCGCACACCGTCATCCTCTATGGCTCGCGGGCCCGCGGCGACGCCACCGCCGAGAGCGACTGGGACCTGCTCCTGCTCCGGGACGACGGCCCCTCCGCGCGCGACGCCCGGCGTCACCAGGGCGCGTGGGTCGACGCGTTCATCGAGCCCGCCGCGCGCTACGCCACCTCCGTCGAGGAGGCCCTCCACCTCGAAGGAGGCCGCGTGCTCCTCGAGCAGGGCGGCGCCGGCACCGCGCTCCTCGCCCGCGTCGCGGCCCTGGCCGCCACGTCCGCCCCGCCCCTCGACCCGGGCGAGCCCGAGGCGCTCCGCGCCTGGATGCACCGCACGCTCGCGCGCGCACGCCGAGGCGAGCAAGATCCCTCGGACCTCGAGGCCCACCACCGCCGCGTGACGCTCGCGTCCGAGCTGCTCGAGGTCGGCGCGCGCCTCGGCGGCCGCCGCTACCGGGGCAGCAAGGCCGAGCTCGCCTGGCTCGCGGCCCACGCGCCCGACCTGCACGCCTCCTTCGCCGCCGCGCTCGCGCCCGGCGCGCCGCTCACCGCGCTCGCCGCGCTGGTCGAGCGGCTCGGCGGCCCCGCCGACCGCGATTGACGCAGATGACGCACTGCGGCATGCTCCGGTCATGGCCCAGCTCGACACTGCTCTCACCCGCAAGCTCGGCATCGAGGTCCCGCTCATCTGCGGCGCGATGTACCCCTGCTCGAACCCCGAGCTCGTCGCCGCCGTCTCGGCGGCCGGCGGCATCGGCATCGTGCAGCCCATCTCGATGACCTACGTGCACGGCCATGATCTCCGCGAAGGGATCCGCCTCGTGCACAAGCTCTCGGGCGGCAAGCCCATCGGCTTCAACGCCATCGTCGAGAAGTCGTCGAAGGTCTACGAGGACCGCATGCGCAAGTGGATCGACGTCGCGCTCGAGGAGGGCGTGCGCTTCTTCATCACCGCGCTCGGCAACCCGCGCTGGGTGGTCGACAAGGTCCACGCGGTCGGCGGCACCGTCTACCACGACGTCACCGACCTGCGCTGGGCGAAGCTCGCCGTCGGCCACGGCGTGGACGGCCTCATCTGCGTCAACGCCCGCGCGGGTGGCCACGCGGGGTCGCTCTCGCCCGAGCAGCTCTTCGCGGAGCTCGGGGGCCTCGGCGTGCCGCTCGTGTGCGCCGGAGGCGTCGGCGACGAGGCCACGTTCGTCCGCATGCTCGAGCTCGGCTACGCGGGCGTGCAGCTCGGCACCCGCTTCATCGCGAGCACCGAGTGCCGCGCCCACGACGACTACAAGCAGGCCATCGTGCGCGCGCGCCCCGACGACATCGTGCTGACCGACAAGATCTCGGGCGTGCCCGTCGCGGTCATCAAGACGCCGTACATCGAGAAGATCGGCACCAAGGCCAATTTTCTGGCGCGGCGCCTGCTGCGGCACCCGAAGACCAAGCACTACATGCGGATGTTCTACTCGCTCAAGTCGATCTGGCAGCTCAAGCGCGCCTCGCTCCAGGGCATGAGCTACAAGGACTTCTTCCAGGCGGGCAAGAGCGTCGGCGGCATCGAGCGCGTCGAGCGCGCCGGCGACATCGTGCGCCGCTACGCCGCCGCCGTCCACGCTTCCGCACCTTCTGCGCGCGCGGTGTAGCTCTCGATCCCTCGATCACGATCGCCATCACTGGCCGCTTGCCAGCGCCCCCGGCGTCCTCATGTTGAACTCATGCGGTGCATGCACTCGCTCGTCGCGTGCGCCGGCTTGCTGGTGGCCCTCGAGGTGCCGGCGCGTGCGCAGGCCTGGGAGCGCATCGATCAGCAGGACGGCATCGAGGTCTTCCGGAAGGCCGTCCCCGGCACGGACATCGTCGCCTTCCGTGGCGCCACGGTGATGGACGTCGGGGTCGGCCGGCTCCTCTACGTGCTCATGGACAACGAGCACCGCACGCAGTGGGTCGACCGCCTCGCGCTCTCCCGCGTGCTCGAGCGCGTGGGGCCGCACGAGGTGGTGCTCTATCAGCAGTTCAAGCTGCCCGCGATCCTGAGCGACCGCGACTACGTCTACCGCATGAAGGTCGATCGCGTGGCGGGCGGCGCGATCCGTCTGCGCATCGCATCGCAGGAGCACCCGGCGGCGCCGCCGACCGTCGGCGTGCGCGCGAGGCTCGTGCGGAGCTCCTACCTGCTCACGCCCCTCGGCCCGCACCAGACGCGCGTCGAGGTCGAGGTGCTGACGGATCCCAAGGGCTGGGTGCCCGCCTGGGCGGTGAACCGCGTGCAGAAGAGCTGGCCGCTCAAGACCCTGCGCGGCCTCCGCGATCAGAGCCGGAAGGCCTACGTGTCCGATTACCCGCTGCCGACCTCGTAGCGCGCCGGCGGAGCCACACGAGCCACACGACCATGAGCCCCCGGGGCGCCGACGTGCCGGCCCCGTGCGCACTGCACCCGCCCCCGCCGGACGCCCCGCCGCCCGCGCCGCCCGCGCCGCCCGCGCCGCCCGCGCCGCCCGCGCCCACGGGCCGATCGGTGTGGTAGTTGCCCGTGTTGCGGTCGTCGTGGTGGAACGAGGGCCACTCGAGCGTCTGCGCGACCGGGCCGCGCGTGTGCCACGCCCAGAGCGTGCCCTCGCGCGTGCCGACCACCACCTCGAGGAGACCATCCCCGTCGAGGTCGCCGATCGCGGGGCTCGTGATCATCCAGCCGCCGGTGAAGTGCGGGAAGCCCGCGACGGGGACGCCGGCCGCGCTCCACGCCCGCACGAAGTACCCGGCGCTCGCGACCACCACGTCGGCCGCGCCGTCGCCGTCCACGTCCGCGACCGCCGGGTTCATGAAGAACTGCCAGTCGTCGATGAGCCGCGGGAAGCCCGGCAGGTAGTCCCCCGTCTTCCACTTCCACGCCGAGACGTGGTGCTCGAAGTCGTTGCGCCGCCCCCCCGAGGCGAACGCCGTCGCCGCGCCGAAGCCGGCCGTGCTCTGCAGGATCTCGAGGTCATCGCCCCCGTCGAGGTTCGCGATCGTCGGGTTCGAGATGAGCGCGATCGACGGGCGATCGCTGGCGTCACTGCCCGCGCCGAAGCGCGAGTTGCTCATCGACTGCACCTCCTTGCCGGCGCCGTCCACCACGCGCACGGCCTGCGAGATGCCCTCGATCACGACCTCGAGCTTGCCGTCGCCGTCGAGGTCGGCGAGGGCCGGCGCGTTCGGCACGCCGTTGCCGAGCAGGGGCAGGATATCGACGGTGGCGAGCTTGATCGGCCAGCCGGCGAGGTACGGCCCGGCCGCGTTGCTCGTGCCGTCCGCGTGGATCGCGTAGACCAGCCCCCGCGCCGCGTCGTCGCCCGAGTCCTGCCAGTTGCGGCCGAGGACGATGTCCGGCGCGCCGTCGCCGTCGATGTCACCGATCGCCGGAGTGGACATGACGTGAGCGCGGATCTCCTGGCCGTCCGCGTTCTGCGCGACGAGCTCGACCGGGAACCCCGGCTGCGGGCGGCCGTCGTGGCGCCACGCGTAGACGTGGCTGTCGAAGGCGCCCGCGACGATCTCGAGCTTGCCGTCGCCGTCGAGGTCGTAGAGCACCGGCGACGCGAAGAAGCCGCGCTCGACGACGAGCCGCTGCGTGGCGTCCCGCGCGAGCGCGGGATCGGTCGCCACCGGGAAGCCCGGGACGGCCGAGCCGTCGGAGCGCAGCGCGTGCACGGTGCCGTCGATCGTGAGCGCGACGACCTCCCGCCTGCCGTCCCCGTCGAGATCGCCCACCGCGGGCGTGGCGAGGATGGCGGAGAAGCGGTCGGGGGAGACCGCGCGCGACGCGAAGGCCTCGCTGCGCCGGTGGTGGCGCGGGTTCGACGGATCGAGCGGGGGCAGGGGCGCGAGCGCGACCGGGAAGCCGGGCAACTCGCTGCCGTCACCGCGCAGCGCGTGCAGGCGCCCGTCGGCGTCGCCGATCACGATCTCGCTCCGCCCATCGCCGTCGAGGTCGGTGACCTTGGGCGAGGACTCGCCCGAGCACCCGAGGCGGATCGGGAAGGCGGGCAGGAGGTCCGGATCGCGGTGCACGTGCACCGTCTTGCGCATCACGCCGCTTACCTCGCCGAGGCGCGCGGAGGACGCCGTGGCGCGCAGGCGCAGCGTGACGAGGTACCGGTTCACCTCGCGATCGGGCGCGGGCATCGGGGGGTTGTCGATCTCGAGCGACGACACGTCCCACTCCGCGAGCGTGCCGAGCGCGGCTGGCGCCGTGAGCTCGCCGCTGCCGATCTGCGTCCACGCCGCGGGATCCTCCTCGGGTTCGATGCCCGGCGCCCACTCGAGCGTCCAGCGCACGCGCTCGTAGCGATCCGTGCGGAAGCCGAGGTGGCCGCGGATCGGCACGCGGGGCGTGCGCCCGGGATCGATGACCTCGAACCAGCCCGGGCTGTCGATGTCCGGCGTCGGCGGGATCTTGCCCGCCTCGATGAGGCGCACCGCGTCGCCGGCGTTCGGCCGCCCGTACCCGAAGCGCTGCTCCCAGCCGGGCCGCGACGGGTACTTCTCGGGGTCGGCGCCCTCGCCTCGCGACTCCGGCACGTCGATGTCGGTGACGGACTGGACGAGGAGCTGCTTGACCTCCTCGGCCGACAGCCGGCGAGCGCCCGCGGGATCGGTCACGCGCTGCGCGGGCCTCGGCAGGTCCACCTTCAGCGCCATCGCGTAGAGCAGGCCCACGATGCCCGACGTGCGCCCGGTGGCCTCCGACGAGCAGCCGGTCCCCGGCGTCGACAGCACGAGCTGCCCGCCGTAGTTGGTGCAGTTGTTGTAGTTGAGGAACGTCGTGGCCGCCTCGTAGTCCGTGGTGTCGAACCGGATCGCGTGCACGTAGAGCGCGTGGTTGTTCGTCCCGGGGAAGTTGTGGTGGAAGGAGTCCTCGTCGGCCGCGGAGTCGACGAGCGTCACGTCGTTGTCGTAGGCGTAGTCACGCGCTGCCTGCGCGTAGCTCGTGTTGTCGATGGCGCCGAGGGCCTCCTGCACCACGGCCGCACCCGAGTCGGTCGCGAAGACGACGCCGCCCGCGAAGTTGTTGCCGTCCACGACGAAGCTCTGGCCGACGCGGACCATGAGGAGCGCGCAGTCCGGGCATACCCCGATGCCCCCGTCGCCGTTGTTGCCCTGCGCGGCGGAGTCCTTGGCCTCGCCGGTGCCGTGGCCGAAGAAGGTGTCGTCGCGCGGATCGTTGTCGTCCTCGAAGAAGTCCCACCCGGAGATGTCGTCGACGTAGCCGTTGTCGTCGCCGTCGAGGCCGTCCGAGAACACCGGGTCGAGGATGAGATCCTCGGGATCCAGCAGCCCGTTGCCGTTGCGATCGCCGACGCGCGTGTCGCAGGGCAGCCGCGGCGGACCCGAGGCGGCCGGCATCGCGTAGTCGCGGATGTCGAAGCGCCCGTCGCCGTTGGCGTCGTAGGGATCGGCGCGGCGCGCCGGGTCGCCACACCCGGCGTCGGGGGGCGGCAGCTCGCCACGGTTCAGGTAGAACTGGGCCGCGAGGTCCGACTCCGACCAGCGGATGCCCGAGTCGAGCACCGCGATGACGACCCGCCGGTCGCCGGTGGTCTTCTGCCACGCGCGATCGGCGTGGAATCCCGTGCCGAGCGGGATCTCCGCCTTGCGAAAGTCCGAGCGCCGCGCGATGGCGTCGGGCACGAACGACCAGTAGTTCCAGGCGCTGCGGTAGCCCGGATCGCTCGGCCAGTTGGCCGGCTCGCGCAGGTCCGCCCCCTCGGGCGGCGGCCACGCCGCGGAGGCGATCCCGGGCAGCATCGCGACGCAGAGCAGGCAGAGGAGGATGCGCATCCACCGATGGTCCCAGGGCCCGCCGCGCGCGGGCTTGCCGGGCGTCAAGTCACGGAGGCGGGGCGATCGCGCCGATCGCACCGTGGTCGGAACCCCCAGCGTGCGAGGCCGCAGCGCCCGCATCGCGGCCCGATCGCACGGGGTGGCCCCTGGCACCCTCGTTGCTACTCGTGGAGCCCATGATCGACCTGCCCACCCGGCCATCGCTCCGGAGCACAGCCCTCGCCCTCGGCAGCCTGGCGCTGCTCCTCGCCGGAGCCTCGTGCGGAGGTGAGCTGGCCACGACGGGCGCAGGGGGTTCCGGCGCCGGCGGCACCGGGACCGCCGGACGCACGGGCGGCGAAGGCGCGGGTGGGGCGGGGAGCGGCGGCGCAGGCGCGACGGGCCGGGCCGGATCCAGCGGTGGCGCAGGCCAGACCGGTGGCGCAGGCCAGACCGGTGGCGCAGGCCAGACCGGTGGCGCAGGCCAGACCGGTGGCGCAGGCCAGACCGGTGGCGCAGGCCAGACCGGTGGCGCAGGCCAGACCGGTGGCGCA
>CAZQJC010000346.1:0-14447 GCA_964593795.1 uncultured Myxococcales bacterium | reverse complement strand
TCGGGTCTCTGACCCGGATCCGGAGCCTGAAGCCCGAGGCCTGAAGCCCGAAGCCTTCAGCGACGGCGCTCGTCCACGGATCAGCGGGCCTGCGCAAGCCCGCATTCTCCAACGCAGTTCAACCCGTTCGGTGCTCTAGCTCGTGGCGGCGCGCAGGGCGGCCACGAGCTCGGCGGTGCGGGTCGGCTTTCGCATGACCGCCTCCACGCAGGGGTGGATCGCGTCGGCCTCGATCGCGAACGACGAGTAGACGATCGCACGCGGCGGCGGATCCATGCGCGAGAGCCGCTGCAGGAGCTGCTGGCCGGACATGTGCGGCATCATGATGTCGACCACGACCACGTCTGGCGGTGCTTGCCCGTGGAGCTGGTCGAGCGCCTCCTCGCCGTCCTTCGCGAGCGTGACCTCGAAGCCCGCGTCCTTGAGCTCGAAGTCGAGGAGCCAGCGCAGGTCCTCGTCGTCGTCCACGACGAGCACGCGCGTCGGCCGCGCGCACACGGGCACGGGCGTGCTGCTCCGTCCCTGCGCGAGGTGCGCGATCGCGTCGGTCGGGACGTCGGCTCCGACGCCCACGACCGGCGTCGTGTTGCCGAGCTGAGAGAGGGCCTCGGCCAGCTCCGGCCCCTCGTCCGCGTCGCCCACGAGCACGACGGCGGTCGGGCACCCGCTCGCGCGCGCGACCGCGCTGTCCACCCCGTGGACGACCTCGCACTCGCAGCCGAGGGCGGCGAGGTCGTGGCGCAGGTCGCCCGCGATCGTGTCCGCGACGTCGACCATCAAGACCCTGGGCTTCGTCGTCATTGGCGAGCCTCCAATCCCCCGCTTCATTATGACGTGATTCGCGCGTCCGGCATTGCCTCGTCTCGCGGCGATTTGCGTGTTCCCGGGGCGACCCGGCGCGGTCACCGTTTGTAATGGCGATATCGGTGCGGGCAATGGACGTCACCGAATGGTGACGCGCCAGCCCGATCCCCCAGGATTCAGGGCGATTTGCGGGCGGCCGCGCTTGCGGTGGGGAATGCGGAGATCCACGGTGTCTGGAAGGGCAAGGAGGTCGTCATGACGGCTCGCGTGATCCTGGAGGACAAAGGAACGGACGTGGTCACGGTGCCGCCGGCCGCGTCGCTGGACGAGGTGGTGCGCGTGCTGGCACGCCGCGGCATCGGCGCGGCGGTGGTGCAGGCTCACGACGGCAGCGTCCTCGGCGTGGTCTCGGAGCGCGACGTCGTGCTCGCGATCGCCGAGCACGGCGCGGCCGCCCTCGAGCTCCCCGCCTACGAGACGATGGCCTCGGCGGTGACCTGCCTGGCCGAGGACTCGCTCGAGCACCTGATGGCGCTCATGACCAGCCGCCGCACACGGCACCTCCCGGTGGTCGAGGACGGCCAGCTCCGGGGTCTGGTCAGCATCGGCGACGTGGTCAAGCACCGGCTCGAGGAGGTTCAGGTCGAGACCAACGTGCTGCGCGAGTACATCGTGTACGCGGGGTGACCTGCGGTGGTCTAATCGGGCCCTCACGTGGCACGCGGGGCGTGGATGGAGCTGGCGCGCAAGCTCGACTGGGAGCCGTCCTACGTCGACCCGCTGGAGCTCCACCCGCCCGAGCTGAGCGGCCGGCCCTGGCTGCCGCACGAGGCCTGGGCAGCCTGGGACGAGCCGTTCCGCACCACGTACGCGGAGTACGTCGCGGGGCAGGATCGCAAGGAGATCGATCTCGCGGCGGTGCGCGACTCGGTGGACGCGCGCGTCGCCCCGGATCCGGCCGCGCGCGCGTGGGCGAGCGCGGTCAAGCTGCACGCCGCGACGCTGCCGCACGCCGAGTTCGCGGCCGTCGTCGGCAACCTGCGCGGGGCGCGCTTCGGGCGCGACAGCGCCTGGCGGAGCACCTCGCTCCTCGGCGCGCTCGACGAGATGCGCCACGCGCAGATCCCGCTCCTGCTCCTGCACCCGCAGGTGCGGCTCGACCCGCAGCTCGACTGGACGTGCCGCCTCTACCACTCGAACGACTGGGTCGCCATCGCGGCGCGGCACCTCGTGGACGAGCTGCTCGTCGGCGCCGACGCCGTCGAGTTCGCGGTCGCCACGCACTTCGTCTTCGAGACCGGCTTCACGAACCTGCAGTTCGTCGCGCTGTCGTCGCTCGCCCGGGCCACCGGAGATCGCCTCTTCGAGAAGATGCTCGGCAGCATCCAGAGCGACGAGGCGCGGCACGCGCAGGTCGGCGCCCCGGTGCTCGCCGTCGTGGCGGCGCACGACCGCGCCTACGCGCAGCGCCTGCTCGACAAGTGGTTCTGGCGCTCGTGGCTCCTGTTCTCGATCGTGACGGGCTTCGCGATGGACTACTTCACGCCGCTCGAGCAGCGAACCGCGTCGTTCGGCGAGTTCGTCGAGGAGTGGGTGATCGGGCAGTACGTGCGCCACCTCGAGGAGCTCGGCCTCGAGCGGCCCTGGTACTGGGATCACTTCCTCGAGTCGGTCCGCTACTACCACCACATGGTCTACGCGAGCGCCTACACCTATCGCGCGTCGGTGTGGTTCGACTTCATCGTGCCCGGGCCGCGCGAGCGCGCGTGGCTGTCGGAGCGATACCCGGGGGCGTGGGCCGACGTGGATCCGGTGTGGGACCGCATCACGGCGCGCTGGGCCGCGACCACCGTGGGCAACGACTTCGCGGTGCACGGCACGGCCATCCCCGGCTTCTGCGATCTCTGTCAGCTCGTGCTGTGCGGCGGCACGCCCCAGAGGAACGCGGCGTCCACGCTCTTCCTCGACGGCCGCAACTACGTGTTCTGCTCGCCGCCGTGTCGCTGGATCTTCGAGCAGGAGCCGGAGCGCTACGCGCGGCACCTCGGCGTGGTGGGCCGCGTGCTGGCGGGCCAGGCCCCCCCGAACCTGGTGGCGATCCTGCGGCAGTACTTCGGGCTCGATCACGCCGACTGGGGCAAGGACGTGGCGCGCGGCGTCTACCCGTTCGTCGATCGAGGGCGGCGGCCGTGATCCCGCTGCACGGCTTCCTCGAGGGCGACACGATGGGGCTCGTCATCCTGGCGATGCCGGACGACACGATGCAGGCCCTGGCGGACCGGCTCTGCGTCTCCGGGGCGCTGCGCGCCGAGCCGCCGCCGGAGCCGCGCGTGGTCTTCGGGGGCAGCACGCTCGAGCCCACCGCGACGGTCGCCGACGTCGGGTTCCGCCCGCTCGATCGCTTCGACGTGATCTGGAGGCGCGACTGATGGGCTTTCTTCGCGCGGTCCGGCGCGACGATCTCCGCGAGGGCGACACGCGCGGCGTCTGCGTGCGCGGCCGCCCCGTGCTGCTCGTGTGCCTCGCGGGGCAGGTCCTCGCGTACGAGGACCGCTGCGCGCACCTCGGCCTCCCGGTGAGCGAGGGGTGCCTCGAGGGCACGACCCTGACCTGCGCGGCGCACGCCTGGCAGTACGATCTCCTGACGGGGCGCGGGACCAACCCGGCGTCGGTGGCCCTGCGATCGCTGCCGGTGCGCGTCGAGGCCGGCGACGTGCTCGTCGACGTGGATGCGATCCGGAGGAGGCCATGACGGGGGACCTGGGCGAGCGCGATCACGTCGGCCCCGTGCTGCTCGCGAGCCCGCGCGCCAGGGCCGTGATCGCGGCCATCCGCGAGGAGAACGAGGCGGTCACGGTGCTCGACCGCGGCGCGTACCTGCGCGTGCTCGTGCCCGGGCGCTGCCGCGTGACCCGCGCGGCCATCGAGCGGCAGCTCGGCGCGCCCTTCTCGATGCCCGGCGATCTCGAGGGCATCCTCTCCTCGTTCAAGGGCGTGCTCGAGCTCGACGCGGAGGGGGCGTCGTGGTCGCTCGGCAGGGCGGGGGCCCCCGATGCGCCGTGACTCGCGGCCACCCGCGCGGGTGCTGCGGACCTACTCCCACCTCGAGGGCCTCGGCCGTGCGCCCACCGCGTACGAGATCGCGACGACGGGCCTGCTCCATCACCCAGGCCGCGGCCTCGAGGTCGACCTGCCGTTCGGCGCCTGGCTCGACCGGTACGTGCACGCCTCGCCGCTCCACTCCGCGGGCTGGGAGCGCTTCGCCGACCCGCGGGCGCTGACCTACGCGCAGTACGTGGCCCGGCGCCACGACGCCGAGGTGGGCTGCGACGCGCTCCTCGCCACGATCGCGGACACGGGCTACGACGCGACGCTCGACCCGCGCTGGCGGAGCACCCTCGAGGCGCTGCTCGTGCCGCTACGCTTCCCGCTGCACGCGCTCCAGATGGCCGCGGCGTACGTGGGACAGCTCGCGCCCGCGAGCCGGCTGACCATCGTGTGCGCCTTCTCGGCGGCGGACGAGCTGCGGGCGGTCCAGCGGCTGTGCCAGCGCACCGCGCAGCTCGCCGAGACCCACCCGGGCTTCGGCGCGGACGCGCGCGCGCGCTTCCTCGCCGACGCCGCGTGGCAGCCGCTGCGCGAGCTGGTGGAGCGCCTCCTCGTGGCCTACGATCTCGGCGAGGCGCTCGTGGCGCTCTTCCTGGTGGTCAAGCCGGCGATCGACGAGGTGTTCCTCTCGCTCCTGCCGATCCACGCGCAGGGCCGCGGCGACGCGCTCCTGCGGCCGTACCTGCACAGCCTGCTCGAGGACGCGCGGTGGCAGCGGGAGTGGACCCTCGCGCTCCTGCGACCGCTCGCGGCCGAATCCGCGGGCAACCGGGACGCGATCGCCGGCTGGGTCGACCGGTGGACGCCGCGCACGGTCGCGGCCCTCCGGCCCATCGTGGCCGGGCTGGAGGCCGACGGGGCCGACGCGCTCGCCGAGCGTGCCGCCCGCGTGCTGTCGGCCGCGCTCGAGCTCGGGGGCTCCTCGTGATGGATCGTCGCGGGCGCGAGGAGCAGCTCCAGGCGCTGCGGCGGCACCTGCGCGTGGCCGAGCCGCTCCTTTTGGATCTCGGGCACGGCCTCTGCGCGTTCGACCGCGCCGGCCGCTACCTGCACTTCGGGGCGCGCCTCGAGTCGCTGTGCGGCGTGCCGGCGAGCTCGCTCGTCGGCCTGCCCGAGCCCTCGTGCGCCGAGCACGTCGCCCGCGCGCTGGCCGGCGAGGCCTGCACGCTGCGCTTCTGGCCGGCGAGCGCCCCGCCGCGGGAGCTGCACCTCGACGCGCGCCTCTACCCGTTCCCCGACGACGGCAGCGAGATCGTCGGCGCGATCGCGACGGTGCACGACCGCACGGCGGCGCACCTCGCCGAGCAGCGCGTCCTCGAGACCGAGGCCCGCTTCCGCAACATGGCGGACGCCGCGCCGGTCCTGCTGTGGATGGCCGGCACCGACGGGCTCTGCACGTTCTTCAACCAGAGCTGGCTCGACTTCACGGGCCGGACCTTCGAGCAGGAGTGGGGCGTCGGCTGGGCCGAGCTCGTGCACCACGAGGACCTGCAGCGCTGCCTCGACACCTACCAGGAGGCGTTCTCGGCGCGGCGCGTGTTCGAGATGGAGTACCGCCTGCGCCGCCACGACGGGGAGTACCGCTGGCTCCTGGATCACGGCTCGCCGCGCTACGAGGCGAGCGGCGTGTTCGCCGGCTACATCGGATCGTGCATCGACATCACGGACCGCAAGCGCACCGTCGCCGAGCTGCGCAAGGCGGTGCGGGACCGCGACGAGTTCATCTCGGTCGCCTCGCACGAGCTGCGCACGCCGCTGTCCGCCCTCCACCTGCAGCTCGACAGCATGCGCTCGACGCTGGAGAAGCGGCCGGCGGAGGGGCTCTCGAGCGGCCGGCTCGTCAAGAACGTGCGCGCCGCGCAGCGCCAGAGCCTGCGCCTCTCGGCCCTGGTGAGCCAGCTCCTCGACGTCTCGCGCATCGCGGGGGGGCGCCTCGTGCTCGAGCGCGAGGACCTCGACCTCGCGGCGCTGGTCAGCGACGTGGCCGGGCGCTTCGAGGAGGTGTCGCAGCAGGCGGGCTGCCACCTCGCGATCGCGTCGCGAGCGCCCGTCGTGGGCCGCTGGGACCGCCTCGCGCTCGAGCAGGTCGTGTCGAACCTCCTGACGAACGCCATCAAGTACGGCGCCGGTGGGCGCATCGAGGTCTCCGTACACGAGCAGTCGGGCCACGCGTGCCTCGCCGTGCGCGACCACGGGATCGGCATCCCGGAGGAGGACCGCGCCCGCATCTTCGGCCGGTTCGAGCGCGCGGTGTCGCGGCGGAACTACGGCGGGCTCGGCCTCGGGCTCTGGATCGCGCGGCAGACGGTGGAGGCGCTCGGCGGCATGATCAGCGTCGACAGCACGCCAGGCGCCGGCGCGACGTTCAAGGTGGACCTGCCGCTCGGCGGCATGGGCAGCGTGCCGCCGGCGGGCGTCGTGAGCCCGGAGGCCTCGTGAGCGCGGTCCTGGTGGTCGATGACGATGCGGACATCCGCGACGGCCTGCGCGAGATCCTCGAGGACGCGGGCCACACCGTGTCGGAGGCGCGCAACGGCAAGGACGCCCTCGCGGCGCTCCGTGCGGCCGCGAGCTTGCCCGACATCATCCTCCTCGACCTCATGATGCCCGTCATGGACGGCTTCGAGTTCCGGCGCAAGCAGCTCCTCGATGCCAGGCTGGCCGCGGTCCCCGTCGTCGTCCTCTCCGCCGACGTACACGTCGGCGAGCGGGCGGGCGCCCTCGGCAACGCGCTCTGGCTGCGAAAGCCGATCCACCTCGACCAGCTCCTCGACGTGGTGGCGCGGCACGCCATCACCGGTCCGTAGCGCTCGTCGACCGACTACGAGGGCACGTCCACCGGCGACGAGATGACCCGGTCGCCGCCCTCGCGCTTGGCCACGTAGACGGCGGCGTCCGCGCGGGCGAAGGCCTCCTCCAGGGCCTGGCCGCGGTCGGTCTCGAGGAGCGCGGTCACGCCGATGCTCACCGTGGGGCAGATCCGCTCCGGGTGCTCGGCGAGGACGACCTCGCCGAGGTGCGCGCGGATGCGCTCCGCGAAGCGATGGGCCTCGCGGAGCGTGGCGTGCGGGAGCAGGGCGACGAACTCGTCGCCGCCGTAGCGGGCGACGATGTCGCTGCGACGGGCCTCCGCGCGCAGCAGGTGGCCGAGGCGCGCGAGCGCGTGGCTGCCGGCGCTGTGGCCGAGGCGGTCGTTGATGACCTTGAGGTGGTCGAGGTCCATGACGACGAGCGCGAGCGGGTAACCGTAGCGACGGGCGCGCTCGAGCTCCGCGCCCCGGTGCTCGACGAAGTAGCGGTAGTTGCCGATGCCGGTGAGCTCGTCGCGCATCGCCTGCGCGAGGATGAGCGCCCGCTCGGCCGCGCTGTGCAGGCTGCGTTCGATGTTGGCGATGAGCTCCCGGGCGTGGAACGGCTTGAGGAGCACGGCGTCCGCGCCGAGCTGCAGGCCCCGCACGCGATCCTCGACGTGGCTCGAGCCGGACAGGAACAGGATCGGCACGTCCGCGGTGCGCGCGTCGCGCTTGAGCCGCTGCGCGACCTCGAAGCCGCTCACGCCGGGCATCTTGATGTCGAGGAGGATGAGGTCCGGCGGGTTGCCGCGCACCTCGGGGATGCCGACGCGCCCGTCGCTGAGCGTGGTGACGTGGTAGCCGGCGTTCTCGAGCAGGCCCGCCGTGGTCTCGAGGTCCACCGGGTCGTCGTCGATGAGGACGAGGTGCTTGCGCTGCGGGGTGGGCCCGTGGGCCGGCTCGACGGCCTCGCCCTCGAGCGGGAGGGCCACGTGGAACGTCGAGCCCCGTCCGCGCTCGCTCTCGACCCAGATCTCGCCGCCGTGGCGCTCGACGATCTCGCGGCAGATCGCGAGGCCGAGGCCGACGCCGGGCGTCCCCTGGGCGTCGTCGCCCCTGCGGTAGGGCTCGAAGATCCGCTCCATCATGGGCGCCGCGATGCCGGGTCCCGTGTCCGCGATGGACAGGTGCGCGCGGTGATCTTGCTGCGCCAGGGACACCGCGATGCGCCCCTCGGCGGGCGTGTACTTGAGCGCGTTCGAGAGCAGGTTCACGACCACCTTGCGGAGCTGCGCCGCGTCGAAGCGCACGGTGCGCAGCGCCGGCGCGGGCAGCACCTCGAGCGCGCAGCAGAGGTGCCGGTCCTGGAACGCCACCGCGAGCTCGTCGACGCACTCGCGCACGAACGCCGCGAGGTCGCCGCTGGTGGGCGTCACCTCGAGCGAGTCCACGCCGAGGGCCTTGGCGCCGAGCAGCTCCTCGAGCAGGCCCAGCATGCGCTCGGACTGTTTCTGGATGCGCTCCACGCTCTGCCGCTGCCGGGGCAGGAGCGGCCCGAGGCGCTCGCCGAGCAGGACCTCGACGTGGCCGCAGATCACCGTGATGGGGGCGCGCAGGTCGTGCGCGCACACCGCCACGAGCTCGTCCTTGATCTTGTTCAGGCGCCGCAGCCGCCGGTTGCTCGCGCGCAGGCCGCGCGCCGCCTGCTCCTGCGCGTTGGCGAGGGCCAGTTGCTCCCGCGCCAGGGCCTGCTCCGCGCCGAGCGCCATCCCGGCGACGCTGGCGATCTGCGCGAGCGCGGCCCGCGCGCTGTCGGTCATGAGCACGCGGGACGACGACCTCACGTGGAGCACGCCCACGAGGCGGCCGAGGCCGAAGAGCGGGATCGCGGCGACGGACTTCAGCTCGTCGGGCAGGCGGTGCTCGAACGGCGCGAAGCGCGCGTCGTCGCGCACGTCGTCGACGACGACGAGCTGCTGCGTCGCGACCGCCGCGACCACCTCGGGGTACTGGCCGACGTCCACGCTGCGGCCGACCGAGTCGGGAGCGGTCGGGCACGCGGCCACGCTCGCCTCGATGTGCAATCGCTCGCGAGGCGCGCGCTCGGCCGGCGGTGACGGGATGGACAGCACCGACCACCGGTCTGCGCTGACGAGCTCCTGGCCGATCGTGCAGGCCAGGTGGAGCGCCGAGGCGGGGACCTGGCCGGCGTGGCAGATGCGCTCGATCCACGAGAGGACCTGCGCGGAGTCTCCATCGTTCGGCTGGCTGTGCACTCGCCGGCTCCCCACGTCAGACCCCCGCGCCGGGGGGTGAGCGCCGCGCACCCTCGCGCGGCAGGCGGAGGCAGGCCCGCGCGCCCGCTCCGAGCGGCGCGAGGTCCACGTCGCCGCCCCAGCGGCGCGCGAGGGCGCGCGCGACGTTGAGACCGAGCCCCAGGTGGCCCGGCTTGGTCGAGAAGTACGGCTCGAGAGCCCGCTCGAGCACCGCGGGAGACAGGCCCGTGCCCTGGTCGATCACCTCGACCACCGGTCCCTCGCCGTCGTCGTGCGCGCGCAGGACGATGCGCGCCGCGTCGTCCGGGGGCGCGGCGTCGAGCGCGTTGTCGACGAGCTGCGCGACCGCGAGCTGCAGGTCGTGCGGGTCCACGGCCGCGCGCAAGCGGGCCGGCTGCTCGAGCTCGAGGTGGCCCTCGGGGAGGAAGAGGTGGGTCACCTCCTCGAGCACGGGCGCCACGTCGATCGGCGACGCCGGCTGCGGCGCGGGGGCGTGGTGGGGGCCGAGGTCTCCGCACAGGCTGTCCACCGACGTGCCGAGCAGCGAGAAGAAGCGCGGGACCCGTGGATCCTCGGCGAAGAGGCTCGTGCGCGAGGAGACCTGGCCCTCGAGGAAATAGGTCGCGTTGGCCACGCTCTGCAGCTTGGCGCGGACGAGGTGGCGGAGCTCGGAGCAAGCGACGTCGGCGACCACGGCGAGCTCCAGCGCGCGCAGGGACTCGGGCAGTTGCACGCTCAGCCTCGAGGCGCCGCGGCGACGCGCTTGATCGTCGACACCAGCCGGTGGAACGGCGCGGGCTTGCGCAGGAGCGCCACGACGTTCGTGTGCCGCCCGATCTCGGCCTCCGCGCTGACGAAGGCCGAGTACACGACGACGGGCGGCGGCGGCCCCTCCACCACGCTGCTCATCCAGGACAGGAAGCCGATGCCTCCGAGGCCGGGCATCATGAGGTCGAGGAGCACCACGTTCGGGACGCTGCGGCGGAGCTCGTAGAGGGCGGCGCGGCCGTCGGCGGCGAGGCAGACGTCGAAGTGGTTGATGCGCAGCTCGAGGTCGAGGACCCAGCGCAGATCCTCGTCGTCGTCGACGACGAGCACGCGCGGTCGGACCTCTCCGAGGACCAGCGGCTCGGTCGGGGCGTCGGGGATCGGCTCCAGCTCGTGGACGAGGTCGATCATGTTCGAGCCTCCTTCGCTGCGGGTAGGACCACGTTCACGCACGTGCCGCCTCCCGGGCGCCGCTCGGCCCAGATCCGGCCGCCCAGCGACGCCACCGCGTGGCGACACAGCGCGAGCCCGAGCCCGTGGCCCGGGTACACCTCGCGAGCATGCAGCCGCTCGAACGGCAGGAACACTCGCTCGAGGTACTCGGCCTCGATGCCGATGCCGCGATCGGCCACCACGAGACGCACGCCGTGCTCGTCGGCCGAGGCCGACACGGTGATCGAGACGGGCGCCTGGCTGCGAAATCGGAGCGCATTGCCGAGGAGCTGGTGCAAGACGAGCACCAGCCGCGCGCGATCGGCCGTCACGGGCGGGAGGGGATCGTGGGCGATGGTCGCACCGGTCTCCTCGACGAGGACGGAGAGCTGGAGCTGCACCTCGCGGAGGACGTCCTCGAGCTCCACGCGCTCGAGGACCGGGGCGTTGCGCGCGAGCCGGACGAACGGCCGGAGCGCGTCGATCAGGCCGCGGATCCGGAGCGAGGCGTCGTGCGCGCGGGCGAGCCGCGCCGGGGCGAGCTCCGCGCCCGAGAGGAGCTGCTCGGTGAACGCGGCCAGGTACGTGGCGGGCTCGCGGAGGTCGTGCAGCGCGCCGTCGAGGAGGTCCGCGAGCTCGGGGGGGCGATCGGCGGTGGCGACCATGGCCAGAGGATGCGACAGCGGCGCGCGTTCTCGATCGCGCAAATGCGTGTGCTCGTCGGGCGTCATTACCGAACGGTTACGAGTGGGCCGAGAATCGTCGGACGGCGAACGCTCGCGGAGCCGTCAGATGACGGTTCGCAGGACGGCGACGAGGGCGTCGAGCCGCAATGGCTTGTCGAGGATGCCCGTGATGCGGTGCCCCTTCACCCGGGCCGCCACTTCGTCGTCGTGCGACATGAGCCAGGTGGGCACGCGCGGCAGGCTCGGATCGGACTCGATCCGCTCGAGCAGTTCGATACCGCTCATCCTGGGCATGCGCAGATCGAGCAACATCAGCACGACCGGAGGCGGCCGCCGAAGCCGCTCGAGCGCGGCGGCGCCGCTGTCCGCCAGGCAGATGCTGCACGGTTGATCCGAGAGCGCCTCGACGATGCCCTCTCGCAGGTCGCGGTCATCGTCGACGACGAGGATCTCGGGGGTCACGCGGTCGGGCGAGCGCTGCTCTTGCATGGGCTTGAGCCGAGGATGAGCGCATGCTAGCAGGTAGATCACGACGCGCGCACGCTGGAGCGGGCGTCGGGGGAGCAGGGGTGAGGGTTTCGGGCGAAGCGGCCACGGCGGAGTCGAGCTCCCGGGGGTTCCCGGACGCGGGTGAGGCGGCAGCCTCGACGAGGGACGCGCGTGCGCCCCTCGAACCCCCGATCGTCCTCGTGGTCGAGGACGATCCGATGATCCAGCACCTGATTCGCGAGGCGATGGCGGGGCAGTGTCGGGTCGAGCTCGCCTCCGACGGCGCGGAGGGGCTGCGGCTCGCCGTCGCGCTGCAGCCGGACCTCGTGGTCACCGACCTGGTGATGCCCACGATGACCGGGGTACAGCTCCTGCACGCCATCCGTACGGTCGCCGAGCTCGACGACACCCCCGTCATCATCCTCACGTCGAGCGCCGACGAGGTCGTGCGCGTGCAGCTCCTCCGGGAAGGGGCGCAAGATTTTCTGCTCAAGCCGTTCTCGATCCCGGAATTGCGTGCCCGCATGGACAACCTGGTCCGGACGGCGCGGGCGAGGCGCCTGCTCAAGCGCGAGCTGGCCAGCCAGCGCGACGACGTCGATCTCCTCGCCGAGGAGGTCACGCGGCGCAAGCGCGAGGCCGAGGGGGCGCTCGCGGCGATGCGGGCCGCGCGCGATCACGCCCAGCACGCGAGCGAGATCAAGAGCATGTTCCTCGGCCTCGTGTCGCACGAGCTGCGGACGCCGCTCGCCGCGCTGGGGCTCCAGGTGCACCTGCTGCGCACGAGCGAGCTGACGCCGCGGCAGCTCGAGATCGCGAGCCGCATCGACCGCTCCTCCCAGCGGCTCCTCGCCCTCATCGAGTCGCTGCTCGAGCGCGCGCGCATCGAGGTCGCGGGCATCACGGCGCGGCCCGCGCCGTTCGACCTCGGCGACGTCGTGGAGGGGGCGCTCGCGGAGCACGCGCACGAGGCGTCGCGCAAGGGCCTCGCGCTCGGCTGCTCGGGCGCGGCGGGCATCGAGCTCGTGAGCGACGCACACCTCCTGCGCCTCATCCTGTCGAGCCTGCTCGAGAACGCCGTCAAGTTCACCGAGAGCGGTGAGATCACCGTCGTGGCGACGCGGGAGGGGCCGCAGTGTCGCGTCGCCGTGCGGGACACGGGCGCCGGGATCTCGGCGGCGGACCAGCTCCGCCTCTTCATGCCCTTCGAGCACCTCGCTCCGATCGAGCACAAGCACACGCCGGGCTTCGGCCTCGGCCTCGCGCTGGTGCGCGACCTGGCCCAGGCGCTCGGTGCCACGGTGGACATCGAGTCCGTCGTCGGCGTCGGGAGCACCTTCACCCTTCGACTGCCGCTGGAGCACCCATGAGCGAGATCCTCCTCATCGACGACGATCCGGCCATCCGGCAGCCCGTGGGCGGCGCGCTGCGTGCGAAGGGGCACGCCGTGTCCATCGCCGCGGACGGCGCCGAGGCCCTGGGCCTGCTGCACGGCCGCGTCTTCGATGTGGTCATCACCGACGTCCGCCTGCCCAAGGTCGACGGCTGGACCATCCTGCGGCGCGTGCGTGCCGAGTCGCCGTCCACGGACATCGTGTTCATCACCGCGTTCGGGTCGATCTCGGACGCCGTGGCGGCGATGAAGGAGCAGGCGTTCGACTACCTCGCCAAGCCCTTCGAGCCCGACGAGCTCGTGATGCTGGTGGCGCGGCTCGCCGAGCGGCGCCGGCTCGTGGCCGAGCTCGAGGCCACGCGCAACCAGCTCCGCGCGCTCTCGACCACGCCGCGCATGGCCGGCAGGAGCCCCGCGATCGTCCGCGCGCAGGAGCTCATCGGGCTCGTCGCCCGGCACGACTCCGCGGTGCTGCTGACCGGCGAGAGCGGCACGGGCAAGGACCTCGCGGCCCACGCGATCCACGACCTCAGCCGCAGGCGCGACAAGCCCTTCGTGGCCGTCAACTGCGCCGCCTTCCCCGACACGCTGCTCGAGGCCGAGCTCTTCGGCCACCAGAAGGGCTCGTTCACCGGGGCGATCCGCAACCGCGAGGGGCGCCTGCGCGCGGCGCACGAGGGCACGCTGTTCCTCGACGAGATCGGCGAGATGACGCTGCCCGCGCAGGCCAAGCTCCTGCGCGTCCTGCAGGACGGCGTGTTCGAGCCGATCGGCAGCGACCAGGCGGTCAAGGTCGACGTCCGCGTCATCTCGGCGACCAACCAGGACCTCAAGCGCCTCATCACGGAGGGACGCTTTCGCGAGGATCTCTACTACCGCGTCAAGGTCCTCGAGGTGCAGCTCCCGCCCCTGCGCGAGCGCCGCGCCGATCTCCCGCTGCTCGTCGAGGAGATCCTCCACCAGCTCGCGGGGGAGGGCGTCGAGCCGCCGCCGATCTCCCCGTCGGCGTGGGCGGTGCTGCGCGGGTACTCGTGGCCGGGCAACGTGCGCGAGCTCAAGCACGCGCTCGAGCACGCGCGTGTCCTGGCGGGGGACGGCGAGATCGACGTCCTGCACCTGCCGCCCGACCTGCGGGGCAAGACCGCGATCTCGCCGCAGGCCGCGGGCAAGCTGCGGCCGCTCGGAGAGGCGGTGCGCGAGTTCGAGCGCGAGTACCTCATCTGGGCGCTGCGCCAGACGCTCGGCAGCCGCGTGCGCGCGGCGGCGCTCCTCGGCATCTCGCGAAAAGGCCTCTGGGAGAAGCTCAAGTCGCACGCGATCCTGGATCAGGACTTCAACGATCAGGTCCGCTACGAGTGATTGACGATCGGCGGCCGCGGAAGGCCGCCGCGCCGACCCCCTACAGCTTCGTGCCGTGCGCACGCCGTGCCGTCGCATCTGCCAAGGCGCATGGATAGGGCGGGAGCGAGGCCCCAGCGATCGATCCTTCTGGCCCCTAACACCACGCCCGGCCTCACCCCGTCGTGGCGTCCACCGCGGTCAGTCGCCCCTCTCCCGACGGGCCCGTCGGGAGAGGGGCACCGGCAGGCGCTCCGACAGCAGTCGGCGGACCCGTCGCACCACCTCTTCCGGGCGCGCGAGCACCTGCTCGTTGGTGACCCGCAGCACCGCGATGCCACGCGCCCCCAGCCACGCGTCT
>CAZQJC010000345.1:0-33912 GCA_964593795.1 uncultured Myxococcales bacterium | reverse complement strand
CGGATGGGCTTTGCCCATCCGGGGGAGGGGCGGCGCGCCCCTCCTGGTGGCCGCCTTCCTAGGCGGCCACACGCAAGTCAGAGCAGCTTCTCGAGCGCCTTCCACTCCTTGTCGGTGACGGGCGTGACCGACAGGCGGTTGCCCTTCCGCAGGATCATCATGTCGCCGAGGGACGGCACCGCGCGCAGCGCCTCGAGCGGCACCAGCTTCGTCTTGCGCTCGAGCCTGACGTCGACGAGGAACCACCGCGGCTTGTCGGGTGTCACCCCGGGCTCGTGGTACTTGCTCGCGCTGTCGAACTGCGTCGGATCGGCGTAGGCCCGCGCGCTGACGATCGACATCACGCCGACGATTCCAGGCTCGGGGCACGACGAGTGGTACAGGAGCGCGAGGTCGCCCTTGGCCATCTCCTGCATGTAGTTGCGCGCCTGGAAGTTGCGCACGCCGGTCCACGCCGTCGTCTTCTTCGGGAGCTTGGCGAAGTCCTCGACCGCGAAGTCGTCGGGATCCGTCTTCATGAGCCAGTGGCGCATGGCCCCGGAGGTTATCGCGTTCCGGCGTCCGCGAGCGCGCGGGCGCGCACCGGGGTGGGCAGACCGAGCAGGCGCACCGCGTTCCGGTAGTAGATCTTCTCCAGGATCTCGCGCGAGAGGCCCACCCCATCGATGCGCCACCGCCCCTGGATGGGCGTCGGGTGCTCGAAGGCGCGCTCGCGCGTCTCGAAGTAGCGGAAGGTCTGCACGAAGAACCGATCGATGTCGGCCGGGCCGGGCTCCTTGCCGTCCGTCGAGCCCAGCATGAGATCCTCGGGCGCGTCCCCCACACCGAGGTCGGTGCCGAACAGGACGCGATCCTGCCAGCGCTCGTAGAAGCGTCGCATCTCGGCCGCGTCGTGGCGGCCGATCTCCGGGACGCGCGCGGCGGTGTCGAGATAGAAGTTGGGCGCGCGCTCGAGCAGACGCTCGACGCGCTTCGGGTCCTCGGGGTCGTTGCCGAAGTGGACGCCGATGAAGATCGTCTTCGGGTGGCGCAGCACGAGGCGCTCGAAGCCGGAATAGAGCTCCTCCCACGTCGGCAGGCCGGGCAGGGTCTTGCCCTCCGCGTCGGCGTACGCCCAGCCCGGGTGCGCCGACAGCTCGTCCCACCGCTCGTTCGCCGGTGTGACCGGTTGCCAGAACGCCTTCGGGTCCCCGGTGTGGATCGCGACCGGCATGCCGAGCTCGCCAGCCTTGCGCCAGAGCGGGTCGAGCGACGGATCGTCGACGGCAAGCGCCCGCTTGCCCCCCGGCGCCGGCAAGCCGAGGCCGAGCACCTTGGCGATCTTGAGGCCGATCGCGCCGCGCTGCTTGCCGACCTCGAGCGCCGCGGCCATGCGCTCGCCGTAGCCGGGGCCCTTGAGGACCTCGTCCCAAGGCGGCTGGGTGAACACGACGACCCGCCCCGTGCTGCGAGCGAGCGCGACCTGCGCGGAGAGACAGTCGATGGGCCCATCCCGGCCGCGGCACTTGCGCCCGGGGGGCTCGCCAGACAGGTTCACGAACGCGTCGATGCCGTAGCGATCGCCGAGCTCGAGGGCGCGCTGGTGCGAGCGCACGCCACCGAGGTGCGTGTGCAAATCGATGCGCGGCAGGTCGGCGATACGGAAGGCGGCGGCGGCCGCGTCGGGCGGCGATGGCGGCGCCTGGCGCTTCGTGCAGGCGGCGAGCAGGATACATGCGGCCAGGCAGATGCGTGGCCGCATGGGCATCAGGGGGTCTCGCCCGCGGCGCCCTCGGCGGGCTTCGGGGCGGTGGTGATCTGCTCGAGGGTGGTGCTCAGCGACTGGGTCTCCTTGCCGTTCGCCTCCTTCCAGCCATCGGTGGGCGTCGTCAGGGTGGCTTCCTGGTAGCCAGGGCGCTTGATCACGAGCTTGCGTGCGCGAGAGAGGTCGCTGGGCGGCCCGCGCAGGGTGGTCGGCGTGTAACCGACGAGCTTGCCGTCGAGGTAGACGGCGGCGCCGGGCGGGGTGGAGCGGATCTCCAGCCACCGCGGCAGCGGCTTGTCGGCGGCGGCCTCCTCCTTCTTGGGCGGCTCCTTCTTGGCCTTCTCCTCGGCCTTCTCCGCCTTTGCGGGCTTCTCGGCCTTCTCGGCCTTCTCGGCCGGCTTCTCCACCTTCTCGGCCTTCTCGGCCTTCTCTTCGGCCTTCGGCGGTTCGGCCTTCGGCGGCTCGGCCTTCGGCGGCTCGGCCTTCGGCGGCTCGGGCTTGGTGGGCTCTGGCCTGGCTTCGGCAGGCGGCGGAGTCGATCCGGCGCTCTTCTCGGACACGGGCGGCACGTCGGTGGAGCCGCCCTTGCGCGTCGCGAGGAACGCCACCACGGCGATCACGGCGATCACGGCGACGACGATGGGAACCACGGGGAGCTTCTTGCCCTCGGCCGTGGGAACCGGGGTTCCAAGTCGGCCCGGGGGACGGGACCCTGCCCTGGCCGGCTCGGCCGCCTTCGGGGCCTCCGCCTTCGGGGCCTCCGTCGAGCGCTTGACCGCTGCCGGCTCGGACGGCTTCGGCGGCTCGGCCTTCGGCGGCTCGGCCTTCGGCGGCTCGGCCTTCGGCGGCTCGGCCTTCGGTCTGGGCGTCTTGCCTTCGAGGGCCGACTCGTCGACCACCAAGGTGTTCCAGGCGCCCGTCGGATCGCCCATCCGCGGTGGCTCGGCCTTCGGTGGCTCGGCCTTCGGTGGCTCGGCCTTCGGCGGCTCGGCCTTCGGCGGCTCGGCCTTCGGCGGCTCGGCCTTCGGCGGCTCAGCCTTCGGCGGCTCAGCCTTCGGCGGCTCGGCCTTCGGCGGCTCAGCCTTCGGCGGCTCAGCCTTCGGCGGCTCGACCTTCGGCGGCTCGGCCTTCGGCGGCTCCGACACGCGCGCGGGCGGCACTGAACGCCGTGCCGCCTCTGGCAAGAGCATCGAGAGATCGGCGCGCACCGTCGGCTGGCTCCGGAACTCCTCGGAAGCGGTCTCCGGGACGAAGCGCTCGCCGCCCAGCGGGACCGAGGGCAGCGCGTCGTCGTCGATGTCAGGCGCAGGGGCCTCGGCCTGCCCCTTGAGCTCGGCCGCGAGCGCCATCGCCTGCTCCGGCATCATCACGCGGGTGGCTTCCTTCGAGAAGCCCTCGTCCACCTCGCCCCCGCCGAACGTCTGCTGCGGGGGCGGCGCGGGGGCGGGCATGCTCGGCTGGGAAGGCGGCGACGACGAGCGCGGGGCGCGCCCCTCTTTCTGGGCCAGGATGCGCTCGAGCGTGCCCTGCGAGGCCGGCTGCAGCTTGTCGAACCGGACGCCCATGCCCGCGGCGACGCTGGGACGTGCGGCGTCGGCCTCGCGGATCCAGATCACGGTGCCGTCCCCCGCGAGGAGGGGAGACCCATCCTGGAGCGTGAACTCGAAGTTGAGCGGCGTGCCGACCGCCAGCGGCTGCTTGGTCCGGATGAAGATGCCGCCGCGGCTCACGTCGACGGCGTACCGCTCCATGAACTGGTCGAACGTCGCGCTCTTGAACTTGATCTTCAGGGTAACGGGGGTGGCCATCGAGCTCCCGCAGGGCGATTCCAGCGCAAGATCGTAGCCCGCACCACACCCGCACCGCAAGCGGGCATACTCACAGGCCCCATGCGCCCTCTCTTCCGCGTTTTCCTCGTGCTTTGTGCGGCCCTGCCGTGCGCCCGGCCGGCGACGGCGGCTCCGCCGACCTTCCCGCACGCCGCCGTGGCCAGCGATCACCCCCTCGCGTCGGCAGCCGGCGTCGCAGCCTTGCGTCGCGGCGGCAACGCCATCGACGCCGCATGCGCGACCGCGCTCGCGATGGGCGTCGTGCATCCCCAGAGCTCCGGCATCGGCGGAGGCGGCTTCCTCGTCGCGTGGATCGCGAAGCAGAAGCGCTTCGTGGTGCTCGACTTCCGCGAGCAGGCGCCGCGCGCGATCGGCCGCGACTTCTACCTGCGCGGCGGCAAGGCAGACACCAAGCTCGCGCAGGTGGGCGCGCTGGCCGTCGGCGTGCCCGGCGAGGTGGCGGGCCTGTCGCGCGCGGTCAAGGAGCTCGGCAAGCTCGACTTCGCCCGCTGCACCGAGGCCGCGGCGCAGCTCGCGGAGGGCTTCCCCGCGCACAAGCCGCTGCGAAACGCCCTCGAGGCCGTCAGGGGCGAGCTGCCGAAATACCCCGCGCTCGCGGACATCCTCATGCCCGGCGGCAAACCCCTCGAGGAAGGCCAGCTCGTGCGCCGCCCCGACCTCGCGCGGACGCTGCGCGCGCTCGGCAAGGACCCGCAGAGCTTCTACCGCGGCGCGATCGCCAAGGAGATCGTGCGCAGCCTGCGCGCGGCCGGCGGGGTGCTCACGGAGGAGGACCTCGCGAGCTACGCGGTCAAGGTGCGCACGCCGCTCGAGACGCGCTACCGCGGCCGCCGCATCGCGACCATGCCGCCTCCGTCGTCGGGCGGCATCGTCATCGCCGAGGCGCTGAACCTCCTCGAGCACGAGCGCGTGGGTGCGCTCGGCGCCGGGAGCGAGGCCTTCATGCACCTCTACGCCGAGGTGCTCAAGCACGGCTTCGCCGATCGCGCGCGCCACCTCGGGGACGCGGACTTCGTGTCGGTGCCGGTCGCGCGGCTCTCGTCGCCCGGTTACGCAGCCGAGCTCTGGAAGCGCATCGGCCCGAAGCCGATCGCGCAGGATCGCTACGGCAGCGGCGAAGGCGGCACGCCGCCGCGCGATGGCGGGACCGCTCACCTGTCCGTCGTCGATGCCGAGGGCAACGCGGTGGCGCTGACGAGCACGGTGAACCTCTACTTCGGCTCGCTCGTGATCGCGGGCTCGACCGGTATCCTGCTCAACGATCAGATGGACGACTTCTCCCTGCAGCCCGGGGTCCCGAACGCGTTCGGCCTCGTGGGGAACGCCCAGAACGCGGTGGCGCCGGGCAAGCGCCCGCTCTCGTCGATGTCGCCGACGATCGTCCTCGAGGGCGACCGCGTGCGTCTGGTCGTCGGGGCCGCCGGAGGTCCGCGCATCATCACGGCCACCCTTCAGACCTTGCTGGGCGTGCTCGACTTCGGCTTGCCCCTCGACGTCGCCGTCGCCGCGCCTCGCCTGCACGCCCAGTGGGTGCCCCCCGTGCTCTTCGTGGAGAAGGAGCTGCCCGCCGAGGTGAGAAAGGGGCTCGCCGCGCGCGGTCACGAGCTCGTCGAGGCGCCCCCCGGCGCGGTCGTCAACGCCGTCGCGGTCGAGCCCGGTGGCGCCAGGACGGCGGCGAGCGATCCGCGGAAAAACGGGGCCCCGGCGGGCTACTGACCGCGATCGCAGATCCCCGGTGACGTCTCGCCGCGGTGCGTTAGACTGCCGCGCATGGCGCAGATCCGTAAGGTCCTCATCGCGAATCGGGGCGAGATCGCCGTTCGCGTGATCCGTTCCTGCCGCGAGCTCGGCATCAAGACCGTCGCCGTCTACTCCGACGCCGACCGCGGCGCGCTCCACATGCGCAGCGCAGACGAGGCGATCCACATCGGCCCGTCCGCGGCGCGCGAGTCCTACCTCGTCATCGACAAGATCATCGCCGCGTGCAAGCAGAGCGGCGCAGACGCCGTCCACCCCGGTTACGGCTTCCTGTCCGAGCGCGCCGAGTTCGCCGAGGCCCTCGCGGCGGCTGGCATCGTCTTCATCGGGCCCCCGCCCGCGGCGATCCGTTCGATGGGCGACAAGACCACCGCGCGCGCCACCGTGACCAAGGCGGGCGTGCCGGTGGTCCCGGGCGACAACGGCCCCGAGGGGCGCGGCTTTCCCACCTCGGCGATGGCGCTCGAGGCGGCGCGCAGGATCGGCTTTCCCGTCATGCTCAAGGCAGCGGCGGGCGGCGGCGGCAAGGGCATGCGCCTCGTCGCGGAAGAGCCGAAGTTCGAGGCCGCGTACACGGGCGCACAGCGCGAGGCCAAGAGCGCGTTCGGCGACGACGCGGTCTACCTCGAGAAGGCGATCATCGGCCCGCGCCACGTCGAGGTGCAGGTCTTCGCGGACACGCACGGCAACGTCGTGCACCTCTACGAGCGCGACTGCTCGATCCAGCGGCGACACCAGAAGGTGATCGAGGAGAGCCCCTCGCCCGCCGTGGACGACGCGCTCCGGCAGCGCATGGGCCAGGTCGCCGTCGCCGCCGCGAAGAGCTGCGGCTACGTCGGCGCGGGGACCATCGAGTTCCTGCTGGCGCCGAACAAGGAGTTCTACTTCCTCGAGATGAACACGCGCCTGCAGGTCGAGCACCCGATCACGGAGCTCGTGACCGGCGTGGACCTCGTGCGCCTGCAGATCGCGGTCGCCGAAGGCAAGCCGCTGCCCTTTTCGCAGGCCGAGATCCCGCGGCGCGGCGCCGCCATCGAGTGCCGCGTCTACGCCGAAGACGCCGTGCGCTTCCTGCCGAGCCCGGGGAAGATCACCGTCCTGCGGACACCGAGCGGACCCAACGTGCGCGACGACTCCGGCGTCACCGAGGGCTCGGAGATCAGCACGTTCTACGACCCGATGATCTCGAAGCTGGCCGTGTGGGGCGAGACGCGCGAGGTCGCGATCCAGCGCATGCTGCGCGCGCTCGCCGAGTACCGCGTGGGCGGCATCAAGACCAACCTCGCCTTCCACAAGCGCGTGCTCGTCGAGCCGGATTTCCTTCGCGGCGAGTACCACACCGGCTACATCGACGGGCACAAGGACAAGATCCTGGTGGCCGCTCCGCTCGAGGGCGATGACCTCGACCTCGTGCTCGCGGCGGCGGCGTTGCAGGCCGATCGCTCGCGCCCCGAGCCCCTCGCGGCGCACGAGGAGACCACGGCCGGCGCGCCCTGGCCGCGCGCGGTGGGCTGGCGCCGCTAGATCCTCTCGGCCGAAGCCGGACGCCATGACACCGCTGTCGCGGTGTGCGGGCAAGTGTTGCGTGTCTGGGGTCCGTGCACCCGCTCACGGATCGAGCTTTCGATGGGTTAGCAGGGCGGATCCCGGGCCCCTCGATTGCACTTCTTTCCACCGTGCTGTTCACGGTGTTCAAGGTGAGCGAGGAGCGGCTGCGCCTTCCCGGCGGTGGCGTGCCTGCGCTGCCGCAGCCGGCGTGGCGCGAGCGCGCGATGGGCATCTTGCTCGCCGCGATGGTCCTGGCGAGCCTCGGCACCTTGCTCGAGTAGCGCGCTCCGCTGCGGCCACAGGCCCGGCGCGGCGGCGCTACTGCTCGGGACCCAGCGCGAAGGCGACGGGCACGCAGCCGTCCTGTCGCTGGCCCGCCGCTTCGTAGGGCTTGAACTGCCACCGCCCGAGGGCATTCGTCACCTCGGTGTGGCGGCCCGCAGGCCCGGACACCACGCGCACGTCGCTCACGCGGCCGGTGGCGTCGACGCACACCATGGCGACGACGTCTCGCTCGCCACCCGTGGGATCGGGGCTCGCACCCGGCGGGAGATCGCCACGGACGCGGACGAGCGGCAGCATGCGCGGTGCGAGCACGCGCACCTTCGTCGAGGGACTGCTGGAGGGGCGGGCGGGCGGGGGCACGGGCGCGCGACGCGCGCAGGCGCAAAGAACGATGAGCGGGAGGGCGCCTCGGAGCACGCCCCATCGTAGCGCCCACCAGCCGGCCGCGCGACCCGCGGCGGCCGCGGTCAGCGAACGACGGGCGCGAGGTGCGGCGGACGCGCCGGGTCGATCGCGGGCGCCTCCTCGAAGGACACGTCGAAGACGACGTCCGACAGCGAGAGCACGCTCGCCCACTGCCAGACGAGCCCGGTCGCGCGGCCGCCGAGGCGCGCCTCGAGCCTGCCGTCGCGCAGGGACCGCAGCTCGAGCGAGAGCGCGATGCCTTCGAGCCGCTGCGGGCCGAGCGCGACCGTGCGTCCGGACGGCGTGACGAGCGACCACGCGAGCACGAGCGGGGCCGGGGCGTTCGAGATCCACAGCGTGTCGTCGGTGGGAAAGCGCGCGGGCACCTCGAGGGGCGCGCCGAGCTCGAGGCGGACGTCGCGCAGGACGAGGGGATCGAGCCCAGGCAAGGGGACCGTCACGTCGCCGACGACGATCACGAGCGCCTCGAGCGAGGCCGACTCGCCCCGGGCGCGCAGCCCGAGACGCCCGGCCTGGACCGGCAAGGTCGCGCGGGTGGTTCCTGCCATGCCCTCGGCCGTGGCGTGCAGATCCAGGTATCCACGCGCGGGCGTCGCCGCGAGCCCCACGCCGGTGCCGAGCCGCTCGCGAGCGCTCGGCGGCACGAGCGGCGGCTGGCCGTTCGGCGCGTCAGGATCCGGCGCACCCGAGGTGGGACCCGAGGGCACGCCCGGATCCGGATCCGCCCAGGGAGGGAGGTCTGCATCTCCGGCCGCGCAGGCCGTGAGCGGCAAACACGCGGCGACCAGCACCGATCGACAGAGGCTCATGTACTTCATGGGCCCACATGTAAGACCGATGATGCGACGTGTCAATCAGAAATGACCAGATGGTCACTCTAACGGCTCGAGATCGAGTTAATTCGTATCTATGCGCTCTGCATTCGTGGTCTGGACCCAGGAAATTACTGCGTCAACCCAGCGCGTCGTCCGGTTCAGGCACTCGGGGCCAGCGACCGGATGGTCTTGACGATCGCCTCGACCCCGGCGATCGGGGTGTCCGGGCCAATGCCGTGCCCGAGGTTGAAGACGTGGCCGGCCGGGCCCGCGGCGCGCGCGATGGCGGTGGCGCGCTCGGCGATGACCTCCGCGGGCGCGAACAGGGTGCACGGGTCGAGGTTGCCCTGGACGGGACGGGCGCCGAGGCGCCTGCGCGCCTCCGCGATGTCGACGCGCCAGTCGAGCCCGATGACGTCCGCGCCGGTGGCGGCGAGGCGCTCGAGCAGCGGCCCGCCACCGTTGACGTACACGATGACCGGCGTCCTCGGATGGCGCTCGTGCAGCTCCTCGACGATCCGCTTCGTGTAAGGGAAGGCGAAGTCCTCGAAGTCGCGCGGCGCCAGGGCGCCGGCCCAGGTGTCGAACACCTGCACGGCGTGAGCCCCGGCCCTGATCTGGGCGGAGAGATAGTCGACCGACGTGCGCGCGAGCTTGTCGAGCAGCGCCCGCGCGGACGCGGGGTCGGAGTAGAGCAGCGTCTTGAGCTTCTGGAAGGTGCCCGACTTCGAGCCGCCGCCCTCGACGGCGTAGGCCGCCAGCGTCAGCGGCGCCCCGCAGAAGCCGATGAGCGGGACGCCGAGCGGATCGAGCGACTTCCGCAGGCGCCGCACCGCCTCGGGCACGAAGGGCATGGCGACCTCGGGGTCCGGGATGGCGAGGCGCGTGACGTCGGCGGCGACCCGCACGGGGTTCGGCAGGATCGGGCCGCGCTCCTCGGTGAACACGACAGGCAGCCCCATCGCCTCGAGCGGGACGAGGATGTCGCAGAACAAGATCGCGGCATCGAAGCCGAAGCGCCGGATGGGCTGCATGGTCGCCTCGCACGCGAGGTCCGGCGTCTTGCAGAGCTCGAGGAAGGAGACCTTCTCGCGCAGCGCCCGGTACTCGGGCAGGTAGCGGCCGGCCTGGCGCATGATCCAGAGCGGCGGTCGCGGGTTCGGCTCGCCTCGGCAAGCCCGGAGGAAGAGAGAGTCGGAGAGCGGCATGTGGGAGCGAGTCTACCCCGGCGGAAGCCGTGGTAGCGTGAGAGGGTCTTGCGTTTGAAAGTCCTCTTCCACGACAACTGCTTCGACGGCGCCGCCTCGGGGGGCCTCTTCGCCCGCTTCTACCAGCAGCACGTCCGGCGCGACGCCGAGGTGCGCTTCGCCGGGCTGGCGCACGGCGGGCCCGACGTCTTCCCCGAGGGCACCTTCGACGCCGACGAGCACGCGGTGGTCGACTTCCGCTACTCGCCGCGCCCCGAGCTGACCTGGTGGTTCGATCACCACGTGAGCGCGTTCGTATCGGGCGCCGAGCAGGCGCACTTCGAGGCCGCGAGGAACGATCGGCACTTCTACGATCCCAAGGCGCGCTCGTGCACGAAGTTCCTCACGGACACGCTGGCAGCGAGGTACGGCTTCGATCCGACGCCGCACGCCGAGCTCGTCAAGTGGGCCGACATCATCGACGGCGCTCAGTTCCCGAGCGCCCAGGTCGCCGTCGAGCTCGAGGAGCCGGCGCTGCTCCTGATGACCTGGGTCGAGCACAACCACGACGTCGCGCTCAAGGAACGCTTCATCGCCGACGTGGTGTCGCGTCCGTTCTCCGAGATCGTCGCGGAGGACTACGTGAAGCGGCCCCTCGAGGTGCTGCTCGATCGCCACCGCAAGTCGATCGACGTGTTCCGCCGGAGGGCGAAGCTCGAGGCCGACGTCGTGACGTTCGACCTCACGAGCGACGACATCGAGGCGCACAACAAGTTCATCGCGTACTACCTGTTCCCTCAGTGCCGCTACACGGTGGGCCTGACGAGGATGCCCAAGCGCCTCAAGATCTCGGTGGGCTCGAACCCGTGGCCGGTGCGGCCCCGTACGCACGACATCGCCCGCATCTGCGAGCGATACGGCGGCGGCGGGCACCCGGTCGTCGGCGCGATCTCCCTGCCGGCGGACCAGCTCGACCGCGCCCGCGTCGTCATGCGCGAGGTGATCGAGGAGCTCTCTCGCGAGCCCTGATCTCCCGCGCTTCAGCCACTCGCGCTATTCAGCCACTCGAGGAGGGGACCAATGAGCTTGATGGGGAAGTATCAGGAAGCGCTCGATCACGGGTCGGCGCTCGGCGTCTCGTACCAGGAGATCAAGGAAGAGGACGACAAGCTCAAGGTCTGGGGCACCGCGCCCTACGCCTATGACAAGATCCGCTTCTGGGACAAGCTCAAGGAGACCGACGGCTGGGACCACGAGGTCATCGCGGACATCCGCGTCGCGGACGACTCCTGCTACGGCATGTACGAGATCCAGCGCGGGGACTCGCTGTCGAAGATCGCCGAGCACGTGTACGGCGAGGCGCGGGCGTGGCGGGCCATCGCCAAGGCCAACGAGGACGAGATCCCCGACCCCAACAAGATCCACCCGGGCCAGGTGATCCGCCTGCCGAACCCCGACGCGGTCTCGTAGCTAGATCCGGCGTGGCGTTTCGCCACGCGGACTCGACCGTGGAAGCGGCACCCGCCACTGCGGTCTCCACCCCACACCCCACCACAGGTAGTTCCGCAGGCTTGTCCGCGTTCCGGGCTGGCCCTGCCCTTGCTCTGTTCCGTGCCATGCGCGGCAGGAACCCTGGAGAAGTGGCGCTCTTGGTCGAGGTGTCGAGCCCGGGCAACTCGCCCATGGGGGTCGGCGTGGCCGACGAGCTGTGTCCCTGGGGCTTCGTGCTGCGCGAGTTCCGACCGCTTCCGATCGGCGGCTGGGTGCGGGTCGCCCTCCACTCGGGGCCGGCCTCGCTCGAGCCGCTGCGAGCCCTCGGGCGCGTCGCGTGGTCCACGGATCGGTGCGCGGCGATCGAGCTCCTGCCCGAGGACGGCGAGGAGCGCGCGCGCATCGAGGGCTGGATCGGCGAGTTCGTCGACGAGGTCGAGGCGGCGAGCGGCCGGTACGTGCCGTTCTCCACGCGCGTGACGCGAGTGGCCCGCGCCGCCTAAGTCCGAACCCACATCGATGCGCGGGAGCGCCGGTGCTTCGATGGGCACCTCGAGCGACTCGTGGCTGAGCTGTGTTCTCCCCACTCCGGCCTCCGGCCTTCGTGGGGCCCCGTGTCGTCCTCGGCACAGCCTGCGGCGACACCACGCTCGCTTCGCTCGCTTGGGTGGGTGCTAGGTCGCTCTGGCGTTGAACGAGGGACAGCCCCTAGTTGCGATCGGCCCGGTCGGGCCCCCCTCCCTCTGCGCGAGGGACGCCCTTGCGGCTCGCGGCGCTCGCCTCGAAGACGGAGCTCATTTCCTACCGGTACGCGCGGACGAAGCCGTCGTCGGCGCCCACGTAGAGCGTGCCGTCGGCGCCGAGGACCGGCGAGCTGTCCACGTCGGCACCGACGTCGATGGTCCAGCGGACCGTACCGTCGGGGCTCACGCACCAGAGCCGATCGTCCTGCGAGCCGACGATGACCGCGCCGTCCGCGGCGAACAGCGGCGACGACTTGATCTTGTCGGCCGTCTGCACCGTCCAGACGACGACGCCGTCGACCGCCCGCACCGCGTAGAGGCGCCCGTCGAACGAGCCCACGTACACGCGGCCGTCCGTGCCGATGGCGGGGGAGCTGCGCACGTCGCCGCCGGTGACGAGCGACCAGCGCAGCGAGCCGTCGGGGCGCAGCGCGTAGAGCTTGCGGTCGTCCGAGCCGACGTAGATGGTGCCGTCGTCGCCGATGGCAGCCGTGCCGTCGAAGTCGGCGCTCGTGCGAAAGACCCACTTCTTCTCGCCGGTGCGCGCGTCGAGCGCGTAGAACGCGTCGTCGAGGCAGCCGCCGTAGACGGTCTTGCCGTCGTCGCTGACGGCCGGCGCACCCGGGCAGTGAGACGCGGGCATGCGCCAGCGCACGACGCCATCCGCGCCGACGGCGTAGATGCCGTCCGCACCCACGTAGAGCGTGCCGTCGGGGCCGATCGTCGGGCCACCGTCGACATCGCACCGGCTCGCCTCGGGGCCGAAACCGACGTGGCGCGTGCACGCGCCGAGCGTGGTGTGCCAGCGCTCCTTGCCGTCCGCGCCGATCGCGTAGAGCTGGTCGTCGTCGGACCCAAAGTAGATCGTCCCGTCCGCCGCCACTGCGGGCGGGCTGAACACGAGGTCGCCGGTGGAGAAAGAAAAGCGCGCCTTGCCCGAGGGCTCGAACACCCACAGCCGCCGGTCGTGCGAGGTGGCGGCCACGGCGCCGCCGGCGAGCGGCGCGGGCGACGAGATGATCGTCCCCCCGGCCTTGCCCTGCCACCGGAGCTGTGGCTTGCGCGACGGAGCCGGCACGGCGGCGCGGCCGGTGTGGCGGTGGTCAGCGTGGAACTGGGCTTGCGGGATCGGCCCGCGCACGACGGGCTGCGGGGGCGGCGGTGCGTCGGGAGGCGGCGCGGCATCGGGCGGGCGCGGCGGCGGCGGTGGATCCACGCAGGCCGCGCGGACGCAGATGCGGGGCGCGCGGCAGTCCACGTCCTTGGCGCAGCCGCGAGGCGCGGGCGGCGGCGGTGGCGGCGGCGCCGTGCACGCGCCAACGCATGCGGCTATCAGGATGTGTTGCGCCCTCAACGGTAGCGCGCCTCCAGGACGGGGACGAGCGCGCGGAGATCCTCGGGGGTCTTGATGGGCAGGAAGCGGCCGGTGTCGAGCTCGCGCGAGACCTGGAGGAAGCGGCAGTCGAGGTCCTCGGACAGCTCACCGAGGATGCGCTCGAACTGCACCGCCCTGCGACCGGAGACCTGCTTGGCGACGGGGTGGAACGTGGCGGGGCGCGACGGATCGAGCGCGCCGACCGAGAGGTAGAAGGTGTTGGTGTTGAAGCCGAGGAGGCGCTGGGGGTCCACGCCCGGCGGGAGACGGAAGCCCTCGACCAGCTGGTTGCGGCCGTCGATGCACGCGGCGCCGCCACCCACGTCGGTGGTCAGGCGCGCCACGGTCTCGGCGGACATCGGCGCGCCGTGCGCGAGGTGCGCGCCGAGGACGGCGGGATCCACGGAGGCGCCCATGTTGTCGACGTTGCAGACGAAGAGCGTGTGCACCCCGCGGGCGCGCAGCGCCTCGGTGACGCCGCCGCGCGCCATCGCCCACGGCAGATCGCCGTGGCCGGGGGCGTACAGCGACGGTGAGCCGTCGTCCTCGAGGAAGGGCTCGCCCTCGGGCGTCAGGCGCACGGAGATGCCCTGGCAAAAAGCCATGACATCGCGCTCCGGCAGGCCGTACCGCGCGTGCTCGTGGAGGTGCGCGGCGATCGCGTCGTCGGTCGCGAACGACGTCATGAGGACGACCGGCACGTCGAGCCCGAGCTCCGCGCGCTGGCGTGCGAGCTGGGCGAGCCGCAGGCCGAGGAAGCTCCGTCCGGGCAAGCACGGCGAGCAGGCCTTGGCGACGCCGCCGAACCGCGTGGCCATCCCGCCGGCGAGCATCACGAGGGCCACCTGACCGCGTCGGAGCGCGTCGAGGCCGCGCGCCTCGTGCTCCGCGCGGGCACCGGGCGAGGGTGCGGGACACTCGATGAGGGAAGCGGAGGAGACGGGGGTCACCTGCCCCCGGACGAGGGCGAGCGAGGGATCGAAGCCGCGGGCGAGCTGGGAGCGCTGCGCCGCGAAGCGGGTCTCGTCGAAGCCGTGGCGATCGAGCAACGCCTGGGTGGCCGGCGGAAAATGCATGGCGCAAACGTACCCGCCCCGGCTGGCGCGCTCAACCGCCGCTTGCCCCGCGGCGAGGCCTTTGGTTCACTCCGGCGCATGCGTTGGATCGTCACCGGCGGAGCCGGGTACATCGGGGCCCACGTGGTCGCGCTCTTGCGGTCGCGTGGCGACGAGGTGACCGTGCTCGACGACCTGTCTACCGGGCAGGCGCACCGCGTGGGCGACGCGCGGCTCGTGCGCTGCGACCTCAAGGATCGCGAGTCCACCCGCGCGGCGTTCCTCGAGGCCAGGCCCGACGCCGTCATCCACTTCGCCGCAAAGAAGCAGGTCGGTGAGTCCGTCGCCGAGCCGCTCCTCTACTACCACGAGAACGTCGGCGGCCTCGTCTCGGTGCTCGAGGCGATGCGGGCGAGCGGCTGTGGGCGCATCGTCTTCTCCTCGAGCGCGGCCACCTACGGCATCCCCCCGGTCGAGGTGGTCGACGAGGACACGCCGTGCGCGCCGATCAACCCGTACGGGGCCACCAAGCTCATCGGCGAGTGGATCCTCGCGGACGCCGCCAAGGCCTACGGCATCTCGACCGTGGCCCTGAGGTACTTCAACGTCGCGGGTGCCGACGAGGTGCGCAAGCTGGCGGACCCGTTCGCGCTCAACCTCGTGCCCATCGTGCTCACGGCTCACGCCGCGGGCAAGCCGGTCAAGGTGTTCGGCACCGACTGGGCGACGCGCGACGGGACGTGCGTGCGCGACTACATCCACGTCGTGGATCTAGCCGAGGCGCACCTCGCGGCGGCCGAGAAGATCGACGGCGTCGCCAGGGGGCGCACGTACAACGTGGGCTGCGGGCGCGGCTACACGGTGCTCGAGGTGATCGCGGCGGCGGAGCGCGTGGTCGGCAAGGCGATCGTGCGCGAGCACGCCCCGCGGCGCGCCGGCGACCCGCCATCCCTGGTCGCACGCGCCGAGCGCATCGAGCGCGAGCTGGGCTGGCGCGCGACGCGGACCTCGCTCGACGAGATCGTCGGCTCCGCCTGGCGCGCGAAGAGCTAGGGGCGCGCGCGTAGCCAGGCGACGAAGCGGGCGAGGCCTTCCTCGAGCGTCACGCGAGGGCGCCAGCCGAGGACGATCTCCGCGTGGCGCGTGTCGGCCGCGGTGAGCGGCACGTCCCCGGGCTGCTCGGGCTGTTGGTCGAGGATGGCGCGCGCGCCGAGGGCATCCTCGAGGGCGAGGAGCAGGTCGGCGAGGCGCACGGGACGCCGGCCACCGAGGTTGAACGTGTCGATGACGCCCGGCCGCGCGTGCTCGATCGCCGCGAGGACGCCGGCGACGATGTCCTCGACGAAGGTGTAGTCCCGGGCGGTCGAGCCGTCCCCGAAGACGGGGATCGACCGGCCGCGCAGGATGCGCTCCGAGAACTTGCGGATCGCGAGGTCCGGGCGCTGTCGGGGCCCGTAGACGGTGAAGAGCCGGAGCGACACGACGCCCGCGCCGTAGAGCCGCGCGTGGGTCTCGGCGACCAGCTCGGCGGCGCGCTTGGAGGCCGCGTAGGGAGAGACCGGAGCCACCGCGGGATCGCTCTCCCGAAACGGTGGATCGGAGCGAGCGCCGTACACCGAGGACGACGACGCCAGCACGAAGCGCGACACGGACGCACGCCGGCAACCCTCGAGGAGCGTGCTAGTGCCCTCGACGTTCACCCGCAGGTAGCGCGCCGGCTCGGCGAGCGAAGGGCGCACGCCCGCGAGACCAGCGAGATGGACCACGATGTCCGGCGCCGGGTCGAGCGCGCGGGCCACGGCGGCGGGATCGCAGACGTCGCCCTCGACGAGCCTGGGCGCCGGGGCCATCTCAGCGAGGTGCGCGCGCTTGTCGGCGGCCGGGTACAGCGTCTCGTCGAACGCGTCGAGGACGACGACCTCGTCGCCGCGCGTGAGGAGCGCCTCGCACAGGTGGGAGCCGATGAAGCCGGCACCACCGGTGACGAGGATCCGCATGGCCGGGGGTTCGCTACCGGAGGGGCCAGACTTCGGCGCTGAAGAGATCCACGTCCGGGCCGTAGTCGCTCACGACGATCGGTGAGACCCCGGAGCCACCCGCGCCGCCGGCGCCACCCGCGCCTGCCCCGCCTGCCCCGCCGGTTCCGCCGCCGGAGCCCGAGCAGATGCCGCTCATGCAGGTGCCGGTGGCGCACGGATGCCCCGTGTCGCACTGCTGCTGGCACGAGCTGGTCGGCGGGAAGCAGGCGAGGCCCCTGGCGCAGTCCGAGGACCGCGTGCAGCGCTGCCCTTCCGGGCTCGTGCCGACGGCCACGCAGGCCACCTTGCCGAGACCGCCGAGGACCTTGCAGTCGCCGCTGTCCGGGCACGTGGTCATGAACAGGGTGCAGGCGTCGAGGCAGAGCCGGAACTGCGTGGTCCCGGGCAAGCCCACGTCGCACTGGTTGGCCATGCCGCAGTCGCGCACGTCCTGCCCGGTCTCGCAGAACTTCCGGCACGTGCAGGGCGGCATCGCGTTCGTGCCGAGGCAGCCGCAGAGCGTCCCGGGCCCGCACTCGGTGTCCCCCGCGCAGCGCTCGCCGCGCATCTTCGTGCCGCCCGCACCGCAGCGGAACTCGTAGACGGGGGGGGTCGTGGGCGTGGCCGCCGTCTTGAGCGTGTAGATGCACTTCTGCATGTTCGAGCCCGAGCTCGCGAGCGGGTCGCACATCAGGTTCGACGGTGGCAGAGGCACCGGAAGCTGGACGCGCTTGATCTGCTGCTGCGCCCCGTCGACGTTGACGGTGTCGTGGAGCTGCGTGACGCCCCGCTCGCCCTTGAGACCATCCACGACGAGCGTGAGCGACTTGGCGTTCGGGCCCGCGACAGCCATGACCTGGTTCGTGATGCCGGGCTCCTGGAAGAACGTCCCGAAGCTGGCCATGAGCTGCTTCGAGTCCTCCTTCGTCCCATCGTTCTGCGAGACGCGCACGACCACCGAGTCGATCGGATCCGAGGGCGCGCAGTCCGTGGGCTTGTTGGGCGGGCTGATCTCCCAGATCACGGAGAATCCCGTGTCCTTGCCGCCACCACAGGAGAGAAGGAGCCCGAGCGCCAGCCAGCGCGCGCGCCCCACGACCGATCCAGACTGAAGATTCCTTCGCATGATCGTCTTCCTAGAACCGGAGGATGTTGCCCGGAGGGATGGGGAGGTTCGACGGCGGATTGTTGAAGTTCTTGCCATCCCCGCCTCCGGACGCGACCACGCCGATCGCCACGCCGCCGCCCACGACCGCCACCACGCCCGCCCAGAACCACCACTTGCTCATCAGGCCGCCCTCCTCGACGGGGGGCGGTGGCGGTGGCGGCGGGACGTTGCTGTCCTTGGGCTCCTTCTTGATGCTCAGGTCCGGGGGCGGGTTGTTCTTCGCCTCCTTCGCCTTCGCGTCCTCCTCGGCCTTGCGCGCCGCCTCGACACGCTTGGCCTCGAGGACGGAGATGTACTCGAGCACGGCGGCGCGCTGCGGGGCGTTGTCGTCGATGCCGACGAGGTAGCGCTTGTAGTAGAAGATGGCCTTGTCGAAGTTCCCCATCTCGCGATGGGCGTGGCCGAGGTTGATGAGGAACGCCTTGTCCTCCTTGGCCGCATAGCCCTTCTCCCACTCGGCGATGGCCTCGGCGAACTTGCCGAGATCGAAGAGCTTCTTGCCCTCCTTGTAGTGGGCGCCGGCTTTCTCCTTGTCTTCCTTGTCGCCGCGCCGGTAGGCGTACGCGATCCCGCCAACCTGGGTCCACGCGAACGTCAGCGCGATGGCCCCTGCGAGGGCGCGCAGCGCCGCCGGAAAGCTACCCTTCCGCCGCAAACCAGTCCTGGTCTTCATCGTTCCCCACTCTTGGGCCCCGTCGGGCCTTGTGACCTCGCGCATGCCGGGACCCGACACACGGAGGACGGTAGTCTACCGAACTCCTGTGCCGAAGTCGAAGCAGAGGCAGCGTCGGTGTGGGCCCGGCGAAGGGCAGAGGGTGGAGCGAGGCGTCAGTCGACGAAGGACGGCTTCTCGATCTCGTCCTTGATCTTCGGCTTGTCGGTCTTCTTCTCGGGCTTGTTCTCGGCGTCGGGCTTGCCCACCTGGGCCTTGCCCTTCGGGCGCTTGCCCTTCGGCACCACCGGGGGCGTCGGATCGTTCGACGGCAGCTTGATGAGCGTCGCCTGCACGACGTCCTGCACGTCGGGGTCGAGGACCTTCTCGAACGGCGCGAAGCCGTCCTTCTCGAGGCGAACGGCGATCTTGTCGCCCTTCTTGACGGCGACCTTCGTGGGCGAGACGCCGATCTGCTTGCCCGACGCGACGTCGATGATGCGCGCCTGCGGCGGGTCCGTGGTCACGACGACATCGACGAGCTTCGGAGGAGCGACAGGCGGAGGAGGTGGTGGCGTCGGATTCTCGACGACGGGCGGCGGCGGCGCCGGCGCGGGCTGGCGATTCATGGCGAACCACACCGCACCGCCCACGATGCCGAGCGCCAGCAGCGAGCCGACGACGAGGCCCGCGCGCGACTTGGGCGGCGTGGAGACCTGGAAGCCCGTGAGCCCGGGCGCCGACGCTGCACCGACCCCGGCGCTCGAGGGCGCGCCCGGTCCCGTCGCGACCTCGAGCGACGGCGACGAGGGGGAGGCACTCGTAGCGATCTGCGAGGGCGTCAGCATGCTCGTCGAGTCGAGCGCCATCTTCGACAGATCGTGCTGGCCCGTCGTCCCCGTGACGCCGCCGACCGGACCGGCGTTCGCCATCCAGTGATCGAGCGCTCCTCCCAGGTCCTCCATGCTCGCGTAGCGGTTCGCGGGCGACTTCTCGAGGCAGCGCAGCACGATCGCCTCGAGGCCTGGCGCGAGACCGGCGCGGAGCTGCGAGGGCGGCTGCGGCGGCTGCGTCGAGTGCGCGATCAAGATCTCGCCGAAGCTCTGTCCCATGAAGGGCGGGCGGCCCGTGAGGATCTCGTACATGATGGCGCCGAGCGCGTAGATGTCGGTGCGGTGATCGATGTCGGCGCGCCCCTGGCACTGCTCGGGGGACATGTAGAACGGCGTACCGATGAGCGTGCCCGCCATCGTCTTGTGCGTGGCCGACGTGGCGCTGTCGCTCGTCAGCTTCGCCACGCCGAAGTCGAGGATCTTGATCTTCTCGCCGGCGATGCCCTCGCCGGGGCCGGGTACGAGGAAGATGTTGTCCGGCTTGAGGTCGCGGTGGATGACGCCGTGGGCGTGGGCCGCGGCGAGCGCGCGGGCGCAGTCGGCGGCGATGCGCGCGACGCGCTGCGGGTTGAAGACGCCCGAGTCGGTGAGCACGCTCGACATGGGCTTGCCGTCGAGCAGCTCCATGACGATGTACGGAACGCCGCTCTCGAGGTGCCCGAGGTCGAGGACGTCGACGATGTTCGGGTGGTGGATCTCGTGGGCCGCGCGCGCCTCCGTGAAGAAGCGCGACACGACCTCCTTGTGCTGGCAGAATTCCTGGAGCAGGACCTTGACGGCGACCTTGCGGCCCATCACAGGGTGTATGGCTTCATACACCCTTCCCATGCCTCCTTCGCCGATGACCCGGGTGACGCGATAGTTCCCGACCGCGCGGCCGATGAGCTGATCGTCGCCGTACGGGCCCTGCGCGGCCTGCGCCTGTGGTTCCGCCACGGTAGTACGAGGGTAGTCCCGGGCCGGGACGATGGCAAGCACGGGTCGCGGGCGCTCGGACATGTGGTGTGGGACGCACGGCCGGGAGGAATCGATCCCTCGGCGCCGGGGTGGTCGCGTATGGTCCGAGGTCGCAGATGCAGCAGACAGACAGAGAGAGAGAATGAAGAAGCAGAACGAGACGATGAGCCGCCCGGGTGCAAGGCCCGACGGTGGTCCGCCCCCGCGCGGCGGTGAGCGCGGCGACGAGGTGATCAAGGGCGTCCTGACGGTGCACCCTGCGGGTTACGGCTTCCTGGCGCGCGAGGACGGCCTCGAGGACGTGTTCATCCCGGCGCGGCAGCGCGGGGCCGCGCTCGATGGCGACGTGGTGACTTGCGAGACGTGGCCGGCGCTCCGGGGCACCGAGGGGCGCGTCGTGGAGATCATCAAGCGCGGCCGGGCGAAGCTGACCGGGACGCTGCGCAAGACCGGGCGGCAGCTCTGGCTCGAGCCGGACGACCCGCGGCTGCCCGAGCAGATCGCGCTCGAGGGGGGCGCGCCGCCGGCCGACCTCGGCCAGGCGATCCTGTGCGAGATCACGGAGTACCCGGCCCTGGACGGCAAGGGCGAGATGCGCGCGCGACACGTGCGCACGCTCGGCTCTCCCGAGGATCCGCGGACCGAGGTGGAGAAGATCGTCGTCCTCGGCGAGGTGCCGGACGAGTTCCCGGCGGAGGTGGTGGTCGCGGGCGATCGCGCGCCGCGCGCGGTGCGGCCCGAGGACCTCGCAGATCGCGTGGACCTGCGCGATCGCGCGTTCGTGACGATCGACCCGCCGACTGCGCGCGACTTCGACGACGCGATCTTCGTCGAGGACGTGGGCGGGCGGCCGCGGCTCTGGGTCGCGGTGGCGGACGTCTCGCACTACGTGCGCTCCGGGACGCCGCTCGATCGCGAGGCGGTACTACGCGGGTGCTCGGTGTACCTGCCGAACCGTGCGATCCCGATGCTGCCGGAGCCGCTGTCGGCCGGGATCTGCTCGCTCGTACCCGAGGAGGACCGCCTCGCGATGGTGGTGCGCATCGACCTCGAGGACGGCGTCCCCGTGGACACGCAGGTGGCGGCGGCGGTGATCCGCTCGCACGCGCGCATGACCTACGACGACGCGGCGGCGGCGCTCGCGGGCGACGTGCGCGGGCCGCGCGCGCGTTATCAGCCGCACCTGCCGCACCTCGAGCGCGTGCAGGCGGTCGCGAAGGCCATCCGCAAGCGGCGGCAGGCGCGCGGCGCGCTCGAGCTCGAGCTGCCCGAGGTGGAGGTCGTGCTCGACCGGGACGATCCGCTGTGCGTGCGCGACGTGCGGCGCGCCAAGAGCGATCCGGGGACGCGCGCGGCCTACGCGATGGTCGAGGACTGCATGCTCGCGGCCAACGAGGGCGTGGCGCGCTACCTGCGGACGCGCGGGATCATGGCGCCGTGGCGCATCCACGACCGGCCGGATCCGGCGCGCCTCGAGGTGCTCGCGCGCGTGGCGGACCAGTTCGGCCTGGCGACGGCCGGGCTCGACGAGCACGATGGCCTGCAGCGCCTGCTCGCGCAGGCGGCGGGCGAGCCCTTCGAGCGCGCGCTCAACTTCCTGCTCCTGCGATCGATGAAGCAGGCGCAGTACGCGGACAACCCCATCGGACACTTCGCGCTCGCCGCCCCGGACTACCTGCACTTCACGTCGCCGATCCGCAGGTACCCGGACCTCGTGACGCACCGCCTGGTCAAGTACGCGCTGCACCGCGAGGGCCTGCCGGCGGGCGGGCTCGGACGCGGGCCCGTGCCGGTCGACGACGAGCTCAAGCAGGTCTGCCAGGCTGCTTCGGAGGCCGAGCGGCGTGCGATGCAGGTCGAGCGCGAGGTCAAGGACATGTACCGCGCGTGGGTGATGCGCGAGCGGATCGGGGACGCGCTGCCGGGCGTGGTCTCGGCGATCACGTCCTTCGGGATCTTCGTCGAGCTCGACGAGCCGTTCGTCGAGGGCCTCGCGCGCTTCCAGAGCATGGAGGAGCGCTTCGAGGTCGACCCGGACGGCACGAAGGCCATCGCCACGAAGAGCGGGCGCACGATCGCGCTCGGGGATGCGGTGGTCGTGCGCATCGACGAGGTGAACGTCCCGAGGCGGCGCATCGAGCTGTCGATCGTCGGCGGGGGGCGCGGCAAGAAGGGGCGCGGGCTCGCCGCGCACGAGGCGGGGCGAGGCTCGGGATCGCGCGGCGACAAGGGTGGGCGCGGGCGCGGACAGCGCGACCAGAGCAAGCGGCGGTGACGCGCATCCTCGTGCTCGGCGGGACGGGGCTCGTGGGGAGCCACGTCGTGCGCGCCGCGCAGGCGGCGGGGCACGAGGTCATTGCGCCCGGTCACGAGGAGGTGGATCTCGGCGACGGAGCGGCGATCGAGCGGGCAGTGGCCGCTTCGCGGGCCGACGTGATCATCAACGCCGCGGCCTTCACGGCGGTCGATGCGGCCGAGGACGCGCCGGAGGCGGTGCGCGCATCGAACGTGACGGGGCCGGTCGCCCTGGCGGAGGCCGCGCGGCGGCAAGGGCATGGGGCCTGGCTCGTGCACTACTCGACGGACTTCGTCTTCGGCGACGGCGCGCCGGGAGAGCGGGACGAGTCCGAGCCGGTGTCCCCGGTGGGCGTCTATGCGCAGAGCAAGGCCGAGGGGGAGCGCGCGCTTCTCGCCGCCGATCCGGCGGCGCTGGTGGCGAGAGTCGGAAACGTCTACGGGGTGAGCGGGAGGAACTTCGCGGCCCGGATGCCCGCGCTGCTCGAGGCGCGCACGCCGCTCGTGCTGGATCGCGAGCGCAGGATGTCGCCGACCACGGCCCTCGCGATCGCGCGGCAGACGCTGGCGCTCTTGCCGCACCGCCCCGCGGGGATTGCCCACATGACGTGCCACGGCGAGGCCACCTGGGCGGTCTTCGGGCGCGCGCTCGCGGCGGCGATGGGGATCGAAGCGTCGCCCATCGAGGAGAGATCGACCGCCGAGCTGGCGACCCGCGTGCCCCGACCGAGCGTGGTGCTGGCGAAGAACGCCCTCGCGCGCTGGGGGCTCGATCGGATGCCGGAGTGGCGGGAGGGGATGCGGGAGTTCCTGCGGAGTCGCTAGGCTAGCGGCCGAGGCCGCTGTAGGTGAAGCCCTGGCGGGCGCACTCGGCGGGGTCCCACACGTTGCGGCCGTCGAACAGGGCGCGGCCGCGCATGCGGGCGAGCAAGCGGTCGAAGCTCGGGCGGCGGTACTCGCCCCACTCCGTCACGAGGACGAGGGCGTCGGCGCCGTCGGCGGCGTCGTAGGGGCTCGCGGCGTAGGCGATGCCGGCGCGTTCGCCGATCATGTTGCGGAAGGTCTCGATCGCCACGGGGTCGTGCGCGGAGATCGTGCAGCCAGCGGCGTGGAGCTGCTCGATGAGGACCTGCGCGGGCGCCTCGCGGACGTCGTCGGTGCCGGGCTTGAAGGCCAGTCCCCACACCGCCACGCGCTTTCCACGCACCTCAGGACCGAGGCGCGCGAGGATCTTCTCGCCGAGCCAGCGCTTCTGCCGCTCGTTGACCTCCTCGACCGCACGGACGACCCCGAGCTGCAGGCCCACCTCGCGGGCGGTGTGCTCGAGCGCGCGGAGGTCCTTCGGGAAGCAGCTGCCGCCGTAGCCGGCGCCTGCGAACAGGAACTTCGCGCCGATGCGACCGTCGGAGCCCACGCCGACGCGCACGGCCTCGACGTCCGCACCGACCAGCTCACAGAGGCGCGCCATCTCGTTCATGAACGAGATGCGCGTGGCCAGCATGGCGTTGGCCGCGTACTTGCTGAGCTCGGCGGATCGCAGGTCCATGACCAGGATGCGGCCGCTCGTGCGCACGAAGGGCTCGTAGAGGTAGCGCATCTTCTCGACGGCGACCGGGTCGTCGGTGCCGATGATGACGCGCTCGGGGCGCAGGAAGTCCTGGACCGCCGTGCCCTCCTTGAGGAACTCGGGGTTCGAGGCCACGTGGAACGGCCGATCGTGCCCCTCCGCGATGAACCGGCGCAGGCGATCGCCGGTGCCCACGGGCACCGTGGACTTCGTCACCACGACCGCGCCGTCCTGCAGGCGGCCGCGCAGCGTGCTCGCGGCGGCGAACAGCGCGCGCAGGTCGGCCGAGCCGTCGTCCCCCTGGGGCGTGCCCACGGCGAGGATGACGACCTCGGCCTTGGGCGCCTCGGCCGCGAGGTCGGTCGAGAAGCGGAGGCGCCCTTCGGCGAGGTTCGAGCGCACGAGCGGCTCGAGCCCCGGCTCGAAGATGGTCAGCTCGCCGCGGCTCAGGCGCTCCACCTTGCTGGCGTCGATGTCGATGCAGACGACCTCGTTGCCCATGTCCGAGAAGCCCGCTCCCGCCACGAGGCCCACGTAGCCGGTGCCGACGACACAGAGACGCATCGCGCCATCGTAGCAGCAAGCCCCAGGTGCTCGCCTCGTTGACCGGCGCGCGCCTTTGGCCGACCCTTTCGGGATGCTGCAGCCGTCGCGGCGCCGGGTGCTGGTCACCGGCGGTGCTGGATTCGTGGGATCGCACCTGTGCACCCGGCTCGTCGCCGAGGGGCACGAGGTCCTCTGTCTCGACAACTTCTACACGGGCAGCAAGGACAACGTCGCGGCCCTGCTCGGGCACCCGCGCTTCGAGCTCATCCGCCACGACATCTCGCAGCCGCTCTCGGTCGAGGTGGACGACATCTTCAACCTCGCCTGCCCCGCCTCGCCGATCCACTACCAGACGGATCCGGTGCAGACGACCAAGACGAGCGTCCTCGGAGCCCTGCACGTGCTCGGGCTCGCGAATCGCCTCGGGGCGCGCGTGCTGCAGGCCTCGACGAGCGAGGTGTACGGCGACCCCAAGGTCCACCCGCAGTCCGAGAGCTACTGGGGACACGTCAACCCGATCGGCATCCGCGCTTGCTACGACGAGGGCAAGCGCTGCGCGGAGACCCTGTTCTTCGACTATCAGCGGCAGCACGGCGTGCGCATCAAGGTGGCGCGCATCTTCAACACCTACGGACCGAACATGCACCCGAACGACGGCCGCGTCGTGTCGAACTTCATCGTGCAGGCGCTGCGCGGGCAGGCGATCACGATCTACGGCGACGGCTCTCAGACGCGCTCGTTCTGCTACGTCGATGATCTCGTCGACGGCCTTTGCCGGCTCATGACCTCACGCGACGACTTCTACGGCCCGGTCAACCTCGGCAACCCGGGCGAGTTCACGATCAAGCAGCTCGCCGAGAAGGTCATCGAGCTCACCGGCTCGCACGCGAGCATCGTGCAGCGGCCCCTGCCGAGCGACGATCCGACGCAGCGCAAGCCGGACATCGCGCTCGCCGAGCGCGAGCTCGGGTGGAAGCCGACGGTTCACCTCGAGGAGGGGCTGCGCCGCACGATCGCCTACTTCGACAAGCTGCTCGGCAGCGACCGGGCACTCTCGCGCCACGAGAGGCGGAGCCAGAGCCCGGCGTGACGCGCGGCGCGGTCATCGACGGGCAGATCTTCGACGCCCAGCGCGAGGCCGAGCGCCTGCGCAGCGAGGCCGAAGAGGACGCGCGGCGCGAGCGGGAGCGCGCTGAGGGGGAGGCGCGCCGGCTGCGCGACGCGGCGGTGGCTGAGGGCCTGGCGGCCGGGCGCGCGGAGGCGGCGGCCGAGCTGGTCCGGCTGCGGCGCACGCTCGAGGTGACCGGCGCGCTCGAGCGGGACCTGGCGACGCTCGGGGTGCGCGTGGCGGAGCGCATCCTCGGGCGCGCGCTCGAGCTGGACCCGGCGCTCGTGGTGGATCTCGTGCGCGCGGCGCTCGCCGAGCTGCGGCGCGCTCGGCTCGCGGTCGTGCGCGTGCACCCGGACGACGTGGCCGTGATCGAGCGCGCCCTGCCCCGGCTGGCGGCGGCGGCGAGCGGCGCGGAGCTGCGCATCCTGCCGGACGCGGAGATCGCGCACGGCGGGTGCGTCGTCGAGGCCGGGGGCGCGACGGTCGACGCGCGGGTCGAGACGCAGCTCGCGCGGCTCGAGGCGGCCCTCGGGGAGCGCGGGCCCTGAGCGCGCTCGATCTGCCGGCGCTGCTCGGGCGGCTCGACGGGGCGGCGCCGCGGCGCGTGACGGGGCGCGTGCTCGAGCTGCGCGGGCTCGTCCTTCGCGCGTGCTTGCCCGGCGCGCGCGCGGGAGACGTGTGCGAGGTCGAGCGGCCGCACGGGACGGCGCTGCCGTGCGAGGTGGTGGGCTTCCGCGAGGACGAGGTGGTCCTGATGCCGCTCGGGGACGTGCGCGGGATCGGACCCGATGCGGTGGTCGTGCCGACGGGGCGGCCGTTCCGGATCGCGTGCGGAGAGGGCCTGCTCGGGCGTGTGCTCGACGGGCTCGGCGCGCCCATCGACGGGCGCCCGCTGCCCGCGGGGCTCGAGCCGTGGGACGTCGATCGCCCCGCGCCGGACCCGCTCACGCGCCGGCGCGTCACGAGGCCGCTCTCGCTCGGGGTGCGCGCGATCGATGGCCTGTGCACGGTGGGCCAGGGCCAGCGCCTCGGCCTGTTCGCCGGCTCGGGCGTGGGCAAGAGCGTGCTCCTCGGCCAGATCGCGCGGCAGGCGGCGGCCGACGTGATCGTGATCTGCCTCTGCGGCGAGCGCGGCCGCGAGGTCGGCGACTTCCTCGAGGAGTCGCTCGGCGCCGAGGGCCTCCGGCGCGCGGTGGTCGTGTGCGCGACGAGCGACGCACCCGCGCTCGTGCGGCTGCGGTCGGTGCTCGTGGCCACGTCCATCGCGGAGTGGTTCGCGTCGCGGCGAAAGGCGCGGGCGCTGCTCCTCGTCGATTCCGTCACGCGCTTCGCGCGGGCGCAGCGAGAGGTGGGCCTCGCCGCCGGGGAGCCCCCGGCCAGGCAGGGCTATCCGCCGTCGGTGTTCGCGGCGCTCCCGCGCCTGCTCGAGCGGGCGGGCGACCAGGGCACCGGCTCGATCACCGCGATCTACACGGTGCTCGTCGCCGGCGGCGACATGGACGAGCCGATCGCCGACGAGGTGCGCGGTATCCTCGACGGCCACGTGATCCTCTCGCGAGAGCTCGCGCAGGCGGGGCACTTCCCGGCCATCGACGTGCTCGCGTCGCTCTCGCGCGTGATGGCCCAGGTCGCGGACGCGGAGCACCAGCGCGCGGCCGCGCGCGTGCGCGCCCTGCTCGCGGCGCACGAACGCCGGCGCGATCTCATCTCGCTAGGCGCATATGTTCGCGGCACCGAGCCCCTGGTCGATCAGGCGATCGACCGGCAAGAAGAGCTGCTGGCGCTCCTGCGTCAGGGGCCGCACGATCATGTGCCGCTCGAGGTCACAAGGACGCGGCTCGTCGACTCCTTCTCGAGGTGATGGCATTGCGATCGCTCCTCCTCTTCCCGCTCCTCCTCCTCTCGCCGCGCGCCGGCGCCGCCCCCGACCCTCGCGAGGCCACCGTCTCGGCCATGAAGGCCGAGCTCGACCGGTCGATGCAGCGACTGCGGCTGCCCGGCTACGAGGCGGCGTACTTCGTCAGCTACCTCCTGCGCGCGCAGGAGAGCTGCCAGGTGGTGGCGCGCTACGGCGCGACCTACACCGACGGCTGCGGCAAGAGCCGCGCGGCCTACGTCGAGGTGCGCGTCGGCGACTACGCGTTCGACAACTCGTCGCCCGAGCCGAACTCCGAGACCATCGACCTCGAGGAGCTCGAGTCCTACACGCCCGGCGTCGAGGGCCCGGTGGACGACGATCCGCAGGCGCTGCGCACGTCGCTCTGGCTGCTCACGGACCAGAAGTACAAGAAGGCGCTCACCGAGCTGCACAAGCGCAGGGCCAAGCGCGCGATGGCGGTCGTGGACCCGGACACGGTGGCGTCGTTCTCGCGCGAGAAGCCCGAGTCGCACCGCGACGCCGCCAAGACGATGGTGTTCTCGCGGCCGAAGTGGGCCGAGCGCGCCAAGCGCGCGTCGGTGCTGCTGCACAAGCACCCGGAGATCTTCGACTCGATCGTCAAGGTCACCGCGGACCGCGTGGTGCGCTACTACGTGTCGAGCGAGGGCGCGACGCACGTGTCCGAGCGGCTCATCTACGGCGTGCACATGGAGGGCGCCGCGCGCGCGCCCGACGGCATGTACCTCGAGCACGAGCGCTCGTTCTACGCCGACTCCGAGGCGGGCCTGCCGTCGGATGCGGACCTCGCGGCCGCGGTCGAGCGGCTGGCGTCGGAGCTCATCGCGCTCCGCAACGCGCCCGCGCTCGATCCCTACAGCGGCCCGGCGATCCTGCTGCCCGAGGCGGCGGGCGTCTTCTTCCACGAGGCGCTCGGGCACCGGCTCGAGGGCGAGCGCCTCCTCGACGAGAAGGAGGGCCGCACGTTCAAGGGCCAGCTCGGCAAGCGCGTGGTGCCGAGCTTCCTGTCGGTCTACGACGATCCGACGCTCACGAGCGCGATGGGAAGGCCGCTCAACGGCCACTACGACTGGGACGACGAGGGCACCCGCTCGCAGCGCGTGACGCTCGTGGACAAGGGGATCCTGCGCGGATACCTGAAGTCGCGCACGCCGGTCCTCGGCGACGGCAAGTCGAATGGCCACGCGCGCGCCGAGGGTGTGGCGGATCCGATGGCGCGCATGGGCGTCCTCGTCGTGGAGGCCACCGACAAGAAGCCCTACGCGCAGCTCAAGAAGATGCTGCTCGACGAGGTGCGCCGGCAGAACAAGCCGTTCGGGCTCATCGTGTCGGACATCGTCGGCGGCTCGACCAACACGTCGAACTACGAGTACCAGGCGTTCAAGGGCCAGGCGCGCCTCGTCTACAAGGTGGACGCGAAGACGGGCGCGGAGACGGTCGTGCGCGGCGTGGAGTTCGTCGGCACACCGCTGACGTTCCTCAACAAGCTCGTGGCGGCGGCGAGCGACAGAGCGGGCGTGTTCAACGGCTACTGCGGCGCGGAGAGCGGGCTCGTCCTGACCTCGACGGTGGCGCCGGCGGTGCTGATGAGCGAGATCGAGCTGCAGCGGCAGCGCAAGGGGCTCGCGCGTCCGCCGATCCTCGGCAAGCCGTAGCCGGCTACGCGAGCAGCGCGCGGGCGCCGAGCGCCGACTCCTCGACGCCGATCGCACCGAGCGCGCGGGCGTCCGGCTGCCCGCCGAGCAAGCTGCGGACGTAGCGCGAGAGCGCGAAGAACTCGTCCTCGCTCACGCCGAGCTCGGTGCGCATGCCCATGAGCTCGGCCTTCTCGGAGGCCTGCACGAGGCCGTCGGACTGCGCCACGAGCAAGCAGTCGGCGAGGAGCGCGAAGCGCAGCGGCGAGGTGCGAAGGCGCGTCTTGAGCGCCTCCACCGACGCGGGCGGCACCACGGTCGCGCTCGCGACGTCGGCCTCGGCGCGCTCGGGCAGGCCCACCAGGCTCACCAGCTTGCGCACGCGCGCCACCTCGGCCCCCGTGAGCGCCCCGTCTGCGGCCGCCACCGTCGCCACGATCGTCACGTAGTCGAGGCGATCGGCCTCGACCTCCCCCCGCATCGGATGGCTCATCGCGCCGATCTTACCACCCGGGCGCGAGCAGGGAGCCCGCGCGCGCCGCGGCCTTCGGGGGGCGCACGCCGAGCAGGTCCGCGAGCGTGGCGGGCACGCGCGCCATCGGGATCGGCCCCGCCGAGGGCGCGACCGGCGCGCCCCAGACGACGACCGGGACGTGCACGTCGGAGTCCCACGGCGTGCCGTGCGTGGTCCCGCCACCGGTGACGTACTGCTCGTCGAACACGGCGCCGGGGCGCAGGAGCACGTAGAGGTCACCCGCGCGCGTCGGATCCCACGAGCGCGCGACGGTGCCCGCGAGCGCGTCGCCGGGGCGCCGGGTGTCGGCCTCGGTCCACACGGACAGCACGGGTGGCAGGGCGAGCAGCGCCTCCTTCGCCGCCGCGATCGCGCGCTCCCTCGGCGCGGGCGCGGGCACCGTCGGCAGGAGCCACAGCCACGGGTGCAGGAACTCGGCGCGCCAGCCCATCGGCAGCCGCGCCTTGACGAGCGCGGCGATCCCGCGATCGGTCGGCGCGCGCAGCTCCGTCACGGGCACGCCGAGCTCGGCCACGGTGTGCTCGGGGAGCGCGACGCCGCCGTGGTCGCTCGAGACCACCACGGCGAGCCGCCCCTTCGTGCGCTGCTCGAGGCGCGCGAGCAGGACCCCGAACGCCCGGTCCGCGGCGAGCAGCACCTCGATCGCCTCGCAGCTGTCGGCGCCAGTCGCGTGCGCCTGCATGTCCGTCGCCGAGACGCTGACCGTCAGCAGGTCGGGCACGTCGTCGCCGCCGAGATCGAGCGCCTCGGCGGCGTCCGCCGCGAGCTCGAACAGCGCGTCCACGGCAAAGGGCGTGGCCGCGAGCGCGCGCCCGAACGCGTGGCCGGGCGCCGACGGCAGCCGGTGCGGAAAGCGCGTCCCGAGGCCGTGGAAGTCGCCCTCACCGGGCGCCGCGTCGTCGCAGAGGCTGGAGAGCACCGGGGGTGCGAGCGTGGGCTTCCACACCGCGCCGACGTGCCGCGTGATCGGACGCTCGCGGTTCGCGCGCTCGGCGAAGGCGGGGAGCGCGCCGTAGTACGCGCTCGTCGCGAAGCCGAGGGTCTTGACGTCGAACCACACCGCCGCCGTCGGCCGCCGCCCGACCGGGAGGATCGCGCCGCGGTCCTTCCACGAGAGGCCCACGATCTTCGCGCTGCCGCCGCTCGCGGCGGCGAGCACGTCGCCCACGCCCTCGGTACGCAGGTTGCCCGGCGAGGCGCCCTTGCCGTCGCCGGCGTCGACGCTGAACACCTCGCGTCCGGCCGCGCGATCCCACCACTCGTTCTGCAGGATCCCGCTCTCGGCGGGCGGAGCCCCCGTGGCCAGGAACGCGTGCCCCGCGGCCGTCACCGTGTTCGCGTAGGGGTACCGGCCGATGCGCAGCGCCCCCTCGGCGACGGTGCGGGCGAAGCCGCCCTTGAAGTGCGGCCTGGCGCGGGCGAACGCGCGCACCGGCATCTGGTCGAGCACGACGAGCACGACCAGGCGGGGGCGGGGGCGGGGCGGCGTGGGAGCTGCCAGGGTGAGCAGGGCCAGGCACGTGGCGAGCACGCCGCGAGGCTACAACCTGCTCGTGCTGCCCGGCGGAAATTGCGAGGCGGTCGTCAACGGCTTCTCAATTCTGTCGAGCGGCACTAGCCTGTCGGCGCCATGAAGGAGCTGTCATCGATTCGCAGGATCTCCGTGCTCGGCGCGGGCACGATGGGTCACGGCATCGCGCACGTCGCGGCGCTCGCGGGCTTCGAGGTGGTCCTGCGGGACCTCGAGGCGGAGCGCGTCGCGGCGGGCCTCGGCAAGATCCTCGAGAACCTCGCCAAGGGCGTCGAGAAGGGCAAGCTCACCGAGGAGGCGCGCGCCGCGGCCGTGGCGCGCCTGCGCGGCGAGACCGCGCTCGAGAACGCCCTTTACGCCACGGACGTGGTGATCGAGGCGATCGTCGAGGACGTCGACATCAAGCGGCTCCTGTTCCAGGAGTGCGAGCGCCTCGTCGGCGCGGACGTGCTCTTCGCGAGCAACACATCGAGCCTCCGCATCGGCTCCATCGCCGCGCCGCTCGCGCACCCCGAGCGCCTCGTCGGCATGCACTTCTTCAACCCCGTGCACCTCATGAAGCTCGTGGAGATCGTGGTCGGTGCGAAGACGGATCCGGCCGCCACTGCGCTCGCGCGGGCGCTCGGCGAGCGCTTCGGCAAGGATCCGATCGTCGTCGAGGACGCGCCGGGGTTCGCGTCGAGCCGGCTCGGCATCGCCCTCGGCCTCGAGGCCGTGCGCATGGTCGAGGATCGCGTGGCCTCCCCGGCCGACATCGACAAGGCGATGACGCTCGGCTACGGGCACCCGATGGGCCCCCTCGAGCTGACGGACCTCGTGGGGCTCGACGTCCGCCTCGCCATCGCGCGCTACCTCGAGAGGGAGCTCGGCCCGCGCTACGCCCCGCCGGCGCTCCTCGTCGACAAGGTCGCGCGCGGGGAGCTCGGCAAGAAGAGTGGCCAGGGCTTCTACGCCTGGAAGGCCGGCAAGAAGGTCTGACGGCCGAGCGCTGCTCACACGTCCAGTGAAGGTGTGCTGGAGATTCGAGAAATCGCGCACTTTCTGCGCGATTTGGTTTGCCGCTTTCGCGCGGCAGGCCCTACGATGGCCGCTTCGGCTCGCCGAGTCGTCCGTCCCGGCCTTTTGCCGGGCGGTCGGCGTTTCGTGTTCGAAGATTGGGAGGCTCCTTGCGCCTGTTGCTCGTTTATCCCGGAAATCCCAACATCGCCGAGAAGCACCGCGGCAAGACGCGTCGCTTCCCGGCCATCGGGCTTCCGGTCATCGCCGCCCTGACGCCGCAAGACTGGGACATCAAGATCATCGACGAGGAGCAGGGCGAGGACGTCCCCTACGACGAGGGCTGGGACCTCGTCGGCATCTCGTCCATGACCAGCCAGGCGGCCCGCGCCTACGACATCGCGGCCGAGTTCCGGCAGCGCGGGATCCCGGTCGTGCACGGCGGCAGCCACCCGTCGGTGTGCCCTGAAGAGGCCGCCGAGCATGGCGATTCCGTCGTGGTCGGCGAGGCGGAGATCGCCTGGCCCCAGCTCCTTCGCGACTGGGACTGCGGGCGCGGCACGCTCAAGAAGATCTACCAGGGCGCGGCGCCCGACGACGGCTGGTACGTCGAGCCGCGCCGCGACCTCGTCAAGACCTCGGCGATGATGAACGTCGTCCCGATGGTCGCGACGCGCGGCTGCCCGTACACGTGCAGCTTCTGCTCGGTTTTCTCGGTGTTCGGCCGCGGCTACCGCCACCGGCCGATCGAGGAGGTCGCGCAGGAGATCGAGAAGCTGGTCGACAAGGGGCACAAGTACTTCGTGTTCCTCGACGACAACATCATCGGCAACCCGAAGTGGTCGCGGGAGTTCTTCAAGCGCATCGCGCCGCTCGGGATCCACTGGGGTGGGCAGTCGACGCTCGGCGTGGCGAAGGATCCGGAGACCATCGAGCTCGCGCGCAAGAGCGGCTGCTTCTCGCTCTTCATCGGCATCGAGTCGGTCAACCAGCTCGCGCTGCGGGGCGTGCGCAAGCAGTTCAACAAGCCGACGCACTACCGCGATCAGGTCAAGGTCTTCCACGACAACGGCATCGTCATCATCTCGGGCCTGATCTTCGGGTTCGACGAGGACGACGCGTTCGTCTTCGAGCGCACGGTCGAGGTGGTCGACGCGCTCCGCATCGGCATCGCGAACTTCTCGCTGATGGCCCCCTTGCCCGGGACGGACTTCTTCAAGCAGATGAAGGCCGAGGGGCGCCTGCTCACCACGGACTGGTCCCGTTACGATGGCGGCCAGGTGGTGTTCAAGCCCAAGCTCCTGACGCCCGAGCAGCTCCAGGAGGGCGCGGACTGGGCGAGCCGCGAGTTCTACCGGACCTCGCGCATCTTCAACCGGCTGCTCGAGAACTGGCAGCACCCGCTGTACTTCATGGCGCTCTCGAGCGCCTACAAGGTGGGCCACTACTTCCACCCGAGCGGCGACGTGGCGCGCATCCACCCGGTGGAGAAGCAGCGGCTGCTCGCGGACTTCGGCCTGCGCGCCGACGTGCCCGACTGGCTGTCGAACATGCTCGGCTACGTCGAGCCGAGCACGATCCAGAGCATCGGCAAGCTCTGGACGGCGACCAAGTCGAAGCTCCCCGTGCTCGGCCAGAAGCAGCCGAACGGCACGGCCTCGAACGGCACCGCCGCCCAGCACGTCTTCCCGGCTTTCTAGAGCACCGAACGGGTTGAACTGCGTTGGAGAATGCGGGCTTGCGCAGGCCCGCTGATCCGTGGACGAGCGCCGTCGCTGAAGGCTTCGGGCTTCAGGCCTCGGGCTTCAGGCTCCGGATCCGGGTCAGAGACCCGA
>CAZQJC010000344.1:0-45187 GCA_964593795.1 uncultured Myxococcales bacterium | reverse complement strand
CTGTTGAGCTTTGCACACGTGGGGTTGGGGGGGCGCGCCCCTCGGGGTGGCCGGCTTCCAGCCGGCCACTCGTAGACTAGCGGTTGCGCAGATCGCCGTCGCTCGTCTCGAGCCACTTGCAGTCGGCGCTGGCGAGGCCCGGCGTGAAGACCATCGCGAACTGGCACATCTCGTCCTCGGCCGAGAAGCCCCACTCGACGGTCTTGTCGCCCGGGTTCTCGTAGTAGCAGCGCAGCTCGAAGCCCTCGCCCTTCTTGACGTGCAGCGGCGTCGGGAAGTCGACGAGCTTGGGCGCGTGCCAGTCCAGGTTCTCGTAGACCTGCTCGCCGACGGTGTGACCGTCGAACCTCCGCAGCGTCGTGCGCGTCGCGAGCTTGTGCGTGTGCGTCGCCAGGAAGATGACGTCCACGTCGTCGGTCATCGTGCAGCGCGCCCACTCCTCGGTCTTGCCGCCGGCCGGGATCGAGATCTTGCGATCACGCACCGTGAAGCCCCAGATGTTGTTCTTCACCTGATCGTCGGGCATGAAGTAGGCGTTGACCTTCGACTGGATCTTGACGGGCTTGGTGCTCGTGTTCACGTAGTGGATCTCGTGCATGATGTCCATCCCGGGCGGGACGTGCGCGGAGACGCCGGCGGGGAGCTTGATCTCGTACTCCGGCGCCTGCGCCGCGATGAGGATGATCCCCTTCTCCATCAACTCGGGGTGATCCGCGTAGATCTTGTTGCAGTCGTACTCGCCGTGCGGGATCGACACGCCCGTCAGGGACAGTGACGTCACGTCCATGTGGTGGATGGCCGTGTTGTGCTTGGTGTGGACGCGGTTGATCTCGAAGAACGCGTTCGAGTCGGGGAGCTTGGTGACGAGGCACTTCCAGACCTCGGTCGCCGGCGGGACCTCGATCTCGTAGGCCATCTGGAAGCCCTCGTTCGGCGCAGGCGGCGGGAGGATGTCGGCCTCGGCGCCGAGGCCCCCCGAACCGGCCGTGCCCGTACCCGCGGTGCCGGCGGCGCCTGCGGTTCCGGCCGTACCGGCCGCACCGGACGGCTCGGTGCCGCCGCAGGCAAGGGGAGCGAGCGAAGCGAGAAGGACCAGCGCATGCCTCATCGACCTACCTCCATGGAGCCCGGGGTTCACATACCAGTCAGTATCAAAATACCAATTGGTACGTCAAGGGCGATGATCCGCCTTTCTTGCTTCGGCGAGATCGGTCGGGCAGTCTTCGTCCCATGCGCCGGATCACGGTCCTTTCCTTCCTGGTGTTCTCCTGCGGAGGCGGCGATCTGCGGCGGGATTTCCCGGCGCTCGGCACGGGCAACCCCGTCGTCGCGACGCCCCCGACCCCGGTGGGTCCGGGCGACGGCGGCGCGGGCACCGATGCTGGGGCCGCAGGGTCGGGGATGGGTGGCGTCGGCGGTGCGGGGGCCGGCGGTGCGGGGGCCGGCGGTGCGGGGGCCGGCGGTGCGGGGGCCGGCGGTGCGGGGGCCGGCGGTGCGGGGGCCGGCGGAGAAGGCGGAGCGGGCAGTGGTGGTGCGGGCGGATCCGGGGGATAGCCCGGGCACGATCGGTGGAACGATCAGGGCAGGGTGCGGTGGACCTCGGCGCCGCCGCTGGTGGAGACGCGGACGCTGGCGCTGCGGGGGACGCGCAGCCCGGTTCCGCCGGAGAGCTCACCGGCCACCACGCGCGCGGACACGGCACCTTCGCCGCCGCCGCTGCCGCTGACGTCGAGCCTCGCCACCGAAAGGCCCTGGGCCTTGACCTCGCAGCCCCCCGAGAAGTCGAGGGCCACCTCGTCCGCGTGCCCGGACAGGGCCACGGTCGCGCCGCCTGACCCGTTGATCCGGATCTTCGCGCCGCGCACCTCGACCAGCGAGACCTCGCCGCCCCCGCTCGCGCTCACGTCGAGCTTCCGCGGCTGCACCGGCACCTTGACCCGCACGTGCGCTCCACCGCTCGCGCTCACCTCGAGGCGCTCTCCCGAGGGGACGGCGGACTGGATCTCGGCGCCGCCGCTCGCGCCGAGGGCATCGAGGCGCGGCGCGGAGAGCGAGATCGTGACGGCCGAGGACGTGCGCACGCTCGTCCCCTTGTGGTAGCCGATGTGGAGCGTGCCGTCGTGCACCTCCGTGCGCAGCCTGGGGAGCACGGAGGCGTCGGCCCGCACGACGAGGGGCGCGTGGGGCCCCACGTCAGCCTTCACCTCGATGCCCGCGCCGACCTCGACGCGGGAGAAGGCGCCGACCGTCCGGCGCTCCTCGGCGGCCTGCGCGACCGACGCGCAGCCGAGCGCGCCGAGAGACGAAAGGATCGCGGCGACGAGCGCCGCGCGGTGCAACCGGGACCTCTTCATGGATTCCTCCTGCGGGTGGTGAGGGAAGAGGCCCCCTGGTTTCAGGCAATCGTCAGCGCGGGCGCTCGCGCAGGACGACGGCGTCGACCTCGCCGCGCTCGACCAGCATGACGCGCACGGACTCGTCACGCGTGGTCTGCACCGTCAGGCCCACGTAGTCGGGCTGGATGGGCAGCTCGCGGTGGCCGCGATCGACCAGGGCGCAGAGCTGCACGGCCTCGGGGCGGCCGAACTCGACCAGCTCCTCGAGCGCGGCGCGCACCGTGCGCCCCGTGTAGAGGACGTCGTCCACGAGCACGATGCGGCGCCCCTCGATGCTGCCGGGCAACTGCGTGGGCCCCACCTCGGGCCGCGGCAGGCCGTGGAACACGTCGTCGCGGTAGAGCGTGATGTCGATCGCCCCGACCGGGATCTCGCGGCCCTCGATCTCGCCCACGAGGCGGCCGAGCCGCTCCGCCAGGAAGGCGCCGCCGGTGCGGATCCCGACGAGGAGCGGCGGGCGGTCGCCCGCGTTGCGCTCGTGCACCTCGTGCGCGATCCGGCGCAAGGTCCGCTGGACCGCGTCGGCGTCGAGGAGCACACGGCGGACGACCAGATGGGCGTCCGGCGGAGGAGGTCGTGACTTCACGCGGCGAGCATACGCCAGCGCCCGGAAATTGCGCGGCTGCAGGGGCGGGCTATGATCTCGCTGCCCGATCGCGCATCGGAGCACGATGGCCCGCGAAGAAAAGCCCCTGTCCACGTTCGAAGGCCAGCAAGCGCCGTGGTCCGACGAGGAGCGGCCCGGCGGCGGTCGCGGCGGCGGCGGGCGCAGGGGCGGCCCACGCCTCGGCCTCGTGTTCGGCGCCGTGCTCGGCGTGGCGGGCCTGGGCGGCACCGGCGCCCTCGCGTATCACCTGAGCACGCGGCTCGACGCGGCCGAGAACCGCAGCCTCGGGCTCGAGGGCGAGGCGCGCGAGGGACGTATTCGCCTGAACGTATGCAATGGCCAGCGCCGGCAGGCCGAGGAGGCGCACGCGACCTGCGAGCGCGCGATGGGCCCGGCACGCAAGGCGCTCGAGGAGCGACTCGTGGCGCTCTCGCGCGAGCGGTGCGACGCCGCCACGCACCTCGTGGCCGAGCTCGGCAAGCTGCAGGAGCCCGCGAAGCTGCGCCTGTGGCAGGTCGGCGCGAAGCTCCGCCTCGGCATCCGGCAGAGCGCGCTCTTCGACGAGGGGACGGCCAAGCTCTCGCCGACGGGGCGGCTGCTCGTGGGGCAGATCGCGCGCACGCTCGGCAGCGAGCAGCGCGGGACGCTGACCGTGATCGCGCAGCAGGACGGAGAGCCCATCGGGCGCGAGCGGCGCGCGTTCGCGTCGAGCTGGGAGCTCGCGGCGGCGCGCGCGGCGGTGATCGCGAGCGCGATGGTGGCCGATGGCCTGCCCCCGACGCGCGTGGCGGCGCGGGGCCTCGGCGCCGGCAGCGCGCGCGCGGCGGCTCCCGGCATCGAAGCCCTCGGCGAGTCGCGCGTCGAGCTCGAGCTGGAGCTCGGCCCAGGCGAGCGCGAGGACATCCTCTCGCAGCTCGCGCCCGCGTGCGCGCCCGCGTGGCTCGCCGACGCGGGGCCCCCGGGTGCGGCGCGAGACGGCGGCGTACCCGCGGCGGTGGGCGGCACGGGCCTGGCCGGCGGACCGGGGGGCACGGGCATCCTGGCGCGCGACGGCGGGGCGCGCGATGGCGGCGCGCGTGATGCCAAGGCCGATGCGGCAAACGGAATGGGCGGCACGCTGGTCGTGCACCCCGACGACGCCAAGGGCGCCGACGAGCCGTGACCGGCGGCGCTCAGGGGCAGGAGCGGTAGCCCGGCATTTGCGGCGTCGACGTGAGGGCCAGGAGGTAGCCGCCACAATCGCTCGGGTTCGGCGGCCTCGTCTCCGGGTACACGCACTCCACGGTCAGCCCGATGTAGCCGGCCTGGGCCGGCGGGTGGTACACGGCCGCGCAGAGCCCACCGGGCGCCCTGGCGCAGTCGGCGTCACGGGTGCAGCGGGGCGTCATGCAGCGCTGGTCGAGGAGAAACCCGCTCGGCACGCAGGTCTGCCCGGTCGGACATTCGCTCGCCGCCGAGCACGCGCGGTCCACGCACACCGTGTCCAGGCGAGGAAGGCACGAGCAGTTCTCCAGGACGCCGATGCAGAGCTTGCCACCGGGGCACGGGCCCGCCTCGCAGCCGCACGCGTGGGTCCCCTCGCCGCCTGGCCCCGCCGCACACGTCGTGATGACCTCGGGCTGCGCGAGATCGCAGACCCATAGCTCGCGCGTCAGGTGGAAGCAGGTCTCGCCGGCCGAGCACGAGCTCGTCGAGCACTCGACCATCGCGCGACTCTTCGGGATCGCGATCGCCGCCTGGAACTGCCGCCACGCGGCGGCCGGCGCTCCCGCCCCGCCGTCCGCCGGGCCAGCGGTGCCACCCGCGCCCCCTGCGCCACCGGGACCACCGCCACCCGCCCCGGCTGTGCCTGGAACAGGGTCGGATCCGCAAGCGGCGAGGGCCACCGACGCCAGGATCAGCGAAAACACGCGCGTCGTCTGCGGGACCGAGGGCATGTCCCGGGGCAAGAGCACATCGCGTGCCAGCAAGCACCGGCGACCGACTCAGGGGCACCCGCTCGACGCGCAGGGGGTGAAGGAGAGCGCCGCGCTGGTCGCCCATCATGCGAAGGGCTCCGATCGCTCTCGCGACCGGAGCCCTCTTGGATCCAGCGAGGCTGCTACTTGCAGGCCGCGGGAGCGGCCGGGTTGGCCGCAAGCTGCGTGAGCGAGCTCATGCAGGCGGCCTGGGCCCCGGCGGCGGTGTTCGGCATGGCGCAGGCCGAGGTGATCGCCATGTACTGGGCCTCGCACATGGCCGTCGGGCTGAGCGCCTTGCAACAGTCGATGAGCTTGGTGCAAGCGGGGCAGCCCGTGGCGCTGCTGCCGGCCGAGCCGCCGCCGCTGCCACCGGCGCCGCCGGCCGCGCCGCCGCTGCCCGCCGTGCCGCCGCCGCTGCCCGCGCCACCCTTGTCATCACCGCAGCCGGCCGCGAGGAGCCCACCAGCGAACACGAATCCAAGCAGTAGAGTCTTCATCTGCGTTGCCTCCCGGAGTTGATCGGCCGATTGGCCGGAGCGCACACTACACGCTCACTCCGGGCGCCGGAAGCGCATTCCCCGGCGGTCGGCGCGCGCGTGTCGCGGCCCCGCGGGCAGATCAGCGGCCGAAGCGCAGCTCGAGGTCGACCGTCACGAACTCGCGCAGGTCAACGTAGGTGCCGTTCTGCGTGGGCTTCTGCTGGCTGTCGGTGACGGTCGTGTCCAGGAAGCGCTGCACCACGAACGAGGTCACGACGCGCAGGTTCTCGTGCACGTCGATCGCGGCGCCGACGCCGCCCTCGAGGCTCGCGCCCTCGGCGAAGCCGGGCTCGAAGTTGCGCGACGGCGTGGGCGCGCTCTCGTAGCCCGCGCCCGCGGAGACGAGCACGCGCGGCGAGAGGCGCAAGTCCGCGCGCAGGCGCAGGGCGATCGTGTCGTCGAACTCGCGCTTGATCGAGAGGATCTCGGCGCCCGTGGGCGTGAGCGCGACCTGGTCCTTCAGGATCGACCAGTGCGCGTACTCGGCGGAGGGGCGCAGCGTCACGCAACCGCAGCCGCCGAGGCCGATCGCGCCCGCCGCGCGCACCACGTCGGCGATGGGGAAGTTGAGGTGCGCCGCCGTGTGCGACGGCGGCTGCAGGCCGAACGCGACGTCGGCGTCGCCCTGGAGATCCAGCTTCGGGCCGCGGTGGTACGTCAGGCCGGCGGCGTTCTTGCCCGCGCCCGACCAGCGCAGGCCCGCCGACCAGACCACGGCGGTGTCGGTGCCCTCGAAGTAGACGCGGCCCTCCTTGAGCTGGCCGAAGTTGTCGGTGAGGTCGTCGGTCTGATCGAGGTTGCGCGCGCGCGTGGTCTTGAGGGACGCGTACGCCACGGTGGCGGCGGCGCCGAAGGAGAGGCCCGTCGGCCGGTGGCGGACCGCGGCCCCGAGCGTCGGCTCGAGGACGTAGAACTGCGAGCGGATCGTGGACCAGCGCTGCGGGCCGTCGAGCGCGCCCGGGAACGCGGCGGGCGCCGCCGTGTTCTGATCGAAGCGCACGGCGCCGGCGTGCACGACCAGCATGCCCGCGCCGCCGCCGACGTCGAGGTCCCCCACCGACAGGCCTGCGCCGCCCGCGAGCCCGGGCAAGACGGCGTGCGTGTCGGAGCTCGCGACGCCCGAGTTCGCGCTCCGCCACTCGGGGCGCACGTTGTTCGAGGCCGCGTCCCGGTCGTAGGAGGCCTGCCGCAGGATGAGCTGGCCGGTCACGCCCACGTCCCAGCCGGGCCGCGCGAGCGCCGCGGGGTTCCAGTACACGGAGAAGGCGCCCTCGTAGGTGGCGTCGCCGCCGAGGCCTCCGAAGCGGGTCAGCAGGGCCGGGCTCGCCGACGCGACGTGCGCACCTGCGGCCACGAGGAGGACGCTCGGGAGGACGGCACGCAGGCGCACCGCCGCATCATAGCGGCGTTCGTGCCGCGCATGCGAAGATGCCGGCAGGGGGACGCATGCTGCCGCAGAAGGGACGCACCCGCGAGGACATCCTCGCCACCGTGGCCGCTTACCGCGAGGGGGACCTCGACTGGAAGAGCGGCCGCACGTTCGGCTTCGTCTACGATCCGGGCCACGCGGCGAGCGAGATCGGCAAGGAGGTCTACGCCTCGTTCCTGACCGAGAACGGCCTCGATCCGACGTCGTTCCCGAGCCTGCGCAGGCTGGAGAACGAGGTCGTCGCGATGGCGCGGGCGCAGGTGCGGGGCGGGCCCGAGGTCGTCGGCACGTTCACCTCGGGCGGCACCGAGAGCATCATGCTCGCGGTCAAGGCGGCGCGCGGCTGGGCGAAGAAGCACCGGCCGAAGGTGGACGTGCCGGAGATGATCCTGCCGCTCACCGCCCACGCGGCGTTCTACAAGGCCGCCGACTACCTCGGCGTGCGCGCGGTGCCGGTCGCGGTCGATGGCAAGACGTTCTGCGCGGACCCCGACGCGATCCGCGCGGCGATCACCGAGCGCACCGTGCTGCTCGTCGGGTCGGCGCCGTCGTACGCGCACGGCGTCGTGGATCCGATCCCGGCCATCGCGGCGCTCGCGGCCGAGCGCGGCATCCTCTGCCACACCGACGCGTGCGTGGGCGGCTGGCTCCTGCCCTGGTTCAGAAAGCTCGGCGTCGCGATGCCCGACTACGACTTCGCGGTGCCGGGCGTCACGTCGATCTCGATGGACCTGCACAAGTACGCGTTCTGCCCGAAGGGGGCGTCGATGCTCCTGTGCCGCGACGGCGCGCTGCGCAAGCACCACGTCTTCGCGAACGCGACCTGGACCGGCTACAGCGTGGTCAACACGGCCGTGCAGTCGTCGAAGTCGGGCGGGCCGATCGCGGCGGCGTGGGCGGTCATGAACGCGCTCGGCGACGACGGCTACGCGGGGATCGCGCAGCAGATGCACGCGTGCACGCGCGGCATCGTCGTCGGCGTGCGCAAGCTGGACGGGCTGAGCGTCCTCGGCGAGCCGCAGATGAGCCTCGTCGCGATCGCGTCCTCGCGCGCGAGCGTGTTCCACATGGCCGACGAGATGAAGGCGCGCAAGTGGTACGTGCAGCCGCAGCTCCGGCGCGGACCGTCGCCGGAGAACCTGCACCTGACCATCGGGCCGACCAACGCGCGCTGGGTCGAGGCGTTCCTCGCCGACCTCGCGGCGAGCGCGGACGCGGCGGCCAAGCTGCCCGAGAGCGCGATGGCCAAGCAGATCGCGCAGATGTTCGCGACGATGGACCCGGCGAGCGTGCCCGACGAGACCGTGGCGGGCATGATGGGGATGGCGGGCGCGCAGGGGGGCGCCTTGCCGGGGCGCCTCGCCGAGGTGAACCAGATCCTGAACGCCCTGCCGCCGGCGCTGGTGGAGCGCGCGCTCGTCGAGTTCATGGGGCAGCTCTTCCGCTCGTCGTGACGGCCGCCGAGGTCGTCCCGCTGTGCGCCATCGTGGCCCTCGCCTTCTTCACCGAGGCGGCCATCGGCTTCGGCAGCACCGTCATCACGATGACGCTCGGCGCGCACCTCGTGCGGCTCGACGTGCTCCTGCCCGCGTTCGTGCCGCTGAACCTGTTGCTCTCGACGTACATGGTGTCCCGCCACCACGCGCACATCGACTGGCGCACGCTCGGCCGGCGGCTCGCCCCGCCGATGGGCGCGGGCATGGCCGCGGGCCTCGTCGTCTACCGCCTCGGCACGCCGCGGGGCCTGCTCCTGCCGTTTTCGCTCTTCGTCACGGCGCTCGCGGCGATCGAGCTGTGGCGGCTGCGGGCGGGCACGATGGCGGCGCGGCCCCTGCCCCGCCTGGCCGAGCGGAGCCTGCTGGCCCTCGGCGGCGTGGTGCATGGCCTCTACGGCTCGGGCGGGCCGATGGTCGTCTACTGCGCGTCGCGCCTCGTGACCGAGAAGTCGGCGTTCCGCTCGACGCTGTCCCTGCTGTGGCTCGTGCTCAACGTCGCCCTGCTCGTGCAGTTCGCGACGCTCGGGCAGCTCGGCGCGCAAAGCATTCGCCTGTCCGCATACCTCGGCGGCTCGCTGCTCGTCGGGCTGCTCGCCGGCGAGTGGGCGCACGGGCGGCTCGGCGAGCGGCTGTTCCGCCTGGCCATGTACGCTGTCCTCGGCGTCGCGGGCGGCTCGCTCGCGGTGCGCACCTTGCTGGAGGCCCCGCGATGACGATCCGCTTCGAGTGCCTGGCCGACCTGGCGCGACTGCCCTACTTCACGCTCGAGGAGAGCCCGACGGGCGAGCGCCTCGTGCTCGCCGACCGGGCGCTCGGGCCGACCATCGACGTGCACACGCACCTCGCGCTCTCGTACCTCTTCCCGAACCGGGTGGACCTCGGCAAGGAGTGGCCGGAGACCGAGCATTACCTGCCGAAGACGCAGCCCATCGAGCTCGACGTCTACATCAACAAGAACTTCTCGCCCGAGCAGCTCGCGGCGCTCGAGCACGACCTCGTGTGGATGAGCACGACGGGGCGCGGGATGCGGCGCACGCACACGCTGCCGAACCTGGCGCGGGAGATGCGCGAGCTCGCGGTGTCGCAGTCGGTGCTGCTGCCGATCGACTACCCGGTCTTCTCGAAGAACGCGGAGAACTGGCTCGAGGCCTCCAAGGGGCGCGGCGACTTCGTCTGCTTCGGGAGCGTGCACCCGTTTCGCCCAGGGCTCGAGAAGCGCCTCGACCGGCAGATCGCGATGGGCGCGCGCGGCATCAAGGTGCACCCCGCGGTGCAGCTCGTGGGCCCCGAGCACCCGAAGGCGATGCGCATCTACCAGCTCGCGGCGGCGCGCAAGCTGCCGGTCCTGTTCCATTGCGGGCCCGTCGGGATCGACAAGCCGAGCGGGCGCAGGCTGACGCAGGTGTACCGCTACGAGAAGCCCATCGCGGAGACGCCCGATTGCACCTTCGTGCTCGGCCATTCGGGGGCCCTGCAATGGGAGGAGGCGCTCGGGCTCGCGCAGAGATATCCGAACGTGTGGCTCGAGACGTCGTCGCAGGCGCTCTCGGCCGTCAAGCGCATCCTCGCGGAGGCGCCGCAGGACCGCATCCTCTACGGCAGCGACTGGCCCTTCTATCACCAGGCGATCGGGCTCGCGAAGCTCTTCCTGGCGACCGAGGGCAACGACGCCCTGCGCGCGGCGGTCACGCACGGCAATGCCCGGCGGTTGCTCGGGCTCGAGGCCGGCGCATCGAACGCGCAATCGGCCTGAGCGAGGCGCGCGCGACGAGGATCCTGCGCGTTCCGCCGCCGCGGCACGCGCGCTGCCGGGGAACCTCGCGGGGGGAACAAGCAAGGCAACTCACTCGCTTCCAGATCCGCTCGCCCGAGGTGCTCGCCGGAGCCCGAACACTTTTCCGGCTCGTCGCCGGAAGCGGAAAGTCCTGCAGTCGTGCGGGGCAGCGAAGGCCCGTCTTTTCGCGCCATGTACCCGTCTGCATTACGAATCCACGCGTCCGAGGACCCCCGGCACGTGAATTGATTAACGAAACAGCAGGTGACCGACCATGTCTTCCTGCGAATTCGTACTGCCCGACGCCGAGGCTCCCTCGGCTGACCCCTCCCCTGCCATCATGCTCGGACGAACCAGCCGCCCGCCAGGTGCGGTGCGCCTGCTCGTGGTGGAGGACGATCCCGCGATGCGGGCGCTGCTGGCGGAGGGGCTCCACCGGAGCGGCTACAGCGTCACGAGCGCGCAGGACGGATACAAGGCGCTCGCCAAGCTGGGGGAGTGCCAGCCGGACCTCATGCTGACCGACCTGCGGCTGCCCGGCATGGACGGCCTCGACCTCATCGAGAAGGTGCTCGACCGGGAGCCGGAGCTTCCGATCGTGGTGCTGACGGGGTCGGACGACGTCGAGACGGCGGTCGCCGCGATGCGCCGAGGAGCGGTCCACTTCCTCAGCAAGCCGGTCACGCTCGAGGACGTGCACCGGACGCTGCAGGACGAGCTCGCGCGGCACTCGCTCCGCCGGCTCTCGCGGCGGTACCAGCTCGCGACGTGCCTGCAGGATGCGCCGGGCATCCTCGGCGACAGCGCGCCGATGCATGCCCTCGCCGACGCCATCCGGCAGATCGCGCCTTCGCGCGCGTCGGTCCTCATCGCCGGGGAGAGCGGCACGGGCAAGGAGCTCGTGGCCGCCGCCATCCACGCGCAGAGCCCACGCGCGCGTGGCCCGTTCGTCAAGCTGCACTGCGCGGCGCTCGCCGAGACCTTGCTCGAGAGCGAGCTCTTCGGGCACGAGCGCGGCGCGTTCACGGGCGCGCTCGGCCGGCGCGAGGGCAGGTTCCACCAGGCCGATGGAGGGACGCTGCTGCTCGACGAGGTCGGGGACATCCCGCTTTCGATCCAGGTCAAGCTCCTGCGGGTCCTGCAGGAGCACGAGTTCGAGCGCGTCGGGGGCAACCAGACGCTCAAGGTCGACGTGCGGGTGATCGCCGCTACGCACCGCGACCTCCGCGACCTCATGCGGCAGGGGCTCTTCCGGGCGGACCTCTTCTACCGCCTGAACGTGGTGGTGCTCGAGGTGCCGCCGCTGCGGGCTCGACGCGCGGACATCCCGCTGCTCGCGACGCACTTCCTCCGGCGCTTCGCGGTCGAGAACCACCGCGACGTCGTGGGCTTCTCGGAGGGTGCGATGGAGCGCCTGCTCGCGCACGGCTGGCCGGGCAACGTTCGCGAGCTCGAGAACACGATCGAGCGCGCGGTGGTGCTGGCCTCGCAGGACCGCGTTCGGGGCTGCGACCTCTCGCTTCCGCCGCCCGCCGAGCGCCACGGCACGGGCACCATGCCGCAGATCCCGGGCGCCAGCCTCGCGGAGCTCGAGCGCTACCTCATCCTGCGCACGCTCGAGCACACGGGCGGCTCGCGCGTCGAGGCCGCGCGTATCCTCGGCATCACGGCGCGCACCATCCAGACCAAGCTGCACCTCTACGAAGACGGCCACGGCCACGCGCGGAGCGCCGAGTAGGCCGGCACCATCACGACTGCAACGTGTCCTCACCGGCGACGCGGGCGAGGAGGAGCCGTCCGCGGCCGACGCCGAGCACGGTGAGCGCGAAGAGGAGCCCGAGCCCGAGCCCGAGCGCCAGCCGCTCGGCCAGGACGCGCCTGATCGGCATGGGATCCAGCCGGGGGGCGATCACGGTCTCGAAGCGCGAGGCCGCCGCGACCCGCTCGAGCTCGAGCTCGAGCTCGGCCCTGCGCAACCGGTCGAAGAGCTGCGCGTGCAGGCGCTGGAGTCCACCCTCGGCCTTCGACAGGTCGTCGAGCTGGGCGCTCACGCGCGGCACGTCCCGGCTGATCCGCTGCAGGCGGCCGAGCCCACCCTGGAGGTCGCGGAGCTCGGCCCGGGCGGCGCGCAGGCTCGCCTCGTGCTGCTCGCCGAGCATGCGGAGCTGCTCGTAGGCGGGGTTCGCGATGCGGTCGACCGGCGTCGTCTGCCGGGAGAGCTCCTCGTTCATCAGCCGGCGCAGGCTGTGCTCCTGCTCGACGAGGCGCCTGACCTCCGGGTGACCATCCGCGAGGCCCTGGGCGCGGAGCTCCGAGAGCCGGTGCTCGGCCTGGCTGAGCGCCTCCCGGTGCCGCTCCGAGGACTGCACGCGGGCCTGCGCGAACGGGGCGCCCCGGGCGAGCTGGCGACGCACGCCCTCGAGCTCGCCCTCGAGCCGGACGACCGCGCCGCCGAGCTCGAGTCGCCGCGCCTCGAGCTGCGCGCGCGTCTCGACGGTCATCGGGTTCTGGTCGGGCAGGCGATCGAGGTGCTGCTCGCGGAAGGCCACGGCGCGGGCCGACAGGGCGCCCATCTCGCGATCGAGGTTCGCCATCTGGCCGCGCAGGAACGCCACCTCGGCGGTCATCACCTTGAGCTTGCGACCGACCTCGGCGCCGACCCAGCCCGCGAGGTGCTGCTCGAGGAACGCGACCGGATCGTGCGAGGCCGCCTGGTAGCGGGCGCGCCAGACGATGCCCTGGCTGTCGAGCGCGAGCGCGGCCACGGCGCGCCGCGTGCTCTCGTCGTCCGCGGGCACCTTGAGCTTGCGCAGCGTGCCGCGCACGAGCTCCTGGCTGCGGAACGCTTGCTCGGCGCTGGTGACGAACTGCACCACGTCGGACTGGCTGGCCTGGCGGTCGGGCTCGAGCGGGCTCGCACGATCGACGTGGATGGCGATCTCGCAGCGGGCGCGGTCCGTCGGAGGGTGGGTGGAGAAGCTCGAGAGGCCGAGGGCCACGCCGCCGGCCGCGCACACGCCGAGGAGCCGCGCGTGCCGCCCCGCGAACCGCCAGAGCCCGAGCACCGCGCGCGCCAGCTTCTCGGCCGAGAGCGCGCCGTCCTCGAGCGCGGGCGCGGGCGCGGGCAGGGTGAGGGTCTCGTGCACGATCGCGGGCGGCTCGCGCTCCACCTCACGCGCGACGATCGGCTCGGGCGTCTGCCCGCGCAGCAGGAACATGAGCTCGACGGAGCCGAGGCGCAGCAGATCGCCGTGGTGAAGGGGCGCGTGCGTGATGCGCTCCCCCTGCACGAACGTGCCGGACGGAGCCCCGAGGTCGTCCACGAAGTACTCGAGCCCCTCGCTGCTGACGCGGGCGTGCGCGGGCGCGACGGACTCGTCGGGGATCCCGATGTCCGCGGCCGGGTCGCTCCCGAGGGTCACCGGGCGGCCGCCGACGGCGTAGGCAGCGCCGCCGGGGCGACGCCCCGAGGTCATCACGAGGTACGGGATCCCTGCCGAGGCCACGGGATCCTCGACGTGAGGTCGATGGCCGGGCGACGTGTCGCCGCCGAAGGCGTCGCCGGGAGTCGAGTAGGTCTGCATCGATCTCGGATCCAGCAAGCGACGTGCCGCGCGATCGGTGAGGCGAGTTGCGGGGGTCGAGCGGTCGAAAGACCCGAAACCGGAAGGCTCTGGCGCCGGGGGGCCGCAGACCGGAAGATGTTTCTGCTACCCGGCGCGCACTTCCGTGGAGTTGGCGGTGGCCCGGCGCTTGCGATGGGTATGGGCATGACACCCATCGCACTCGGTCACAGCCTCCCGACTGCGCGGGCGCGCGGCGACACGGCGCTCAGGCACCGCCAGGTCCTCTTCGTCGGCCTCAACCCCACGACGCTCGAGGCGTCCCGGCTGATCGGGCGACAGAAGGGCGCGACGAGCGACGTGATCGGCTTCGTCGACGAGCCCTCGCGAATCCAGCCGGGGGTGCGCTACCTCGGCGGCCTCGACGCCTTCGCGAACATCCTGCGCGACCACGTCGTCGACGTCGTGCACGTGGGATTGCCGCTGCGGTCGCACTACGACGCCGTTCATCGCGTCATCCAGATCTGCGAGACCCACGGCGTCCCCGTCGAGCTCCCCGCGAATCCATTTCACACGGGGGGCACGACCACGGTGCGCGTCGAGGGCGGAATCCCCACGATGATGCTGCACACCGCCCCCCTCTACGGCCTCACGCTCCGCCTCAAGTTCCTCCTCGACCGGCTCGCCGCACCGTTCCTGCTGCTCCTCGCGGCCCCCCTGCTCCTCCTCGCGGCGCTCGCTATCAAGCTCGACGACCGTGGACCGGTGTTCTTCACGCAGGAGCGCGTCGGCTACAACAAGCGCACGTTCCGCATGCTCAAGCTGCGCACGATGGCGGTCGACGCCGAGGCTCGCCAGCGCCAGCTCGAGGCGCAGAACCAGCGCGACGGTGCGGCGTTCAAGCTCGAGGACGACCCGCGGATCAGCCGCGTGGGCAAGGTCCTGCGCAAGTACAGCCTCGACGAGCTGCCGCAGCTGTGGAACGTGCTCGTCGGCGACATGAGCCTCGTCGGCCCTCGTCCGCTGTCGCTGCGCGACTACAACCTCCTGCCCGAGGACTGGCAGCGCCGCCGATTCTCCATGCGGCCGGGGCTGACCTGCTACTGGCAGATCCGCGGGCGCCACCACACCACGTTCCTCGAGTGGATGAGGCTCGACCTCGAGTACATCGATCGGTGGAGCTTGCTCGAGGACGTCAAGATCCTGCTCGCCACCGTGCCCGAGGTCCTGCGCGGCGGCGGCGCCTAGTCCGAACCCACATCGATCCGCGAGCGCTCCGGTGCTTCGGTGGGCACCTCGGGCGACTCTTCGCTGAGCTGTGTCTCTCCCGCTCCGCGCTCCGCGCTGCGCGGGTCCCTGTGCCGGTCGCGCCGAAGGCGCGCGACGCCAACATGCGGCACAGCCTGCGGGCGGCACGCGCTCGCTGCGCTCGCGGCTCGCTGTTCGCTGTTGCCGAACCCGGGACATCCTCCGTCGTCGAAACGACTTCACGAACGCCGCGCACTCCGCCTAAGCTGCGCCCCATGCGCACGGCGCTCCTCACGATCCTCGCTTCGCTCGTCCCCTCGATCGCGTCGGCGCACGAGCTCCCCTTCGGCCACGCCCACCCGCACCCGGATCGCTGGATGCTCGCGCTCGCGCTCGGCGTGGGTGTGGCGGCCGCTCTGCTCTGGGTGACGCGGTCGCGCGACCGGCGCTGATCCGCCAGGGATCTGTGATGGACCCTGCGCACGGCGGGTGTCCAGTCGTCGACATCTGACAGCGCTGTCACGGTCGCTTCTGTCGTCATTCCGCCCACTTGATGGGTGGCACGCGGCCTGCTCTGCCTCCGGGGCATGGGCAAGCTGATCGCACACCTCGAGCGCACGCCGGGACTGGCGCGTCTGCCCCGAAGGGTCGCGCGCATGCTCACGACGAGCACGCTCTCGACCGCCGTCGACCTCGCGGTGCTGTTCCTGTGCGTGGGCCTGCTCGCGCTCCGCCCGGGCCTCGCGACCACCATCGGCTGCCTGGCGGGCGGCCTCGTCAGCTTCTGGCTCTGCCGCCAGTACGTGTTCGGCGCGCGCGGAAACGCGCTGCGCCAGGGTGTGGCGTACGGGACGCTCGTCGTGCTGGGCGGCGCGCTCTGGTCGGGCGCGATCGTGCACCTCGCGACCGGGCATCTCGGGGCGCCGGTGCTCGTCGCCAAGGGCACGGCCGCGCTGGTCGTGATGATCGGCTGGAACTGGCCGGTGTCCGCGAGGGTCGTCTTCGCGCGCCGCGCGGCCTGAAGGAGCAGTGATGCCGCAAGGGACCCTGATCGCGTTCGCGCCGCCGAGGCTGTCGGTCGTCATCCCGGCCTTCAACGAGGCCGAGCGCATCGGGCCGACCCTGCGCGCCATCGGCGCCTGGCGCAGCGCGCAGTCGTTCGAGGTGGAGGTCGTGGTGGTGGACGACGGCTCGACCGACGAGACCGTCGCCGTCGCCGAGGGGCTCTCGCGCGAGGTCGGCGGGCTGCGCATCCTGACCGGCGAGCCCAACCACGGCAAGGGCCACGCGGTGGCGAGGGGCATGCGGGCCGCGCGCGGGCGCGTGCGCCTCTTCCTCGACGCCGACGGCTCGACGCCCATCGAAGAGGCGGGGCGCCTGCTCGAGGCCATCCGCGAGGGCAGCGACGTCGCGATCGGCTCGCGTCGCGCGCCCGGGGCGGCGACGACGCTCAAGCAGCCGTGGTACCGCCGGCTCTGGTCGGTGCTCGCGAACCGCGTCGTGCAGGCGGGCCTGCTGGACGGCATCCACGACACGCAGTGCGGCTTCAAGGCGTTCTCGGCGCGGGCCGCGTCCGCCGTGTTCGGGCGCGTGCGGACGAGCGGCTGGGGCTTCGATCTCGAAGCGCTCGCGATCGCGCGGCGCCTGGGCTTCTCGATCACCGAGCTCCCGGTGCGCTGGCACGACGACCGCCGCTCGCGGGTGAAGCTCGCCGACGCGTGGCGCATCACGCGTGAGTTCCTCCGCATCCGCCGCGCCGTCCTCTCCGGCGCCTACGACAAGGTCACGGCCTGAGGGGTCAGGCGGCCGAGACCCCGTGGCCGCGCTGTAGCTTCCAGAGCGCGGCGTAACGGCCGCCGAGCGCGAGGAGCTCGGCGTGGGTGCCGGTCTCGACGACCTTGCCGCGGTGCAGGACCACCACGCGGTCCGCGCGCTCGATGGTCGAGAGGCGGTGCGCGATCACGATGGAAGTGCGCCCGCGCATGAGCTCGACGACGCCCGCCTCGATGAGCCGCTCCGCCTCGGGATCCACGTTGGCCGTCGCCTCGTCGAGCACCAGCACCTCGGGCTCACGCACGAGCGCGCGCGCGAACGCGACGAGCTGCCGCTCGCCGGCCGACAGCGCGTTGCCGCGCTCGCCCACGGGTGCATCGAGGCCCTCGGCGCGCTTGGCGATGAGCCGGCCGAGGCCGACGCGCTGCGTCGCGGCCTCCACCTGTGCGCGCGTGATGCTCGCGTCGCCGAGCGCGATGTTCTCCGAGATGGTGCCCTGGAAGAGGAACACGTCCTGCGACACCGAGACCACCTTGCGGCGCAGGTCGCGGCGATCGAGCGTGCGCACGTCGACGCCGCCGAGGCGGATCGCGCCCCCTCCCGGCGGCAGCTCGTAGAGCCGCGTCAGCAGCTTGACCAGCGTGGACTTGCCCGAGCCGGTCGCTCCGACGACCGCCACGGTCTCGCCCCGGCGCACGGCGAGCTCGATGTCGCGGAGCACCGGCTCGCCCTCGCCGTAGGCGAAGGTGACGTGGTCGAAGACCGCGGCCTGGTCGGCCGACCCGGGAGCGGGAGCGGCGCCAGCCGCGGGGCGCGCGGTGCAGTCGCGGAGATCGGTGTCGAGCAGGCCGAAGACGCGCTCGGCGGCGGCCATCGCGGACTGCATGATCGTGTACTTGGTCGACAGATCGCGGATCGGCGCGAAGAGGCGATCGATGTACTGCACGAACGCGACCAGCACGCCGAGCGTCAGCGTGCCCGACGAGATGCGCCCGCCGGCGTTCCAGAGCAGCGCCGCGAGCGCCAGCGTGCCCAGGGCCTCGACGATCGCGAAGAGCATCGAGTCCGCGCGGATCGCCTTGTGGTTCGCCTTGCGGTAGTCGACGTTGAGCCCGTCGAAGCGGTCGGCGATGAAGCGCTCGCGCGCGAACAGCTGCACGATGCGCACACCCGACAGGTGCTCCTGCAGGTACGCGTTGATGCGCGAGGTGCGCGAGCGGATCTCGCGGAACGCGTCGCGCACGTACGTGCGGAACGTGCGCGCGACGAGCAGCAGGAAGGGCGCGACGAGCAGCATCATCGCGGTGAGCTGGCCGTCGATGCGCACCATGATGACGACGATGGCGACGAGCTTGACCGCGTCGGCCAGGATGAGGACGAAGCCCGAGCTGAACATCTCGGCCAGGGATTCGATGTCGTTCGTCATGCGCGTCATGACGCGGCCGATCGGCGTGCGGTCGAAGTACGCGACGCCGAGGTTCTGCACGTGGCGGAACACGGCCAGGCGCAGGTCCTTCATCGCGGACTGGCCGAGCGCCTGCGTGGCCCAGGTCTGCGCGAAGTTGAAGGTGTACTGGCCCACGAGGGCGCCCATGAAGGCGAGCGAGGGCTTCCACAGCTCGTCGGCGCGGCCCGTCGCGATGAAGTCGTCGATCGCCCAGCGCAGGATGAGCGGCTGCAGGAGATCGAACCCCATCACGAGCGGCAGGAGCAGCAGCGACGCCCACACGAGGCCGTGGTGTGGCCGCACGAAAGCCCAGAGGCGTCGCAGGAGCTCTCCGTCGTAGGCCTTGCCGAGCAGCTCCTCGTCGCGTCCGCCCGGACGCGGCGCCTGCTTGGTCGCCGGCGGTGCCGCGGCGCTCACGCGGCCTCCAGCGACGCGGCGAGCAGCTCGCGCTGGTAGAGGTCGGCGTAGATGCCGCCCCGCGCGACGAGCTCGTCGTGGGTGCCGCGCTCCGCGAGCCGCCCGCCCTCGAGGACCACGATCTGGTCGGCCTGTCGGACCGCCGCGATGCGGTGAGAGACCAGGATCGCCGTGCGTCCGCGCAGCACGGTGCGCAGCCGCTCGAGGATGGCCTTCTCGGTCTCCGCGTCGACCGCGGACATCGAGTCGTCGAGGATGAGGATGCGCGGATCGGCCGCGAGCGCGCGCGCGAGGGCCACGCGCTGGCGCTGCCCGCCCGACAGGCTGATGCCGCGCTCTCCGACGATCGTGTCGAGCCCGTCGGGCAGGATCTGCAGGTCGCGCTCGAGGCCGGCGTCCTTGACCGCGGTCTCCACGCGCGCGTTCGCGGCGGCCTCGTCGCCGAGCTCGCGCAGGCCGAACCGCACGTTGTCGCGGATGCTCTCCGAGAAGAGGAACGCCTCCTGCGGCGCGTAGCCGATGGCCCCGCGCAGCGTGCCGAGCGGCAGGTCTCCGACGTCCACGCCGTCGACGAGGAGCGTGCCCCTCGGCACCTCGAGCATGCGGCAGAGCGCATCGACCAGGGTGGACTTGCCGGAGCCCGTGCGACCCACGATGGCCACGGTCGCGCCCGCGGGGATCTCGAGCGTGACGTCCTCGAGCACCGTGCGCCCGCCGCGCTGGACGGTGAGGCCCCGGAGCGAGAGCGCGCCCTCGATGGGCCGCGCGGGAGGCTGCGCGGTGTCGGCCGCGGGCGCCTCGGCGAGCACTTCGGCCAGGCGCGCCCAGCTCGCCTTGCCGCGCTGGAAGACGGACAGGATGAAGCCGAGCGCGAGCGTCGGCCAAGCGAGCTGCAGCAGGTAGAGCTGGAACGCCGTCAGCTCGCCGAGCGTGAGCTCCCCGCGCACCACGGCCGCGCCGCCGCCCCAGAGCACGACCAGCGTGCCGATCGCGGCGAGGAGCCCGAGGAGCGGCCCCATGAGCCCGCGCGCGATCACGAGGCGCATGCTGATGTGCGCGTACGCTTCGTTCTGCTTCATGAACGTCGCCTCGCGCGCCTGTTCGAGGGCGTAACCCTTGACCACCTGCACGCCGGCGAGGTCCTCCTGGATGCGCGACGAGAGCCTGCCGAGCTCGTCGGCCACCTCGCGGCTGCGCTTGAACATCTGCCGGCCGGTCAACCGCCCGACGATGATGATGGCCGGGAACGGCAGGAGCGCGAGCAGCGTGAGCTTGGCGTCGAGGGACACCATGCGCCCGATCGTCAGCAGGTACACGAACGTCGTGTTGACGACGTTGAGGGCGCCGAAGCCGACGAGGACGCGCACCGCCATGAGGTCGTTGGTCAGCCGCGACATGAGATCGCCGACCGGGTGCGTGGCGAAGTACGTCGGCGGCAGGACGAGGAGGTGGTCGAAGATGCTCCTGCGCAGGTCGTACTCGACGTTGCGACCGCTGTTGAAGACGAGGATGCGCGACGCGATGCGCGTCAGCGCCGCCGTCACGGCCAGCGTGGCGATGAGCAGGGCCGTGCGCACGGCCAGCGCGCCCGCCCCCGCGGAGTCGCTGCGGAAGCCGTCGATCGCCACCTGCAGCTGCCACGGGATGGCGAGCGCCAGGGCGTTCGTGGCGAGCAGGAAGAGGGAGCCAGCGGCGAGCGCGGCGCGGTAGCGCCAGCAGGCCGACCAGAGGGTAGGGGCAGGGGTCACGGTGGGGGCTCTCGGACGAGGGCGGATGTTACAGCGCCCCGAGGGCACGTGCCGCCGCTCGTGACGGCTCGCGTGCCTGCGGATGAACGTGGGCGGCGCTTGCGCTTCTCCCGGCCCGCCCTGCGCTATAAGATGCGCCCACCGTGCGGAACTCCATGCGAATCCGGGCGCTTCTGACATGAGAGCGGAGCTGGGCAACTACCTCACGGTCCTCCAGGGCGAGCCGACGAACCCGGCCGCGCTCCAGGGGCTCGAGAAGATCCGGACTGCGCTCGGCCAGGACGGGGCGAACGGCGAGGCCGAAGGGGTCGCGGTGGCCCTCGCGGACGCGCGGCGCGTCCATCGCGAGCGCGGCGACTGGGAGCTCGTGGTCCGCCTCTTCGACCTCGATCTTGCGCTCTCCCGGGACCCGGTGCGGAGCGCCGATCTCCTGTACGAGAAGGGGCGCGTCCTCGAGGACGAGCTCCTGCAGACGGCCGAGGCGCGCGAGTGTCATCGCAAGGCGCTGGAGCTCGCCCCCGGCCATTCGGGCGCGACCGACGCCCTGGCGCAGCTCGACCTCGTGTCGGGTAACTGGGAGGCGATCGCGGAGCACTACGCCGCGCAGGCCGCGACCACCGATGACCCCCAGCTGCGGACGAGCCTCTTCCTGGCGTCGGGCGAGCTCATCGCCAAGCACGGCAGCGACCTCGGAGAGGCCGAGAAGCGCTTCCTCGGCGCGATAGAGGCCGATCCGCAGAACCGCAAGGCGGTCGCGCACCTCGCGCGCCTCCTGCGCCGTCGCGGGGATCTCGAGGGACTGCAGCAGGTCATCGAGCGCCGGGCGGAGACGGCGCCGCTGCGCGAGGAGCGCGTCGCGGCCTACCTGCACGCCGCGGATCTCGCGCTCGAGCGGAAGCACGGGGCGGACGCGGTGCGCTGCTTCGAGCTCGCGCTGCGCCTCGATCCGTCGAACGCGCGCGCGATTCGCGAGGTGACGCGCGAGCTCGGCGGCAAGGGCGAGTGGGCGCGGCTCGACGACGTGTTCGAGGCGGCGCTCGACGCGCGGCCCCGGCCGGAGCTCGAGCTGCAGCTCCTCGTGCAGCTCGGCCAGCTCCGCTGGCGAAAGCTGCACAAGATGGACGCCGCCGAGGAGGCGTTCCGGCGAGCGCGCAAGCACGCGCCGGCGCACCACGTCGTCCTCGACTTCTACCGGGCGCACTACGGGTTCTCGGACAAGGAGAAGGCCCCGGCGCCGCGGCGCGAGCCCGTCAAGCTCCTCGGCGTCCTGCAGGCGGCGCAGCGGGTCGAGCAGGACGCAGACAAGAAGCTCGAGCTGTCGATCGAGATGGCGCGCATCGCCGAGAGCGATCCCGCGAGCGGCGAGCGCGCGATCGACCTCTGGAAGAGCGTCCTCAAGAGCGAGTCGCACAACCGCGAGGCGCGGGACTCGCTCGGCGTCCTCTACCGCAAGGCCGAGAAGTGGAACGCCCTCCTCGAGCTGCTCAAGGACGAGGTGGACGGCTACTCGTACGGCCCCGAGGGCTCGGGCCGCAAGATCGATCTGCTGCTCCAGGTGGTCGAGATCTATCGCGAGCACATCGGGCTCGAGACGATGGTCATCTCGACCTACCAGAACATCCTCGCGCTCAGGCCGGATCACGAGGAGGCGCTGACCCAGCTCGCCGAGCGCTACGAGCGCCTCGAGCGCTGGAACGACCTCATCGGCGTGCTCGAGAAGCGCGCGCAGACCGCTGCCGATCCGGCGGTGAAGACGACGTGCCTGCGCCGCGTGGCGCAGCTCTGGATCGATCGCTTCGCGAACTTCAACCAGGCCGTGCGGCCGCTCGAGGATCTCGTCGCGCTCGACGCGACCGACGCCGAGGCGATCGCGCGCTTGCGGGAGATCTACACGAAGCGCCGGGCGTGGCGGCAGCTCGTCGAGGTCGGCGAGAAGGAGCTCGCGGCCCTGGCCGCCAAGGGCGCCCCGGTCGCGGAGCGGCGGGCCCGCCAGGCCGAGCTCGCCAAGGTCGCGGCGGAGCGCATGAACGACCCGCGACGCGCGATCGCGCTGTGGAACGGCGTGCTCGAGCTCGACGCCTTCGACTTCCAGGCGCTCTCGGAGCTCGCCTCGCTGTACGAGCGCGAGCGACGGTACGCGGCGCTCGCGGAGATGCTGTTCCGCCTGTTCGACGTGGTCGGCGACGACAAGGGGCGCGCGGTGCTCCTCGAGCGGCTGGCGACCATCTTCCGCGAGCGGCTGGGCGCGATGGGGCTGGCGGCGGACGCGTACCGCCGGTTGTGGGAGCTCGACCGCAGCAACCAGCGCGCGCTCAAGGCGCTGCGCGACCTGTACGCGGAGCAGGGCGATCTGGCCGCGATCGATGCGCTCTACGCAGACCTCGGGCACTGGGACGACCTCGTCGATGCCCTCGTCGTCACGGCGGACCGCGTCGTCGACCGGCAGCTCCAGCTCAAGCTGCTCTGGCACGCCGCGGGCATCGCGCGGGACCGTCTGCCCGACGGCGAGCGGGCGATGCGGGCGTTCGAGCGCGTGCTGGGCCTCGAGCCGCAGAACGCGCGCGCCGCGCAGGCGCTCGCGCCGCTCTACCGCAAGGCGGAGAAGTGGCCGCGCCTCGTGACCGTGCTCGAGCTCATCGCCGAGGAGGCGCCGGACCTCGACGGCGAGGGCATGCTCGCGCTCTACGGCGAGCTCGCGCAGGTGGTCGAGAAGCGCGTCGGGAGCAAGTCGGGCGCGTTCGACTGGGTGCGCCGCGCGTACGAGATCGCGCCGTCCAGGCCCGAGATCCGCGACGAGCTCCTGCGGCTCGGCAAGGAGACCGAGTCGTGGGAGGCGCTGTCCGACCTCCTCGAGGCGCGCGTGGCGAAGCTCGACGCGGCGGCGAAGGACGAGCGGGTCCTGCTCCTGCGCACGATCGGGCAGATCGCGCTCGAGCGCACGCACAAGCCGGCGCTCGCGCGCCAGTCGTTCGAGGCGCTGCTCGAGGTCGCCCCCGACGACCTCGTGGCCGTCGGCGCCCTGGAGAAGCTCTACATCGACGCCGACCAGCAGGAGTCGCTGGCCAAGCTCCTCCACCGGCGCGGGGCGCTCGAGCCCGGGACGGCCGAGAAGATCTCGGCGCTGCTGCGCGCGGCGCAGATCGAGCACCAGCGCCTCGGGCGCGCGGAGCAGGCGATCGAGACGCTGAACGTGGCGCGCTCCATCGACCCCGACTGCCTGCCGGCGCTGGCCTCGCTCGAGGAGCTGCACGGCGCGCGCGCCGAGTGGCGCGACCTGGTCGACGTGGTCGAGCGCCTGGCGACGCTGCAGAAGGGCGAAGCGCGCGCGGGAGCGCTCGTGCGCCTGGCCGAGATCCGCAGCGAGCGGCTCGACGAGCAGGACGGCGCGCTCGACGCGCTGCGGGCGTCCCTCGAGGCGCACCCGGCGTTCCGCCCGGCGGTGGCCGCGCTCGAACGCGAGCTGCCGGCGGGGCGGAAGCACAGGGCCGCGGCGGCGGCGCTGCTCGCGCCCATCTACGATCACGCGGGCGACCACGCGCGGCTCGAGCAGGCCCTGACGATCCTGCTCGACGTGCACAAGGACGAGGAGCGCGTCGCGACGGCGCGGCGGGTGGCGGATCTGCGGGCGACCAAGCTTGGCGCGCTGCGCGGGGCGTTCGAGGCGCAACTCATCGTGCTGCGGGCGCACGCCGACGACTCCGACGTGCGCAAGACCACGCGCTCGCTGGCCGAGCAGGCGGGCATGTTCGCGGACTATGGCCGTGCGCTCGCCGAGGTCATGTCGGCCGCGCTCGAGGCCGATCCGGAGACCGCGGCGATCGTGGCGCGGGAGCTGGCGCCGATCGCCGAGGAGCGGCTCGAGGACTACCCGCTCGCCGAGAAGGCGCTCAAGCTCTGCCTCGACTGGGACCCGATGGACGCCGCCGCGTTCCAGGGCCTGGCCCGCCTCCTGCGCCTCGAGGAACGCTGGGAGCCCCTGCGCGCGCTGCTGCGCGAGCGCCTCGGGACGGCCGCAGACGTCGACGCGCGCCGCGAGATCCTCTACTCGATCGCGGACCTCGACGAGGGCCCGCTCGACGACGCCGAGGACGCGATCGCGACGTACCGCGCCGTGATCGACCTCGATCCGCGCGCAGGGCGAGCCATGCGCGGGCTCGAGGTGTTGCTCGGCAAGCTCGAGCGCTGGAGCGACCTCGACCAGCTGTACGCCCAGCAGGCCGAGCGCGGGACGAGCGACGAGGAGATCGCCGAGCGCTGGTTCCGGCGCGCCGAGCTGCACGCCACGAAGCTCGGCGACCTGCCAGGCGCGGTGGACCTGCTCGAGTCGGTGGTGGGGCGCGTACCCCGGCACGAAGGGGCGCGGCGCGTGCTCGAGCGCCTCGGGACCCGGGCCGAGCTGCGCATGCGCGTGGCCGACATCCTCGAGCCCCTCTACGTCGACGAGGGCGCGTGGGATCGTCTGGTCGCGCTGCTCGAAGGGCGTCGATCCGCGCTGGATCCGAGGGGCGAGGCGCTCTCGCGCACGGATCTCGCCGAGCGCATCGCGGGCATCCAGGAGGCGCAGCTCGGTGACCGTCAGGCGGCGCTCGAGACGTGGCGGGGTCTGCTCGAGGAGGCCCCGGCGCACGAGGCCGCGCAGCGAGAGCTCGAGCGGCTCGCGCGGGCCCTCGGCCGCGTGGGCGATCTCGCCTTCGCGCTGGAGCGGGCCGCGGGGGCGCTGCCGGCGACGGAGGAATCCGCGCGTCGCGCGCTCCTCGTCAAGGTCGCAGGCCTCTTCGAGGACGAGCTGCGCGACCGGGCGCGGGCGATCTCGACGTGGATGCGCGTGCTCGAGGGCGCCGGCGAGGACGCGGATCTCGCGGCTCGGGCCCTCGAGTCGCTGGTGCGGCTGTACGAGGCCGGCAGCGCCTGGGAGGACCTCGCGGGGCTCCTGCGCCGGCGCGCGGAGCGCCTCGGCGAGGAGGGCGGTCAGGACGCCGACCGTCGCGATCTGCTGCGGCGGCTGGCGGTGGTCGAGGAGCAGCGCCTCGGCGCGAGGGTGCGTGCCATCCGCACGCTGCGCGAGATCCTCGAGCTCGACTCCACCGACGGGGCCGCGCTCGAGTCCCTCGATCGGCTCTACGGCGACACCGGCGAGCTCGATGAGCAGCTCGCCGTGCTGCGGCGGCGGATCCGCCTCGCCACGGAGCCCGCAGAGCGCCGCGCGCTCTGGGTGCGCGTCGCGCAGCTCACCGAGACCAAGCTCCGCGACCCGCAGGAGGCGATCTCCGCGTGGGTCGCGATCCTCGACCAGGATCCGGATGACCTGGCCGCGCTGCGCGAGCTCGCGCGGCTGTACGAGGACACGCAGCGCCCGGCCGATCTGCTCGAGGTGCTCGAGCGCGTCCTGCCGCTCGTCCCCGATGACAAGGAGAAGCGCGCGCTCGCCGAGCGGGTCGCGGGCTTGCTCGAGACGGCGCTCGGTCGTTACGAGCTGGCGCTCGAGCGCTGGCGGGAGCTGGCGCAGGCGGACGTCGCGGCGGGCCGGCCCGTGGAGCCGGTCGCCGTGGCCGCGTTCGAGCGCTTCATGCAGCGCTCCGACCTGCAGGTCGCGGCCGCGGAGGCCCTCGAGCCGGTGCTCGAGGCGCGCCAGGACTGGGCGGCGCTCGTCCGCGTCGTCGAGCTGCTGGCGGCGCAGGCCCCCGACGCGCGCGATCGTCTCGCGCGGCTCCTCCGGGTGGCGACGCTCAAGGAGCAGAAGCTCTCCGACGCCGAGGGCGCCTTCGCGGCGTACCTGCGGGCGGGGCGCGAGGCGGCGGCGGAGCCGGAGCTCGCCGGCGTCGTCGACGCGCTCGATCGCCTGGTGGCCGCCCCGGGAGCGGAGCGCGCCAAGGAGCTCGTGCAGCTCTACCGCGACATCGTGGCGGACGTCCTCGACGCCGACCTCGCGCGCAGCATGTCGCTGCAGATCGCCGACCTCTCGCGGGAGCGGCTCGGGGACCTGCAGACGGCGCGCGACTACTACCGCCGCGTGCTCGACGCGCAGCCGGACGAGGTGCGCGCGCTCGACGCGCTCGAGGGTGTATACCTCGCGACCGAGGCGTGGGAGCCGCTCTTCGAGCTGTACCGGCAGCGCGCCGAGGGCTCCGAGGGCGAGACGCGCCTGCGCTACCTGCTGCTCGCGCTGCCGCTGGCCGAGGAGCGCCTGCGCCTGTCGAGCGAGGCGGCCTCGCTCGCGGAGCAGGCCCTCGAGCTGCAGCCGCAGCACGCTGGAGCCCGGGAGGCGCTCGAGCGCATCTACGCCGCGGACAGGCGCTTCGAGGACCTCGCGGCGCTCCACGAGCGGCGCGCTGCCGGCGAGCTCGGCAGCCTCGGTGACGAGGCGCGCGCGGCGGTGCTCCTCGCGCTCGGTCGCCTCGCGGAGGCGGAGCTCGCGTCGCCACGGCGCGCGCTCGAGGCGTTCCGCCGCGTGCTGACGCTCGACGCGTCGCGCGGCGAGGCCATCTCCGCGCTCGAGGGCTACCTCGAGCGGACCGACGAGCGCGCCGAGGCGGCCGAGATCCTCGAGCCCGTGTACGCGGCTTCGCAGGACTGGAAGCAGCTCTACCGGGTCTACGAGATCCGCCGTGACGCGACGGACGACGACGCGCAGAAGCTCAAGCTCACGTATCGCATCGCGCAGCTCTGCGAGGAGCAGATCGAGGACTACGACGCCGCCTTCAAGTGGTACGGCGAGATCCTGCGCGCGGAGCCGAAGGACGTGCGGGCGAGGGAGCAGCTCGATCGCCTCGCGTCGATCCTCGATCGCCTGCCCGATCTCGTGCGCCTCCAGCGAGAGGTGCTCGAGGACGTCCTCGAGATGTCCGACACGATCGTCGATCTCGCGCGGGCGCAGCTCACGCTGTGCGCCAAGCTCGCGGATCACGAGGGCGCGGAGTGGGCCGCGCGCAAGGTCCTCGAGGCGCGGCCGGAGGACCAGGCCGCGTTCGCGGCGCTCGAGAGCGCGCTCACGGGGGCCGAGAAGTACCGCGAGCTCGTCGAGGCCTACGACGAGGCGGCCCGCCGAGCGCCGGACGTCGCAGCACGCCGCGACCTCCTCGCGCGTGCCGCGCGGACGTGGGAGCTCCGGCTCGGCTCGCTCGACGAGGCGGTGCTGGTCTGGCGTGAGGTCGCGGAGCTCGATCCCGACGACCGCGCGGCGACCGACGCCGCTTACGCGGAGCTGGAGCGGCTGCTCGCCGCCGCCGACCGGTGGCACGATCTCGTCGAGCACCTCGGCGCCCGCATCGCGAAGCTGCCGGTCACGCCGGAGACGCTCGGGGATCGCGTGGGCCTCTGGGTGCGCCTCGGCGGGATCCACGCGCAGAAGCTGCACGACCCGTCGGCCGCGCTCGACGCGTACGAGGAGGGCCTCCGCGAGGACTCGCGCGACGCCGACACCATCGCGGCCCTCGAGCAGATGGTCGCCGTCGAGGACGACTCCCAGCTCCGCGTGGCGGGCATCTTGGCGCGCGTGTATCGCGAGCACGAGCGGTGGCCGCTGCTCGTGCAGGTGCTCGAGGTCGAGGCCCGCCTCGGCGACGATCCGGCGGGCAAGCTGGAGCGGCTCGAGGAGCTGCAGCGCGTCTACGAGGTCCGCCTCGATGCCCCCGATCAGACCTGGGCGACGGCGCGGCGGCTGCTGGCGCTCGATCCCCTCAGGCCCGGCGGGCTCGACGACGCGCAGCGCGTGGCGGAGTGGGCCGGCAAGGTCGAAGAGCTCGTGGGTGCGCTCGACGCCGTCGCGGACGAGTCGGGCGAGCCCGACACGGCCGTCGCCTGCCGCAGCCGCGCCGCCCGCGTCATCGAGGAGCGCCTCGGCGACCGCACCCGGGCCATCGCCATGTGGCGGCGCGTGCTCGACGCGCGAGAGGACGACCAGGCGGCGCTGGGCGCCCTCGAGCGCCTGCACGCCGCGGCCGATCAGCACAGCCAGCTCGTGGAGATCCTCGAGCGACAGACGGTCATCGAGTCGGATCCCGCCCGCCGCAAGGCGCTGCACGCACGGATGGCCGCCGTGCTCGAGGGCAAGCTGCAGGACCGGGATCGCGCGATCGAGCACTGGCGCGAGGTCCTCTCGATCGAAGACGGCGACCAGACCGCGCTCGAGTCGCTCGAACGCCTGCTCCTGACGGAGCAGCGCTGGCGTGAGCTGGCCGAGGTGCTCGTGCGCCGCGCGGAGCTCGCGACGAGCCCCGCCAGCCGACGCGACGTGCTCTGCGTCCTCGGCTCCGTGTACGAGGACAAGCTCGAGGATCGCTTCGAGGCCATCGCCACGTACCGGCAGGCCCTGGACCTCTTCCCCGACGACCCAGACGTGCTCGATCGCCTGGACAGCCTCTACACGCGCGGCGAGCAGTGGGCCGAGCTCCTCGAGATCCTCGAGCAGCGCGTGCTGCGGACCCCCGTCGGCGAGGCGCGCGACGCGCTCCGATTCCGCATCGGTGACGTGCAGGAGCACCGCCTCGGCGAGCCTGCGGCGGCCGTCGGATCGTACCGGCAGGTCCTCGAGGCGACCCCGGGCCACGAGCCGGCCCTGGCCGCGCTCCTCGGCATCGTCCGCAACGACACGCTGGATCGCGACGTGCGCGAGGCCGCGACCCTCGCCGTGGATTCGCAGCTCCGCATGCGGGGCGCGTGGGATCTGCTCGCCGAGACGCTGACCGTGCGCGCGGCGCTGATCGATGATCCCGCGGCGCGGCGCGAGATCCTCACGGACCTCGCGCTGGTGCACGAGGAGGGCCGCTCGAGCCGCCCCGCCGCCTTCGAGGTCTGGGCGCGCGTCATCCAGGACACGCCGGCCGACGTGGCCGCGCAGGCCGAGCTCGAGCGCATCGCGGAGGCGATGGCGGACGAGTCGCCCGATGCCTGGGAGCGGCTCGCCGCCCTGTTCGAGAGCGCGCTTGCCGGCACGTTCGACAACGACGGCGCGCGTGGGCTCGCCCTGCGGCTCGCGCTCGTCTACGAGAACCGCATCGGCGACCCGCGTCGCGCCATCGGCAGGCTGCGCACGGCGCTCGAGTACCCGGGCGAGGACGGCATCGTCCTGTCGATGCTCGACCGGCTGCTCGAGGATCAGGGCGAGTGGGCCGAGCTCGGCGAGGTGCTCGAGCGCGAGGCCTCGGCCGCGATGGAGCCCGCCGAGCAGGCCGGCTACCTCGAGCGGCTGGGGCTTCTGCGAGCGGACCGGCTGACGGACGGGGAGGGTGCCCTCGAGGCGCTTGGTCAGGCGCTCGAGCGCGAGCCGACCCGCGCCGCCGCCCGGGCGCGCGTCGAGTCCTATCTGACCGACGAGGCGCACCGAGCGCGCGCCATCGACATCCTGGAGCCGCTCTACACGGCCGCCGACGACGCGGAGGGCCTCGTGCGCGTGGCCCTCGCCCGGGCCGAGGAGGCCAGCGGCCGTGAGGCGCGAGCGCGTCACCTCGCGGAGGCGGCGGCCCTCGCGGACTCACGCCTCGCGGATCCCGCGCGCGCGATCGACCTCTACGTGCGCGCGGCGGCGCTCGATCCGTCCTCGGGCGAGATCCTCGAGTCGCTGGAGGGCGTCGCGGTGGCGGCGGGTCAGGCCGGCGACGCTGCGGAGCGGCTCTACAAGCTCACCGAGCCTGGAGGCACGGAGGAGCTCCTCTCTCCCGAGGGCGTGCGCGACCTCGCGCTCAAGGCAGGACACCTCGCGCTGTGGCGCGCCGCCGATCCCGTCTGGGCGCGGCGCGCCTACGCGCGGGCGCTGGAGGCGGACCCCGAGTGCGCGGCGGCGCTCGAGGCGCTCGAGCGAATCGAGCGTGCGTCCGGCGAGGATCGCGCGCTGGCGGACGTGCTCGTGCGGCGCGCTCGGCTGGATCTCGACGCGTCGCTCAAGGGCGGGCGTCTGCGGGAAGCGGCCGCGCTCTACGAGCAACTCGGCGAGCTCGTGGCCGCCGCCGAGGCGCTCCGCGATGCGCTCGACGTCGACGAGACCGACGCGGCCGCGCTCGAGGCCGGCGTGCGGGTCGCGGCCTCGCAGCAGGACTGGACGACGGAGGTCGAGCTGCTCGAGCGCTGGGCCCGGCTGACCGAGGAACCGGCGACGCGGGCGCGGCTGCGAGCGGACGCGGGTCGCGCCGCGGACGAGCGGCTCGGAGACGTGGCCCGTGCCGTCGAGGCGTGGCGGGATGTGCTCGACCTCAGGCCGGGGGACGCGGAGGGCCTCGCGGCGCTCGAGGCGCTCGAGGGTCGCCGCGGCAACTTCGCCGCGGTCGCCGAGGTGCTCGGGATGCGGGTGGAGCACGCGCCGAGCGACGCCGATCGCGTCGGCGGCCTGAGAAAGCTCGCCGCGCTCCAGGAGCGTGAACTCGGCTCGCGCGACGACGCGGCCGCCAGCCTCGAGCGTGCGCTCGAGCTCGCACCGGAAGATGACGGCGTGCGCGGAGAGCTGGAGCGCGTGCTGCTCGAGTCCGAGCGCTTCGGCGAGCTCGTGCGCGTGGTGGAGAGCAACGCGGAGCGACGGGCGAGGGCGGGCGATGCCGACGGCGAGGTGCGGGAGCTGATCCGGGCCGCACAGCTGGCCGAGGAGAAGGAGGACGACCTGCCGAGGGCGCGCGAGCTCGTCGAACGGGCGCTCGCCCGGGGCGAGAGCGCGGCGGGCCTGCTGGGCCTCGCTCGCCTCTACGAGAAGGACGGCGAGACGGCCGAGGCGGCGCGTACGCTCGAGAAGGCGGCGCAGATGGCGTCGGGGCGCGACGCCGCAGAGATTCACTTCAAGCGCAGTCAGCTCGCCGCGGACGAGGGCGAGGCGGCCGTGCTCGCGTGCGTCGAGCAGGCGCTCGCGGCGGAGGCCTCGCACGGGCCCTCGCTGGCGGCCCTCGAGGGCATCCTTCGGCAGCGTCTGCAGGCAGGCTTCGACGAGGCCGCGGCGCGCCGCCTCGCCGACGTGCTCGCTCGCCGCGAGGCCCAGGCGCAGGAGGGCGCCCGGGTCGATCTCCTGCTCGAGCGTGTCTCGCTCGGAGCGCGCCTCGGCGAGCCCACGGCCGCGATGGTGGCCTTGCTCGAGCGGGCGGCCGCGCTCGCACCGGACGACGTGCGGGTCCTCGAGGCGCTCGGCGCAGAGAAGCTGAGGGCGGGCGACGACGCCGGGGCCGAGGAGCTGCTGCGCAAGCTGGCCGACCTGCTCGTGCAGGCCGCTCGCGGGGGCAAGCCCGGAGCCGGTGGCAAGGGCGGCAAGGAGGCGGTGGCCGCCGCCGCGAGGGTGCAGCGCACCCTCGGCAACGTGCTCGAGCGGCGCGGAGACACCGCGGGGGCGCTCGCGGCGTACGAGTCGGCCCAGCGCTTCGACGCGGCCGACGTGGAGACCCTCTGGGCGCTCGCCGGGCTCTACCGCGCGAAGAACGACATGGAGCAAGCCAGGCGCGTGCTGCGCCTGCTCCAGCTCCAGAACCTGCCGCCCGAGGCGGTCGCCGCAGGCGTCACGAAGGCCGCCATCTACCTGCAGCTCGGTCAGCTCCACGAGATCGCGAACGAGCCGGCCAAGGCCCGCAACATGTACGAGCGCGGCCTCGAGGCGGAGCCCACGCACGAGGGCCTCCGCGCGTCGCTCGCGGCCATCAAGAAGTAGCCCGATAGATGCGTCTGTCCGCATGTGTCTGCACGGCGCTGGCGCTGGCCCTCGGCGCCGCGCCCGCACGCGCCGGCGTGACCGCGCAGCTCGACGTCGACCGCGACGGCACGCCGGACACGCTGCAGCTCCAGGGCGGGCGGCTGTCGGTCCAGGGCAAGCCGGCCCTCGGAGAGGTGCGCCTGGCGGACGGCAAGGGCCCCGCGCGCGTCGTCACGAACCCGCGGCAGCCCGGCCTCGTGGTGCTCGAGAGCGGGGGCGAGCTCGCGCTCGTCGGCGCGAAGGGGCGGCTCGAGCTCCTCTGGCATGGGCCGAGCGCCGCGGGTGACGGTGACTTCCCGCAGGCCCTCGAGCTCTCCGACGAGGGCGCGCTGCGCTATGTCGTCGCGCCCTTCGCGCGGTGCGACGGCACGCCTGCGCGCTGGCTCCTGCACGGCTGGGACGCCGCCTCGCGCAAGTTCCGACCGGCGGCGGTCACGCGCGGGGCGGGCGCGCTCCAGCAGGCCCGGCCCCTTGCGACCCCCCCGGCCTCGATCGGCTGGACGTGGTCCGGCGCGTCCTCGCGCCAGGGGGCGACGACGCCCGAGGCCATCGCCGCGCCGTCGGAGCTCGGGGACGGCAAGCCCGAGACCGCCTGGCGCCCCGCCGGGGACGGCCGCGGCGCCTCGGTGATCGCGCGCGGTCTCCGCGTCGGGGTCACGACGATCGAGCTCGTCGCCGCGCCCGGAGCGCGCCTCCCGCGCGTGGTGAACCTCGTCCTCGGCCCGACCTCGCGCGTGTCCTTCGTGCGACCCGACGACGCGCGCGCCGTGCGCCTCGCGCTGCCCGCGCCGGTCGACACCGACTGCGTCGAGGTCGAGGTCGTCGAACCTACCGGCCCGGTGGCCCTCGCCGAGGTCCGCATCGGCTCGGTCCTGGACGGCCCCGATGGCCTCGCGCGCCTGGTCGCGGAGGCCGCGGATCCCGAGGCGGGTCCGCGCGGCGATCGGGCGGCCGAGATCGCGGTGCAGGCGGGAGCGGGGCCGCAGCTCGGTCAGGCGCTCGGCCAGGCGAGCGATCGTCGCGTCCGCCGGCGCCTCGTGAGGGCGCTCGTCGTCCGGATGACCGACGACGCGCGAGCCGCGCTCACCGCTGCGCTCGCGACCGGTGCGCCCGAGGTGGCCGATGCGCTCCGCTCCGCGGCGGCGGTGCCCGCGATGCGAGACGGCGTCGGAGCGGTCGCGCGAGCCGCCCTCGAGGACCGGGCCTCGACCGGAGAGGCGAGGGTGCTCGCCGCGGGCCTGTGCGGCCAGACGCGCACACCCGGCTGTCGCACGGCGCTCCTCGCGTCGCTCGGCGCGGGCGAGCGCGCCCTGCGGACGGCCGTCGTGCACGCGCTACTCGGCGAGGTGTCCCTGCGCGTCGAGCTTCCGGCGCTCCTCGGTGCCGCGAGCGGCGGCCGCCTGGCCGACCTCGCGCGCCTCGCGACGCACGCCCCGGCGACCCCGTCGCTCGACGCCGCGCTCGCGGCCGCTCTCCCTCGCGCAACCGGCTTCGAGGAGCGCGCCCGCGTCGTGCAGGCGCTGGCCGCGCACGGGGCCGTCGCCGCGCTCGATCCCCTCCTGCGCAAGGACCCTGACGACGTCGTGCGATCGCTCGCCGTCGAGGGCGTGGGCCCCGCGCCGGGCGCGGACCCGCTCCTGCGCGCCGCGCTGGCGGACCCCGCGCCGCGCGTTCGCCTGGCGGCCGTCAAGGCGCTGTCGGGCCGTCGCGATCTCGAGACCGCCGCGGCCTTCGTGGACCTCCTCGGCAAGGACCGCTGGATCAAGCTGCGCGCCGCGGCCGCACGCGCCCTCGGCACCGGCTGCGCCGACCTCGCCCGGGCGCCGCTCCGCGAGGCCACCCGCCGCGAGGAGGACGACGACGTGCGCGAGGCCGCGCTCGCCGCGCTCGGCGCTTGCCGCGATCCGAAGCTCCCCGCGCTCCTCGAGGACATCCTCGCGGACGCCGCCGAAGACGTGCGCCTGCGCGCCCGCGCGGTCACCCTGCTGGCGCAGCACGGCTCGGCCGAGCACCGGCAGACCCTGGCCAAGCTCGCGCGTGACCCGAGGGCAGATGCGCTCCTGCGTGTGGCCGTCGTCGAGGGCTGGCCCTGCGCCGACCGGACCCTGCTCGCCGAGCTCGCGAAGGATCCCGATCCGGGCGTCGCCCGGGCGGCGGCTTCGCAGCGTGCGCGCTGCCACTGATCGGCGCAGCGAGGTGGCGCGGTCACGCGCGCCCGTGCCAGAGTCGCCGACCATGCTGGGCTCGCGTCGTCTCCTGCTCCTCTGTGCGCTGCTGCTTGCTGCCGCCTGTGATGACTCCTTGCGCGGCTCACCCGCGCCTGCGCCCTCGGACGGCCCCGCGCGACCGGCCGACGCCCCGCCTCGGTCTCCTGCCGACGCCGCACCCACGCCCGACGGACCCTCCTTCCCGACCACGCTCTCTGCGCGCGGCAGCGTCGAGCAGGTGCAGGTCACCCACGCGAGCCCCGGCGCGATGGTGCAGCTCCTCGCGGCCGCCGGCACGGTGGCGAAGACCGCCACCGCCGATGCCCAGGGCAGCGTGCTCTTCCGCAAGGTGCCCGCCGCCGCGGGCTACGTCGTCGAGTCGGGCGGCGTGCGCACCGCGCCGGTCACCGTTCGCGCCGCCGGGGAGCCCCCGCCGGAGGCCGCGTTCTATCGCGCGCAGCGCCTCGTCCCCGGCTTCCAGTACCTCGAGACGCGCGACGGCACGCGCCTCTCCGCGTACGTGACGCTGCCCGGCCCACCCGAGGCGGGCCCGTACCCCACCGTCGTCAGCTACTCGGGCTACTCACCCTCGAAGCCCGGCGAGCCGATCGAGGACTACGCCTTCCTCTGCTCCGATCTGCCCGCGATCTGCGACCCGCCCGACGATGCGTCCGCGCTCTTCGCGGCGCTGCTCGGCTACGCCACCGTCGGCGTCAACATCCGCGGCACCGGCTGCTCGGGCGGCGCGTACGACTTCTTCGAGGAGCTGCAGCTCCTCGACGGCTACGACATCATCGAGACCGTGGCCGCTCAGCCGTGGGTCCTGCACGGCAAGGTCGGCATGGTGGGCCTGTCGTTCCCGGGGATCAGCCAGCTCTTCGTCGCGTCCCGACGCCCGCCGGGCCTCGCCTCCATCGCGCCCGAGTCGGTCATCGGCAACGCGGCGACGACCATGCTCCCGGGCGGGATCCTCAACGACGGGTTCGCCGTCAACTGGGTCACGAACGTCATCGCCAAGGCGGCGCCCTACGGCCAGGGCTGGGAGCGCGGTCGCGTGGACGCCGGCGATCGCCAGTGCGCCGAGAACCAGCTCCTGCACGGCCAGCTCGTCGACAACGTGGCGCAGGCGCGCGCGGTGCGCTTCTACGACCCCGCCGAGCACGACCGCTACAACCCGACGTCCTTCGCCGATCGCATCGACGTGCCCGTGTTCCTGTCGGGCGGCTGGCAGGACGAGCAGACTGGCCCCTTCTTCACGACGCTCCTCGACCGGCTCACCTCCGCGCCCGCGAAGCGCGTCACCGTCTACAACGGCATCCACCCGGATGGCTTCGCGCCGCAGGTGCTCTCGGAGTGGTACGCGTTCCTCGAGCTCTTCGTGGCGCGCCGCGTGCCGCGCCCGCAGCCGCTCGTGCACAGCCTCTCGCCGATCGTGATGATGCAGGTCTTCGGCGCGGGCCTCGCGATCGAGCCGACGCGCTGGGAAGCCCTGCCCACCTACGACGCCGCGCTCGCAGCGTGGCGGGCCGAGCCGCCGATCCGCGCGATCTTCGAGAGCGGCGCCAAGGGCTTGCCCGGCGCGCCGGTCGGCACGTTCGAGCGCGGCTTCGCGAGCTGGCCGCCCCCCGAGACCCGTGCGATGCGCCTCTACCTGCGCGCGGACGGCACGCTCTCCGACGCGCCGCCGATGGACGGCCCGTCGGCCTCGTCCTTCGCGCTCGATCCCGACGCGGGCGACCGCGGCAACCTCGCGCCGGGCGGGCGCCTCTGGGATCTCCTGCCGCAGTGGAGCTGGCAGGCGCCCGAGCCTGGGAAGGCCGTCGTCTTCGAGAGCGCACCGCTCGCCGAGGACCACGTGATGCTCGGGACCGGGAGCGCCGACCTCTGGCTCCGCTCGCCGGTCGACGACGCCGATCTCGAGATCACGCTGAGCGAGGTCCGCACCGACGGGCAGGAGATCTTCGTGCAGGCCGGATGGCTGCGCGCGAGCATGCGCGGCCTCGCGCCGACCTCGACGGAGCTGTGGCCCGAGCAGACCTACTACGAACGCGACCACGCGCCGCTCGTCCCGGGCCAGTGGACGCAGGTGCGCGTGCCGATCGTCGGCTTCGGCCACGCCTTCCGAGCGGGCTCCCGCGTGCGCGTCTCGGTCGACACACCCGGCGGCGACAGCGCCGAGTGGCGCTTCGACCTCACCGTCTTCCCGGGCCGCGTCACGTACGACATCGGGCACGACGCCACGCACCCGTCGAGCGTGGCCCTGCCGTGGCTCGAGGGAATGACCGCGCCGACGCCGCTGCCGCGGTGCGCCCTGCGCGGCCAGCCGTGCCGCCCGCACGCGCTCTACACGAACACCCCATCCTCACCCTGAACCAAGCACCGAACCCATCGCGTATCGATGTGGGTCCGCGATAGCGAGCGGAGCGAGCGTGGTGCCGCCGCAGGCCTTGCCGCATGTTGACGCTGCGCGCCTTCGGCGCGACCGGCACGGGGCCCCACGCAGGCCGGAGGCCGAAGTGGGGGGACACACAGCTCAGCTGCGAGTTGCTCGAGGTGCCCATCGAAGCACCGAACCCATCGCGTATCGATGTGGGTCCGGACTACTTGGAGGCTTGCTGGCGCAGGCGGCTCGCGCGCAGCTCGGCGAGCATGTCCTCGGTCTCCGAGGAGATGGACTCCGCCGCGCCGACGCCCGTGATGAGGTTGCCGATCTCGTCCGACAGCTCCTCGCGCGTGCTGATCGCCACGATGTGCGACTTCAGGTAGCGCATCGACTTCTCCAGCGTGTCCATGCGCACCGACAGCGACTTGTACTCGCTCTCGATGTGCGCGTGCTGGCGCATGCGCTTCTCGGCGAGGCCGAGCCCTTGACGCAGGCTCTCCTGCACCTGCGGGCTCTCCTCGCTCCGCAGCGCGCGCTCGCACTGCGCGATGTCGCGCCGGATGTCGACCTCGCTGTTCTCGCTCAGGTAGACGTGCAACCGCTGGTGCGAGACCGCCATCTGCAGGAACACGTGCAGCATCTGCCCGAGCTTGTCGAGCTCGTCCTGGATGAGCGACGTCTCGAGCGACGGGTTCTCCTCCGCGAGCGTGCGCACCTCCTCGGCCGTGCGCTCGAGCTCCGAGAAGCGATCGATGTACTGCCCGCCGAGCGACTCGAGCGCCGCCGCCGCCGCCTTCTTGAGGGCCTCCTGCTTCTCCTTGCCCTCCTGCTTGACCACCCAGCGCCGGAACAGCCGCGAGTCCGGCCCGAACGTCATCCACAGCGCCTCGATGCCGCCGCCGACGAGCAGCGGCAGCCACGTCCACGTGGTGATCGCGAACAGGCCCGCCCCGGCGAGCAGGATGAGGTTGTACTGGTTCCAGAACGCGCGCTTGTAGAGGCTCTCCGTGGGCGCGCGCCCCACGCGGATGAGCTCCCTCGCCTCGGCCTTCGAGACCGGCTTTCCCTTGCGCTTCTCGCCCGCCATGCGCGCGCCGACAATGATAGCACCAGGCTTGACGCACCGCCCCGACGGTCGGAAGCTCTTGCGGCGGGCGGCTGCGCCCGCGTCAGGAGAGGGTCGGAACGTGAAACTCACGCTGTTCTCGAAGCTGCTCATCACGGCGATCGTGCTCGGCGCCATCGGCGTCGGGGTCTACAAGAACCCGGACTTCCTGAGCCGGCTCGCGCCCAAGGCGAACCCCACGCCGTCGAACGTCCCGCCGAGCGCGAACCTGCCGGACGAGGGCAAGGGCGGCAGCGTCGCCGCCGCGCCCCCGGGCTGCGCCGACAAGCCGGAGATGCGCTTCTTCCACTGGGCGTGGAACGCGCAGATGGGCCTCATCTACGCCGCCGGCGGCAAGCAGGCCGCCGAGGGCAGCCTCATGTGCAAGGAGGGCGTGAACCTCAAGCTCGTGCGCGAGGACAACACCGACCAGATGCAGAACCAGCTGGTCCTGTTCGCCGAGGCGCTCAAGAAGGGCGAGGCGCACCCGAAGGTCGGCGCGCACTTCGTCGCCATCATGGGCGACGGCGCCGCGACGTTCTTGAAGGGCCTGAACGACCGCCTCTCGAAGCTCGGCCCCGAGTACATCGCCCAGGTCGTCGGCTCCGCGGGTTACTCGCGCGGCGAGGACAAGTTCATGGGCCCGAAGGCCTGGAAGGACAACCCGCAGGCGGCCCGGGGCGGCCTCGTCGCGGGTGTGCTGCGCGACGGCGACTGGAACATCGCGCTCAAGTGGCTCGGCGACAACAAGATCAAGAACAACCCCGACGAGAAGTCCTACGACCCGGAGGCCCTCAACTGGGTCGCCGCGTCCGACTACCTCGACGCCGGCGAGAAGTACGTCTCGGGCTTCTGCACCGACCTCAAGAACATCAAGACCGGCAAGACCGAGAAGAAGTGCGTGAGCGGCGTGGTGACCTGGACGCCCGGCGACGTCAACGTGGCGACCAAGAAGGGCGGCCTCGTCTCGATCGTGTCGACGCGTGAGTACCGCTCGCAGATGCCGAACGTCATCATCGGCATCAAGAAGTGGATGAAGTCGAACCCGAAGCTGATGGAGGGCATGCTGCGCGCGACCTTCGCCGGCGGCGACGCGGTCAAGGGCGGCGGCGAGGCGCTCACCCGCGCGGCGGGCCTGTCCGCGCTGGTCTACGCCGAGAAGGACGGCGCCTACTGGGAACGCTACTACAAGGGCGTCACCGAGAAGGACAAGACCGGCATGGACGTGGAGCTCGGCGGCTCGACCGTCAACAACCTGGCCGACAACCTCCAGCTCTTCGGCCTGGCGTCCGGCTCCGCGAACCTCTTCGCCGCGACCTACACCATCTTCGGCAACATCGTGAAGTCGCAGTACCCGGACCTCGTCCCGAGCTTCCCGGCGGTCGCGGAGATCCTCGACACCTCGTACGTGCAGGCCGTCGCGTCCGGCGCCACCGAGAAGTCGAAGACCGACGCCGACCTGCCGAAGTTCTCGACGGCCGACAAGATCCAGCAGGTCGTCAGCCGCAAGTCGTGGGACATCCAGTTCGACACCGGCAAGGCGACGTTCACGCCGCACGCGCAGGAGACGCTCAAGACGCTGCTCGGAGACCTCGTGGTCGCCGGCGGCACGCTCGTCGAGATCCACGGCCACACGGACAACCAGGGCTCTCCCGCCAAGAACCAGCAGCTGAGCGAGGACCGCGCGTTCGCGGTCAAGAAGTGGCTCGAGAAGCAGTCGAGCGCCAACTTCCCCGAGGGCCGCATCAAGGTCATCGCGCACGGGCAGATGCAGCCCATCGAGTCGAACTCGAGCGCCGACGGCCGCGCCAAGAACCGCCGCGTGGAGATCGTCCTCGGCACGACCGGCATCGCCCGCGCGGAGTGATGTCCTCGCTCAGAAACGCGCTCCTGCCGAACCGCGCCATCGACAGGACGCTGGCGCTCGGGCTCGTGGCCGCGTGGGTCGGCTCGGCGGCCCTCGTGTGGCTGCTCTCGCCGTTCGCGTCGCTGCCCGGCCCGGGGGACGTGTGGCGCGGCCTCGGCCACCTGTGGTGGCAGGAGGGCATGGGCCCGGAGCTCTACACGACGCTGCGCCTCATCCTCCACGCGCTCCTGCTGACCGTCGCCATCTCGATGACGCTCTCGTACCTCTCGGTCGTCGCCGCGCTGTGCCCGCTCGTGCAGGCCATCTCCAAGCTGCGCTTCCTGGGCCTGACCGGCCTCGTGTTCCCCTTCACGCTGGCCACGGGCGGCGGCTACGCGCTCAAGGTCACGCTGCTCACCTTCGGCATGACGACCTTCTTCGTGACCGGCATGTACCAGGCCGTGGCCGACATCCCGCGCGAGCAGTTCGATCACCTGCGTGTCCTCGGCGCGAGCGAGCGCCGCATCCTGTGGGAGGTCGTCATCCGCGGCACGCTCGACAAGGCGCTCGACGTGGTGCGCCAGAACCTCGCCATCGGCTGGGCGATGATCACGATGGTCGAGGGCATCTCGCGCTCCGAGGGCGGCATCGGCGCGCTGCTGCTCAACCAGAACAAGCACTTCAAGCTCGACGAGGTCTACGCCCTCTTGCTCTCGATCCTCGTGGTGGGCCTCGTCCTCGATTACGCGATGGGCGCGCTCACGCGGATCGCCTGCCCCTACGCCCACCTCGAGAAAGTGCAGCGCTAGCGTGGCGGCCGGCGACGTCATCCTCGATGTGCGGGCGGTCTCGCAGAAGCTCGGCGGCAACCAGATCCTGCGCGACTGCGCGTTCAAGGTGCTCGATCGCGTGCGGCCCGGGCAGGTGACGGGGCAGATCGCGGCGCTGCTCGGGCCCTCCGGCGTCGGCAAGACGCGCCTATTGCGCCTCATCGCCGGCCTCGACGTCCCGGACGCGGGCTCGGTCGTCGGCGGCGACGGAAAGCCCATCCAGCCGGGCAGCGTCGGCGTGGTCTTCCAGAACTACCCGCTGATCCGCCACCGCACCGTCCTCGACAACCTCGTGGCCGCGGCCGACATGGCCGGCATCCCGCGCGACAAGGGCGTCGCGCGCGCCAGGGAGCTGCTCGAGCGCTTCGACCTCACGGCGCGCGCCAAGGTCTACCCGGTGCAGCTCTCGGGCGGCCAGCGCCAGCGCGTCGCGATCGCGCAGCAGCTCATGCGTCAGCCGATGGCCCTGCTCATGGACGAGCCGTTCTCCGGCCTCGACCCGGCCGCGCTCGACGCCGTCATGGCGCTCCTCGTCGAGGTCGCGAACATGCACGAGCTCAACACCATCGTGCTCGTCACGCACGACATCCGCGCGGCGATGGTGGTGTCGGACACGCTGCTGCTCCTCGGGCGCGATCGCACGCCCGAGGGCTCGCCGGTCCCGGGCGCCTACATCCAGGTGAGCTACGACATGGTGGAGCGGGGCCTCGCCTGGCGCCCCGACCTCGAGAAGGATCCCGCGTTCCCCGGCCTCGAGCGCGAGATCCGCGACCGCTTCAAGGTGCTGTGATGTGGATCTGTCCCGGATCAAGAGAACGCCAGGGCCGCAAGGGCCGCCAGACCGGGAGGTGGCTGCCGCTGCCCAATGCCGACGCTCACCCCTGAGCGCCCGGCGGCGTCTCGCCGCGGCAGCCGAGCGGCGTCCGACTGGCGTGCCTGGCGGCCCTGGAGTTCTCTTCGAAGCGCGTGGCGCTTCCCGCTATTTCTTCTTGCCGGTCGGCGGTGGCGGCTCCTGCGACAGCGCGCCGAAGAAGACGCGCGCGCCCTGCAGCCGGGCCTCCTCGACCGCGCACTGCCCGCGCACGCTCTCGAGGTCCCGCTGCGCGGCCTCCATCTGCGCGCGGTGCTCCTCGATCTGCTTCTGCAGCGACTCGATGGCCGCCTGCTCGGTGGTGATGGCCTTGTCCGTGTCGCCGCGCTTGGCCTCCTCGACCGCGCGCACGACCTTGATCTTCCGCCCCGCGTCCGTGATGACGTCGTTCGGCGACTTGCCGATCGCGCCGAGGAACGCCTTGGCCGCAGCGATCTTCGACGCCTGCGGCAGGCTCTCGTCCAGCCCCGACAGGAACTTCTCGAGCGCCTCGACCTCGTCGGTGTTCGGGATGCCCGCCTGGTCGTAGAGCCCCTGGAAGTCGATCGTGCCCGAGAGCGCCGGCGCCTCGGTCCCCGGCGGCAGCTCTCCCGGCGGCTCCCCCGACGGAACCGTGAACTGCTCGAGCTCCTGGTCGAGCGTCGTCGTGTCTGCCGGCGCGTCCTCGCTCTGAACGAACAGCTTCTTGACTCGGTCCCAGCCCACGGGTGGCCTCCTTGGTGGGTCACCACTCTACCGCAGGGTGATAGGCTCTCGCGCATGGGCTTCGCTCGTGGCGTGGGGTACCTCATCGAGGGCATCAAGCTGGCGCTCACGCACCCGGAGGTCGGGGGGCCCGTCGTGCGCCTCTTCCTCCTGCTGACCGTCGCGCAGCTCGTCGTCCTCGGCGTCATCCACTTCGCCGCGACGTCCTTGCTCGGCATGGGCCTCATCGCCAAGCTCGTCGGTGCCTCGGTCTACCTGCTCTACGCGCTCGCCTCGGTGGTCTTCACGCTGGTGTCGTTCATCGTCACCATGCGCGTCTCGGAGAAGGTCTCGCTCGACGCCGAGCGCCTCGAGGGCGGCAACACCCTCGGCGACGGCGCGCACGGCGCGGTCGGCGAGATCGCGCAGAACGTCGCGCACTCGATCGCCGCCATCGCCATCTACTTCGGCGCCTGGATCGGCATCCACATCGCAGGCTTCATCATCAGCTGGCTCCCCGGCTCTGCCTGGATCACCGAGGGCGCGATCACGCTTGCGCGCGCGTTCCTGGTGGCCTTCCTCGTGCTCTCGTGCACGTTCGATCGCCGCAAGATGTCGTTCGGCGCGAAGACCGCCTGGATGTTCGGGAACTTCTCGGTCGTCATGGGCTTCGGGCTCCTGCTCGGCATCTGCGCGCCCATCCCGGTCCTCGGGCCCGCCGCCGTCACCTTCGCGACCGCCGGGGCCGCCCTCCTCGTGGTCCGCGAGACCCGCCGCTCCGCCCGGTAGTTGCCCCGGGAATTTGCTTCCTCGCCGGGGGGTTACTATCGTCGACAGGGGCGTGAACATGCGTGTACTGCTGGTCGTTGCACTGCTGGCTGAGCTGACCGGGCGCCCCGCGGCGGCCGCGACGGAGACCGTGAAGGCCGAGCTGCTGAGCGCGCCGGCCGACATTCGCAAGCTGTGCGCCGCGCTGCGGCCGGACGGCGACCCGCGCGTCAGGCCGTCGGAGGAGGTCGCGCGAGGCCGCCAGCGCGCCGAGGCGGCCGCGCGCCGGCGAGAGCTGCTCACGGCGAGCTACGTCACCGACGTGCCCGCGGCCGGCTGGCTCCTGCGCGAATACGACGACGAGGCCCACCGCCTCGAGCCGGAGCTGTCGCGGTCGCTGCGCATGGGGGACGGCGTGGACCTCTCGCCGCTCGTGTCCGAGGACGACGACTTCGGCTGGGCCCTCAAGCCCGAGCAGGCGGAGCAGCTCGCGAAGGAACGCGCCAAGGGGGCGCTCACGCTCCGCATCGCCTACCGGCTCGCGCAGAGCGACCTGTCGCCCGATCCCTGCGTGCGCATCTCGGGCGGTCGCGTCCTGCGCCTGCGCGTCGAGCCGACCGGCGTCGCTGCTGTCGGCGCCGACGGTCGCGTGCGCGTCGCGATGGGCAGCCTGCAGCTCGAGGTCGGGCCGCGGCCCGCGGACGCGCCGGAGGTCCGCGTGGGTCGCCCCGCGCTGCCGCCGGGTCGCAACGCCGACGCCTGGAACGTGGCCTCCCAGGCGCTCCTCGCGCTGTTCCGCGAGTGCTACGACCAGGGCCTCCGCGGCAACGCCATGCTGCGCGGATCGCTGGTGCTCGGCCTCTCCGTGACGGGCGAGGGCAAGGTGGAGCGCGTGCGCACGGAGATCGATGCGCTCGGTGACGAGGCGGTGGCCGCGTGTGTCACCACGAAGCTGCGCGGCGCCGGCGGCTTCCCGCATCGCTCGACCAACCTCTCGCTGCCGGTGTTCTTCAGCGCACGCGAATGACCCGGGTGGGCCGGTGATCCGACTGGCGTTCCTGGGCAACCGCGCCTCCCAGCGGCCCTTCCTGAGCGGGGCCGATCGCGTCCGCATCGGGCGCGACGCGGCGACCAACGACCTCGTCATCGACGATCCATCCATCTCGCTGCGACACTGCCTGCTCGAGCGCACGCCCCCCGACACGTACCTCATCCGCGACCTCGGCTCGGCCAACGGCGTCGTGATCGGCGACCGTCGGGTCGAGCACGACCGCCTCGTGGGCGGCGACCGCCTGCGCCTCGGCGAGACGCAGCTCGAGGTCTCCCTCGGGCGCGCCCAGGTGCGCGTCGTGACCGGTCCGCAGCAGGGCAGGGTGCTGCAGCTCGAGGCGGAGCCCCTTACCTTCGGAACGGGCCCGGACAACGCCCTCGTCCTGCGTGATCCAGGGGTGGCCGAGTACCACGCCGCGCTCCTCATCCTGCCCACCGGCTACGAGCTCCGCGACAACACCGACGGCGGGGGGCTCTCCGTCAACGACCGGCCCGTGCCGCGCGCCGTTCTCGCCCCCGGCGACACCTTCAGCCTCGGCGCCTCGCAGCTGCGCTTCGAGGTCGTGACGGACCCGCGCCCCGCAGCCACGATCCTCGCCGCGCCGTCGATGATCGAGCCGCCCGCTGCGCCGGCGGTCAAGGTCGACGACGGCCCGCAGCTCGTCTTCCTCGAGGGCGTCCGCGCCGGGACGATGCTGCGGCTCGAGGATCTCGTGACCTTCGGCCGCTCGGAGGAGTGCACCGTCCAGCTCAACGACGTGCTCGTCTCGGGCAAGCACTGCGCCATCCGGCGTCAGGACAAGGACTACCAGCTCGAGGACACGGGGTCCACGAACGGCACGGTGCTCAACGGCCACCGGCTGCGCGAGCCGCACGTCCTGCGCGCCGCCGACCGCATCGGCATCGGCACGACGCTCGTCGAGTTCCGCCTGAGCGCCGCGGCCCCGGGGCCCGCGATCGGCGCGACGATCGTCGCCGGTCCCTCGGACTCGCTACCGCCGCCCCACGAGGCGCCGGTGCGCCAGGCGACGTCCACGAACAAGGTGCCCATCTTGCCCGCCGTCGAGGCGGCCGTCCTGACCCAGAGCTCCGATGGCCGCGCGCTGGCCGCCGCGATCGGCTACGGATCCTTCGCCAAGCCCTGGCGACCGGCCTCGCTGCTCGGGGCCTCGAGCGCGCGTCTCGTCTCGTCGATGGTGCTCTTCGCCGCCGCGATCGCGCTCGTCGCCCTCAGCCTGCCGCGCCGGTAGGTTCTAGAGCACCGATCATGTTGAACCGTGTGCTGCAACGCGGACTTGCGAGCTGTCATGCGAAGAGGCTTCAGGCTCCAGGCTTCAGGCTTCGGGTCTCTGACCCGGATCCGGAGCCTGAAGCCCGAGGCCTGAAGCCCGA
>CAZQJC010000343.1:0-5247 GCA_964593795.1 uncultured Myxococcales bacterium | reverse complement strand
GGCCGCAGGAGGGGCGCGCCGCCCCTCCCCCAGTTGGGCAAGTCATGCGTTGCGCGCCTTCGGCGCGACCCAACTGGGCCCCCCTCCCTGCGTCTTCGCTCGCTGCGCGAGGGACGCCCTTGCGGCTCGCTACCGCTCGCCTCGGATTACACGACCGGCGCGGGAGGGGCGAAGGGTCAGCCTGCGCGCGCCCGCGCCTCGGCGCAGGTGATCACCTCGCCGTGCATGCAGCCGGAGGCTGCGCGCCGACACGCGCCGAGGAGCTGGTCAGGCGTCCGGCCGTCGGCCGGGTACCCGGCCACCACGGCGGTGAGCCCGAGCTGCACGGCGATGCGCCGGCCGTTCACGAGGCCGGAGAGTCGAGCGCCCTTGAACGATGCCAGCGCCTCGCGCAGCGCCCGGGCGAGGCCGTCGGCATCGGCCCCGCGCAGGTGGACGGCGAGCGTGGCGGCTGCGGTCCGCCCGACCAGGGTCGACGGTGGGAGCTTGCCCTGCAGGTGTCTCGCGACGTGGCGCAGGCTCGCGGCTTCGGCCGCGGGACCGAGCGCGCTGCGCAGGTTGTCGCGATCCGAGAGCGTCACGAGCGCCACGGCGCCGGGCTTGCCGAAGTGCAGGGCCGCGTCGATCTCCGTCGCCAGCAGATCGTCCAGCCGGCGCCGGTTCGGAAGGCCCGTGTCGGCATCCCGCCCGACGGACGCGCGCAGGAGCGCCGCCCGCTCGAGGCGCGCGTGCACCCGCGCCGCGAGCTCCTCGGTCACGAAGGGCTTGGTGATGAAGTCGTCGGCACCGGCGCGGAAGCACCGGCGCCGCGTCGCCCCGTCGCCGTGCGCGGTGACCATCAGGATCGAGAGCGCGTCGTAGCGCGCGTCCGCGCGGATGGCGCGGCACAGGTCGGCGCCGTCGAAGCGCCCGTAGGACAGGTCGAGCAAGAGGACGTCGGGTCGCCTGCGCTCGAGCACGCCGAGCAGCGCCTCGGGAGCCACGCACTGGTACGCGCGCGTGGACTCGCCCTTCACCACGGCCGCGAGGTGCGCCACGATGTCCGGGTCGTCGTCGGCGATGACGACCACGCCGCCCACCGGCTCCGCGGGTCGGAGGCGCTCGGCCGCCTGCGCTAGATCCTGTGCCGTGCAGGGGCGCGAGAGGAATCCCTCGCAGCCGGCGCGGGTCGCCGCCACCCGCTCCTCGGTCGTCGCGTCCACGCCGAGGAGCACGAGCGCAGGGCTCCGCCAGCCCCACTGCGCGCTCACCTCCGCGCACAGCTTCGCCCAGCCGGGCACCGTCTCCGCGTCGAGGAAGATCACGTCCGCGGGGTAGGTCGCGAGCAGCTCGAGCGCCGCGTGCGCGGAGTCGGCGGTCCTCGGCGAGTCGGCCGTGGCGCCCGCCGAAAGCGACCGCGCCAGCTCGGGGGCCGCGGTCACGACGAGGAGCTTCCGACCGTGCCCGCGCCGCGCATGGCGCTTGCCCTCCGCGGGGGCCGCGGCGGGAGCGCTGGCCTCGCGCGGGGACAGGGCCGCCTCGATCTCGCTCACGTAGGCGTGCAGGGCCGCGGCGTCCGCCGGGGCGTCCGCGCGCACGGCCTCCTCGATCGACGCGGCGATCTCGGACGCCTGGAGGAATCCATACGTCCCGGCGGTGCCGCGCAGGCGGTGCGACGCGATCCGCAGCGGCTCGCGATCCCCGGTCTCGAGGGCGTCGATGCCGGCCTTGAGCTGCGCGATCTTCGCCGGCACCGTGCGCATGTAGTCCCGCCGCAGCGCCTCGAGGCCCGGCAGCTCGGACGAGGGCTCGACGACCACGATCGGCACGTCGAGGTCATTGCCCGCGACCACGAGCCGGTCGTGGCCGGCGTCGCGCTGCTCGACGGGGCCCGCCAGCTCGGGCACGGCGGCGTGCGCGTCGTCGGCGTCGGGGTCGAGCCGGAAGTGGAGCTCCGGCAGGTCGGGGAAGCTGAGCGCGCGCCCGAGTCCAACGGCCTCGCGGAGGGCGCTCGTGGGTGCCGGCGCCTCCGGGCGCCCGGCCGGTGTCTCGAGGATGGAGCGGACGTGCTCGACCAGCTCCTCGCCATCGAGCGGCTTTCGCAGCACGAGGCGGACGCCGAGCTGCTCGGTCAGCGTCCGGTAGGCGCCGAGGTCCTTGAAGAACGCGGAGAGGAACAGGATCTCGACCCAGGCCGTGCGCTCGTCCTCGCGCAGGGCGCGCGCCACGTCCGGCCCCATCACGCCCGGCAGCACGCCGTCGAGCACGACGAGGGACGCGCCGCACCGGGCCACCTCCTCCACCGCGCCGAGCCCGCTCGTGATCGCCGTGACGGAGAAGCCAGCGCGCTCGAGGAAGCTCGCCGCGTAGCGCTGGAAGTCCGGGTCGTCGTCGATGACCGCGATGCGCATGCTCATCGCCAACCTCCGTGCGTACAATCGTCTTCCATGCCGTCGCGCTGCTTTCTGTGCGAATCCCCCACCGACCGCATGGAGCGCTTCTGCCCGCGCTGCGTGGGGTCGCTCGGCACGTCGCCCACCATGATGCAGGTCTCCGGGCCCGAGCGCACCATGCCAGGCGGGCTCGCGCTCTTCGGCGCGGCGCACAGGCTCCCCGGCCCGGCCCCCGAGCCGCCGGCGCTCCCGCCGCAGAGCGCGTCCGGGTGGCCCGACTTCGGCGCCGACTACGAGGTCGTGCGCCAGCTCGGCGAGGGCGGCATGGGCCTCGTCCTCGAGTGCCTCGACCGCCGGCTCGGCCGCAGGGTGGCGGTCAAGTGCCTCCACCCCTCGCTCACCGCCGATCCGCGTCGCGTCGCGTCCTTCCTCGGGGAGGCGCGCGCCCTGGCCGCCGTGCGCCACCCGTGCATCCTGCCCGTGCATCACCTCGGCGAGCACCGGGGGCTCGCGTTCTTCGTCTCGGAGCTGGTCGAGGGCACCGACCTCGGGCGCGCCATCGTCTCGGGCATGCTGACGCTGCACGCGACTGCGCGCATCCTCGACGAGGCGGCGGCGGGGCTCGAGGCGCTGCATCGCGCCGGCGTCGTGCACTGCGACATCAAGCCCGCGAACCTCCTCATCCGCTCGAGCGACGGCCAGACGCTCGTCGCAGACGCCGGGATCGCGAGGAGGCTCGGGGGCGTGGCCGGGACGCTCGAGCACGTCGGGGCCGGCTCCCCCGGCTACGCGCCGCCCGAGCAGCTCGCGGGGGTCGATCGGCCGGAGCCGGCCTGGGACTCGTTCGCGCTCGCGGCGACGGCCTACCACGCGCTCTCCGGCACGCCGGCGTTCCCGTGGGTGACCGCCGACCACGTGTCGGGCGTGCGGCGACCGCCCGCGCTCCTCGCTCCGAGGCGCCCCGACCTCGCGCCCTTCGACGCGGTCTTGCAGCGCGCGCTGGCGACGGACCCGCGCCAGCGCTTCGGCAGCATGGCGGACCTCCGCGCCGCGTTCCGGGCCGCCCTCCGCGCGCGCCCGCGCCCGCCTTCGGTGGCGTTGCCGCCCTACGCCCTCGTCGCCGACGACGATCCCGACATGCGCAACCTCGTGCGCGTGTGCGTCGAGCAGACGGCGCCGGACCTCGAGCTCCGCTTCGCGGCCGACGGCGGGATCGCGCTCCGGCTCCTCGACGAGCAGGCGCCCGCCATCGCGGTGCTCGACGTGGACATGCCGGCGGCCAACGGCATCGAGGTGCTGGCCTCCATGCGCGGCGCCGAGGCGACCCGCAAGACGCCGGTGATCGTCATGTCAGGTCGCGCCGGCGAGGCCGAGCAGCACATCATCCACGGGCTCGGGGTGTTCGGGTTCCTCAACAAGCCGCTCGATCCGCGCCGGCTCATGCGCCTGCTCGCCGCCGCGCTGTTGGCCGAGCCGCGCGCCTGAGGGGTCAGGCCCAAGTTTCCAAGTTTCGCGCGGTCCGAGGGCAGCAGCCTCGCCGTCACGGCGAGAAGGACAGGACCTCGACCAACGGCGAGTACGAGAAGCCCGCCGTCGGGCCGCCGCCGATGACGTAGTAGACGGCGCGCGCCGCGACGCGGAAGGCGAACGCGCCGAGGCCGTGGCGCGGCGTCGGCATGGGCAGGTGCGCCCTCCACGCGCGCGTCGCGAGGTCGAACTCCTCGGCCTCGCCGTGCGTGTTGGGCACGGGCGCGCCGAGGCGCTCGCCGCCGAACACGAGGCAGCGCGCGCCCTCGCCGGCCGCGGCGAGGCCCCCGCGCGCGGTCGGTAGCGGCGCCACCGCCTCCCAGCGGTCGGTCGCCGGGTCGTAGAGCTCCGCGACGGCGAGGTTGGTGGTGGTGCGCCCGCCCGCGACCAGCAGGCGATCGGGCGAGGCGCCCTGGCCGATCGCGCACGACGCGAGGTGCTCGCGCGGCGTCGGCAGCGGCGCGCGCTCGGACCACGCGTCGGCTACGGGATCGTAGGCGTGCACGCGGCCCGTGACGCCCTCGGGGGTGACCCCACCCGCGACGAGGATGCGATCGCCGAGCGCCTGCGCGGTGCCGGCGCCGCGGCGGACGGGCTGTGCGGCGCGCGCGGCCCACGCGTCGGTGGCGGGGTCGTACGCGAAGGTGGCGGCGCTCGGCGAGAACGCGATGCCGTCGTAGCCGCCGAGGACGTAGACCTTGCCTCCGTGCGCCGCGACCTGCAGGTGATGCGCGGGCGACGCCGCGGGCAGGGGCGCGACGGCGCGCCAGCTCGGCTGCGGCTCCTCGAACGAGGCGAGGTCGAGCGCGTACACCGCGCGCGTCTCGCCCGTCGCCGCGAAGCCCCCGAGCGCGTAGAGCTTCGAGCCCACCGCGACCACCGCGACCTCGGTCACCGGCACCGGCAGATCGCGCGCACGCTGCCACAGCTCGCCGACCTCTCCCCCCGCACCCGCGCCTCCGGTCGCACCCGCACCACCCGCGCCCCCCGCACCCGCACCGCCCGCACCCGCACCGCCTGCACCCGCACCACCCGCACCCGCACCACCCGCGCCCGCGCCGCCTGTGTCCCCCGCGCCCCCTGACGCGCCGCTGCCGGCGGTGCCGGCTCCCGGCTTGCTGGAATCGCACGCCGCGAGCAGCACCACGAGCGCCAGGACGCCTCGACCCGATCGCTTCATGGCGACATCCTAGTGCCGCTCGTCAAATGTTCGACCGGTTTTGCACCTCGAGGGCGACATGGGACCGTGGTGGAGGCGGCACTCGCGAGCGCGGAGCGCGAGCCAACGCGACACCTGGTGCTGCCCGTCCGGGATTCCCCAGGCTTCCAGCTGATCCGACGAGCGGCC
>CAZQJC010000342.1:0-18468 GCA_964593795.1 uncultured Myxococcales bacterium | reverse complement strand
CGGTCACTTTGCGCCGGCCTGGTCCTGGCCCTGGTCCTGGTCCTGGTCGAAGCCCCCAGAACCACGCAGGCGAAGACCAGGACCAAGACCAAGACCAGGTGGTCAGCGGACGGATTCCGTCATTATCCGACCGGCATTGCTCCTAGCGGAGGCGCTCGAGGGGGGCGGGGAGCGTGCGGAGGTGGCGCTGGGGGTGCGGGCTCTCGACGATCACGGCGAAGCGCTGCACGCGCTCGGTGCCGACGGTGTCGTGCCAGCGCGTGGCGAGCTCGTCGTAGGGCAGGTACGTGTGGCTGCGCTCGGCGCTCGGATCCATGAACCACGCGACGCGGGCCGCGTCGTCGAGGCCGACGAGGACCGCGTAGTGCCCGTCGTCCCAGTCGTCCGCCCACGGGCGGGGCTCGTCCTGCCAGGCCTGCAGCGCCAGGATCGGCACCTGGCCGGCGCGGAGCGCGCTGCGCAGGTCGTCGAGCGAGAGCTCGCGCGCGAGGCGGGCGCGCAGGCCCGCGGCGGCGGCGGCGCGCACGAGGCCGTCGGGCTCGGCGCCCTCGGCGGTGGTGCCGGAGGCCTTCGCGACGTCGAGCTCGTAGCCGGCGTAGCCCGTGCGGAAGTAGAGCATCACCGAGAGCAGCGACGCGGCGCCGCAGGTGTAGCCGGTCGACTGGCGGACGAGCGGGACCGGCAAGAGGTCCGCGGGCGGCGCGGGCGGCGTGGCGTCCTTGCCGTCCATTCGCCAGGCGGGCAGGGCCGGGTAGGCGCCGAGGTGGCTCCGGCCGGAGATCACGATCGCCCCGCCGTGGTAGGGCGTGCCGTCGTCGTCGTGCCAGCGCGGCGCGAGCTCGGCGACCGGCAGCCACGCGTAGCCGCCCGAACCGAGCGGGTCCATCACGTAGACGAAGCGCTCGTCGAGGCCGACGAGGACCACGTAGTGCCCGCTCTCCCACTCATTCGCATAGTCGGATGTATCCGCCCAGGCCTGCAGGTCGAGGATCACGGTGGCGCCGCGCGCCAGCGCCGCGCGCAGGTCGGCGACGCCGAGGCTCCGTCGAAAGGTCGCGTCGAGCCCGTAGGCGCGGGCCACGGCCTCGAGGCGCCGGGGCGTGGTGCCGCTCGAAGAGGTGCGGAGATCCTTGCGCGCGGGCACGGACACGCGGGCGCCGGTCAGCGCGTCGACGTGGCCGTAGAGGTCCTCCTCCTTGCCGTCGAACGCGCTCCAGTAGTAGAGCACCGAGGCCAGCGCGGCGGCGCCGCAGGTGTGGTCGTTCGACTGGTAGACGAGCGGCACGGCGAGCGCGCCGGGCGGCAAGCGCGTGGGCGCCTGGGCGTCGGCCTTGTCGGCGCCCTGCACGGCGGGGCGCTCGCCGGTGCGTTCGGCGTGGGTCCGCGTGGCCGCGGCGGGCGCCGGGCTCGTCTCGCACGCGCACGCGGCGAGTGCCGCGAGCAGGACCAGTGGCCAGCGATGCATGCAGGGCATCAGGCGTTGCAATCACCGTGCGCGCGCGCGGCGGGCGCAACTGCGTGATGCCCCGCGCCGTGACGGCCGCGGGCGCTGGCTCGCGCGGTGGCCGGTGCGGGCTCGGTCCAGCAGCCGTGATCGGCGCACTCGCGCGGCCGCGGCCCGCAGGGTACGCTCCGTGGGTCGATGCGGGCCGCAAATGGCCCCGAAAAGGAGCTCCGAATGAACCGCCTGCTCATCGCCCTCACCAGCGCCGCCGTGCTCGGCGGGGTCCTCTTCGCCTCCGGAAGCGCGCGCGCCGACGACGACAACAAGTGCACCATCGCCACCAAGGCGGACACCGTCGTGGGCAAGGCGTGCGCCTCGGGCGGGCGCAAGGAAGCCAAGAAGCTGATGAAGGAGATCGTCAAGAAGGCCAAGGAGAAGGGCACCAAGTTCCAGTGCGACGGGTGCCACAAGAACATGGACAGCACGCTGGAGCTGACCAAGGACGCCAAGGCCGACTTCAAGAAGCTCCTCGCCGCCGCCGGCGTCTGACCCCCTTCGCGTGTGGCCGCCTCGGAAGGCGGCCACCGCCGACCCCCTACTGCTTCGTGCCGTGCCCACGTCGTGCCGTCGCAGCCCCCTTGCCTGGAGGTCTGCGCAGCGGGCACGCTGCCCTTCCCCCGCCGCGGCACGTCTTGCCTTGCGCGCCTTCGGCGCGACCGCGTCGGGCCCCCCAACCTGCGTCTTCGCTCGCTTTCGCTCGCTACGCCCTTGCGGCTCGCTCCCGCTCGCCTCGGGGGAGCGCGATCGTCGGGATGTTTCAGAGACGGCGGACAGGCTCAAAGTAGACAACCCGGGTTTCGGAAGTCCGCCCACGAAGGATCGTCAGAAGGGCAGGGGCTCCTCCGCCGCGGGGGTGAGCGCCGCGACCGCGGCCGTCCCCTCGGGGCAGAGCGCGCGGTAGTCGCAGAAGGTGCAAGCCATGCCGGGCGTGGGCGCGTGCACCGTGTCGGCCTCGATGCGGTCGAGCAGCTCGAGGAGCGTCGCCTCGCGCGCGGCGAGCCACGCCTCGTCGGGCTCGAAGCCCACCTCCACGTCCTCGTCGAGATAGAGCATCGCGCAGCGCGCGACGGGCGCCTTGAACTTGCGTGACAGGATGAGCGCGTACGCGGGGAGCTGCAGATCCTCGGCGCGCAGGAGCTCGGCCGACTTCGAGCGGCCGGTCTTGTAATCGACGAGGCGCAGCGAGCCGTCGGCGAGCCGATCGACGCGATCGATCTTCCCCGCGAGGACGTGCCGGCCGCCCGCGACCGGCGTCTCGTGGAACTGCTCGGCCGTCATCGGCACCACGGTGAGGTCGGCCGTGCGCACGAAGCGGAAGAGCATGTGCTTGGCCTTCTCGCCGACGGCGGCCTCGGTCGCGCGATCGGGGAAGAGCTGGCGGCGCTCCTCCCGGCGCGCCTCGGCGCGAGCGCCCCACACGAGCTTGCCGGCCCACGCGTCGCGGAGGAGCTGCACGAGCCGGTCGTAGGTGCGGTCGGGCATCGCCGTGCGGACCGGATCGAAGAACACCTCGAGCGCCTCGTGCACGCAGGAGCCGACGAACGCGGGGATCGAGGGCTTTCGGTGCTGGCGCTTGAGGTCCTTGTCCTGGTCGAAGTGCCACTTGCGCGGGCACGTCCGGTAGGTCTCGAGCGCGGTGGGGAACGCCTTCATCTGCCGTGGAGCCTAGTTCATTCGAACATTTATGGATGTATCACAACGTGTCTTGACAGATGTGTCACGAAGTATCACGTTGTGATGCGATGGCGACGGATGACAAGGGTGACGACCGCAAGGCCAAGGTGCTCCACGCGCGCATCCCCGAGGCGCTGGAGGAGGAGCTCAAGAGGCGCGCGGGGACGCTCGGCATCTCGGTGTCGAACCTCGTGCGGAACGTCCTCGCGAGTACGTTGGGCCTCGTCGAAGGGGTGGTCGCGGACGCGGCCGAGGTGGCGCGGCAGGCGCGCGGGGAGGCGCCCACAGCGGCGCCTGAGCCGGAGAAGCCGGCGGCGACCGTACCGCGCGTGATCGGCTGGCAGGTGGTCGCCCTCAACGTCAACGCGGTGTGCGATCGGTGCAACGCCCTGCTGCCCAAGGGCAGCGAGGCGGCGCTCGGAGTGACCGATGTTCGCGGGCCGCGTGTCGTCGTGTGCCCGGCGTGCATGAAGGAGGAGATCCATGCGTGAGAGCACGAACCAGGGACCCATGAAGGAGCTCGGTGAGCTCGTGGCCGCGAGCATCGAGCGCGCGGGTGGCGTCGCGACGGCGTCGCTGCGCCTCGCGGCGCGGGCGGTGGCGCACCTCGAGGACCTCTGCGCGGAGGTCGTGAGCGACGCGGCCGAGGTCGCGCGCAAGGCGCACGGCGCGGGCAAGCCGGCGGAGACGCCGCCCGAGGAGACGCAGGCGCCGCCGACGGGGCCCGCGTGAGCGCGGGCGGCTCGGCCGACGCGATCGCGGGGGCGCTCGGGCGCGCGGCCGGAGTCGTCAGCGCCTCCTCGCAGCTCGTCGTCCACGTGCTCGGCAACGTCGACCGGCTCGTGGGCGGCGTGCTCGAGGACGCAGGCGCCATCGCGGGCGCGGGGACCCGGGCGCGCGGCCGGACCGCGGGCGAGGCGGCGGTCGAGCTCGACGTGGCGAGCCTGCTCGAGGCGGGCGGACGCGCCATCCGGTCGGCGCGCGCGGCGGGCCTGGCGGGCCGGTCGGCGCCGCGCTTCCTGCGCGTCCTGCGCGAGGGACTGTGGATGCACCTGCAGTACCGGCTCCACGCGATCAAGACCGCGGGGCTCCCGCCCGAGGCGGCGCGAGCGGCGCGCGAGGCGCTCGACGCGCGGGCCGCGGAGCGCGCGTACGCGCTCTGCGTCGAGCTGCGAGGCGGCGTGCTCAAGCTCGGGCAGTTCCTCTCGAGCCGCCTCGACCTCCTGCCCCCGGCCTGGGTGAGCTCGCTCTCGCGGCTGCAGGATCGGGTGCCCGCGGTCCCGTGGACCCAGATCGTGGCCCGCATCGAGGCGGAGCTCGGCGCGCCCGTCGAGGCGCTCTTCGCGTCGATCGATCCCGAGCCGATCGCGGCGGCGTCGCTCGCGCAGGTGCACGCGGCCACGCTCGAGGACGGCACGCGCGTCGTGGTCAAGGTGCAGGTGCCGGGCGTCGAGGAGAACGTGCACGCGGACCTCGAGGCGTTCGCGCTCCTCGCGCGTGTCCTCGAGAGCGCGCTGCCGCAGATGGACCTTCCGACGGTCGTGACCGAGCTGTCGCGCGCGGTGCGCCTCGAGCTCGACTACCGCGTCGAGGCCGACAGCGCCGAGGAGCTCGGCCGCCTCGTCGGCGGCGGCGACGTGGTCGTGCCGCGCGTGGTGCGCGAGCGGTCGTCGGGGCGCGTGCTCACGATGGAGCGCCTCGATGGAGCGCGCCTCACGGACGCGCTCGACGACATGGCCCGTGTCGCGCGAGCGGACCTCGATCGGGTGCTCGGCATCATGCTCGAGACGTTCGTCGCGCAGGTGCTGCGGCACGGCGTGTTCCACGCGGATCCGCACCCGGGCAACTTCCTGGTGCTCGAGGGGCCGACGGGACCACGCCTGGGCTTGCTCGACTTCGGCTGCGTGGCGCGGCTCGAGCCGGCGCGGCGGCGTGCGTACGCGGGCATCGTGGCGGCGGTCGTGTCGCGCGACGAGTCGCGGACGCGGGCGCTCCTCGAGACGCTCGGCTTCGCCGCGCGGGACGCGGAGGGCGAGGGCGTGCACGCGTACGCAGAGCTCCTGCTCGAGGCGTTCCGCGGCGGCGGCACGCTGGCCGACGGCGGCATCGACCCGGAGGCACAGCTCCGGCGCGCGCTCGAGCTCGCGCGCGAGAATCCCGTGGTGCGCGTGCCCCACGACTTCGTGCTGCTCGGCCGCGTGATGGCGACGCTCGGGGGGCTCTACATGCACCACAAGCCCGCGCTGAGCCCGCTCGCGATCGTGCTCCCGCACCTGGCGGGCGTCGGCGCCGAGCCCTGAGGCCGGCGCGTGGCACGGCTGGCCGCGCATGGCACGATGGGCGCGTGAGGCCGCGCCCTGCCGATCAGCGCTCGCCGGCCGGCGGCATCGTGCGGGCGGCGCGGCGGCCAGCCGGTTGGATCGCGCCTGGTCCGCGGCCGCCCGACGATCCTGCGCGACAGCGGCCGGAGCTCTGGCCCGGGCCCGACGAGGATCTGTGCTGGCTGTGCGGGGACTTCCGTATCCTCCAGCGCACCGACGGCCATCGCTTCTCGCTCGACGACCTGGTGACGGCGTACGTCGCCGCCGCCGCGATGGGCGCGCCGCCGGCGCGCGTGCTCGACCTCGGCTGCGGGATCGGCACGGTGCTCCTGTGCCTCTCGTGGCGCTTTTCGGACGCGTCCCTCGTCGGCGTGGAGGCGCAGGAGGTGAGCGCGGGCCTGGCGCGGCGCTCGCTCGCGTGGAACGGCGTGGCCTCCCGCGTGGAGGTCCGGCGCGGCGATCTGCGCGATCCCGCCGCGCTGCCCGAGGGGACGTTCGAGCTGGTGACGGGCACGCCGCCGTACTTCGTGCACGGCGAGGGCACCCGGTCCGACCGGGTGCAGCGAGGCCCCGCGCGGTTCGAGGAGCGCGGCGGCGTCGAGGCCTACGCGGAGGCCGCGGCGCGCACGCTCGCTCCGGGCGGACGGTTCGTGGTCTGCCACGCGGCCCCGGCGCTGGCGCGGACACGGAGCGCGATCGAGGCGGCGGGGCTTGGCGTCGCGGCGGTGCTCGAAGTGGTGCCGCGGCAAGGGCGCGCGCCGCTCGTCGTCGTCGTCACCGCGGGCTGGCCGTCCCACGTGGGGAGCGAGGCGGCGCCGGCGACGCTCGTCGTGCGCGACGCCGTGGGCGCCTGGACGCCCGACTTCCGCGCGGTGCGCCGCGCGATGGGCCAGCCCGACTCACCTCCTTAGTTGCGAGTGGCCGCCTCAGAAGGCGGCCACCGCCGACCCCCTACTGCCTCGTGCCGTGCGTACGTCGTGCCGTCGCAGACCCCTTGCCTGGAGGTCTGCGCAGCGGGCGCGCCGCCCCTCCCCCACCCCCACCCGGCAAACCCGTGCTCGGGGCCCCCCACCCTGCGTCTTCGCTGCGCTGCGCTTCGCTACGCCCTTGCGGCGAGGGGGTGCTCGCCTCGCCTCGCCACCGCCGCGCCTCGCGACCTCCCTCTCATGCGAGCGACTCCGGGGCGGCGAAGAGGGCCTCGAGGCGGCGGGCGAAGCGGCCCGCGTGGTGGCCGTCCACCAGGCGATGGTCGAACGTGGCGCACAACCGCAGCACGGGCCGCACCTCGAGGCGCCCGTCCGCGACCCACGGGCGCGGCCGCACCTCGGGCACGAGGACGAGGATCGGGCAGCGCGCGAGCGGCACGAACGGCGCGAACGCCGTGTCGATGCCGAACATGCCGACGCTGGTGACCATCGCCGAGCCGAACGCGTCGCGCGGCAGGCCTTGCGCCGAGAGGTCCAGGTGGAGCTCGTTCGTCAGGAGGTCCGACAGGCGCGCCGCGGGCCCCGTGAGCCACCACGGCAGACGCTCGAAGACGCCGCGGCTCTTCTGGTAGCTCGCGTCGTCGCCGCGCCGGATCGCGCGCGCGCGGTGCGCGAGCTCGCGGCCGAGCTCCACGAGCGAGCGCTCGTCGGCTCGCTCGATGCGCACGCCGGACAGGTCGCGGCCGCCGTCGGTCGCCACGGTCACGAACACGTCGACGCTGGCGCGCCGCTCGAGGCGCCCCCAGAAGCGCACCTTGGCGTTGATCTCCGGCTGCTCCGCGATCGCGAGCGCCACCGCGCGCGCCACGAGGTGCGTCATGGTCACCTTGGTGCCCGTGCGCCGGCCGTGCGCCTCGATGAAAGCCAGCGCGGCGGTCACGTCGAGGTCCATCGTGCCGTGGATGGTCGGGTCGTTCGGGCGCGACCACATCGCCGCGGCCATTCGCCGGAAGGACGAAGCGTCGGTCACGGGCGTGAACGTCGTGCTCATGATCTCCTCTTTCAGCAGGCGGTGGCGGCGGACACGGCGCCGTGGTGGAAGCCGAGGCGGGTGTCGTCGAGGACGCCCAGGTGCTCGGGGAAGAAGCGCCGGATCGGCGGAAAGCGCACGCGGCGGTGCACCGCCATCGACGGGTAGCGATACACCGTGACCTCGTTCAGGCCCCGGTGCGCCGAGAGCAGGAAGCGCTTGCAGGGCGAGAGGCCGAGCGCATAGCTGCCATCGAGGAGGCTCCCGCGCGAGACGCGCAGGGCCTTGGCGAGGTGGTGCGGAGCGAGCGCGACGTTCGCGCGCGAGACCGCCTCCACGAGGTTGCCGAGCCCGGCGCGCAGGCCGAGGAGTTGCCGGTGCAGCGGCGGCCGCTCGTCGATGTACGAGACGGCGCGGAAGTCCTGCAGGCCGACGCGCGCGATCACGCCGGACGCGCAGCAGTTGTAGAGCACCTCGTCCTCGGTGACGACGACGTCGCTCGTGAGCGCGCCCGGCAGGTCCTTCGGGATCGCGAGGTGCCGCAGCACCGTGGCGCTCTGCCCGTCGATCTCGAAGAGGTAGTTCTTGAGGTGCGCGATGAGGTACTCGCCGAACCCGCCGTCCTGCGGGATGCAGCGCTGCGTCGGCGCGTAGAACACGTCGCGCGTGGGGTGGACGCCGAGGTGCCACGCGGTCGCGGGCAGGCGCACGACGCGCGGCGTGCGTGTCTCGAGGTCGAAGATACCCACCTGGTTTGCGAAGCCCGCACGGTCGTGGTCCATCGCCCCGTAGAAGAGGTAGCGCCCGGACGGTGAGCGCTTGATCGCGTGCGGGAGCGTGACGCCGTGCGGGCCGAGTCGCACCGGCGCGTCGAGCGCGTCCATGCGCAGCTCGTAGAGGTCGGGCCCGAGGACCGTGACGAAGCGCTCGTCGTCGAGCCACACCACGTGCGTCTGGCTCTCGTAGATGACCTCTGGTGCGCGAAAGCGCAGCGACGAGGCGCGCGCGACCTCGGAGAGCGTGCGTGGGTCGTAGAAGAGCAGCGTCTGCGAGAGGTTGCCGAGGTAGCCGAGCCGGCCGCCGGGGCTGAGCTGCGTGGCGTGCCCGCCGGCCACGCCGGGGAAGAAGCGCACCTCGGGGGTCCAGGTGTCCTGATCGGGGTCGCAGCGCACGCGCGCGACGCCGCCGAAGCCCTCGAAGCCGTTCAGGCCGTGCCCATCGAGCGCGATGAAGAAGTCGAAGCGCGTCATGCAAGACGGATATCGCGCGGCGGCGCCGGCCGCTTCCGGTCGCCCGCCAATCGCTACCGTGGACGCGCCAGCGGTACGATGAGGCGTGCGGCAGGCGGCGACAGACGCGGACTTCCTGGCCGCGCCGATGGGCGCGTGCCTGGCGGCGCCGAGCTTCCTGACTTTTTGCGCCAGCGCGGACCTCTGGGGCTTTGCCGTCTGGGGCCGGCCCGAGGCCGCTGAGATCACGCGCCTCGTGCGCCTCCTGCGCGCGGAGCTCGCGCCCAGCGTGGCGCGTCACGCCTCGCTCGTCGACGCTCGCCGGCTCGAGGCCGTCGACGCCGCGGCCTTCGCCGCGCTGTCGGCCTATGTGTCGAGCGAGCACGCGGCGCTCGGCCGCGCGGTCTCACGCCTGGCGCTCGTGCGCCCCGAGGGCCTCGCGGGCGCCGCCGTCGCCGGGTTCTTCTCGGTCCTCGCGCCGCCGTACCCGGTCGAGGTCTTCGCCGATCCCGTGGCCGCGCTCGCCTGGCTCGGCCAGCCCGCGGGCGCCCTCGTCGAGACGCTCGACGCCGCGCACGCCCGCGTCGCCGGCCTTGCGCCCGCGCTCGTGGAGCTCCGTCGCCTGCTCGACGCGCGCCCCGGCGCGCTGACCCTCGAGGACGCCGCCCGCGCGCTCGGCGTCTCGGCGCGCAGCCTGCAGCGGCGCCTCAAGGACGCCGGCGCCACCTTCCAGGCCGAGGTCGCCGACGCCCAGGTGCGAGCCGCCAAGCGCCTGCTCCTCGACTCGACGGCCGCCCTCACCGAGATCGCGCTCGAGGTCGGCTGCGCCTCGCTGCAGGCGTTCTCCGATCTCTTCCGCCGCCGCGTCGGCGAGGCGCCGAGCGCCTGGCGCGCGCGCCACAAGGACGCGCTACCATGACGGCGTGTCGGCCGAATTCTTCTTCGACTACGCGAGCCCCTGGGCGTTCCTCGCGAGCGAGCTCGTCCCGCGCCTGCTCCCCGGCGTGAGCCTCTCCTACGCGCCGATCTACCTTCGCGGCCTCGAGGCCTTCAAGAGCGGCTTTCCGTACTCGTCCGCGAAGGCCGCGTACATCGTGCAGGATCTCTCGCGCTGCGCTGCGCACTACGGCATCGCGGTGCGGCCGCCCACCGTGTTTCCGATCAATGGCCTGCAGGCCGTGCGGGGCGCGACGTGGGCGCTCGGGGCGGGCTGCTTCCCCGCCTACCACGCGGCGATGTTCCGCGCCGCCTGGCAGCAGGATCGCAACGTCTCCGAGCGCGCGACCGTCGTGGCGATCGCCGCGGAGCAGGGCCTCGACGCGCAGGCCCTCGGCGCCGCGCTCGACGACGCGGCGATCAAGGACGCGCTCAAGGCCAGCACCGAGCGCGCGATCAAGGCCGGCGTCTTCGGCGTGCCGACGTTCAAGGTCGCGGGCGAGCTCTTCTGGGGCGCCGACCGCATGGACTTCGTCGCGCGAGCCCTCGCCCGCCGCGCCTCGTAGCGCGCGCTATCGGTCGATCGAGAGGGGCTCGCCCTCGCACGCGGCCGGCATGGGAAGGCCGAGCCTCCGGGCGAGCGTGGCCGCGACGTCCACCATGTCCGCCTGGCCGCGCCGCCCAGCGACGACGCCCTTGCCCAGGAACACGAGCGGCACGTCGGTGTCGTAGCGGTAGGGGCTGCCGTGCGTGTCGCCCCAGTCCTTCTCGCCGTACTTGCCCCAGAACGAAAACGGCGCCTGCAGGAGCACCACGTCGCCCGACCGCGTCGGCACGTACGAGCGCGCGACGGCGCGCGCGATCGGCGTCGGCGGCAGCCAGCCGTGCAGGAGCTGCGTGCGCGTGAAGTACGCCTGGATGCCGGGCACCGTGATCGCGGCCTCGCCGGCGACGCGCTCGACCTCGGCGTGGTCGAGCTTCTTCTTGTCGATGAGCGACCAGTCCAGGTAGACGCTCGGGTCCTCGAGCGCGATCACCCACTTGCCCTCGCCGAAACGTGCGACGAGGGCCTTGTCGACCGCGTCCTTGATCTGCGCCTTCTTGACGCGGTGGCCGGCGAGCTTGTGCTCGGCGCTCCACTCCGGCACGGGCGTCGCGCCGTGGTCGGCGGTGAGCACGACGAGCACCTCGCCGCCGAAGCGCCGGTCGAGCTCGCGCAGGAACGCCTCGAGCGCGCGGTCGGTGCGCACGACGATGTCGTGCACCTCCTGCGAGTACGGCCCGAAGGCGTGACCGACGTAGTCGGTCGGCGTGATGGACACGCCGAGCAGGTCCGTCACGCCACGCTGGCCGAGCTTCTCCGCGTCGAGCGCCGCGCGCGCGAACGCGAACGTCAGGTCGAGCCCGTACGGCGAGTGCTGGAAGACGCTGTAGTAGTCGGGGCCCGGCGCCTTGAGCTTGCCCGTCAGCTTGTGCGGGAACGTCCGGCCCATGCCCTTGACGTCTCCCTCGTTCGGGTGGTCGTCGCGCTCGGGGTAGCGGTCCGCCGGCAGCGCGCGCTCCCAGGTCTTGCCGAACGCCTGATCGGCCAGCTTCTGCGCGTTGAACGTGCGCACCCACTCCGGCACGGAAGGCCCGTAGTACGTGCTCGCGATGAAGTCGCCGTTGACCTCGGACTGGAAGTACGCCTGGCCCATGCGGCCGCCGAGCAGGATCGCGCCGCGGTCCTTGAGCGCGAGCGTGACGACCTTCGAGCGCGGAGACGCGAGGAGGAGCTCGTCTCCGATCGTGGAGCCCTGGAAGTTGCGCGGCGAGGTCTCGTCCTCCGCCGCGTGCGAGCCGTCGTGCAGCACGGCCTTCGGATCGAACAGCATCGACTCGCTCTGCGCGGTGGCGCGGTTCCACCACTTGTTCTGCATGATGCCGTTCGTGTACGCGTAGCTGCCCGACGCGATGAGCGCGTGGCCGGGCCCCGTGTACGTGTTCTGCTGGCCGTAGCGCCCGTCGAACGACGCGCCCTCGCGCAGCAGGCGCTTGAAGCCCCCCTCGCCGAGGTCCGCGCCGAAGCGCTCCAAGTAGTCGAGCCGGAACTGGTCCACCACGAGCAGCACCACCAGCTTGGGCTTGCCCGCGTCGGCCTTCGCGCCGCGCCTGCCCTTCGTCCCCTTGCCGGACTTCTCGGCCTTGCCGGCCCGCGCGACCTTCTCGAGCGGGATCGGATCGCGCGCGGACTGGGCCAGGGCCGGCGTCGTGAGCAGGAGCAGGGCGAGCGGGGCGGTGCGCAGCATGGTGCCGGCAGTATCGCGCAGAACCAGAGAAAACAGGGGACCCCGCGAACCGCGGACGGTGGACGGCACCGCGGACCACGCTCGCAGATCCGCCAGCGTCCGGTCTGGTGAGGCGAGCGGAGCGAGCCGCAAGGGCGTAGCGACGCGAAGCGGAGCGAAGACGCAGGGTGGGGGGCCCGCGAGCCCGTGGCGAGCGGGGGCGGGGCGGCGCGCCCCGCCTGCGGCGGCCTTGCGAGGCCGCCGATCGCTACCAGTTCGGGACGATGCGGAAGTCCGTGCGACGGTTGAGCTCGCGGCCCTGGGGCGTCTTGTTGTCGGCGACCGGTCGATCGGGGCCGTTGCCGACGGCGACGAAGCGCGCGGGGTCGAATCGGTGCTTGCTCGTCAGGTACGCGACCACGGCCTGCGCGCGCTCCTTGGACAGAGACTGGTTCTTCGGGCGCCCGCCGACGTTGTCGGTGTTGCCCTCGACGCGCACGTACGCATTCTGGAACACGCCCACGGTCTGCGCGGCGAACTGGTCGATGATGCGCTTGGCGTTGGCGTCGAGCTCCGCCGAGCCGCTGCCGAAGTAGATCGACATGCTCTTCGTGAACAGGGCCCCGCCGGCGGCCTTGCTCGCCGAGAAGCGGAAGTCCTCCACCACGCGCTCGTCCTTGTACTCGGGCGCTAGCTGCTCGAGGAACTTCGTGCGGAACACCGCCCTGGCGTCGGGCACCTCGGCGATGACACCCTCGCGCTTCCAGATCTGCCCGGCCTCCGCGAGGAGCTGCGCCGCCGGCGAGCCCTCGGTCTCGAGCCCGAAGAACGCGCGGTTGTCGGCGAACGTCCCGAGCTTGATCTTGCCGAGGAGCTTTTGCGTCTCGTCGTTCGACTGGGCGAAGGACTGCGAGATGATCGGCACCGTGGCGGCGGGCGCCTGATGGATCTTCTGCGCGCCCTCGAGCCAGCAGCGCAGGAAGGCCGGCATCGCGTCGGCGCGCTGATCGAGGAACGACTTGCGCGCGAAGAGCACGTCCGCGACGAGGTTCGTCGCCGTCGCCGTCGACACCAGGAGCTTTCCGCCGCCCTTCTGCGCCGCCTGCGACAGGTGCGGCTCCCAGATCGCGACCGCGTCGACCTCGCCGCGCTGGAACATCTCGCCCGCGAGCGGCGTCTTCTTCGCGAAGACGAGGTTCGACTTGAGCGCCTCGAGGTCCTTGGGCCCGAGGTTCGTGCGGTCCGCCAGCGTGAGCAGGAAGTAGTGCGTCGGCGTGTTGCGCGTGGTCGCGATGCGGGCCTTGGCGAGCGCCTCGAGCGTCTGGATCTGCGGCTTGGCGACGATGCCGAGGTTGCCGCGGCTCCAGTCGACGAAGAAGAACGCCTGCAGCTCGACGCCCTTCTTGTGATAGTCGGCGTACAGGTTGGCCACGTAGTCGAGCGTGAGCAGCATGATGTCGACCTGCCCCGCGTCGAACGCCTCGAGCCGCTCCTTCGAGCCGCGGATGAGCGCGATCTCGACGTCGAGCCCGGCCTTCGCGAAGCACGACCCCGGCCCCGCCTTGGTGCCGTCGTTGGCGACGAGCGCCGGATAGGCGCCGCCGAAGTCGTTGACGCCGACGACGATGTGCGGGCCCTTCTTGCCGGGCGCGCCGGCGCCCGCGGCGCCGCCCTCGCCGCCGGCCCCGCCGCTGCCTGCAGCGCCCTGGCCGAAGATCCCGCGCAGCGAGTCCCGCTTGGTCCACAGACCCGCCCCGATCGCGCCGAGGACGATGACCGTGATGAGCAGCTTCGAGAAGAAGGTCAGGCGCATGGCGGCGCGAGCTTGGCACGGCGCCCGAGAATGTGCACCCGCCCACGCGGAGCCCCCGCGCGTGCCGCCGGGACCTCTCGTGCGGAGGGTCGCAGGGTGCGCGGCGGAGGTGGCACCAGATCCTGACGCTTCCGTCGCGGCGACCTCGCCCTACATGTGAGATCTCAAGAATTTGCGCACGGCACGAGGCTTGCCCTACCGTGATTGCGGCGAGCAGCGCGGGTGCCCTTCGGGTCCCCCTCATGGCGCCGCTGGAGGCGATGGTGACGCGAAGCGACCGCACGAACCCGCAGCACGGCACACGAGAGGCGCAGGCGCTCGCACTCGAGGTCGCGACCGCGCTCCTCGAGACGCTCGAGCCCGCGGAGATGCTGACGCGGCTCGTCACGGTCGTGCGCGCGGGGCTCGGCCTGCCCTGGGCGCGCGCGATCTTGCACACCGAGAGCGGTCCCCTCGAGGTCGAGAGCGGCGAGGCGCCCTCGCGCCTCCTGCGCACCGCGGTCCCCATCGCGGCCGGCGAGCGCACGCTTGGCACGCTCGAGCTGCCCGCGACGATCGATCGCGCGGTCCTCATGGGTGCGCTCGCGCAGGCGCTGCCCATCGCAGCGCGGGCGCTCTCGATCGCGCTCGAGCACCGCCGCATGGTGCACCTCGCGATGACCGACTGCCTGACGGGCCTCGGCACGCGCCGCCTGTTCGAGGACGCCCTCGCCCGCGAGCAGCGCTCGCGCCGCCGCGATCGCCGCCAGCACGCCGTCGTCGTCATCGATGTCGATCGCTTCAAGCAGGTCAACGATCGCTTCGGTCATCCTGTGGGCGACGAGGTGCTGCGCGCGCTCGGCCGCGCGATCGAGGGCGCGGTGCGTCGCGGCGATCTCGTGTGCCGCATCGGCGGTGACGAGCTGTGCGTGCTCCTCCTCGACGAGCACGAGTCGGGCGGCGCGCGCACCGTCGCCGAGCGCATCCGGCAGGCGGCGAGTGCGGTGCGCCTGCCGGACGGCGGCGCGGTCACGCTGTCCATCGGCGTCGCGGAGAATGCGCCCGAGCGGTGGGTCGACGCGGCGTGCCTGCTCGAGGCGGCGGACGACGCGGCCTACGCGGCAAAACGTGCCGGCGGGGACGCGGTGGTGGAGCGTGATGCTGGCCACGCGGCCGCGGCGCGCACCGCAGGCACGCGGCGCCGCATGGTAGCGTGACGTCTTGTCCGCCGCGCGGACGCTCCCGGGCAAGCGCGCGGCCGGACGAGGAATCTCCTTGCAGCAGCGCTCGACACGCACCTTCCTCCGGACCCTGGGCGGGCTGACGCTTTGCGCGCTCTGCGTGCTCGCGCCCGCGCGCGCCCGCGCGAACGGCCGGCCGCCCGCGGTCAACAGCGTGTCGGTGGATCCACGCGATCCCATGCGCATGGTCATCGGCGCAACGTTCGGGCCGCTCGTCTCGAAGACCTGCGGCTCGACCTGGCGATGGACCTGCGAGCAGGCGGTCGGCTACTCCGGCGTGTGGGACCCGAGCTTCGTGTTCTCGGGAAGCTCGAGCAAGATCTTCGCCACCACGTTCAACGGCGTCGTCGCCACCACCGACGAGGGCTGCACGTGGAATCGCCTCGCCGCGCTCGGTGAGGTCTTCGTCGACGACCTCAAGCGCACCGTCGAGAAGGACCCCGGCGGCGCCTCGGTGGAGCGCCTGTGGGCGGCCACGTCGAGCGCGTCGCGCCGCAACTGCGTCTACGAGTCGCGCGACGACGGCCAGACCTTCTCTGCGTCGGGCCTCTGCTCCGACACGCTGTTCTTCAAGTCCATCGCGGTCGCGCCGTCGAACCCGACGCAGCTCTACGTGCTTGGCTACGACGCGAACATGAACACGATGCGGCCGACGTTCCACCGCTCGACGGGCCGCGATCCCACGGGCGTCCTGCAGTTCGAGACCATCGAGCTGCCGCAGGCCGCGTGGACGCTCTATGACGTCTCCCTCGTCGGCGTGGAATCGAGCGACCCGAACCGCGTGTTCCTGCGCGGCCGCGACGCCACGGGCTCGCAGCTCTGGGTGACCGAGGACGGCGGCACCAACTGGCGCCGCGTCACGCTCCCCGACGTCTCGCAGATCCTGGCCGGGCTGCTCGTGGACGACCTCGTCCTGCTCGCGACCAACAAGGGCCTGCTCAGGTCGTCCGACCACGGCGCGTCGTTCCAGGCCGTGATGGGCGCACCGCGCCTCCACTGCCTGTCGATGGCGACGCACGGCGAGGGCGCCATGCGCGGGGTCACGCTCTACGGCTGCGCGAACCCGTTCACCGAGGGCGCGGCCGCGTTCCTGTCCACCGACCTCGGGAGCTGGAAGCCGCTCTTCAAGTTCGACAATCTCTTTGGCCCGCTCGAGTGCCCCGCGCAGACGCCGACGACCGAGGTGTGCACGCCGCTCTACCCGGGCCTGTCGATGCAGCTCTTCACCGAGGGCGCGACGCCCGTCGCCGGTCCGCGCTGCGGCGAGGGTGGCATGACGAGCCCGCCCGACGCACGGCAGATGCCCGAGCCCCCCACGGGCGACGGCGGCACGGTGGTCTCGCGCAACGACGGCGGCTCGGTGGTGTCCTCGCCCAAGGGCTGCGCCGCGGGTGGTGGTGGCGGTGCGGCGGGTGGGCTGGTGCTCCTGGTGCTCCTGGCGCTCCGCCGGAAGACCAGGAACTAGGGCCGCTTCCGAACCGGCGTTCCGGTTCCTTGCTCCTTGTTCCTAGTCCCTAGTTCTCCGATGCGCCTACCTCGGGAAGCCGATGTTCCCGTGCAGCGGAATCCCCGCGATCGGCTCCGGGTACAGGAACTCGAGCTCCGCCGCGCGCGACGACGCGCGCACCTGGCGGCCGTCGCTCTCGGTCAGGCGCACGTCGAGCCGCGCGTACTTCGTGTTGTAGCAGTACGAGACGCGCCCGTCCGGGTGGAAGTAGCGCAGTCCCGCGAGGTCGGCGGGGCTGGCGTCCCAGTCGGCCTCCAGGCGCGAGGCGCCCTGCGCGAGGCGCAGCCGCCAGCGCGGGAAGTCCACGCTCGAGCCGCGCGCGAGCCAGCCGAGCGGGCGGTTCCAGGCGAGGTCGCGGCCGCCGCGCCGGCCGACCGCCGCCGACAGCCAGGGCGAGAGGAAGCGCTTGCCGAGGCGGATGCGCGCGGTGAACCCGTCGAGCACGAGATCCTCGGACGCGTCGTCCCAGCGGTTGCAGTTCCCATACGCATAGGCGTATGCGTGCTCGCTGCCCCAGTTGTGCCCGCGAAAGCCCGTCCACCCACCGAGGTCCGTGCGCCGCCCGTCGAGCTCGATCCACCCGCGGAGGCGCGCGCGCGGCACCGGCGTGATGATCTTCTTCTTCGGGAAGCCTCCGTCGTAGAGGCGCGCGTGGTGGTAGTGCGCGAGCGCGGGCTCGGGCGCCTCGAGCGTGAGGTCCCACGCGATCGTGTGCCCGCCGGAGGACAGCCGCCCCGTCGCGTGCGTCGCGTCGAGGTGCACGCTCGGGCCGTCCAGCGCGAGCGCTCCCTCGCCGAAGCGGAAGCCATCGAGCGGCAGGCTCTCTTTGACCACCACCGGCTGGTGGCCCGGCCCGTCCCACACGACCGCCCACAGCTCGGCCGCGGGCGGAAGCTCGGCCGTCGGCAAGAGGAGGCAGTACTTGATCCACAGCGCGCCGCCCTCACCGGGGGCGTTGGCCTTGAGGTAGTGGCTCTCGTAGAGGCCGCGCCGGCCGGGTCGGCCGATCACGCGGTCGAAGCGTGAGACGTCGAGCATGATCCGCATCCTGCCACATCCGGTCCGACCAAGTTTTGCTTTTTGAAATCGAGCTCTTGGCCCTGCTCACACAATCTTCATGAGGCCTTTTGGGCTCCTCCACACGCAACTGACTATGGTTGCCGCATGCATCTCGCGATCATCATGGACGGCAACGGTCGCTGGGCGTCGAGCCGTGGGCTCGGGCGCACCGAGGGACACCGGCGTGGGGTCGAGGTGGCGCGGGAGATGGTGCGGGCGTGCGGCGACCGGGGCATCGAGGCGCTGACGCTCTACACGTGGTCGCGCGCGAACTTCCAGCGACCCGTCGGCGAGGTCACGGAGATCATGCGCCTGCTCGAGTGGTTCGTCGGGGAGTGCCGCGCCGAGCTCCTCGACCGCGGCGTGCGCGTGCGCGCCATCGGCGATCTCGACCTCGTGCCGACGTTCGCGCGCCGGCCTCTCGAGCGCCTGATCGAGGAGACGGCGGCGCGTCCTGCGAAGATGACGCTACAGCTCGCGATCGCCTACGCGGCGCGGCGCGACGTCGCCGAGGCGGCGCGCGCGCTGGCGGCGCAGTGCCGCGCGGGCATGATCCTGCCCGAGGAGATCGACGAGGCCGCGGTGCGCGCGGAGCTCCAGACGAGCGCGGTGGCGGATCCGGATCTCGTCATCCGCACCGGCGGCGAGCGGCGCCTGTCGGACTTCCTGCTGCTCGAGGCCGCGTACGCGGAGCTGTGGTTCTCGGATCTGCTCTGGCCGGCGTTCACGGTGGACGAGCTCGATCGCGCGCTAGACGACTACCGCGGCCGCCAGCGCCGCTTCGGTCGTACGCCCGAGCAGACCAAGGGCGCCCGGGCGACCGGCGGCTAGTGCCGCTCGCCAAATGTTCGACCGGTCTTGCACCTGGAGGGAGCCATGCGACCGTGGTGCAGGCGGCACTCGCGAGCGCGGAGCGCGAGCCAACGAGACACCTGGTGCTGCCCGTCCGGGATTCCCCAGGCTTCCAGCTGGTCCGACGAGC
>CAZQJC010000341.1:0-16979 GCA_964593795.1 uncultured Myxococcales bacterium | reverse complement strand
TCCAGGATGGCGCGCGATCCGTCTCGGCTCCCGTCATCGACCGCGATGATCTCGACGGGGCCCGGGGCGGACTGCGCGCGCATGGCCTCGAGCGCGGCCTCGAGCCAGGGTTCACCGTCCTTGACCGGAACCACGAAGGTCACGCCCGCGGCGCTCACCAAAGCTCCCCGAGGATGCGGCGCCAGCGCTCGAGGCGCGCGTCCGGCGAGAACGCCTCGAGGGCCAGGCGCCGCCCGGCCTCGCCGAGCCGCCGGCGCAGCACGTCGTCGGCGATCAGGCGGTCGAGCGCGTGCGCGAGCGCCGGCACATCTCCGCACGGAACCCGCAGCGCGGCCTCGTCGCGCGCCACGGTGCGAACTCCGGGCAGATCGCTCGCCACCACCGGGACGCCGCTCGCGAGCGCCTCCAGCGCGACCAGGCCGAACGCCTCGCCCCGGTCGCGCGACGGCAGCGCGAGGACGTCGGCGAGTCGATGCAGCGCCGGCAGCTCGGCCTCGCTCACCCGGCCCGCGAAGATCGCGCGACGTCCGAGCGGCCTGGCCCGGCGCTCGAGGTCGCGCCGCAGCTCGCCGTCTCCCACGACGAGCAGACGCGCCCGCGGGACCTGCGCGACCGCCGCGAGGAGCACGTCGAGCCCCTTGAACGCGTGCGCCCGGTCGAGGGTGGCCACGAACGACACCACGCGATCTTCGGGTGCGAGGCCGAGGCGGGCCGCGAGCGCGGCATCCCTGGGGCCCGGCCGGAAGCGCTCCACGTCGATCGACGGCGGCAGCTCGCGGAACCGCTCCGGCGTCGCGGCCAGCGCGCCGGCGAGATCGCCGCTGCGGGCATAGTCGAGGCTCGTCACGAGCACGCGATCCGCGGCGCGGAGCACCGCTGGCAAGACGAGCCGCGCGTGAGAGCGGAACGCCGCGCGCCGCAGGCCAGTGCCGATGACGTCCATGTGGTAAGCGAGCAGGAGGCGGCTGCCGGGTACGAAGGCCCGCGCCGCGAGGAGCGGCTCGGCCCCGCCGAAGAACGGGTAGTGCAGGACGACGAGCTCGTACTGCCGCGCGAGGCGACAGGCGCCCGGCACGAGCGCGGCGTTGCCCACGCGGAGCCATGGACGGAGGGCATGCACCGTCACCCCGGGGACGTCGACCGGCGCAGCGCCCGTCGCGGGCGCGTACACGTGCGTGTCGTGCCCGAGCGCGGCGAGCTGGACGGCGTCGAGCTCCGCGAGCCGGCCCGTGCCTCCGGGGTATGGCCGGAAGGTCGGGGTCACGACGGCCACCCGCATGGGCATCGGACTATAATGCCCGTGCGCCGCGACGTTGACCCGACCGATCCGGATCCTGCACGCCATCCACGACTTCCTGCCACGACACCTGGCGGGGTCGGAGCGTTACGCGTTCGAGCTGTGTCAGGCGCTCACCCAGCGCGGCCATCACGTGAGCGTCCTCTGCAGCGAGTTCGACGCCGGCCGCGAGCACGGCAGCGTGGCGTGGCGAGAGCACCTCGGGCTCCCGATCGCGGAGCTCGTCAACAACTGGCGCTTCCGGCGCTTCTCCGACACCTACGCCTCCCCGCTCCTGTCCGAACGCCTCGGGCAGTTGCTCGACGCCCTCGAGCCCGACGTGCTGCACGTGCACAACCTGCTCAACCTGTCGTTCGACCTGCCGGCCCTGGCCCGGGCGCGCGGCATCCCGGTCGCCGCGACGCTGCACGACTTCACGCTCGTCTGCCCGTCGGGCGGCCAGCGCGTGCATCGCTCCGAGCGCCACGTCTGCGTGGAGATCGAGCCTGCACGGTGCGCACGCTGCTTCGCCGAGTCCCCGTTCGCACCGCAGCTCGCGCTCGCGCGCCTCCCGGCGGGCGCCGCCGGCCTCGCGGCCCGGGTAGCAGCGCCCGTCCTGCGCCGGATGCCGGGGCTGCTCGGGCTGGCGCGGAGGGCCTCGGCGCTCGCGCCGATCAACGCACCGCCGGTCGCCGACCTCGAGGAGCGGCTACGACGCGTGGCCGACGTGTACGCGAGCGTCGCCCTCTTCGTTGCGCCCTCGCGCGCGCTGGCACGCGACTTCGTGCGGTTCGGTCTGCCCGAGGACAAGCTGCTCGTCTCGGACAACGGCAGCGTGGACCTCCCGGCCGCACCGCGCAGCGCCGGGGACGGCCGCCTGCGCATCGGCTTTGTCGGGACCCTGACCTGGCACAAGGGTCCGCACGTGCTCGTCGAGGCGGCGAGGCGCCTGCCGCGCGAGCTCGCGCAGGTCACCCTGTTCGGCAGCACCGACACGTTCCCCGACTACGTCGCGGAGCTGCGCCGCCTGGCCGAGGGCGCGCCGGTCACCTTCGCGGGTGGCTTCGATCCCGCCGACGCGGCCCGGATCTACGCGCAGCTCGACGTGATCGTCGTGCCTTCGCTCTGGCCCGAGAACTCCCCGCTCGTCATCCACGAGGCCTTCCAGGCGGGCGTCCCCGTCGTGGGGACGCGCCTGGGCGGGATCCCCGAGCTGGTCGAGCACGGCAAGAGCGGCCTCGTGTACGACGGCTCGCCGGAGGAGCTGGCGACGATCCTCGGCGCGCTGGCCCGGGACCGAGCGCGCGTCGCCGCGCTCGCCCAGGGCGTGCCGGCGGTCAAGGGGATCGCCGAGGATGCCCGTGACTGGGAGGCGCGCTACGAGATGCTGCGCGCGCGCGCATGATCACCGGCATCTCGATCGTCGTGCCCACCCTGAACGGCGCCGCCACGCTGCCGGCGCTGCTCGACGCCATCGAGGCGCTGCGCCCGCTCCCCGAAGTGCTCTTCGTGGACTCGGGTTCGACCGACGGCACCCTCGAGCTCCTCGCGCGACGCGGGCACCGCGTCCTCGGCGTGCCCGCTGGCCAGTTCAACCACGGCGCCACGCGCAACCTCGGCATCGCCGCCACGCGTGGCGAGCTCGTGGTGCTCACGGTGCAGGACGCCGCCCCGAGGCCGTCGTGGCTGGCGGCGCTGCGGGCGCCGCTCGACGCCGACCCGCGCGTCGCGGGATCCTTCGCGCGCCAGGTGCCACGACCCGACGCCAGCGCCGTGACGAGGCGATGCCTCGAGGGCTACGTGGGCACGGCGCCGATCTCCCGCGTCGTGGAGATCGACGATCCGGCGCGCTTCGAGGCGCTCGCGCCGATGGCGCGTTACGAGACCTGCGTCTTCGACAACGTCTGCGCGTGCGTGCGGCGATCCGTCTGGGCCGTGCACGCGTTCCCGATCACGCCGATCGCCGAGGACGTCGAGTGGGCGAGGACCGTGCTCCTCGCAGGACATCGCCTCGCCTATGCCGCCGACGCGGTGGTGGAGCACTCGCACGAGCGGTCGGCACGCTACGAGCTGATGCGCACCTACCTCGTGCACAAGCGCCTCTACAGCCTGTTCGGGCTCCGCACCATCCCGACGCTGCGGCACCTGGCGCGGGCGGTCCCGGCGACCCTGGCGACGCACACGCGGTGGCAGCTCCTCGAGGCCGCCCCGTCGCTGCGGGGCACGGCGCGCGCCCTGGCGCTCGGGGTCGCGTTCCCCCTCGGCCAGTACCTGGGCGGCAAGGCAGCGGCGAGCGGCCGCGAGCTGCTCCGACCGCGCGGCGTCTGATGCGGGTCCTGCAGATCGTCCACGGCTTCCCGCCCGCGTCCAGCGGGGGCACCGAGGTCTACACGCTTGCGCTGAGCCGTGCACTGCGCGCGGCCGGCGACGAGGTGTTCGTGCTGGCCCGGGAGGCGGACGCGGATCGGCCCGACCTCGTGGTGAGGGACACGGTCCTCGACGGCTTCCCGGTGCGGCTCGTCAACAACCTGTTCCGGCACTGCCGCTCGTTCGAGGAGAGCTATCGCAGCCCACGCATCCGCGCGCTGGCGGCGAGCTGGCTCGACGAGGTCCGCCCCGAGGTGGTCCACGTCCAGCACCTGACCGGGCTATCGACCGAGATCCTCCCGGAGCTCGCGTGCCGCGGCCTGCCGACGCTGCTCACCCTGCACGACTACTGGCTCCTGTGTCACCGCGGCCAGCTCCTCGACCTCGACCTGCGCCCCTGCGCCGCGCCTCCCTGCGATCGCTGCGTCGGCCCCGAGGTCCACAAGGGGACGCTGAGCACGCTGGCGCAGCGGCTGTCGGCGGCCTCCGGGCCGCTCTCCCGGCGCCTCGGCCGGGCCGGGGCCGAGCTGCGGCAGCTCGCGGCGAGCCACACGAGCACCGGCGCAGAGATGCGCCGCCGCAGCGAGCACGTCCGCCAGGCCCTCGGCGGGGTCGACCACCTCGTGGCGCTCTCGCGCACGGTCGAGGAGCACTTCGCCGCCTTCGGCGTGCCGCGCGACCGCCTGTCGCGGTCGTCCCCAGGGATCGATCTCCGACGCTTCGAAGGCATCCGCCGGTCGCCCCGCGCTCCGCACGCCCCGCTGCGCCTCGGGTATGTCGGGAGCCTCATGGTCTCGAAGGGCGCGAGCGTGCTGCTCGATGCCCTCGCGCTCCTGCCGCGGGGCTCCGCCACCCTGCAGGTCTACGGCGCCTTCTCCGCCTACCACGGCGACGACCGCTACCGCGAGGCGCTCGGGCCGCGCCTTCACGCCGAGGGCGTCGTGCATGCCGGGGCCGTGCCCCACGAGGAGCTCCCCGCGCGGCTCGCGGCCCTGGACGTGCTCGTCGTGCCGTCGATCTGGCTCGAGAACGCCCCGCTCGTGATCCGTGAGGCCTTCGCTTGCGGCCTGCCCGTCGTGGCGTCGGACCTCGGCGGCATGGCGGAGGCCGTGCAGCACGAGCGCAACGGGCTGCTCTTCCGCGCAGGTGACGCCGAGGACCTCGCGCGCACGCTCCGCCGCCTCGTCGACGAGCCCGCGCTCCTGCCACGTCTTGGTGCAGGCGTCTCGCCGCCTCGGAGCATCGAGGACGACGCGATCGCGACGCGAGCGCGCTACGCCGAGCTCGTGCGCGCGCGGAGACCGCATCGGCACGGCGGGCCGAAGCCGCTCCACGCCGTCGTCCTCAACTACCGGACGCCGTCGGACACGCTGCTTTGCGTGCGTTCGCTGGAGTCCTCGTCGCGGCCGCCCGATCGCATCATCGTGATCGACAACGGCTCCGAGGACGGCTCCGAGGAGCGCCTCCGGGCCGCCCTGCCGCGTGCCGAGGTGAGGTCGAGCGGGCTCAACCTCGGCTTCTCGGCCGGCACCAACCTCGGCATCGTGCGCGCCCTCGAGACCGGGGCCGAGCGCGTGCTCCTCGTCAACGGCGACGCCCTCCTCGCACCGAGCTGCCTGGGCGCGCTCGAGGACGCCCTCGAGGCGTCCCCGGCCCTCGGCATCGTGGGCCCCGTCGTGCTGCGCCGATCGAGGCCCGACCTCGTCGAGACGCTCGGGATGTCGTACGAGCCCAGGACGGGGCGCATGCGGCACCTCGGCGCGGGGGCGACGCTCGTCGGCGCGGCGCCACCGGCCCTGCGACATGTCGCGGCCGTCTCGGGCGCGGTGATGCTGGTGGACCGGCGCGTGTTCGATCGCGCCGGCCTCTTCGACCCCGAGTACTTCTTCTCGTTCGAGGACCTCGACCTCTGCCTGCGCGCCCGCGCCATGGGGCTCGAGACCGCGGTGGTCGGCCCGGCCCGGGCCTACCACCACGGCAGCCTGTCCATCGGCGCCCGCTCCCCCGAGCGCATCTACTACGCCATGCGCAACCACCTGCGCGTCGCCGAGCGCGCCGCCACGGGGCGCACGCCCCTCGAGCGGCAGGCGCTCGTGACCTCGGTGCTCGGCCTCAACCTGCTGCACGTCCTGCTGACGGCCGACGCACCGGTCGGCGCAGGGATCGTGGCCCTGGCGCGCGGGGTCGGCGACCATGCGCGGCGCCGCTACGGGCCCTTTGCGCGATGAAGGACAGGCGGATGGATCCGGCGAGCGGTCCTCGCGCTTCACCGGTCGAGCGCAGGCGCCTCTGGCCGCTCCTGCTCGCCCTCCTCGCCGGCGCACTCTGCTACGCGAACGCGCCGACGCGCGAGCTCGTCTACGACGATCGCTCCGTCATCCGTCAGAACCCCAACCTGGGCAGCCCCCGCGGCATTCCCGCGCTCTTCGGCGAGGACGTCTGGGCCGGCACCGAGACGAAGAGCCGCCTCTACCGGCCGCTCGCGATGACGACGCTCGCGCTCGATCGCACCCTGTTCGGGCTCGACGGCCGCGGCTTCCGCGTGACGAGCGTCCTCTTGCACCTCGGCGCGTGTGCGGCGATCCATGCCCTGTTGCTGGCGATGGGTGCACCTCGCCGGGCGGCAGGCGCCGCGACCGCCTGGTTCGCCGTGCACCCCGTGCACACCGAGGCCGTGGACGTCGCGCTCAACCGATCCGAGATCCTGGCGACGATCTTCTACACCCTGGGCCTCGCGGCGGGGCTGCGGGAGCTCGGCCGCGCCGACCGGTTCGGCCCCGGGCTCGCCAAGGTCGCCCTCTGCTTCGCCCTCGGGCTGCTGTCGCGCGAGAGCATGCTGACCTTCCCGATCGCGCTCGTCGGGTTGCTCTGGGTCGAGCGCCGCTTGCCGCCGATGCGCCGCGCGCTCGGCGTCACGGCCGTCCTCGGTGCGATCCTGCTCGGCTATCTCGTGCTGCGACAGCACGCGCTGCGGCTCGAGGGCCTGCGAGGGCTCGGCGCCTACGTCCCTGGCGGCTCGACCAGCCTGTCGGCGATCGTCTCGCCGATCGGCGACTACCTCCGCCTGCTGGTCTGGCCCTGGCCCCTGCGCGCGGATCGCGCCGCCGACTACGCGCTCGCGCACGGAGCGTCGCTGATCGCGCTCACCCTGATCGTCCCGGCGATGCTCACCGGCGCGGCGGTGCTGCGTCGACGCGCGCCGGAGGTCGCCTTCGCCCTCGCGTGGTTCCCGCTGGCGCTCGTCCCCTCGAGCAAGCTGTTCGCCGATCCCGCCATCATCGCCGAGCGGTTCCTCTACCTGCCCTCGGTCGCCGTCTGTCTCGTCATCCCGCGCGCCCTCGCGGCGCTCTCGAGGACGACCTCCTCGAGGCTCACGCGAGCGTGCGTCGGCGCCGTCGTCGTGACGCTCGGGATGCTCACCCTCGCCAGGAACCTCGCGTGGCGGAGCGACGAGGCCCTCTGGCGCGCGGAGGTCCGCGCCGCACCACACAGCGCCATCGCCCGCACGTACCTCGGCGCGATCCTCGCCAACCGACCACGAACGCGCGCGGAGGCCATCGGCCTGCTCCGCGAGGCGGTCGCCGACGGCCGGACCTCGCCGGACGTGCACGTGACGCTCGCGTGGGCGCTCGCCGCGGAGGGGCGCCACCACGAGGCCCGAACGGTCCTCGAGACCATGCGTGGCCGCTGGCCGGGTGACCCACGCGCCGACTTCAACCTCGCGAGCGTCGAGCTCACGATGGGCGACGCCGCGCGCGCGCTCGCGCTCGTCGAGCACGGGCTCGCGATCCGCAGCGACCTCGGCCTCGCCCACCAGCTGCGGGCGGACGCGCTCCGTGCCCTCGGGAGGCTCGCCGAGGCCACGAGCGCGCAGGCCCGCGCCGATTCGCTCGGAAGGCCTGGCGGACCGGCGGGCGCCGCATCGCCCCGCGCGCCGCCGGATCGACGATGACGCTCCTGCGGGCTGCAGTCCCCACGGCCCCGAGACGTCCGGGGCATCGCCGCGAGGTTGCCCGATGCCGAGCCCCTCTGCGGCGCCGATCTCCTATGATGCAGGGGTGCAGCGGATTTCCCTTTCGAGAGTCCTCGAGCCCCTGCTCGCGCTGGCCCTCCTGGGCCTCGTCGGCTGCGGTCGCCCCGGCGACGACGTCGTGACGGACGAGCTCGCGCAGATGGTGTGCCCCCGCGGCGGCACGCTCGAGGGCATCGACGTCTCGACCTACCAGGGCATGATCGACTGGCCGATGGTCGCCGCCTCGGGCCGCAAGTACGCCATCGCGCGCATCGGCGACGGCCTCGGCCGCGACGCCACGTTCCCGCGCAACTGGCAGGGCATCAAGGACGCCGGCATGATCCGCGGCGCCTACCAGTACTTCCGCCCGAACAGCGATCCCGTGGCCCAGGCGGACATCGTGATCGCGGCCGTGGGCCGCCTCGGACAGGGCGACCTGCCCGTCACGTGCGACGTCGAGGCGTCGACCGCGCCCGACGCCGCCACCTACGTCGCGAACCTGCACACCTGGATCGACCGTGTGCAGGCCGCCACCGGCAAGGCGCCCATCATCTACACGGGCTTCTACTACTGGCGCGACCGCGTGGGCGGGAGCCGCGACTTCGCCGCGCATCCGCTCTGGCACGCGCAGTACACGAGCGCCGCGTGCCCGAACATCGCGGACGCCTGGACCGACTGGGCGTTCTGGCAGTACTCGAGCACGGGGACGGTGCCGGGCATCAGCGGCAACGTCGACCTCGACCGCTTCAACGGCACCATGGAGGACCTCGTGCGGCTCGCGGGCGGCGGCGAGTGGGGCGCGGAGTTCGTGGGGCAGTCGTTCCCGACCGCGAGCACCGGCGCGATCAGCCTGCACGCGGGCGAGTCGGCGGAGGCGTCGATCGAGCTCCGCAACATCGGGACGCGGGCGTGGGACGCGCAGACGCGCCTCGGCACGACCGAGCCGCGCGATCGCGCCGATCCCTTTGCGGGACCGGAGTGGTCGGCGCCGAACCGGCTCGCGGGCGTGCCCGCCGGGATGACCGTCGCGCCGGGTGCGACGCATCGGTTCACGTGGCGCTTCCACGCGCCGCGCGAGCTCGCGCCGGGTCGCTACGACGAGCACTTCGGCGTGGTGCAAGAGGGCGTCGCGTGGTTCTCGGACGCCGGCCAGGCCGGGCCGCCCGACCAGCAGCTCGAGGCGATCATCGAGGTGCTCCCGGCGCGCGCGCTGCCCGATGGTGGCGTGGGTGGCAGGCCGGGCGACGGAGCCGCGGGCTCGCCCGCGCGGGACGCCGGCGCGACGCCGGACGCCCCGCGCTCCGTCGACGCCGCCGCTCCAGCGCGCGACGGCGCGGGTGGAAACGCGGCGCAGAAGCCGGGCGACGGCGGGTGCGCGTCCGCTCCCTCGCGGAGCGGATCGTGGCTCTTGCTGGCGCTCGGCTCGCTCCTCGCCGCGCGACGACGCCGCCCTCGCTAGCGCGCCTGGCGGGGCAGCGGGCTTCGCCCGAGCAGGAACGGCAGCAGCCGGGCGATGTTACGGGCATCGTCGATGCCGCGGTGGCTCACGCCGGTGCGCGGCAGGCCCGCCCGCCGCATCGCCATGCCCGTCCCGAACGGGCGCGCGCCGCCCGCGAGCTCCCCGAAGGCCCGCTTGAGGTTCCAGTGACGCTCGCCGAGCGGCACGCGCAGGCCGTTGCGCCTGGCGTCGCGGGCGAGCTGATCCCGGTCGTAGTCGCCCCACGAGCAGAACAGGAAGTCGCGCCCCTCGACGAAGCGCGCGAGCGCCGCGAGCGCCTCACGCAGCGAGGGCGCGCCATCGACGTCGGCCTGGGTGATCGTGGTCAGCTGCGTGCAGAACGCCGTCAGACGCGGGTGCCGCACCGGCCGCACGAAGGTCTGGAACTCGGCCGCGGTCTCGAGCGTGGCGGCACGCACGAGCACCGCGCCGATCTCGATGATCTCCGTCTGGTCGCGGGGGATCGCGTGGTGCTCGTCGCAGGTCGCCTCGAGGTCGAGCACGAGGTAGTGGTCTGGTGTGGTCATGGTCCTCTCCGCTTGGTCTCCTTGTCGGTGATCTCCTTGTAAGGCGTCCCGCGCGAGCCTGCCCGGACAGAAAACCGGACAGACCCGCCGCGCGCGGGGTTACGATCGATCTATTCGCCTATGCGCATGAATTTTCGGTCCGCACCTGCGGTCGCGCCGGCCGGCTACGGCTGGGCCGAGCACGTCGACGCGCTCGTCGCGCAGTACGGCTCGCTCACCGCGGTCGCGTGGAAGCTGGTCTCCGAATCCACGGGGCCCGAGGACGTGGCGTCCATCGAGCGCGCGCTGCGCCGACTGCGCGCCCGCGGCCAGCGAGACGGCGGCGTCTGGGGACGCCGCGTCCTGCGTGCGTTCGGGCTGCCCGCGCCGATCGACGCGCGGCTGCGCTGGATGGGCCTGTACCACAGCCCCTTCGGCGACCTGCCCGTGCCACTTTGCCTCGAGCAGCTTCGCCTGTGGGACCGGCCGCCCATCGCGACATCGCCAGCGCGCACCTGGATCCACCTCGGGCTCGCGAGCGTCGCGCTGCGCCGTCGGGTCCCCGACGAGGCGGAGGCGCAGCTCCAGCTCGCAGGCGCGGGCGCGCTCGGCCTTCCGTCGGGCCACGACGCCGCCCACCTCGAGATCGCCCTCGCCCGAGCGTTCGCTCGCTCGCGCACGGGCACGGTCGACGAGGTCGCGTCCGAGCTCACTCGCGCCGAGCGCCTCCTCGGGGGCGCCACGCTGGGCTCCGTGGACCGCGCGTGCTTCACGGCGCGCCTGTGCGATCAGCGCGCCTTCCAGGACAATCGCGCGGGCGATCATGACGCGGCGTTCGCGCGCTACGCCGCGCTGCCTGCGGACGACACCTGCCCGTTTTCGAGCTATCGCCGCGACGCCGGCCTCGCCTACGGCCACCTCCGCCTCGGGCGCCCGGCCGAAGCGGAGGCGCTCGCCGTGCGCGCCTGCGAGCACGCTGGGGACGGCGGCCACACGCGCCTGCGCGCGATGGGACTGCTCCTCCTCGCGCGCATCCGCGGCCCCGGGCCCGGCGACGAAGCCCGCGGTCGCGCCCGCGCGATCGCCGACCGCCTCGAGGACGACGAGCTGCGCCACCGCGCCGCCCGATCCACGCACGCCCAGCCGCCGACGCGTCGTGACCATGCTCGCTTCCTCGAGCGGGCGGACGGAAGTTGAGAGGTTGAGCCGGACCCCGACAGCGGACACCACGGTCGTTCGTGGACCGACGACGATCGGGAGGCGAGCGGAAGCGAGCCGCAAGGGCGTAGCGAGCGCAGCGAGCGAAGACGCAGGGAGGGGGGCCCAGGCACGGGTTTGCCGGGTGGGGTCGGGGGAGGGGCAGTCGTGCCCCTCCTGGTGGCCGCCTTCCGAGGCGGCCACACGCAAGCTAGAGCGACGACAGCCGCGCGAGCACCTCGGTCGCCTCGTGGAGCGCGCGACGCGCGGAGAGCAGCGAGGCCTCCCCGAGGTGCTTGCGCGCGGCCTCGAGGTTCCTGGCCATCGTCTCGGCCTCCTTCGGCCGCTTCTCTGCCGCGGTCTTCTGCATGGTCTTCCACACGCCGTCCGCGCTCGCGAGCGACTGCAGCGCCGTGGCCGCGCTCTTGCGCTTGGTCTCCCGCGCCGCCGATCGCAGGAAGACGCCGAGCCGCAGGACGCCCGCGTGGTAGTCGCCGATGTACGGCTCCGTCAGCGCGGAGATCGCGTTGCTCATCGCGTCGGCCCGCACCGCGGCGTCGTAGAGCGAAGGCACCGCGATCGCCTTCTCGATGCGCTTGACGTCGTCGGCGATGGGCGCGAGCCGATCGGCGGCGAACTGCCCCTTGAGCTCCTCGAGGGCCTTTCGCACCTCCGCGAGGTGTCGGGTGACCTCGGCGCTGCGACCGGCGTCGGCCTCCTCGGCGATCTTCTCTGCCGAGAAGCTCATCGCCTGCAGGCTCGCGGGCATGGGTTCTCCGTTCGCCCGGGCCCCGATCAGGGCCAAGGCGCAGAGCGCCCCCAGCGCAATCGCCCCTCGCCGCTTCGCCACGGTCCCCCTCGATCACTCTACTGCGTTTGCGCGGCTCAGGGCGCCGCGGCTCGCGGTCAGGAAATGTAGGCGATTGTCGCTGCAGGCAGCCGCGTCGTCGCATGTCACAATCTCGAGGGGCTGCCTCGATCGTCTCGGGGGTACCCAATGGACGCCAAGGACCGCGCCGCGCTCGAGCAACGAATCGCAGCCGCGCTCGAGGCCCGCACGCTCGACGCCGCCGCCACCGTCGCGATCCGCGGCTACGGCCCCGAGATCTGCGGCTACCTCCAGGCGGTCGTGCGCGACGACGACGCCGCGCGCGACGTCTTCTCGATGTTCGCCGAGGACCTGTGGCGCGGCATCGGCGCGTTCCGGCAGGAGTGCTCCTTCCGGACCTGGGCGTACAAGCTCGCGTGGCACGCGGCCGCGCGGCACTTCGGCGATCCCTACCGCGCTCGCCGCCGCCGCCTCGCCACGAGCGAGGCCGCAGCGCTCGCGGTCGAGGTGCGCTCGCAGAGCCGGCCCTGGCAGCGCACGAGCGCGCAGAGCCGCATCGCGACCTTGCGCGCTGGGCTCTCGCCCGACGAGCAGACGCTCCTGACGCTGCGCATCGATCGCAAGCTCTCCTGGCGCGAGGTGGCCCACGTGCTGTCCACCGAGGCGAGCGCCGCCGAGGAGGCCGCGCTGCGCAAGCGCTTCGAGCGCATCAAGGCGAGGCTCCGCGACCTCGCCGTGCGCGAGGGCCTGCTGTAGTGCGCCCCGAGCCCTGATGACCCTCCGCCTCGTCGACGTCGAAGCCGATCCACCGACCGAGCCGACCGAGCGCGTCGGTCCGCCGCCGGTGCCGTCCGACGCGCCGGGGCCGCGGGAAGACCCGCTCGAGCAGCTCCTCGTCGAGGTCGCGCGCGCACCGGAGCGCGGCACGACCTCGCTCCCGGGAGAGGTGCTCGGCGCCTCCGAGGACGGCGAGCGCGAGCCGGCGCGCGGCGACCGCATCGGCCGCTACGAGATCCTGCGACGCCTAGGGCAGGGGGGCTTCGGCGTGGTCTATCTGGCGCGCGATCCAGAGCTCGGCCGCCACGTCGCGGTCAAGGTGCTCCGCGCCGATCGGCGTCGAATGGATCGCGCCCTCGACCTCATCCACGCCGACGCGATCGCCACCGCGCGCCTCTCGCACCCGAACATCATCACCGTCTTCGACGTCGGCACCTGGGGCGGGCGACCGTTCATGGTCGTCGAGCTGCTCGAGGGCGAGCCGCTCGACCGCCGCCTCGGCCGGGGGCCGCTGTCGGTGCGCGAGGCCTCGGCGATGGCCGGTCAGATCGCGCGCGCGCTCGTGCACGCGCACCAGTCGGGCGTGATCCACCGCGACCTCAAGCCCGAGAACGTGTTCGTGCTCGCCGACGGCCGCGTCAAGGTGCTCGACTTCGGCCTCGCCGCGCTCGCCGCCGACCCGGGCGGCGCGCCGACCGTCGCACCCGCGCTGCGGCACGCGGGCACGCCCGGCTACATGGCGCCCGAGCAGCGCCGCGGCGAGCCCGTCGACGCGCGCACCGACGTCTACGCGCTCGGCACGATGCTGCGCGAGATGGTGCTCGGCCGCGAGGGCGCGGAGCGTGCGCTCGCCGAGCGCAACCGGCGCCCCGCGGGCCTGCCGAGCGCGCTCGCCGCCGTGATCGCCCGGGCCACGGAGGAGGCCGCCGACAAGCGCTTCGCGACCGCCGACGCGCTCGGGCGCGCGCTCGCCAAGGCCCAGCACCAGCTCGCGTTCCCGACCGACATGGGCAGCCAGCCCTACCGCTTCCTCGACGCCTTCGTCGAGCGCGAGGCCGCCTGGTTCTTCGGCCGCGAGGCCGAGTCGCGGCGATTGCTGGGCCTCGTGCAGCAGCACGCGTTCGTCGCCGTCATCGGGCCCTCGGGCGCGGGCAAGAGCTCGCTCCTGCAGGCGGGCCTGCTGCCGCTCCTGCGCGAGGAGCGCCAGCGGTGGAGCGCGATCGGCCTGCGGCCCGGGCGTACGCCGCTGCGCACGCTGCGCGTCGCGGTCGCGCAGCTCTGCGGCGAGACCCCGATCCCCGACGACGCCTCGCTCATCGCGCGGCCCGGCCTGCTCGGCCAGGCGCTCCGGCGCGCGGCGCGCGAGCGCGGCGGCCGCATCCTCGTCGTGGTGGACGCGCTCGAGGAGATCCTGGCCGGGCGCATGCCCGCCCCCGAGCGCGCCGCGTTCGCGCAGGCGCTCCTGGCCGCGGGTGACGACCCCGACGGTCCCGTGCGGGTGCTCGTGGTCCTGCGCTCCGACGCCTTCGGGCGCCTCGGCGACGCGGTCGAGCTCGGCGAGCTCGCGGCCGCGGTGCGCACGACGACCATGCAGCTCCAGCGCCCTGGTCGCGAGGCGCTCGTGCAGGCGCTCGTCCGCCCGGCGCAGCGGCTCGGCTACTCCTTCGAAAAGGGCCTCGTCGCCGAGATCGTGCGCTCGCTCGAGGGCGAGGTGGCGCCGCTGCCGCTCCTGCAGCTCGCGGGCAGCCGCCTGTGGGCCGCCCGCGATCAGCGCACGCGCTCGCTCCGGCGCGACGTGCTCGCGCGGCTCGGGGGCATCGGCGGCCTGCTCGCCGCGCACGCCGACGACGTCGTGGGCCGCCTCGAGGGCGAGGCCGACGTGCAGCTCGCCCGCCGCCTGCTCGGCGCGCTGGTCGACGGCGAGGGCACGCGCAGGCGCGAGCGCGGCCCCGAGCTCCTCGCCCACGCGCAGGCCCCCGCGGCCGACGCCACGCGCGTGCTCAAGCACCTCGTCGACGGCCGCCTCGTCACCGCCTCGCGCGAGTTCGGCGGTGACAGCTACGAGCTCGTGCACGAGACGCTGCTCACGCGCTGGCCGCGGCTGCGCGCGTGGCTCGACGAGGGCCGCGAGGAGCGCATGCTGGCCGAGGAGGTCGCGCTCGCGGCGCGCCGCTGGCTCCGCGGTGACAAGGACCCCGAGCTCCTGTGGCGAGGCCTGCTGCTCGAGCGCGTCGCGCGCCTCTCCCTGGCGGGCGCCGACGAGCGCGCCTTCGTGCGGCAGAGCCAGCTCTCGGCCGCACGCCGCCGGCGCATCCGCCGCGGCGCGCTCGCCACCGTCCTCGGCGCCCTGGCGCTCTTCGCGGTGCTCTCTCGGGAGCAGGCGCAGCGCGTGGGAGAGCGCCTCGCCGACGCGCTCGTCGAGCGCGCCCACACGGCGGAGGCGCGCCGCGAGTGGGCCATCGCCGCCGCCTACCATGCCGCTGCGGCCACGCAGGTCGATCGCGCCGACGCCACGTGGGGGGCGCGCGTCGCCGCAGGACGCATGCCTGTCCCCATCGCGCGGCTCGACGGACAGGGCGCGCGCATCCACTCGCTCGCGTTCACCGGCGTGCCCGAGCTGCTCTGCGGCGCCACGGACGCGGGCGTGCTGCTCTGGGAGGCGCGCACGGGGCGCGCCGTCGGCCGCCTCGTCGCACCCGGCGAGCACCCGACCGCGCTCGCCCCCTCGCCCGACGGCCACCGCCTGGCCGTGGGCACCGAGTCCGGCACGATCCTCCTGTGGGACCTCGATCGCCGCGCGCTCGTCGACCGCTTCACGTCGCACCCCGCGTCGGCCATCGCCAGCCTCGCGTACTCCCCCGACGGCCAGCGCGTCGTGTCGGGCGCGCTCGATCGCGAGGTCCACGTCACGCGCCTCGACACGCACCGGAGCCAGACCTTCGTCCCCGCCGACGGAAGCCGCGTGCGCGTCGTCGCCGCGGGCCCCGACGCCGTCGCGTTCGGGGACGAGGCCGGCGGCCTCTGGATCTCGCACAAGGGAGCGCCACCCCGGCGCCTCTCCGGGCACCGGGCGGCGATCACGAGCCTCTCGTTCCTGCCGAGCGGGCGCCTCGCCTCCGCCGGTGAAGACCGCGCGCTGCGCCTGTGGGACGTCGCGCGCGCGGCGCCGCTGCACGAGCTCGACCTGCGTGATCCGATCACCTCCCTCGCGTTCCTCGGAGGCGAGGCGCAGCTCGTGTCGGGCGATCTCTCGCAAAACGTCACGCTCCGCGACGCCAAGAGCGGCCAGGTGCTCGCGCGCCTCGACGTCCGGGGCGGCGCCACGTCGGCCCACCTCGCGCGCGTCAGCGTCTCGCGCGACCTCGTCGCCGCGACCGCCGCGGACGGCGGCGCGCGCCTGTTCCACCTCGGCACCCTGCCCCGCTCGCGTCTCGCGAGACACGAGGGTCGCATCACGTCGCTCGTCGGAGGCGAGGGCGTGCTCGTGTCCGCCGGCTGGGAGGGTCAGGTCATCGAGTGGCCCCGCGGCGGGGGCGAGTCGCGCGCCGCGTTCCCCCCGGGCCCACACGTGATCGCGGCGACCGTCGACCACGCCGAGCACCGCCTCGCGGTCGCGCGCGACGACGGCGCGATCGTGCTCGGGCCCCTGCCCCTGACCGGCAACCCGCTCCTCCTCCACCCCGACGCGCCGACGACGTCGCTCGTCTTCGCCGGGGAGCTCCTCCTCTCTGGCGGCGCCGACGGCGTCGTGCGCGCGTACGATCCGCGAGGCACCGAGGCCTTCCGCCTCGCGGCGCAGTCCGCCGGCGGCATCACGGGCCTCGCCGTGTCGGCCGATGGGCGCACGCTGGTCGTGGCGAGCCGCGACGCGGAGCTGCGCGTGTGGGACGTCGCCTCGCGCCACCTCGACGCGACGCTCGCGCATGCCCCAGGGCCCAAGCACCTCGCCGTCTTCGGCCACGTCCTCGCCGTGGGCGGCCCCGACGCCGTGATCCGCCTGTGGGACCTGCGAACGCGCGCGCGCGCCGGCGAGCTCGTGGGCCACTCGCTCCCGGTCCTCGCCCTCTCGTTCGGCGCAGGCGGCGAGGTGCTCCTGTCGGGCAGCGCAGACGGCAGCGCGCGCCTCTGGGACCTCCGCTCGCGCGCGGAGCTGGCGCGCCTCTACGACCACACCGGTCAGATCTCCGCGGTGCTCGCGTCCCGGGACGGCCGCTGGTTCGCGACCGGCGGAGACGACGGGATCATCCAGATGGTCGCGCTGCCGGAGCTGGCCACCGGCGCCAAGGCCCGCCTCGGTCAGGTCCTCTCGACCTCGGGCCTCCGCTTCGACGGCGTGCGCATCCTCGAGGACGGCGCGGACCGGTAGCGCGGCCTGATTGCGTGTGGCCGGCTCGGAAGCCGGCCACCAGGAAGGGCACGCTGCCCTTCCCCCGCCCGGGCAAAGCCCGGTCGGGCCCCCCAACCTGCGTCTTCGCTCGCTGCGCTCGCTACGCCCTTGCGCCTCGCTGCGCTCGGCT
>CAZQJC010000340.1:0-4502 GCA_964593795.1 uncultured Myxococcales bacterium | reverse complement strand
CCCCGCTGGATTCTGCTGGGTCACGGGCAGCACTAGGTATCTCGTTTGCTCGCGCTCCGCGCTCGCGAGTGCCGCGTGCACGATGGGCGCAGGTCTTCGCCCCGAACCGAATACGGTCACACTATTGACGAGCGGCACTAGCCTTCGGCCTCGGCCGCTTCGTCCACGTCGTCGCCGCGCTCGGCGGCGCGCTTGAGCTTGCGCTTGATCATCTCGCGCTTGAGCGCGCCCACCATGTCGATGAGGAGCCGCCCCGTGAGGTGATCCTGCTCGTGCTGGATGGCACGGGCGAACAGCCCCTCGCCCTCGGCCTCGTAGGTCTTGCCGTCGAGGCCCATCGCGCGGACGCGCGCGCGGAGCGAGCGCTTGACCGGCACGAAGATGCCGGGAAACGAGAGGCATCCCTCGTCGCCACCGTCGAGCTCGTCGCCGAGCCACGCGATCTCCGGGTTGATGCACACGAGGGCCGGCGAGCCGTCCGGGAGGCCCGCGACCTGACCCTCGATGACGAAGATCCGCTTGTCCGAGCCGACCTGGATCGCCGCGAGGCCCGCGCCGTTCGAAGCGTACATCGTGTCGATCATGTCGCGCACGAGGGTCTTGATCGCGTCGTCCACACGCTCGACTGGCACCGTGGGCTGGCGCAGGCGTGGATCCGGGTACTTGACGATCGGCAGGATGGCCATGCGTTGACTCGTGCGAACTCTACTCTAGGATAGCCCGACCGCAAGCCGAAGGCAGCAGCAAGAAACGGCCTGAAAGCCCGCACAGTAGCCGAAGGGAACCCGATGCCAGCCCCCACCGAGACCCAGATCCGCGAGGCCCTCAAGGCCGTGACCCTGCCGGGATTGCCGCGGGACGTCATCGCGCTGCAGCTCGTCAAGGACGTGCGGATCGAAGGCGACGCCGTGACCGTGACGCTCGAGCTGCCGACCCCGGCCTGCCCGAGCGACGTCCGCACCGAGTCCGAGCGCCTCGTCACCGAGGCGGTGCGCGCGGCAGGGGCCAGCAAGGTCAGCCTCACCATCTCGAGCACCGTGGTCGGCCGCCCGCTGCGCTCGGCCGACGCCCGTGTCCGCCAGATCAAGAACATCATCGCCGTGGCCGCCGGCAAGGGTGGCGTCGGCAAGTCCACCATCTCCACCAACCTCGCGCTGGCCCTGCAGCGCTTCGGCGCCAAGGTCGGCATGCTCGACGCCGACATCTACGGCCCGTCGCTCCCGCTCATGCTGGGGCCGCCCGAGCGCGTGGCCGGCGCCTCGCCGGAGGGGCGCCTGCAGCCGGCCCTCCACCGCGGGATCGAGGTCATGTCGATCGGGTTCTTCGTCGAGCGCGAAGGCGCCGTGGTGTGGCGTGGGCCCATGGTGCACAAGCTCCTCCAGCAGTTCCTCGAGGACGTGGAGTGGGGCGAGCTCGACTACCTCGTGATCGACCTGCCGCCGGGGACCGGCGACGCGCAGCTCTCGCTCGCGCAGCTCGTGCCCATCTCGGGCGCGCTGCTCGTGACCACGCCCCAGGAGGTCGCGCTCATCGACGTGGAGAAGGCGGCGGCGATGCTGCGCAAGGTCGAGGTGCCGCTCCTCGGCATCGTCGAGAACATGAGCGAGTACATCTGCCCCGCGTGCGGGCACCACGATCACATCTTCGACGCCGGCGGTGGCAAGCGCCTGGCGACGTCGCTCGAGATCCCGCTCTTCGGCGGCCTGCCGATCGATCCCCGCATCCGCCACGGCGGCGACTCCGGCATGCCGTTCGTGCAGGGCGCCCCGGGGACGGAGCTCGCGAAGCAGTTCATGGAGCTCGCGGCGAAGGCGGCCTGGCGGCTGGCCGCGCTCCACCTCGCAGGTCCGCGTCGCGCGGCCGGATTGGTGGCGATCTCGTGAGGACACGCGCGGTCTTCCTCTGTGTCCTCGTGGGCTGCGGCTCGGGGTCGGCCGGCGGTGCAGGCGGCGCGGCAGGCGCCGGCCCCGGCGGCGCGGGCGGCGGGGGCGCCTCGCCTGCTCGCGACGCGGGCGCGGCCGACGCGCCGCGCGTCCCCGACGGTCCCCCGAAGACCGAGTTCGGCGGCGATCGCCCGGTCCGCATCCAGGTGCCGCCGACGTACGATCCGCGGAAGCCGACGCCACTCGTGGTGTTCCTCCACGGCTACTCGGCGAACTCGATCATCAACCGCGGCTTCCTCGGCGTCGATGACCTCGTGGACAGGTTCGGCATGCTCATGATCGCGCCCGAGGGCACGGACGACTCGCGGGGCAACCAGTTCTGGAACGCGACCGACGGCTGCTGCAACTTCGACGGCAGCGCCGTCGACGACGTCGCGTACCTGTCGGGCCTCGTGCGGGACGTCAAGGCCGCGTACAACGTGGACCCGAAGCGGGTGTATGTGATGGGGCACTCGAACGGCGGCTTCATGAGCTACCGCATGGCCTGTGATCGCGCGGCCGACATCGCCGCCATCGTGTCGCTCGCGGGCAACACCTTCCTCGACGACGCGAAGTGCACGCCGACCGAGAAGGTGAGCGTCCTGCAGATCCACGGGGACATGGACCAGACGATCGCCTACGCCGGCTCGGCGGCATACCCGAGCGCCCAGGGCAGCGTCGAGCGCTGGGCCCACCACGACGGCTGTACGGGCACGTTGACCTCCGGCGCGCCGTTCGACTTCGTGGGCATGCTGGCGGGCGACGACACCACGCCCGCCTCCTACGGCGGCTGTCCGGCCGGCACCGGCGTGGAGCTCTGGACCATCGCGGGCGGCTCGCACACGCCGGTCTTCACCGCGGGCGAGTTCGCGAGGCGCGTCGCCGCCTTCCTCGACGCACACCCGAAGCCCTGAAGGGCACACAGGCCCCCCCAGCCGGTGCGACATGGCCCCGAGGTCACCACTCGTGCGCGAGGTCCGGCGCCGGCCGCGAGGTGACGCCACCGCGCTTGCGATGCGGCTTCGGGCGCGCGCCCGCATCGCGCGCGATCGGCGCGGGCGCGTCCCTGGCGGCGGCGTCGGCCGGCCCGGTGGCCGCAGCCGTCACCGGCGGCGGGAGCGGCCCTAGCGCTGCGGCGTCAGCAGGCGACACCTGCTCGACCGCGGGCCGGTGGAGCACGAAGGCGCCGGCGGCCAGGGCGACCCCGACACCGACGGCGATCCCCGCACGCACGGCGATGGACCGGCGACCCTCCGGCGGCTCCGCAGAAGGGCGCGCCTGGACCGCCTTCGAGAAGCGCTCCGGCCTCGGCGCGAGCCCGCGCAACGCATCCGCGAGCTCGCGCATCGTCTGGAAGCGATCCGCGGGGTCCTTGGCCAGCGCCCGCGCGACGATCGCGTCCAGCACGGGCGGCAGGCCCGCGCGTCGCGTCGAGGGCGCCGGCGCCGGTTCGCTCACGTGGCGCGTGAGCACCGACATCGGTGTCGAGCCGCCGAACGGGGGGAGCCCGACGAGGAGCTCGAAGAGGATGACGCCGAGGGCGTAGACGTCGCTCCGCGCGTCGACGTCGGGCTGCCCGGTCGCCTGCTCCGGCGACATGTACTGCGGCGTCCCCGCGATCTCGCCGACGCCGGTCGTGGGGCCGTCGGCCGTGACCGCCCGCATCTTCGAGATGCCGAAGTCGAGCAGCTTGATGTAGTCGGCGCGCCCACCGCGCCGCGTGAGGAAGACGTTGGCCGGCTTGAGGTCGCGGTGGACGATGCCTTTTTCGTGGGCGGCCGAGAGCCCGTCGGCGATCTGGACGCAGATGTCGAGGGCGCGCTCGACGGACAGCGGGCCCGTGCGGGCGAGCTCCTTCGCCAGGTCGGTGCCGTCGAGGAGCTCCATCGCGAGGAACCGTGTGCCGTCGGGATCGGCACCGAAGTCGGTGACGTCGACGATGGCCTCGTGGCCCACGCGGCTCGCGGCGATGGCCTCGCGCTCGAACCGCGCCACCGCGCCCGGGTAGCCGGCCACGTGCGGGAACAGCACCTTGATCGCGACGCGCTTCCGCAGGCGCTGGTCCTCGGCCGCGAAGACGCTGCCCCACCCGCCGACGCCGATCCGCTCCCCGAGCAGGTAGCGCCCGCCGAGGACTCGCCCCGCCGCGGGCGTGGGCGCCGACGCCGGCGTCCCTTCCGCCGGCCTCGCGGTCTGCGCGAGCGCGAGATCGGGATCGACGTCGCCGCTCGCCCGCTCGCTCACCGACCGAGAATACCCCACCAGGGCCGCTCGTCGGACGCCCGACCGGAGTCGCGTGTCGTGGACGTCAGCTCGGGCATTCGCCTTCGAGGCGAGCGCGGCGAGCCGCAAGGGCCGTCCCTGGCTCAGCGAGCGCCGGCGCACGAGGCGAGCGCAGCGAGCCGCAAGGGCGTTGCGAGCGCAGCGAGCCGCAAGGGCGTTGCGAGCGCAGCGAGCCGCAAGGGCGTTGCGAGCGCAGCGAGCCGCAAGGGCGTTGCGAGCGCAGCGAGCGAAGACGCACGAGGCGAGCGCAGCGAGCCGCAAGGGCGTTGCGAGCGCAGCGAGCGAAGACGCACGAGG
>CAZQJC010000339.1:0-10964 GCA_964593795.1 uncultured Myxococcales bacterium | reverse complement strand
CCGGTCGGATAATGACGGAATCCGTCCGCTGACCACCTGGTCTTGGTCTTGGTCCTGGTCTTCGCCTGCGTGGTTCTGGGGGCTTCGACCAGGACCAGGACCAGGGCCAGGACCAGGCCGGCGCAAAGTGACCGGCATTGGAGCTAGCGGGCGGCCGCGCCGGGGTCTCCGCCCAGCGGTGTCTTCTCGATCGTGCGCTGATCGCGCGGCAGGCTGATGGCGTTCAGGTGGTCCATGAGCGCGCGGTAGCAGAGGCTCTCGTCGCCGAGGGACGAGCCGACGGGGATGCGCCGCTGGATCTGGTCGATGCGCGAGAGGAGCGCGTCGTGCAGGCCGTCGAGGGCCTGGAGCTGCGCGCTGGCCGCGAGGCGCTCGACGTGTCGGAGCCGCTCTCGCCACCCTTCCTCGGGCGTGCGCGCGAGGGCCTGCATGAGCTGCAGGAGCTCGCGGCGGGCGGCTTCCTTTGGCCCGGGATCGGGCTTCGCGGGCGCGCCGGTTGGACCGTAGACGCAGGCGGCGGCCCAGGCGTCGGGGGCCTCCGGCAGGGGCGGCTCCTCGGGCACGAAGCGCATGCGGCCCGACGCGCACGCGGCGCAGAGGACGACGAGCGCGAGCACCCTCACTGGAACACCAGGGAGAGATCCGCGCCGATGACGAGCCACGTCACGCCCTGGGACACGCCCGCCTGATCCTCGACCACGAGGCGATTGTAGGAGAGGTGCGTGCCCACCGCGATGCTGTCCGAGCCGCCGGTGGGGAGGGGGAAGTCGAGACCGCCGCCGCCGACGATGGCGAGGCCTGGCAGCGTGTCGCTCGCCGGGCCGGCGCTCGTGCCGAGCAGGCCCCCGCCGACGTTCAGGGCGATCCAGGGCTGCACGCCCACGCGGACGTCGGGCAGGATGTTCCAGCGCACGCCGAGAAGGCCCAGGGCCGCGTAGCTCGACACGTCGACCTTCGCCGCGCCGGTGCCCTGGTCGCCGGACCAGTAGGCCCCGGTGACGATCACCTGGGGCGTCAGGCCATTCGGGTACTGGTAGCCGAAGCGCAGCGTGCCGCCATTGCCGAGCGACAGCGTCCGGTCGTTCTCGAGGCGGTAGTCCGCGTTGACCTCGAGGCCGAGCGCGACGCCTTCGTTGGCCGCGGCGGGTCGCCACAGCAGCAAGAGGGGCAGGGCGAAGAGGGCCAGGCGCATGGCCACTCATATCACGCGGGCTTTTTTCCACCTGTGACCGGGGTGGGGTGCTTGCGCGGTGGGGGCTATCGGCGTAATCGAAGATGTGCGCGCGCTGTGCTTGGTGGTGCTGCTGTCGCTGGGCTGTGGTGAGCGGGGGCGCGTCGGGGCGCCGCCGGATGCTGGGGCCGATGCCGGTCCCGCGGGCGTGCGCGCGCGCTTCGACCTCGACGCCGACCTGTCGCACGAGCGGGCGTTCTTCGACCTGCCGTATCCGTCGGACCTGCGGCTCGGGGCGGCCCGGGCGGGGGGGCGCGCGGCGGGCCCGGACGTGCGGGGCTTCCCCAACCCGCGGCAGGACGAGTTCGTCGCGTCGCTGGTGGCGGTCGCGGGGGACCGGCCTGGCTTCCCGGTGACGCCCGTGGCCTACGTGCGCTTCGACGGCGCGCCGGCGCCGCAGGTGGACACGACCGTCATCGCGGCCTCGGCGGCGAGCCCGCTGCTGCTCGTGGACGTGGGCGAGGGCCCGCACCGCGGCGAGCTGACGCCGCTCGTGGCCTCCACGCCGCAGGTCGATCCGTACGTGCCCGAGGGCCTGCTGACGGTGGCGCCGCGGCCGGGCATCCTGCTGCGGCCCGATCGCCGCTACGCGTTCGTGGTCCGCCGCGGCCTCGGCGACGCGGCGGGACAGCGCCTCGGCGTGCCGCCCGCGCTGGCCGCCCTCGCACGCGGGGAGACGCCGGCGGGTTCGCGCGGCGCCGCGGCGCGGGAGCTCTACGCGCCGCTCTGGCCCGTCCTCGATTCGCTCGGCGTGGCGCGTGACGACGTCGCCGCCGCGACCGTGTTCACGACCGGCGACTCCGTCCGCGAGACGGCGGAGCTGACCGATCGCCTGCTCGCGCGCGAGCGGGCGGTCATCGGGGCGCTCGCCGTCGATCCCGACGACGGCGCGTCACACGAGCGCTACTGCGAGCTCGTCGGCACGGTGCGCCTGCCGCAGCTCCAGCGCGGGCGCTCGCCGTTCGACACCGAGGGCCTGTTCGACTTCGGCGCCGATGGGTTGCCCGTCGTGCAACGCACCGAGGACGTGCCGCTCACGATCACGCTGCCGAAGGCGGCGATGCCGGCGGGCGGCTTCCCGCTCGCGCTCTACGTGCACGGCTCGTCGGGCCGCTCGAGCGAGGTGGTCGATCGCGGTCCGATCCACGTCGCGGGCGGGCCGGCCGACAAGGGGCTCGGCCCTGCACACACGCTCGGCGCCATCGGCCTCGCGGTCGCCTCGTCGGCGATGCCGGTCAACGTGCAGCGGCGGCCGTCCACGGGATCCGGCTGCATCACGGTCAACGGCTACCTCAACTTCTGCAACCTGCCCGCGATGCGCGACGTGTTCCGCCAGGGCATCCTCGAGCAGCGCCTCTTGCTCGCCGCGCTGCGCGAGCTCGTCATCCCGGCGGAGCTCGTCGCCGCGTGCGGCCTCCGGGGCGGGCCCTACCGCTTCTCCGAGCAGCTCGTCGTGCACGGCAACTCGATGGGCGGCATGTACACGAACATGATCGGCGCGACCGAGCCGCGCGTCCTCGGCGTCGTGCCCGCGGGCGCGGGCGGCTTCTGGCCGTACTTCATCCTGCACACGTCCCTCCTGCCGGGGGCGTCGGCGCTCCTCGCCGCGACGGTCGGCGCCGCCGACGACTGGACCTTCATGCACCCGGTCATGCACCTCGCCGAGACCGCCTGGGAGGCGGCCGATCCGATGGTGTACATGCCGCGGCTCGCGCGCCGCCCGCTCGACGGGCACCCGGTGCGACCGATCCTCGAGCCCGTGGGGCGGAACGACTCCTACTTCCCGACCGTGCTCTACGACGCGCTCGTGCTGTCGTACGGGCACCCGCAGGCGGGGCAGGGTGTGTGGCCCACCATGCAGGCCGCGCTCGAGCTGCTCGGCCTGCCGGGGATCCGCGCGCTACCGCTCCGTGACGACGCCGAGAGCGAGCGCGGCGTGCGCTACACGGGGGCGGCCCTGCAATACGAGGGTGACGGCATCGACGACCCGCACTGCATCGTCTTCCAGCGCGAGGACCTCAGGCATCAGATGAAGTGCTTCTTCGCGAGCGTGCTCGCGGGGGCGCCGGTGATCCCGGCGCCGGCCGCCCTGGACGCTCCGTGTCCGTGAAGGGCGGGCGCTACGCGTCGAGCGTCGCGCGCAGGAACCAGTCGTGCTTCTCGAACTCGGTGATCACCATCGTGATCATGTCCTCGGTGTCCTTGTCGCCGTGCTCGCCGGCTACGTTGCGCGTCTCGCGCAGGCCCTCGAGGTAGGTCTCGATGCGCTCGGCGAGCAGGCGCGCGTGGTCGAGGTCGCGCGTCGTGTCGGCCGTCGGCGCCGCGTCAACGCGTTCAGGCCGCGCGGACGCCCGAGGGGACCGCGCCCGGCAGGCCGTCGAGCACGAGGCCGTACTCGCCGCGGCCAGGGCTCACCCACACCACGCGGCACGGGAAGCGGTAGGTGGCGCCGTCGCGCTCGTTGACGAGCAGGTCCACGAACGAGTTGAGCGCGAGCTCGTGCTCGCCCGTCACGCGGAACCCACCGCCCGAGACGTCGAGGACCATCGTCGTGGTGCACGACTTCCAGGTCCAGAGCTCGGCCGGCCGCACCATCGACAGCCGGCGCCACCGCCGCGCGCCCTGGTCCTCCTCGAGCCGGAGCGTCCTCGCGAGCTCCGCCTGCCGCTTCCGCTCGTCGGCGCTCGGCTGGCGCCCGACCAGGCGGGGGATCGCGTTCAGGCGGTGGTACTCGACGATCTGGCTGAGCATGCTTCCTCCTTCAGCAACCGGCATGCCAGCACTCTGCGGGCGTCGAACCCAAGTGATCCCGGGCAGGTGCGCCTTGCACAGGTGTGCAACGCAGGTGTGCAAGTCAGGCGCGCGGGTCAGGCAAACTTGCCGGTGAGCAAGCCTGGCCCGGCGTAAGATCGATCGGTGGCAAAGGGGGGCTTCGAGGACGAGGAGCCGACCGCGGACCGCATCACGGGGCTCGTCCGCGTGGTGCGCGAGCCCGCCGCGGAGAAGGTCGATCGCCTCTTCTGCATGGTGATCGCGGGCGACACGAGCCGCGCGGTGGAGCTTCCCGTGCTCGGGCACGTGACGATCGGCCGCGGCGCGGACCAGGGCGTGCGCGTGGACGATCCGACGGTCTCGCGCAGCCATGCGCGCTTCGAGGTCGGCGGGCCGGACGTGTGGATCGAGGACCTCGGCAGCGCGAACGGCACGAGCGTCAACGGCGAGCGCGTGGATGGGCGAGCGCGGGTGCAGCCGGGGGACGTGGTCACGGTGGGCGACGCGACGCTGCTGCTGTCGCGCGTGGCGTCCCGGGAGGCCCGGCGGGTCTTGCCGCACGAGGCGTGGCGGCGGCGCCTCGGGGAGCAGGTCGAGCAGGCCCGGCGCTTCGGGCGGCCGCTCGCGGTGCTCGCGCTCGAGCTGGAGGGCGCGCGCGACGTCGGCGCCGCGATGGGCGAGCTCGCGGCGGCGTTGCGCCCCGTCGACCTCGTCGGTCACTTCGCGGCCGGGCGCTGCGAGGCGCTCCTGCCCGAGCTGGATCCCGCGGCGGCGGAGCGCTGCGTGGAGCACCTGCGCGCCCGGCTCGAGGCGGGTGGGGTGACCGTGCGCGCGGCGATCGCCGTCTTCCCCGAGGACGGCGGCGAGGCGGCCGAGCTCGTCGATCGCGCGCGCGAGGGGCTGCACGGCCAGCTCGGCGCGCAGAAGACGGTGGCGCGGAGCGCGGCGATGGCGCGGCTCGTGGCGCTGTGCGATCGCGTCGCGCCGTCGATGCTCCCCGTCCTGCTGCTCGGAGAGACGGGCGTTGGCAAGGAGGTGCTCGCGGAGCGCATCCACGGCGCGTCCGCGCGCGCGGCGGGGCCGCTCGTGCGCGTCAACTGCGCGACGCTCGCGGGCACGCTCATCGACAGCGAGCTCTTCGGCCACGAGAAGGGCGCGTTCACGGGCGCGGTCGGCCGCAAGATCGGCTGGGTGGAGCAGGCCAGCGGCGGCACGCTGTTCCTCGACGAGATCGGCGAGCTGCCGCGCGACACGCAGGCCAAGCTCCTGCGCGTGCTCGAGGAGAAGATCGTCGTGCGCCTCGGCGGCGAGCGGTCGCTGCCGGTCGACGTGCGCATCGTGGCGGCGACGAACCGCAACCTCCTCGAGATGGCCGAGGAGGGAGCGTTCCGGAGCGACCTCCTGTATCGCTTCAACGCGGTCACGATCGTGATCCCGCCGCTGCGCGACCGCGTCGACGACGTGGTGCCGCTCGCGGAGCACTTCGTGGCGCTCTACTGCCGGCAGGCGGGGCGGCCGGCGATGCCCATCGATCCGGGCGCGCGCGTGCACCTCGAGGCGCAGGCGTGGCCGGGCAACGTGCGCGAGCTACGCAACGTGATGGAGCGCGCGGTGCTGCTCGCGAGCGGCGCGGGGGTGGTGCGCCTGGATCACCTGCGCGGGCCGAGCGAGCTGCCCGTGGCGCCGCGGCTGCGCGCGCTGGCGGCGGCGCGGCCTTCGGGATCGGGGCGGCCGACCGAGCCGCCCACCGCGGGCTCCGGCGCGAACACCCTGGAGATCGACCTCGAGGCGGTCGAGCGAGATCGCCTGCTGCGCGCGCTCGAACAGACCGGCGGCAACCGCACGCACGCGGCGAAGCTCCTCGACATGCCGCGCCGCACCTTCCTCTACAAGCTCAAGCGCTTCGGCATCAACCCGTAGCCTATGATGCGCGCATGAAGCGATTCGAGGGGCAGACGGCGTTCGTCACCGGGGGCGGTTCGGGGATCGGCAAGGCGCTGTCGAGGGCGCTCGTGGCGCGCGGGGCGTGGGTGCTGGTCACGGACATCGACGGCGCGTCGGCGGCGCGGGTGGCGGGCGAGCTCGGCGGCTCGGCCCGGGCGGCCACGCTCGACGTGCGCGACGCGGCCGCGGTGCGGTCGCTGGTGGAGGGCCTGGCCAAGGAGCGCGGCAAGCTCGACCTCGTGTTCAACAACGCGGGCATCGGCGTCGGCGGAGAGGTGCAGGACCTCACCGTCGCGCACTGGGACCGCATCATCGACATCAACATCCGCGGCGTCGTGCACGGCGTGCAGGCGGCGTATCCGATCATGGTGCGGCAGAGGCACGGGCACATCGTGAACACGGCGTCGATGGCGGGCCTCGCGCCGGTGCCGCTCCTCGCGCCGTACGCGATGTCCAAGCACGCGGTGGTGGGCCTGACGACGAGCCTGCGCCTCGAGGGCGCGGCGTACGGCGTGCGCGTCTCCGCGCTGTGCCCCGCGGCGATCGAGACGCCGCTCCTCGACTGCGACAACCCCGCCGACCTGCCGCCCGTGAAATGGCGGGCGGACGTGCGCGGCTACCTCGAGTCGCTGACCGGCAAGCCGTACCCGGTCGAGAAGATGGCCGAGGAGACGCTCGATGCCGTGGCCGCCAACGAGGCCATCATCGTGATCCCGGGGCGCGCACGGACGATCTGGCGCATCGGGCGGACGCTGCCGGCGCTGGTCGAGCGCATGGGGCTCGGGGCCGTGGCGGCGCAGCGGAAGAAGGCGGGGCGGGGGGTCTAGGCGAGGAGCCGATCGGCTCCACGGTCAGGTGCCCCGGAGCCCATCGGCTCCTCTGCGGGCGCAACTGGCGGGAATCGCGTGGGTGCAGGGCTGGCACGGGGCTTGGAATGAAGACCCCACATGAAGCCGCTCACCCAGGCCGTCGATAGCCTCGTGGCCGATCTCCTCCGGCCCGTTCCGGCCGATCCGCTGGTCGGCGCGCAGGCCGGCGAGTTCATCCTGCGCGAGCGCCTCGGCGCCGGGTTCTCGGGCGAGGTCTACCGGGGCGAGCACGTGCTGCTCGGGCACCCGGTGGCCATCAAGGTCCTCGCGCCGTCCGCGGGCATGACGCACGACGCGCGCGAGCGCTTCCGCCGCGAGGCGCTCGTGGCGACGCGCATCGACCACCCGGGCGTGCCGCACTTCCTCGGCTACGGCGAGCTTCCGGGCGGCGTGCCCTACCTCGTCACCGAGCTCTGCCGGGGCCCGAGCCTGCGCGACGTCCTCGGCGCGCGCGGGTCGCTCGCGGCGGCGGACGCCCTGCGCATCGCGCGCGAGGTGGCGTCGGCGCTCGAGGCCGCGCACGGCGCCGGCATCGTGCACCGCGACCTCAAGCCCGAGCACGTGGTGCTCGCGGGCGCGACGGGGCCGGACGATCTCTTCGGGTCCGTCAAGGTGCTCGACTTCGGGCTGTCGCGGCTCGACCGCGGGCAGGCGCTCACGCAGGCGGGCATCGTGCTGGGCACGCCGCGCTACATGGCGCCCGAGCAGTGCACGGGCGGCGAGGTCGGCGTCGGCGCGGACCTCTATTCGCTCGGCATCGTGATGTTCGAGCTCCTGACGGGGCGCACGCCCTTCGACGGCGACACGGTGTCGCTCCTCAAGCAGCACGTGGAGTCGGCGCCGGTCGCGCCGTCGCAGGTCGTCCCGGGCGCGCAGATCTCGCCGGCTGTCGATGCGCTCGTGCTGTCGCTCCTCGCCAAGCGCCCGACGGAGCGGCCCGCGTCGGCGCGCGACGTGGTCAACGCCATCGAGCGCGCCTCGAAGGCGCAGCTCGCGCGGCAGGCCGGCAAGGCGCTCGGGGTGGCGGTCGCCCGCGTCGCGGCGTCGCTGACCCGCGGGCGCGTCGCGGCCAGCCGGCATCGCAACGTGCTCGGCGCGGTCGCACTCGGCCTCGCGTGTCTCGGCGGCCTCGTGTGGGGCGTGTCCCGGCCCGCGTCGGCGCCGGTCGCGATCGTGTCGGGGCCGCCGCTCGCGCTCGTGCCGCCGTCGCTCGCGCCGTCCGAGGGCGTCGCGTCGCAAAGGGCCGCGCGCGCCGGCAAGGGCAAGGGGCAGAAGGTCTACGCGCGCCGCTCGAACGGCACGGCGCCGAAGCGCCAGCGCATCGAGGATCCGGCGATGCGCCGCCTCGCGAGCGCCTCGAAGTAGCCGTCAGGGCGCGGGCAGCGCCGTCACGACGTCGTCGCCCTTGCCGCCGTCGTCCTTGCCGTCTTGCCCGACCGACCAGAGCACGAGTGCGGCGGGATCGCGGCGAAGCGCGAGGGGCTTGCCCGAGAAGGGATCGGCGAGCTCGGGCTTGCCCACGAGCGCCGCGGGATCGGCCGCGGGATCCGCGAGCGTCTGAAGGAGCACCGCGGTCGCCCGCAGGCGAGCCTCCATCGCGCCGGCCCGCGCGAGGACGCGCACGCGCGTCGGCGTGATCATCGCGACGAGCGGGTTCGGCGAGTGCAGCGCCGCCTGCTCGAGCTGGTCGAGGAGCGCGAGGCCCTCCGGGATGCGGCGGACGTCGAGGTCGCGGAGCTTGTCGGCCTCGTCCGCGACGTACTGCCAGGCGTCGATGGCCGTGCCGCGGCCGCTCCACGCCTCGAACGCCGCGCTGCTGGTCGGGAACGCGGGCACGTGGAGCGAGAGGTCGCGGAAGGTGCCGCCGCCCATCAACCCCTCGGCCTCGAAGGCCTCGCCCAGGGACAGCGGGTGCGCCACGAGGAGTGCGACCTCGCGAGCGGCCTCGCGACGCGCGGCGCCGTCTGCGCGCAGGGCGCAGCGGAGCATGACGGGCAGCGCGAGCTCGGTCTGGGTGGCCGCCACCATGCTGCCGACGAGGCCCACCCCGGCCGCGCCGTCCTGGCCGACGCGGACGGCGTCGGCGGCGATGCGCAGGCACTCCGCGGGCTCGGCGGTGCTCGCCATCGCGAGCAGCAGCTTGCCGGTGCGCAGGCGCGAGACGAACGGCGGGAGCGGCGCGCTCGCGCCCTGCTCGAACGGGACCTGCGTCCAGGCGTGGCCGCGCAGGGAGGCGGAGCGCAGGCCCTCGAGCGCCGCGCGGTGCCGCTCCACGAGCGCCACGATCTCGGGGGGCATCGGCTTGCCGTCCTTGAGCAGGTTGGCGAGCGGCTCGATGGGCCTCGCCTCCAGCTTGTCGAGCGGCTCGATCGCGGCGCGCTCGGCGTCGGCCGCGTTGCCCGCGGCGGCGGTTCCGCGCAGGACGGGGCGCTCCCAGCGGTGTGCGTGGAAGCGGGCGGCGCTCTGCTGCAGCCGCGCGTCGAGCGCGCGAGCGCGCGCGTCCTGGCTGCGGTGGACGAGGACGTTCGTGACGACGGCGAGGCCGGCGCCGGTGAGGGTGACGCCGGCGATCACGCGGAAGGGGCGCATCGGGCGATGGTAGCGCGCCATTGAACTCTGGCGTGCCCGCGGCCATGCTCCTGCCATGAGCGCGCGCATGCGGCGGGTCCTGCGGACGGTGGCGACGAGCGGCGTCCCCTTCGGGGTCTTCATGGGTTGTTTCCTCGGCTATCGCGGAGGCGCGGCGGGCGGCGTGGTCTCGGGCGTGGTCACGGGGCTGACGTTCGGGGTGGTGACGGCCGTGTTCACCGAGCTCCAGCGCCGTCGGTTGCAGGTCGTGGGTCCGATCGACGGCGAGCAGGTGCTCCACCAGGGTCCGGCGAACCACCTCCGGCGCGGCGAGTGGCGCGGCGGCTGGCTCGTGCTGACGCCGACGCGCCTCCTGTTCCGCGCGCACAAGGTCAACGTCCAGAAGGCGCCGCTGGAGATCCCGCTCGCGTCCGTGCGCGGGGTCGAGGGCGCGCGCACGCTGGGGATCGTGCCGAACGGTGTTCGCGTGCACCTCGCGAGCGGCGAGGACGACGTGTTCGTGGTGTCGGGGCGATCGGAGTGGATCGCCCGCTTGCGCGCGCCTTCGGTCGAGTCGCCAGCGTAGGCATCGCCCGGCTGGGAAGCCGGCGCGATCCAGGCGATAGTGGCGCATGCACGTCGCGGTCACGGGTGCTTCGTCGGGGATCGGGGAGGCCATCGCGCGGGAGTTCGCGCGCGCGGGCGCGAAGATCACGGTGGTCGCGCGGCGCAAGTCCGCGCTCGACGCGCTGGCCGCGGAGATCGGCGCGGAGCGGTGCCTCGTGTGCGCGCAGGACCTGTCGGATCCGGCGCGCGCGTGCGACTGGATCGCGGAGGCCGAGCGCACGCACGGGCCCATCGACGTCCTCGTGAACAACGCGGGCATGGAGAACAGCGGGCCGTTCCGGTTCTCGGATCCAGCCGAGGGACAGAAGCTCCTGCAGCTCAACCTGCTTTCGCCGCTCCTCATCACGCGGCGCGTGGTCGAGGGCATGCTCGCGCGCAAGAGCGGCACGATCGTCGATGTCGCGTCCGTGGCGGGCCTCGCGCCGACGCCGCTGCAGGTGTGGTACGGCGCGTCGAAGGCGGGGCTCGCGGCGGCCTCGGAGGCGCTGCGCGCGGAGCTGCGCACGACCGGCGTGCACGTCGTGACGGTGTACCCGGGGCCGGTCAAGACGGCGATGTCGGACGCGGCGTTCGAGGTGTTCGGCGGGCGAAAGGGCCTGGCGGGCGCGATCCCCGAGGGCACGGTGGAGGTGCTCGCGCGCAAGGTGCGCGCGGCCGTGGAGCGCAGGAAGCCGCGCATCGTCTACCCCGGCTTCTACCGGGGCGCGTACTTCATGCCGTGGCTGTCGCGGTGGCTGTCCGGGCGCTTCATCAAGGTGCCCGACGCACCGGTCGAGCGCAGCGGCAAGTAGGGGCTAGGGGCTGTCCCTAGTTCGTGCTCGTGCTCGTGCTCGTGCTCGTGCTCGTCCGGGTCGAAACGCCAACCTGGATCATTTCGATCGGTTAGCGGCGCGCCTCGACAAGAACTTGAGCGCTGGATCGGCGCGTGATCAAAGCTTGGTGTGCATCGACAC
>CAZQJC010000338.1:0-18108 GCA_964593795.1 uncultured Myxococcales bacterium | reverse complement strand
CTCGCGAAGCTCGCGCTCGAGGCGAGCGCAGCGAGCCGCCAGATACCGTGTTGGGCGTCAACGCCTTTCGGGCACCGCTCCGGATCGTCCACGTCCACGTCCACGTCCACGTCCACGATCCGGAGCGCAGGGGCGAGCTTGCCACCTCGAGCCCGCTCAGAGGAGTGGCCGCTCCTGCGTCCGCAGATCGTCGCCCAGCCGTCCGCGAGGCGAGCGCAGCGAGCCGCAAGGGCGTAGCGAGCGCAGCGAGCGAAGACGCAGGGAGGGGGGCCCGGCGCGGCTTTGCCGCGTCGGGGGAGGGGCGGCGCGCCCCTCCTGGTGGCCGCCTTCCGAGGCGGCCACTCGCTACAGGATCGCCTCGAGCAGCAGCTTGTCGCCCTGCACGGCGGTGCGCTGCATGTAAAAGCCCATCCCGCGCAGCCCGCCGAGCTCCTCGCCGCCGCCTGCGCGACCCGGTCCGCCGTGCACGAGCGTGGGCAGGACGGTGCCGGGCCCCGCGGTCTGGCCGGCCACCTTGGCGCTGCCCATGTACACGCGGCCGTGGTGCGGCAGGAGACCTGCGACGACCTCCTTGAGGAACCTGCGATCATCCGCATACACGGATGCGACGAGGCCGCCCTGGCCCCGCGCGACGAGCGCGGCCGCGGTGTCGGCGCGGCCGTCGTAGATCGCGAGCGTCGCCACGGGCCCGAAGATCTCCTCCGAGTGGAGGACCTTGGCCGCGTCGGGCGCGTCGCAGCGCAGGAGCACCGGGCCGAAGAAGAAGCCCTTGCCGGCGGGCACGCCGAGGGGCGTCACGCTGCCGTCGCCGAAGACGGGCACGGCCTCGACGGCGCACAGGCGCCCCAGGCGCGCGCGCACGTCCGCGAGCTGCCGCGCGGTCGCGAGGGGGCCCATCGTCACGTCGTCGCGCGACGGGTCGCCGACCTTGACCGCGCCGAGGCGCTCGGACAGCGCCTCCACGAGCGCGTCCGCGAGGTCCACTGGCACGAGCACGCGGCGGATGGCCGTACACTTCTGCCCGGCCTTCTGCGTCTGGTCCTTGGCGATCTCGCTGACCGCGAGGTCCCACGTCGGCGAGCCGACCTCGACATCCGGCCCGAGGACCGCGGCGTTGAGGGAGTCGGCCTCGACGTTCACGCGGGCGCTGTCCTTGACCACGGCGGGCAGCGCGCGCAGGAGCGCGCCCGTGTCGCCCGACCCGGTGAACGCGACCACGTCGTGCGGCCCGAGGTGCGAGAGCAGGTCCCCGGGGGGGCCCGCGAGGAGCGAGAGCGCGCCCGGCGGCAGGATGCCCGCGTCGATCACGAGCTCCGCCATGCGGTGCGCGAGGAGGGCCGTCGCCGTCGCGGGCTTGGCGAGGACGGGCATGCCCGCGAGCAGCGCCTGCGCCGCCTTTTCCCACAGGCCCCACGCGGGGAAGTTGAACGCGTTGACGTGCACCGCGACGCCCGCGCGCGCCGAGAGCACGTGCTGGCCCGCCCAGCGCGCCGAGCGGCCGAGCAGCGCCGCCTCCCCGTCGAGGAGCGTGCGGCGATCGCCGAGCGAGGCGCCGAGGTCCGCGTACGCCGACAGCGTCGCGATCGCGCCGTCGACGTCGAACTTGGCGTCCGAGCGCGTGTTGCCGCCGTTTTCGATGCCGAGGCCGAGGAGCTCGTCGCGCGACTTCGCGAAGAGCCCCTGGATGGCCTTGAGGCGCTCGGCGCGCTCGGCGAACGACAGCGCGCGCAGGGCCGGACCGCCGCGCTCGCGCGAGAAGGCGAGGGCGCGCCCGAGGTCACCCGGCGCCCGCACCTCCGCGAGCGGCGCCTCGGTGGCCGGGTTCAGCAGCGTCTGCGCCGCCCCCTGCCCCTTGACCCGCTCACCCCCAAGGAAACTCGGCAGCTCTGCGATCGACATCTCAGCTCCTGTGATGATTGAGCGTCACGGACGGCGCGTCGGGTTGCTCGGGTCCGGCGGCAGCCTCCCATCGAGGAGCGGCCGACAAGCCGGTTCGCCTGCGAGGAGACGCGAGCACCGGAGCGCCGGAGCGGAGCGGCGACGACGTCAGGCGGACCGGATCGTCGGCCGTCGCTGGCCCCCCGCGCCCAAGCTCGCTACGAGGCCTGGCCTTTTTCGTCGGTTTCGAGATAGCGCGTGGTCACGTCGGTCAGGCACTGCGCGCAGAGCGCGCGCACGGGACCCTCGGTCTCCGCGATCTCGGGCTCCTCGAGGATCTGCTCCTCGACGTGGTAGTGCGGCTCGTCGACGTCCTCGTCGGCCTCCATCCAGCGCAGCGTCTCGAGCACGACGCCGCCCCGGAAGACGACGCCGGTCGAGATGACGAGGAGATCGGTGGACCCGCACTGCGGACAGACGATGGCTCGCTCGGGCATGGGTCCGACCGTTTAGCACACCGTTCCGACGAAAACCCCGGTAAAATTCGGCGGGCCGGCCATGCATCTTCCCTACCTGCTCTTCTACCTAGGGGACGCGAGCTTCGGGCTCCCCGCGTCCGTGGTGGCCGAGGTCATCGCGGACGCCGAGCTCGTGCGGGTGCCAGGCACCGACGCGTCCGTGGCCGGCGTGACGTTCGTGCGCGGGCGCGTGTTCGCGGTGATCGACGGGGCGAAGCTCCTCGGCTTCCCGACGCAGGTGTACGGGCCCCAGAGCCGCGTCATCCTGCTCTCGCACGCCGGCATCGAGGCGGGGCTCCTGGTCTCGCGTACGAGCGACCTCGTGCCGCTCGAGACCGACCAGCTCGACCCGCTGCCCGAGACGCTCGGCGGCGTGGCGGGCACGGGCGCGCGCCGCGTGGCGCTCGGCGTCGTCTCGCGCATGGTGGACGAGGCCTTCGCGGGCACGACGCTGCTCGACGCGACGCGCGTGCTCGGGCTGGCCAAGGAGCGCGCGTGCGCCGTCTAGCGGTCGCCAAGCGGCCGCGCGAGGAGACGCACTCGCTGACGGCGCTCAAGCCGACGGCGCTCCTCGACATCGACGAGAGCCGCGCGCTCATGGACGTGCTGCAGTTCGAGGCGGGGGGCCAGGTCTATGGCCTGCCCGCCGACGAGGCGGACCGCGTGCTCACGATGGACGACGCGCGCAGGATCCTCGGCGCCGACCGGCTGGCCGACGTGGTGGACCTCGACTCCCTGCTCGACCCCGACGGCGTCGGCACGGGGCAGACGCCGCGGCTCATCGTCGGCCGCGGCGAGGCCGTGCTCGCGATCGTGCGGGGGCGCGTGTTCTTCCAGCGCGTGTACCGCTCCCAGCTCCTGCCCATCCCGCCCATCCTGTCCGATCAGGCCGCCGACCGCGGCATCGTCGGCATCGCGGTTTCCGAGCGCTCGGCGCTCTTCCTGCTCGTGAGCCTGCTGCCGTTCGGCGGCCTCGCGGTGCCATTGTGATCTGGAGGTCCCGGTGAGCCTTCGCGACAAGCTCCTCATGCTGCTCGTGGCCGTCATCGCGGGCCTGATGGCCGCGACCGTCTGGTTCGGGCTGCGCCTGTACGGGAGCCACTACTCCCTCGTGACCGAGTTCCTGCGCGAGAAGGCACAGAGCTCGGCGCGCTCGTTCGCGACGGACGCGGAGGTCCCGCTCGCCACCAAGGACCGCACCAAGCTGTCGGAGATGGTCGCGCAGCGGCTGCTCGATCGCGACGCGAGCCTGGCCGTGGTCGTGGACGCGGCGGGCAACGTGCTCGCGCAGAAGGGCACGATGGACGAGGCCGTCACGCAGCGGGCCCGCTCCGTGACCACGGCGGAGGTGGACGACACGCGCGCCGGCAACACCGTCGCCTTCGCGCCCGTGCAGATCGAGTCGCAGCGGCTCGGAACGGTGGCGGTGGCGTTCTCGCACGCGCGGCTGTCGGAGACGCGCAACCAGGCGATGGCGTCGGGGCTCGTCGTGCTGCTCGCGGCGCTCATCGGCATCTTCGTGGCGCGCGTGGCCGCGCAGCGCCTCCTCGCGCCCATCCACGAGCTGCGGCGGATCGCGATGCGGATCGCCGACGGCGATCTCTCGGGCGAGGTGAAGGTCGACAGCAAGGACGAGGTCGGCGAGCTCGCGGCGACGTTCTCGCTCATGGTGCAGCGACTGCGCGCGATCGCCGAGCAGGCGCGCAAGATCGCGATCGGCGACCTGTCCCAGCGCATCGAGGCGTCGGGCGACCTCGCCGACGCGTTCAACCGCATGGTCAAGAGCCTCGCGGAGATCGTGGCGCGCATCCAGAAGGCGAGCCTCCTCATCGGGCGTGCCGCGGACGCGATCGTCGAGAGCGCGCGCACGCAGGAGGCGAGCGCGACCGAGCAGGCGTCGAGCGTCGAGGAGACGCGCCGCACGATGGAGCACCTGCTCGCGGCGGCCTCGCAGATCGCCGGCAGCTCGGAGACCGTGTTCGAGAGCGCGCAGGCGTCGCTCGAGCTCTCGCGCACGGGTCACCGCGAGCTCGGCGAGTCGCGGCAGACCATCGACATGATCCTGGCGTCGTCCAAGCAGATCGCGGAGCGCATCCACCAGCTCAACGCGCAGAGCGTGCGCATCACCGAGATCCTCGACATCATCCGCGGCATCGCCGATCGCTCGGACCTGCTCGCGCTCAACGCGGCGCTCGAGGGCTCGCGCGCGGGAGAGGCCGGCAAGGGCTTCTCGCTCGTCGCCACCGAGATGCGGCGCCTCGCGGAGAACGTGATGGAGTCCGTCGGTGACATCAAGCAGCTCGTGGACGACATCCGCATCTCGACGCACGCCAGCGTGCTCGCCACCGAGGAGGGCATGAAGGTCGCCGAGCGCGGCGCCACGATGGTCAACCACGCCGGCGAGTCGTTCACGAAGATCGTCGAGCGTGTCGAGCAGACCACCGAGAGCGCGCGCAAGATCACGCTCATCACGCAGCAGCAGCGCACGGGCACCGAGCAGATCACGATGTCGATGGACGAGATCACGTCGCTGCTCAACCAGACCGTGGCCGGCACGCGGCAGGCGACCACGGCGGCGCAGCAGCTCGCGGAGCTCGCGCGCGACCTGCGCGAGGCCGCGGTGACGTTCACCCTCGGCGGCAAGGGATGAGCAGAGAGGCTCCAGGCTTCAGGCTTCAGGCTTCAGGCTCGGATCCCGGCGTGAATCGGATCCGACGTGAGGCCACGACCCGTCGCCCGCCGCTGGGGCCGTTCCGACCTGGAGCCTGTCGCCTGAAGCCTGAGGCCTGGCGCGGAGCGCCATGAAGCGGACGGGTGCGCGCTTCGAGGCGCTGCTCGAGAAGTTCCGCGTCGTCGGGCGCGAGCGCGTCGAGAACGTCGCGCGTCGCTGGGTCGCCATCGAGGGCGGCACCGGCACGCCGGAGGACATCGAGGAGTCGCTGCGCGAGCTGCACACGCTCAAGGGCGAGTGCCGCGTCATGGGGTTCGTGGGCGCGTCCACGGTCGCGCACAAGATCGAGGACGCCGCCAAGCAGACGCTGGCCTTGCCGACAGGGCAGGCGGGCGCGCTGCACAGGCTGGTGCTCGAGGGGCTCGACCTCGTCGAGCTGCTCATCGGCGAGGCGCCGACCGACGCGCCCGGGCCGCGCGAGAAGGACTTCGCGGAGCGCGCCGACGGGGTGCTGGCCGGTGGGGATCTCGCGCCCCGGCGCGTCACCTTGCGGCCGCCCACCTCCCGGGTCGACGACGCCACGGAGCCGCAGCCCGAGCCGGAGCGTGTCGCGGAGCGCCCACCGGAGGCGCGGCCGCCGTCGGATCCTGGAGGGCCGCAGCCGATCGCGAGCCCGGCGCCCCGGCCGCCCAGCGCCGAGCCCCCGCCTGCGCCAGCCGCTGCGCCGGAGCCGGCCACGCTGACCGAGCGGGCTCCTCAGCCGGCGGCCCGGGGCACCGACGAGCGCGCGCGCGTGGGGGGCCTTCTGCGCGTGGACGCCGAGCGCGTGGACCGTCTCGGGGACCTCCTCGGCGACGCGGCCACGACGCGCGCGCGCATCGAGCACGAGATCAAGCTCCTGCGCGCCGTGCGCGCGGAGCTGCGGCACCTCGCCCTCGGCGGCGGGCCGGTGGCCGAGCGGGTCAAGGGGCTCGCCAAGTCGTTCGACGGGTCGCTGCGCGAGCTCGACGAGCAGCAGGCGCGCCTCGGGGCGCTGCTGGCGTCGTTCGACGCGGGCCTCCGCGACGTGCGCCACGTCGCGATCGAGGCGCTCCTCGAGCGCGTGCCGCGGGTGGCGCGCGACGTCGCCGAGGCGCTCGGCAAGCAGATCGGCGTGCAGACGAGCGGCACCACGCTCGAGGTGGACAAGCAGCTCATCGACGCGCTCGCCGAGCCGCTCCTGCACCTCGTGCGGAACGCCATCGACCACGGCATCGAGCAGCCGGCCGAGCGGCGCGCGCAGGGCAAGCCAGAGCGGGGGCGCCTGTCGATCGTCGCGCAGCAGAGCCGGGATCGCCTCGAGCTCGTCATCAGCGACGACGGCGGCGGCATCGACCTCGATCGGCTAAAGGGCGCGGCGGTGCGCGCGGGCCTGCTCGACGAGACGGCGGCGCGCGAGATGCCCGACTCGGCCGCGCTCGAGCTCGTGTTCGCGCCCGGTCTGTCCACGCGCAGCGAGGTGAGCGAGTTCTCGGGTCGCGGCATCGGCCTCGACATCGTGCGCGCCCGGGCCGGGGCGCTCGGCGGCGACGTGGCCGTGCGGAGCACGCGCGGCAACGGCACGACCTTCGTGCTCTCGATGCCCCTGCGGCTCGCGATCGCGCGCGCCGTCGTGGTCGAGCTCGACGTCTTCGGGCACATCGAGCGCTACGCGATCCCGACCGCCAGCGTGCTCGACGTGGGCCGCCTCGAGCCCGATCAGGTGCGGTCCATCGCGGGGGCGGCGGCGGTGCCGTTCCGCGACCAGTTCGCGCTGGTGGCGGACCTCGGCGCGATCCTCGGCGCGACGACGCCGACGGACCGGGTCTCGCCGCGCCTCGTCTACATCGGGCAGGCCAAGCAGGTCTACGCGCTCGAGGTCGATCGCATCCTCGGCGAGCGCGAGATCATCACGCGCTCGCTCGGGCCGCTGCTCGTCGATTCGCGCCTGGCGACGGGCGCCGCGGTGCTCGAGGACGGGCGGCCGGCCCTGGTGCTGAACCCCGGCGAGGTGCTCGTGCGGGCGGGGCTCCGCACGCGCGGCGCGCGCGTCGAGGCCCCGAGGCCGTCCACCCGCAGGAACCTCCTCGTCGTGGAGGACTCGATCATCACGCGGAGCCTCATCGCGGACGCGCTGCGGACGTTCGGCTACGAGGTCGCGGAGGCGGACAATGGCCTCATGGCTCTCGAGAAGCTCGCCGAGGCGCGCTACGCTCTCGTCCTGTCGGACCTCGAGATGCCGCAGATGGATGGGTTCGAGCTCTTGCGCCGCATCCGCGCCGACGAGGATCTGCGTGATCTCCCGGTGATCGTGTGCTCGTCGCTCGGGGCGCCCGAGGACAAGCGCCGCGCGCTGTCGCTCGGCGCGACGGCGTACATCGTCAAGAGCGAGTTCTCGGAGCGCGCGCTCGGTGAGCTGGTGCAGAGGCTGGTGGAGTGACCACGAAGAGCACCGACGCGGCCGCGGCGCTGGTGCGCCTGTCGGCGCTGGTCGAGCAGCGCATCGGGGTGTTCGCGCCGGTCACGGCCGGGGACTCGCTCGAGCGCGTGGCCGCCGAGCGCGCGCGGGCGCTCGGGCTCGGATCGATCGCGCGCTACGTCGATCACCTGGACCTGCCGACGTCGCAGGGCGAGCTGCAGGCGCTCATCGACGTCCTCACGAACGGCAAGACGTACTTCATGCGCACGCCGGCGCACTTCCGGGCGCTGCGCAACATGCTGGCCGACCGGCGCCTGGCGGGGCTGCCGCCGGCGCGCATCTGGTCGGCCGCCTGCGCGACGGGCGAGGAGGCGTACTCGATCGCGATCGTCGCGACCGAGGTGGCGGCGGAGATCGAGCTGTGGGCCTCCGACGTCAACGGGCGCTACCTCGACGTGGCGCGCGCGGGGACCTACGACGAGTGGTCGCTGCGCGCGGTGCCGAAGCCGCAGCGCGAGCGGTGGTTCGAGCAGGTGCCGCTGGCGGAGGTGGTGCGCTGGCGGGTCAAGCCCGAGCTCGTGCGAGGGATGCGCTTCCGGCAGCACAACCTGCTCGACGGCTCGCTGCGGCCGACGGTCGGCGGCTGGGACGTGGTGCTCCTGCGCAACTGCCTCATCTACATGCGGCCGCAGGCCGCGCAGCGGATCCTGTCGGCGATCGCGAGCGCGCTCGCGCCCGAGGGCGTCATCATCCTCGGGCCGGGCGAGTCCTTCCCGGAGGCGCACGACCTCGAGCTCGTCACGATGTACGGCTGCCCCGTCTACGCGCGGCGGGGGGCGCGGATCTCGGCCCCGCAGAAGAAGCCCGGGGACAGCGACTGGACGATCACGCGCTCGGACCCGGTGGGACCGATCGGCGCGGCGCTCATCCTGCCGCAGGGACGGACGAGCGACGCTCCCCCGTCGGCGCCCGACGCCATTCGCGCCCACGCGGCGGCGGCGTTCGCACGGGGCGACCGCGAGCGCGCGCAGGCCGTGCTCGTGCGCATCGCGGATGGTGACGCGCTGGCGGCGTTGTCCCTCGGGAACCTGCGGGCGCCCGCAGACTCGGCCGGGGCGCTCGCGCTCTACGCGCGCGCCGTGGAGCTCGATCCGCTGCTCGCGGAGGCGCGCCTCCTGCTCGGGCTCGCGCACCGCTCGTCGGGCGATCCTGCGCTCGCCGTCACCGAGCTCGAGCGGGCGCTCTTCCTCGATCCGAACCTGTGGCCGGCGTCGTTCGCCCTCGCGGCCCTGTACGAGGCCGCGGGCCGGCAGACGCCCGCGCAGCGCGAGTACCGCCGCACGCTCAAGGTGCTCGAGGCGAGCTCGCAGGCCCCGGCGCTGCGCTCGCTCGGTGCGAACCTCGAGGACGTGACCGCCCACGCGAGCGACGTGGTGCTCGCTTGCCGGCGCAAGGTGGGGTAGGACCTGTGCATGTGGCGTCTCGGCGTCGCGCTCGTCGCGCTGGTCGCGCTGCCCCGCACGACCGCGGCGACGCCGGCTGACCTCACGCTCGACGGCGGCTTCCTGGTGGGCCGGCCCGCGGCGCTGCCGACGGGCCTGTCGTCCGGTGTCGGCGTCGGGGCCGCCACCGCGGGCCCGCTCGCCTTCGGCCTGCGCCTCGGCTGGACGCGCGCCACCGAGTACTCGACGAGCTGGACGGTGGCCCATTCGGATATCCGTATGCGTGCGACCGGCGCCCTGCAGCGGGAGATCGGCCGCGGCACGCTGGCTCTGCGCCTCGGCCTCGGCGGCACGCTCGTGCGCGAGACGCGCGAGCGCGATCAGGCGAGCCGGGCGGGCCTGACGGGCGATCAGGCGGAGCAGGGCGCGACGAGCCTGCTGCCCGCGGCGGATCTCGAGGGCGTGGTCACGCTGCGGCTCGTGGGCGCTCTCGGGCTCGCGCTCGGAGGCGGGCCGTCGCTGCACCTCCAGGACGGGCACCTGCGCACGGGCTTCGTCGCGCTCGTGGGGCTCGCGTGGCTGCCATGAGGCGCGCGCGCTCGGCGCTGGCCCTGCTCGCGCTCGTGGGCTGCGGCAAGCTCAAGGCGCTCGACGACACCGTGACGCCGCTCGCGAGCGTGCGCGTGGCCGTGTCGGGGGATGCGGCGGCGCTCGCCCCTGCGGGGACGACGGAGCCGGCGCAGCGCCTGCGGGTGGCGCTGGTCTGGGGCGCGCAGTGGCAGCCCGAGCCGTTCTGTTTCTTGCCCGCGGAGTCGGACGGCGCGAGGCGCGTGATCGAGGCGGGTTGCCGCGACCTCTTCGGCTTCGTGCCCCTGCGGGTGGCGGTCGACGCGCCGCTCGGCGAGGGCGGCCAGGCGACGCTGACCCTGCTCGACCTGCCTGCCGCCGACGATCTCGTGGGCGACCTGACGGCGCGGATCGCGTACGGCAGCGTGATCGTCTACGACGATCGCAACGGTAACGGCGCGCTCGACTTCGGGCGCGCGGGCAGCGATCGCAACCCCGGACCGCGCATCGGCGGCGGGGCGGGGCCGCAGCAGCCGGAGCCTCCGCCGGGTGGCGACCGCTCCGCCGACCTCGTCTACGGCGCGAGCTTCGTCTCGATGGAGCGGCCCGACGTGCGCGTCGCGTATCGCGAGGGGGCCTTCGACCCGGACGCCGCGTTCTACCCGCGCGGTGGCTGCGAGCCCCCGCCACCCGGGTTCTCGCTCGCGGCCGCGGGCGGGTTCTCGCGCGCGGACGCGCTGGCCGCCGTGCTCGCGGGGATGCTCCCGTCCGAGGATCCCGCGACGTGCAGCGCGACGTCACTCGACCAGCGCGCGGTGGACATCACGCTCGAGGCGCCGGCGGGCCTCGTCGGCGTCACCTGCGCCGCGCGCGGGGGCGGCGGCGGCACGCGCTACCGGGAGCCGCCGAAGGAGGCGCCCCCGCTTTCGAAGCGCACCTGGGCGTGCGCGGGCATCCCCGTCCTCGACATCGGCGGGCTCGGCGGGGCCGGGGCCGGGGGCAGCGTACCCGCGCAGCAGCAGCTCGTGATCGCCGATCCGCCCCCGGAGGAGCCGACCGCGGGCATGGCGCCCGCGCCCTACAACCCGACCTTCAACTACTGCCGGGGCGTCACGCACTACGTGCTGCGGGGCTGCAACAACGACGCGAGCTGCGAGTCGCCGCAGTGGGATCGCACGTCCTCGCCGCCCGCGTGGTGGCCCTGCCCGGTGTCGCCGAGCCCGTGAGACGGCTCGCCCTCCTCCTCGTGCTGGCCGCGTTGCCTCGCGCGGTGCGCGCCGAGCCGCCGCCCGCGACGGCCCCGCCGCCCGCGACGGCCGCGCCGCCCGCGACGCAGGACGACGCCCCCTTCAAGCTCTCGCTGCCGACCGAGGCCGACCACGCCCTGTGGCGCAAGCCGGGCCTGCGCCTGATGCTCGGCATCGCCTACGGGCAGCTACGCGGCTGGGGGGGCGTGCCGAGCGGGCGGTTGCTCGGCGCGATCGTGCGCGTCGGCACGCGGCTCGACGAGACGTGGTCCGTGCTCGCGTCCTTCCAGTACGCCTCCGTGTCGGAGCGCGGGGGCCTGTCGGGCCTGCGCTTCGCGGGCACGCTCGATCCCACGTGGCACGTGACCGAGCACCTCGACCTCGCCGTCGGCTTCGGCTTCGGCGGCATCGTCGAGGGCCGCACGGGGCGCAGCGATCCGGATCCCACGCAGCGCGGGTCGCTCAACAACTCGTACACGTTCCCGGACTCGAGCCCGTCCTTGCCGAACTGCAGCGGCGTCGGCGTGACGGGCCTTGTGCGCGCGAGCTGGATGACCGCGCTCGGCCCGGTGTCGGCGACGGGCCTCTCGGCCGAGGTGATCGGCCAGTGGACGGGCTGCGTCGACGCCGTGGGCCGCGTCGAGCCCGACACCGCGGAGGCGATCACGCGCCGCCAGTACTGGCCCCACGTGGGCGGGACCCTCGCGTGGATCATCGCATGGCGCTGACGGGCCCCTGGGTGCGCGGCCTCGTCGTCGCGGCGCTGTGCGCGGTCGCCGGCGTCGCCCGTGCCGCACCGCCCGACGGTGGCGTGCCCGATGCCGGTACGCCCGACGCGGCCGTGCCGACGGATGCCGGCGTGGACGCCGCGCCTGCGAGGCCCGAGCTCGTGCCGCCGCGCGCGATCGGCGAGGGCACCGTGCCGTACCCCGAGGGCGCACCTGCGCACACCGAGCCGGTGGTCGTGCAGGTCAAGCTCGTCGTCGGCGCCGACGGCAAGGTGGGCAAGGTCGAGCTCCTGTCGCGCTCGCTGCCGATCTTCGACGACGCGGTCGTGCGCGCCGTGCAGGGCTTCCGGTTCGAGCCCGCGCGCTTCGGCGGCAAGCCGGTCCCCGTGCAGATCACGTTCTCGCACACGTTCCTTCCTCCGCCCCCGCCTCCGCCGCCCGTGAGCGAGGGGCCACCGCTCGTGTCCTTCCTGCAGGGGCGCCTCGTCGAGATGGGCACGCGCGTGCCGGTGCAGGGCGCGACCGTCGCCGCGGAGATCGCGGGCCGCCACTACAGCGTGGAGGCCGACAAGCGCGGGCGCTTCCGGCTGCCCGTGCCCGCCGGCGCGGCGCGCGTCACCGTGCACGCCGCCGGCTACCTGCCGTTCGTGCAGGAGGAGCGCCTCGCGCCCAAGCAGGAGCTCGCGGTCGGCTACTACATCGAGCGAGAGCGCTACGACCCGTACGAGATCGTGGTGGTCGGCGAGCAGCGGCGCGAGGAGGTCAGCCGCGTGACGCTGCGCGGGCCCGAGCTCAAGCAGGTGCCCGGCACGTTCGGCGATCCGTTCCGCGTGGTGCAGACGCTGCCCGGCGTCGCGTCGATCGTGTCGCTCCTGCCGTTCCCGGTCGTGCGTGGCGCGAGCCCCGGCTCGACGGGCTTCCTGCTCGACGGCACGCGCGTGCCGCTGCTCTACCACCTGCTCGCGGGGCCGAGCGTCCTGCACCCGGAGTTCATCGACGAGGTGCAGTTCTACCCGGGCGGCGCGCCCGTGCTCTACGGCGGCTACACCGCCGGGATCGTCGACGGCCGCACGCGCCGCGCGCGCAAGGACGAGTCCCTCGTCGACATCGACGTGAACCTCCTGCAGGCGGGCGCGCTCGTGCGCCACCCGATCGGCTTTCTCGACGCGACCGCCACGGTGGCCGCGCGCGTCGGCTACCCGGGCTTCATCCTCGGCCTCGCGACCGACCAGGCGTCGCTGTCGTACTGGGACTACCAGGTGCGCCTCGACGGCGGAAGCGCGAGGAACGGCTGGACCGTGTTCGCCTTCGGCGCGCGCGACGAGCTCGACACGGTGTCGCCGGACGCGGATCCGAACGCGGCCGATCCGCCGCTCACGCCCGCGCTGATCCTGGGCTTCCACCGGCTCGACCTGCGCGGCAGCCTCGGCGGCGGCATGGTGGACACCACGTTCCGCGTCGTCGGCGGCGTCGACCAGACGACCGCGTCGGGCAGCGACATCACCTCGCTCGCGCTCGAGCCGCAGGTGCGGATGAAGCTCCGTCCGGGGCGCGCGCTCGACCTCGTCCTCGGCCTCGAGGGCACGATCAAGGACACGTCGCAGGGCAGCCCCACGGCGACCCCCTTCGGCAACAACGCGAGCATCGAGGTGTTCACGCAGGACCTGTCGCGCCAGTACGTCGGCTCGGCGCTGGCCGAGGTGCTGTGGCGCCCGACGCGCGACTGGCTGGTGCGCCCCGGCGTGCGCGGGGACATGTACTACGACGGCACGACGCGCAGGCAGGCGGCCGACCCGCGCCTGACGCTGCGCTACCGCCTGTTCGATCGCGAGATGGAGGGCGTGCCGAGCGGGAGCGACGACGGCGCGGTGTGGCTCAAGGGCAGCGTCGGCATCTACCACCAGCCGCCGCGGTTCTTCCTTCCGCTGCCGGGCCTCGACATCATGCCGCTCCGCTATGGCCTCCTCACGGCGGTGCAGTACGACCTCGGCGCGGAGCTCCCCCTCGGCGAGCGCACGCAGCTCGTCGTCGATGCCTTCTACAACGCCATGGATCCGGTGGTGTTCGACCTGCAGGTCAACCGCCAGACCGTGGGCAGCGCCGCGAACGGCTCGCTCGTGCCGACCACGACGACGCCCGGCGACACGAACGCGCAGATGACGCTCGACCGCCTGCTGCAGCAGCAGGTGGGCCGCGCCTACGGCCTCGAGATGATGCTGCGGCGCCAGGCCAGAAACGGCCTGTATGGCTGGATCGCCTACACGCTCTCGCTCTCGGAGCGAGAGAAGGACGGGCAGTTCGTGCCGTTCGACTTCGACCGCACGCACCTCCTCAATCTCGTGGGCGGCCTGCCGCTGCCCCGTAACTGGGAGCTCGGCGCGCGCCTCCAGTACCAGAGCGGCCGGCCCACGACGACCACGTTCGGCTACAACACCGCGCGCACCGAGGGCTACTTCCGCATCGACCTGCGCATCGACAAGCGCGCCGTCTACAAGAAGTGGCTCTTCGACTTCTACGTCGACCTGACCAACGCCGCCCTCTTCCCCGAGGAGATCACGCCGGGCCAGAAGATCCGCTACGTGCTTCCGACGTTCGGGGTACGCGGGAGGATCTGAGGGTCTGCTAGCCTTTCTCCCCACATGACTGGCTCCACCATCGACGCGCAGCTTCTCGACCTCATGCTCCGGGCGGGGTCGCGCTGGGTGCTCTGGCTCATGCTCGGGCTCAGCCTCGCCGCCATCGCGGTGATGCTCGAGCGGCTGTGGTTCTTCCTGCAGGAGCGCCGCCCGGCCGACAAGCTCGAGGCCGCCCTCGAGGCGCTGCGCGACAAGGGCGCCAAGGCCGCGCTCGGGGCGCTCGAGGGCGCGCCGTCCATGGAGGCGGCGGTCGCGCGCGCCTGCCTGCACCACGCGGCGGACGGCCCCGACGCGGTCTCCGAGCACCTCACGTCGGCCCTCGAGAGCGAGCGCCTGCGCTTCGAGCGCGGCCTCTCGTTCCTCGGCACGCTCGGCTCGAACGCGCCGTTCGTGGGCCTCTTCGGCACCGTCCTCGGCATCATCCGCGCGTTCCACGACCTCGCGACCAGCCAGGCGCAGGGCACGCAGGCGGTCATGGCCGGCATCGCGGAGGCGCTCGTCGCGACCGGCGTGGGCCTGCTCGTCGCGCTTCCCGCCGTCGCCATGTACAACGCGCTCACGCGCCACGTGGAGACGCGCGCGTCCTCGGCCACCGCGCTCGGTCACCGCATCCTGGGCCTGCTCAAGGCGCCGGGCGCGCGCGGAGGCGCGTGATGGCGGGCGGGACGCGCCGGCGCGGCCTCATCACCGACATCAACGTGACGCCGCTCGTCGACATCATGCTCGTCCTGCTCGTCATCTTCATGCTGACCGCGCACCTCATCGCGAAGCAGGCGATCGAGGTGGACCTGCCGAAGGCCGCCGCGGGCGCCGCGGTGCAGCCGACGACGCTCGCGATCACGCTTCAGCGCGAGGGCCAGCTCTTCTTGAACGGAAAGCCCATCGCCCCGGCCGAGCTGCGCGAGGCCGTGCGCGCCGCGGTGGCGAAGGACCCGAAGACGCAGGCCATGATCGCGGGCGACAGGAACGTCTCGCACGGCCGCGTCGTGTGGGTGCTCGATCTCGTCAAGGCGCTCGGCGTCGGCTCCTTCGCGATCCAGATCGATCCGGCGGCGATGCAGGGGCCGGGGCAGGCGGAGCCGCCGCGGTGACGGCGTACGTCTGGCGCCTGCTCGCGTGCGCCGGCGCCTCCGCGATCGCCCACGTCGCGTTCGCGGGCGGCATGTCGCGCCTGCCCGGGCAGCCCGCGCCGGAGCGACCGCGCTCGGTGACCGTGCAGCTCGTGGCGCCGCCGCCGCCCGAGCCGCCGCCCGAGCCGCCCAAGCCCGACAGGCCCCCCGAGCGCGCACCGGAGCGTGTGATCCACGAAAAGCCCCAGCGCACCCGCAAGCCGTTGCCGACGGAGGCGGCGCCCTCCGTCGCCAAGCTCAGCCCCACGCCACCCACCGAGCGACCGGCCACCACCGGCGAGACCACCGGCGAGCCCGTGTTCGCGATCTCGATGGAGTCGACGTCGCAGGCGGGGCGCGGGCCCGCGGTGCGCACCGGCAACACGCTCCAGGGCACGCCCGATCCGCGCCCGGCGCGCTCCTCCGACAAGCCCCTTCCGCCGCCCGCCGCCGCCTACGAGGTCACGAAGATGCCGCTGCCCAAGGGGCGCTGCGAGGGCCGCTACACCGACGCCGCGATCGCCGCAGCCATCGAGGGCACCGTGGTGCTCGAGCTCGTGGTCGGCGAGGACGGCCGGCCGCGCGACGTCAAGGTGATCGAGGGCCTCGGCCACGGCCTCTCCGAGGCGGCCGTCGCGGCCCTCAAGGCCTGCCGCTTCACCCCCGGCGAGCGCAGCGGCGTCCGCGTCCCCGTGCGCATCCCCCGCTTCAAGATCACCTTCGTCCTGCCGAGCTCGCAGTAGCTGGGCCTCAGCGCGACGAGAACGCCGCGATCACGTCCCACGCCGCCCCGAGCCGCGCGTCCCGCACCGGCGCGAAGTGGTCCGCGTCGCGCGGAAAGCCCGTGCTCCGCGCGATGCGCAGCGTCTCCACCCGGGCGCGCGGCAGCTCGAGCGCGAGGGCCATCGCGTCGGCGTCGGTGCACATCCAGTCGCCGCCGCCCCAGGTGCACAGCACGCGCGCGTCGACCCGGGCGAGCGCGGCCCCGTAGTCGTACCCGTCCTCGGCGGTCCACTGGCCCGAGAGCGCCCAGCGCCCCCACTCGGCCACGTACTCCGGGTTCTCGTCGTCGGTGCCGAGACCGAGCCGGCGGATCGGCGCGCCCCCGAACGCGCGGGCCACGCCGACATATGCGGATGCCAGCATGCGTCTCCGCAGCGGCGTGCCCGGCCCCGCGCGCCACAGGCTCGTGCACACGCACACGAGGCGGTCCGGCGCCGCCCGCCCGTCCCCCACGCGCCGCGCGGCGTGGGCGAGCCCGACGAGGCCCCCGAGGCTGTGGCCGACCCACGTGATCTCCGGGACCGGGACGCCCGTCCTCGCAGACACCGCGGCGAGCGCGGCCGGCAGGTCCCGATCGACGTACACGTCGAAGGGCCAGCGGTCGCGTCGTGGATCGGGCGGGCGGCTCTTGCCGTGCCCCCGGAAGTCGAGCGCGAACGTGTCGAGCCCGGCCCGCGCCAGCGCCCGCTGCAGCGGCTCGAGCGAGCGCGCGCTCGCCATCATCGCGTGCCCGAGCAGCACGACTCCGCGTGATCGCCCCTGCGGCGCGACATGGTGCAGCGCGAGCTGGACGCCGTCTGCCGTGGTGACGTGCACGGCCCATGCTACACCTGCAGCCGGTGCCGCGAACCACCGCGCCGATCGCGATCTCGGTCGTGCTGCACGCGTTCTTCGGCGTGGGGCTCTGGCTCGCGCCGGCCATCAAGCCGCCCCTCCAGATCACGTACGAGTTCGACGTCGTCAAGAACAAGGACTTCCTGCCGCCCGAGGCGCCCGACGAGCCGCCGCTCCCGCCGCCGAGGCGTCGCCCCAAGCCCAAGCCGGCAGGGGAGGGGCCCGGCGACGGGGGCGTGCCCGACGGCGGCGTCCCCGATGGCGGGCCTACCGATGGTGGGCCTACCGATGGACCGGCCGATGGCGGCGCCCCCGACGCGGCGCCGAGGCCCGTCGCGACCAAGGACCTGCGCAAGTACGCCCCGGGCGGCGCGCGCGTGATCGTCCTTCTGCGCAACGACCTCGTCCGGCGCTCGCCCTATCGCGCGGCGGCCGAGGGCCTCTTGCGCGCGCTGCCCGACTGGCGCTCGCTCGTCGGCGACTCCGACTTCGATCCCATCGGCGAGCTCGACGCGATGCTCGTCGCGACGCCGAACCCCTACGACGTCACCGCGACGTTCCTCGCCGCGCGCGTCAAGAACGAGTCCCGCGCCCGCGCCGCGATCCACCCGCAGGTGGGGCCGAACGATCCGCGCACGCTCGACTGGCCGGTCGAGCACCTCGCCGTCTTCGCCTCGAAGGAGCAGCACGAGAAGATCGCCGGCCCGTGGCTGCGCCACCTGCAGCGCTTCGAGAACCAGACCTCCGGCGGCGCCGCGCTCTACCTCACGCTGCAGGACCTCAAGGGCCTCATGGAGGTCACGGGCGGCCGCATCATCCGCATCCCGCGGACGTGCGAGCTGTCCGTGACGGTGACCGAGCCCGCGAGCCTGCGCCTGAAGAACACCTACGAGGACGAGGACACCGCGCAGAAGGTGCTCGAGGCCTGGCCGTGGATCGTGGACAAGGTCAAGCACTACGCCCCGGTCCAGATCTTCGGCCTCGCGACGCTGCCCGACTCGCTCACGCCGCGCCGCGAGGGCACCATCCTCTACGTCGAGGGCACGGTCGCCCGCCGCCACATCGAGGCGCTCCTTACGCTCGCCCGCATGGCGCTCCTGCGCCAGCTCTAGCCCGCTCTAGCCCCAATGCCGGTCGGATAATGACGGAATCCGTCCGCTGACCACCTGGTCTTGGTCTTGGTCCTGGTCTTCGCCTGCGTGGTTCTGGGGGCTTCGACCAGGACCAGGACCAGGGCCAGGACCAGGCCGGCGCAAAG
>CAZQJC010000337.1:0-5389 GCA_964593795.1 uncultured Myxococcales bacterium | reverse complement strand
CGCCCGGCGGCAATCGCGTCGCGCAGCGGGCGGTTGGTCGCCGCGACGACGCGCACGTCCGCGCGGCGCGTGCGGCTCTCGCCGATGCGCTCGAAGTGCTTGTCCTGCAGGAAGCGCAGGAGCTTGGCCTGCAGCGCGGGCGAGATCTCTCCGATCTCGTCGAGGAACAGCGTGCCGCCCTCGGCCGCCTCGACCCGGCCGGCCTGGTCGCGGATCGCGCCCGTGAAGGCGCCGGCCGCGTGGCCGAAGAGCTCGCTCGCGAGCAGCTCCTCGGACAGCGTCGGGCAGTTCACCGTGACGAACGGCCGCTGCTGACGCCGGCTCTGCGCGTGCAGCGTGCGCGCGAACACGCCCTTGCCCGTGCCGCTCTCGCCGCGCAGCAGGATCGGCGCGTCGGAGCCGGCGGCGCGCGTGACGACGTCGAGCGCCGCGCGCACCTTGGGCGAGTCCGTGGTGAGGTCGGCCTCGGGCACCTCGTCCGCCAGCTTCGCCTCGAGCTCGGCGATGCGGATGACCGCGGCGCGACGGTCGGCGACGCGCTCGACGGCGTGCCGGATCTGGGCCGGCGAGAAGGGCTTCGGCATGTAATCGACCGCGCCGCGCTTGATCGCGTCGACGGCGGTGTCGATGGTCGCGTAGGCGGTGATGACGACGACCTGCAGCTCTGGCCGCGCGAGGAGCAGGCGGGGCAGCAGGTCGAGGCCGCTCGACGCGCCGAGGCGGAGGTCGAGGAAGGCGAGCTCGAACGGCTCGCGCGCGATCGCGTCCGTGGCGGCGTCCGCGGAGCCGACGGCCGTCACGCGGCAGCCCATGCCTTCGAGGCACACCGAGAGCGTGGTGCGGATGTTCTTCTCGTCGTCGATGACGAGCACCCGGAGCCCCGCGGGCGCCGATTCTGGAGGCTTGGGCGCCATCGTCAGCCGGCGCGGACCTCGACGTCGAGATCGAAGCGCTGGGCCACCTCGTCCATCGCCTGGCGGATGCGCGCCACGGCCACGCCGCGCGGCGCGTCGAGGTGCGCCTCCAGCCGGAACAGCGGCTGGCCCGACATCGCGGCCGGGTAGGCGCTCGTCTCGAGCGAGACCACGTTGACGCCGAGCTCGTGCAGCGCGCCCGCGATCGAGCGCACGATGCCCTCCTGATCGAGCGCGCTCGCAACGATCGTGACGGGCATCGCCGCTTCCTTGCGGTGCTGCTCGGGGCTGACGGTGCGGCGCAGCATCGTGCGCATGCCCGTCGCCTGCTCGAGCATCGGCAGCTCGGCCTCCATGCGCGCGATCTCGCCCTCGGTCGCCGCGACGAGCACCATCACGCCGAACTCGCCGCCGAGGATGGCCATGCGGCTGTCCTCGACGTTGCCGCCGCGATCGGCGAAGAAGCGCGTCACCGCGGCCACGAGGCCGGGACGATCGGGCCCGAGGCCCGAGAGCACGACGTACCTGCTATCGCTCATGGCGCGGACTATAGCGCCGTCACGGACGGTAGCGAGCGCCGGTCGCGAGGGCCGCCTCGGCGTCGCGTCCGCCCCACACGACGAGCTCGCTGCCGGTCCACACGGCGACGTGCTCGACGCGCGCGGCCGGCGCGCCGGTGCGCGCCATGGCGCGCCAGGCGTTCACCGCGGGATCGAAGCGGGCGCCGTCGCCGAGCACGGAGATCTTCTGCGGATCCCCGGCGCCGCCCCAGACGATCATCTCGGCCATCGTGAACGCCGCCACGGCGCCACGGCGAGGGGAGGGCGCGTCCGCCGTCGCGGGAGGCGCGAGCCAGCGGTCGCGCGCCACCTCGTAGCGCCCGCCGACCGCGAACACCGCGGTGCCCGACGCGCCGCCCCAGACGACGAGCTCGCTGCCGGTCCACACGGCCGCCGCGTCGAGCCGGCCCTCCGGCGCCGCCTGCGCGAAGCCGCCCGGATCGACCGGCATCGCGCTCCACGTGTCGGTCGTGGGCTTGTAGCGTCCGCCGTCGCGCGGCAAGGGGGGCATGTCTCCGCCGCCCCAGACGACGAGCTCGCTGCCGGTCCACACGCCTGCCTGCCCGCGCTTTCGGGGCATCGGCTGACCCACCTGCGACATCGCGCTCCAGCGATCGCCCACGGGCTCGTAGCGTCCGCCGATGGGCTGTGCGTCGGTGCCCTGGCCGCCCCACACGAGCACCTCGCTGCCCGTCCACACCGCCGTGTGGTCGGCGCGCGCGGTCGGCGCGCCGGTCGTCGCCGTGGCCCGCCACGTGTCGGTGGCCGGGTCGTAGCGACCGCCGGTCGCGAGGGGAAAGAAGCCGAGCATGCCGCCCCAGACGATCATCTCGCTGCCGGTCCACGCTGCCGCGTGCTGCACGCGGCCCGCCGGCGCGCCCTCGACGGCCATCGGCCTCCAGGCGTCGGCGGCCGGATCGTAGCGCCCACCCGACGAGAGCAAGAGCGCCGACACGCCGCCCCAGACGATCATCTCGCTGCCGGTCCACACGGCGGTCGCGCCGCGGCGGGGCGCGGGGGCGCCGGTCATGGAGGTGGGCCGCCAGGTGTCCGGCCCCGTGGGCAACGCATCCGCCTTGACGGATGCGTCAGCGGGGCGCAGCACGACGGGCTTGAGCTCCTCGCACGCGGCGAGGAAGAGGAGCAACGACAGGGCGAGGGGGCGGCGCATCACTTCCACCTCACGACGCAGGCGAGCCCGAGCGCCCCGGGACCACCCCCGCACGCCACGCGGCGCTCGCGGGGCTCGAGCGCGAGCAGTCCCGCCGTGGCGGCGGCGAAGATCCCGGCCGCCACCAGCGAGGCGTTCGTGAGGCTCCCGGCGGCGTTGGCCTCGTCGAGCGCGCCCTTGCAGCCCTCGAGGCGCGTGCGGCCTCCGGCCAGGCAGCGCCCGTCGTCGTTCCAGTCGGCCATCGCGCGCTGGCGCACGATCGCGGCCACGCCCGCGAGCGCGAGGGCGGCCGCGGCGCCGCCCCCGGTGACCCATGCGCCCTTGCGCATCCATCCGCGGGGCGCTGTCGCGCGCTCGGCGCCGAGCGGGGGCGCGCCCGCGGCCAGCTCGATCCACTCGCGCCGCAGTCGTCGTGCCTCGATCGTCACGTCGCGTCTCACGGGGGGGCGCCCGGGCGCGCGCACCTCGAGCACGCCTGTGCCGGTCGCGACGACGGCCGGCCTCGGCATGGGCAGCGTGCCGAGCACGCGGTCGTTCAGGCGCACCTCCGCGCCGGCGACGCCGCCCTGGACCTCGAGCGCACCGAGGTGCTCGGCGAGGATCGGCCGGCGGCCCTCGAGCATCGCGAGGTTCCGCTGCACGCAGGGCGTCTGGCGTGCGGCCAGGGCCTCCTCGAGGTGCGCCGCCGCGTCGACCCAGCGCCCGAGCGCCTCCTCGGCGAGCGCCATGTGCATGCGCGCGCACGGGCTCTTCGCGAGGGCGAAGGCGCGGGCGAACGCCGCGAGCGCCTCCGTGTCGCGGGCGCGCTTGCGCAGCGAGATGCCCTCGGCGATCAGCGCCGCCTCCTCGTCGGCGCGCGCGAGGCCCGGCGCCGCGAGGGCCAGGGTGAGCGACAGGCAGAGCCCGATCCTGACGTGCCTCATTCGGGGATCGGCACTCCGGTGGCCGAGGTGGCGGGGCGCGCGGGCGCCTTGCGCGGGCGCGGGGACTTCTTGGGGCCGGGGCGGCGCGGGGGGGCGGGGCGCTGCTCGGGTGCGATCTCGCGCGCGGGGTGCTCGTCGGGCTCGATCGCGGGCTCGGCGGCGGGCTCGATCGCGGGCTCGGCCCGGCGCGCGTCGGGCGGTGCGACGGCGGCCGCCGGCTCGGGCGCGACGGCCGACGGCTCTCCGCCGCCGCTCGTGGCGAGCACCACCGCGGCGACGGCGATCCCGGCGCCTCCGCCGGCGATCCACAGCCAGCGCCGGCTCGGCGAGGCCGCGGGAGCGACGGTCGGCAGCCGCGCCGCCGTGGTCTCGGCGTACGAGAGCGACACGTGCCGCGTGTCCTGCCCGAGGAGGTACGGGATGGAGCGCCGGTGGCGGGCCGCGAGGCCGCCCTCGATCCCGAGCGGCAGGGCGAGCAGGGCATCGAGGAACGCGCGCATGCTCGGGTGACGCCCCGCGCGATCGCGCACCAGCGCGCGGAGCACCACGTCGGCCAGCCCCGCGGGGACCTCGTCGGAGGCGAGGGGCGCCGGGTCCGCCGACATGATCTGCACGACGAGCAGGTGGTAGCTCGCGGCGTGGAACGGGCAGCGGCCGGTGAGCATCTCGTAGAGCACGACGCCCATGGCCCACACGTCGGTGCGTCCGTCGAGGTCGCGCTCCCCTGCGATCTGCTCGGGCGACATGTACTGCGGCGTGCCGACGACCGCGCCCAGCGTCGTCTGCGTGTCGAGCGTCTCGTCCATGAGCTTGGAGAGGCCGAAGTCGATGAGCTTGGGGACGAGGCCCCCGCCCTGCGTCCGAGCGAGCACGATGTTCTCCGGCTTGATGTCGCGGTGGACGATGCCCTCCGCGTGCGCGGCGACCAGTCCCCCCATGATCGGAACCGCGATGTCGAGCGCGGAGGCCGGGCCGAGGCGCGCCTCGATCGCGAGCGTCTCGCGCAGGTCGCGGCCGTCCATGAGCTCCTGGATCATGAAGTAGAGGCCCTCGGGCTCGCGGCCGAGGTCCAGCACCTCGACGATGTTCGGGTGCGCGATGCGCGTCGCGTTCTGCGCCTCCTGCACGAAGCGGCGCACGCGATCGGCGTCCACCGCCAGCTCGGGCCGGAGGATCTTGAGCGCGACCCTGCGCTCGGTCCACGTGTTCTGGGCCTCGTACACCGCGCCCATCCCGCCCGCACCGACGAGCCGGACGATCCGGTACTTGCCGGCCAGCACCTGACCCACACGGGCCTGATCGGCCGCCCGGACGCTCGGCATCGAAGGGCCATTGTAGCGCGGCGCAGGGCGGTCCACGGCGCCCGCGTTTGCGGCCTGGCACTCATTCGCCGAGCGACCGCGAGGCGGAACCCGCCACGGCGCGGAGTGCCACGCCGACCGCCGCGGCCGGAAGGCAAGGACCGGCGCGGTGGCGGAGCTTCGGCGAGCACCGCCGCACCGCAGTCGCGGCCCCGAGCCCCAGCCAGCGTTGCCGCCGGAGCGATGAGAGGCGCCGCCACAAGGTGGTCCGCGCCGTGCCCCTGCGCTGCTGCCGGTCGACCTCGCGCTGTGTTGTCAACGGGCACAACGATTCCTGCTCTCCCTCTTGACTTCCAATATTAGTGCCCTTATCATGATTGTGATGCGAAGGGCCAGCGAGACCGTCAGGGCCAGGAAGCATCGCCGGTCGGCGCAGGCGGAGCTGCCGTTCCGCACCTGGGGCGGAAGGCGCAAGGGCTCCGGCCGCAAGGCCGGCCCCCGGCCGCTCGTCCAGCATCGC
>CAZQJC010000336.1:0-12334 GCA_964593795.1 uncultured Myxococcales bacterium | reverse complement strand
GCGAAGGGCCAGCGAGACCGTCAGGGCCAGGAAGCATCGCCGGTCGGCGCAGGCGGAGCTGCCGTTCCGCACCTGGGGCGGAAGGCGCAAGGGCTCCGGCCGCAAGGCCGGCCCCCGGCCGCTCGTCCAGCATCGCCCCCGCGAGGCCATCCGACGCCCCTGCCCGGTGCACGTCACGCTGCGCGTCCTGTCGCACGTGTGGAACCTCCGCACGGCTCGCTGCGCGAGCGCGATCGGGCAGGCGTGCCGCGCAGGCAAGGAGCGCTTCGGGGTTCGCCTCATCCACCTGTCCGTGCAGTCGGACCACCTGCACCTCTTCACGGAGGTCGCCGATGGCGACGCGCTCCGGCGAGGCATGCAGGGCCTGTCGATCCGCCTCGCGCGGGCGCTCAACCGCGTGATGGGTCGAAGGGGTAAGGTCTTCGCAGGGCGCTTCCATGCGCGGCGCGCGGCGAGCCCGCGCCAGGTCCGTGTCGCGCTGCGCTACGTGCTCTGCAACGGGCGCAAGCATGCGGCGCAGATCGGTCGGAATCCGCCGCCCGGCTGGCTCGATCGCTTCTCGACCGCGCGCTACTTCGACGGCTGGCGCGACCGGCCGCCCGACCCGCCGCCCAGCGCGCCCATCGTGGTGGCTCCGACGCTCTGGCTGGTCACGACCGGCTGGCGCCGCCTGGGCCTGCTCGCCCCCGACGAGACGCCGCGACCGGCACCGTGACGCCCGCGCCGTAACGGCCGGCGCCCGTGCATCGCACGAGGTCCACGTGCACCTCCGCCGCCTTTGCGAGCAGCTCTACTTCCGCAGGACGGGCGCCTCGAACGTGCCGCTGAGGCTCGCGCCGTCCATCGGCGTCGCCATGTCGAGGTGCAGCATGCCGCCATCGAGCAGGCCATCGATCACCGGATCGCTGCCCTCGATGCGAACGAGGATGCCGAGCACCGATTGCCAGTCGAACGGCAGCGTGGCGCCCGGCGCGAACAGCGTCGGCTCGACGTAGAGCGCCACCGCGCGGATGTTCCCGCCGGCCGAGGCGCCGACGACCTGGATGGTGGCCCGCGGCCCGAGCCCGCTCGACGTGTCGCTGCCCGCGCCCGCGCCGGCCGCGGCCGCCATCTCGGTCATGGCGCCGAGCGTGACGTCGAGCGTCGCCATGCCGGGGCCGAAGGGGCTCGACTGCGCGAGCGTCCCCCAGGTGGTCTGGAACGAGCCGCGCACGCTGCCTCCCACGGAGAAGCAGGGCGACGCGACCGGCGGCTTGTCCCACGCGGCGCCGCCCGCCTCCAGCTCCGGCATCACCTGCGCGCGCCGCCCGCGCACGAAGGCCCGCACGGCCTCGACCTCCGCGACGTGCGCCGCCCGGTCGGGGACGAAGGGCGCGAGGAGCGCCGCGACGCGGTCGAGCTCGGCCTCGATCGCCGCCTCGCTCCACGGCCCCGCGAGGAGCGCGCGCATCGCCGCGACGTAGCGCGCCTTGATCGCCGGGATCGCGTACAGGCGACGCGCGAGCTGGGTGTTCGCCGACACCGACGCCGGGCGCGGCTTCGGCGTGAACGGGTCGACGTCCGTCAGGCTCAGGTCCGGCCCCCACGGCAAGACATGCCACTTGCCCGACGTCGGCTCGCGGTAGAGGAAGTGGTTGTTGGCGTTGTTCGAGTAGCCGTCCCAGTGCCCGAACAGGGCCTCCGCGGCCCACTCCTTGAGGAAGGCGTCGAGGTCGACCAGCGTCGAGACGCGGTCCACGAGCTCGGCGTCCGTCGTCTGATCGAGCGCCGCCACGAGCGCCTCGAGGTCCGACCGGTCCGCGAGCAGGAGGTCGTTCTTCTGCTCGTAGGTGGCCGACCAGCCGCGGCGCACGTCGCTGATGGACCCCTCGTAGAGGCTGCCGCTGCCGTCCGGGAACCACCGCCGCAGCATGCGCGGCGAGACCCCCTCGACGTGCGAGTAGACGCCGAGGTCCTGGCCGTTGACGGTGACGTGCGCGAAGTTGCAGCGCGACGCGGGGATGCCGGCCCCGCGGAAGAGCCCGAACGTGACGCAGGTGCGCAGGAGCGCCGCGTCCTGCTTGTTGTTGTTGAGCGTCAGCCGCTCGAGCCCGCGCCACTCGCGCCCCGGCATCGTCGCGTCGAGATCGATCTTGAGCGAGGGCTTCACCACGCTCAGCGAGCCGAGGTAGCCCTTCTTGCGGATCGCGACCCTCGGCACCGCCTCGCCGTCGAGCGTGACGTCCGCCGGCAGCTCCGTGAAGGCGCGGCGCGGCGGCCCCGCCTGGCACGTCGGGCCGAGGAGCGCGAGCGAGTCGTTCTTCTGGTTCCGCAGCGTGTCCCAGTCGGCGGGCGCCATCGTGACGGCGACCTCGATCACGCGGTCCGGCGCGAACGCCGCGATCGACGGATCTCCCGCGTCGGGCGCGCCCCCGTCGCCGGGCGCGGCGCCCCCGGTGCCGCCGTCCGCGGCGGGACCATCGGCCGCGCGAGCGGCATCGGCCGCGGGGGTCGCGGTCGCCGAGTCGCTGCACGCGGCGCCGAGCATCGCGAAGAGGAGCACGCTGGAACGGGGCATCATGCCCCACAGCGTACACCGCGGGCTCAGACCGGGGTCCTCGGGGCGCGCCCGCCCCCTGCAAGCCGCTGCCACAGCCTGCGGATCAAGGCCCAGGTGAAGAGGGCGAAGGCGACGAGCTGCGTGACGCCGCCGAGGAAGACGACGCCCCAGCCGCGGAAGCGCGAGGCGAGCCACGCCAGCGCCGCGGCGAGCGCGATGAAGAGCACCAGGTCGCGCAGGAAGCGCGCGCTGCCGAGCTCCGCGAGCGGGAACACGAGCCGCAGCCCCGCGAGGCTGCCGCCGAGCGCCAGCGTCGGCCCGAGGAGCAGCCGCACGTCGACGCCGAGCGGCGATACATCTGCCAAGCCGTATGCGATCGAGAGCCCCGCCACGAGCCCCATGAACGCGAGGGTCGAGAGGAGCAGCGTCGCGTCGGCGATCCAGCGGCCGTCGCGGTCGGTCTTGCCGCGCTTGCCGAGCGCGGCGAGCAGCGTACCGAGCACGGGCAGCGCCGCCCCTCCGTAGAGGATCCACGGAGCCCCCGCGGCCGCGACGCGTCCGATCTCCCCCAGGGCCTCCGCCAGTGTCATCGAGGCCCGATCGTAGCATCGACGTCAGGAGGCCGGCGCCACCACGCGCGCCATGCGCGCCAGATCGCGGGCCCCCCGCGCGTGCAGCTCGGCCTCCGCCGCGGCCACGGCGGCTGCGCCGGCGTCGCCGCCGACGAGGAGGCCCCGCTGGCGCTCCGCGGCGGCGCGATGCAGCGCCATGTGCAGCCGTCCGAAGATCCGGCTCGCGGTCGCGAGCTCGGTCGCCGCGGCCTCCGCGCGGCCGCCCTGCGCGGCGATGGCGGCCCGCAGCATGGCCGCGAAGCCGGCGCCCGCGGGGCACGGGCTGTGGCCGATCGCCGAGGCCGCCTTCGCGATGGCACGGTGGAGCACCCGCCGCTCGCTCGGGGGCGCCTCGCGCGCCGCAAGGACCCACGTGCGCGCGCGCAGGTCCAGGATCTCCGCGCGAATCCACACCGGACGGAGGAGCAGCGCCGAGCGGATCCCGGGCCAGGCGGCCTCCACGAGCGCCCGCGCCGCCGCGCCGTCCCCGGCGTAGAGCCGCTCGTGCACACGCGCGAGGCAGTGCCAGAAGTGCTGCAGCATGAAGTCGCGCTGCGACCAGCGCGCCATGCCGGCGTCGGCCTCACGCCGTGCGCCATCCGCGTCGTCCGCGGCGAGCCAGATGGCGTTCGCGTAGCCGTTCGACAGCGTGGCCTGCGCGAAGACGTCTCCGCGCTCCCGCGCGTCGGCGAGCGCGGCGGGGATGCGCGCCTGGAGCGCCCGCAGATCGCCGAGCCAGAACAGCACCCAGGACAGCGCCAGCTCCGAGCTCGTGAGCTCGTAGCTGACACCGGTGCACTCCTCGCGCAGGACCCGCAGGGCCGACTCGAAGCGCGCGCGCGCGTGCTGCAGCTCGTTCGCGTGCACCGCCGCGATGCCGTCGGCGAACCACGCGATCGCCACCGCGGTCGGGTCGCGGGCCTGCTGCGCCAGCGCCTCCGCCTTCGCGGCGAGCTCCCGGGTGCGCGCGCGGCGCGCGGGCCCGGACAGACCGAGGGCGGCCGCTTCGAAGGCCATCGCGGCCGAGTGCCTCGCGGCGTCGTCCGGGATGTCGAGCGCATCGAGCACGAAGCGCGTCTCGCACTCGAGCGCCCGAAGCGAGTCCACGACCCCCAGACACTTGCCGAGCGTGTGGAAGAGGTCCGCGCGCTCGAGCCGATCGGGCGACGCTGGCCCCCCACGCGTCCGCGGCGTCATGCCCCGCAGGGCCAGGCGAGCGCGCTGCGCGAGGAGCGACACCACCGCGCCTGCGCCGCGCCCTCCGTACCGCCACGACACCCCGACCTCGCGCAGGAGCGCCGCCAGCACGTCCACTCCCTCGTCGAGCCGGCCGGCCTGGAGCAGCGCCTGACCGGCCTCGCGCCGGAGCGAGCGCGCACGCTCCGGTTCCGCCAGCCGCGCCGCCTCGAGCAGCTCGTCGGCGGCGTCCGAGCTGCGGCCGGCGTTGGTGAGCGCCGCGGCGCGCCTCACCCGCAGCTCGAGCGGCTCCACGCCCTCCGGCGCGAGCTCGCGCGCGATGCCGTAGAGCTGCGCGGCGCGCTCGAAGGCCAGGGCCCGCTCAGCCTTCCGAGCGGCCGGCAGGACGTGGAGGGTGGCGCGCTCGGGCAGGGCAGCGGCCAGGTAGTGGTGGACGAGCAGCTCCGGATCGGCGCGCCCCGTGGCCTCGAGCGCGTCGGCCACGCTGCCGTGTCGGGCCCGCAGCACCCGAGGCTCGAGGTGCTGCAGCAAGGACTCGCGCACGCGGTCGTGGAAGCTCTCGATGCCGTGATCTTCGCCGTCGCCGTGCGGGCGCGCGAGGTTGCCCACCACGAGCTCGGCGCGGGCCGCCCGCAGGAGGCCCGGCTCCTCGACTCCGGCCACCCGCGCCGCGAGACGGAGCGAGAGCGGCACGCTCGCCACGGCGACGGCCTCGAGGAGCCGCCTCGCCGCCTCGGGCAGCGCGGAGATGCGCTGCCACAGCACCTCGTCGAGCCCCACCGGCGCGCTGTTCGCACCGCTGAACAGGGCCAGCTCGCGCACGTGGAGCGGATGGCCCTTGGATTCCTGCGCGACGGCACGTGCCCGCGCCGCCGTCCCCGTCGGCCCGAGCAGGTGCAGCGCGAGCGCGGTCGCGGCGTCCGGCTCGAGCGGCCCCACCTCGATCCGAGTCGCGCGAGAGAAGGGCCCGCGCCCCTGGCCGCCCGACGGCAGGAGCGCCGCGAGCAGCGCGTTCTTGCCGGCGTCCTCGCTGCGGTAGGAGCCGAGGACGAAGACCGGCGGCGGCGACGGCGCCCGCAGCACCGTCTCGAGCAGCACGGCGCTGTCAGCGTCTCCCCACTGCAGGTCCTCGAGGTGGATCACGACGCGGTGCTGCTCGCAGAGCCGCGTGAGGAGCGTCCGCAGCGCGGAGAACGCCTCGCGGCGCAGCTCGCGTGGGTCCGGCCGCTGCTCGCCGCGTGCGCGCCCGCCGGTGCCCTCGAAGACCGGGAACACCACGCCGAGCGCGTCGCGCTCCGCCGCCGACAGCGCAGCAAGGAGGCTCTCGTCGCCCGCGACCCGCTGGCTGAGCGCGTCGACCACGCCGTCCACCGCCTTGTACGGCACCATCGCCTGCTCGTAGCAGCGAGCGGAGAGCACGAGCGCGCCCGGCGGGTCCGCGGAGACCTCTGCGAGGAACCGCTCGACGAGCGCGCTCTTTCCCATCCCCGACGCGCCGTGCACGAACACCACCTCGGTCGTGCGACCGGCGGCCCGCTGCCAGGCCGCGCGCAGCGCGTCGAGGTGCGCCTGACGCCCGAGGAGCGCCGCCTCCACCGGCCCCGGGGCCGCTGACGGCGCCTCGCGCCGAAGCCGCGCCGCCACCTCGGCCAGGTCCGGCCGGCGGAACGACTCCACCGCGACGAGGGCGTGGCAGAGCCCATCGAGCACGTGCGGCACGTCACGCGTGAAGTGGCTCGGCGCCTCGCGGGTCCGCAGCTGGTCGAGGACATCGCGGACGGGGAGCCGATCCGTGAGCACCTGGTAGAGCAGGACACCGAGCGCGTAGGCGTCCGTCGCCGCGCTCGCCGGTTCCCCCGCGAGCAGCTCCGGCGCCATGAACATGGGCGTCCCCGCGAAGGAGTAGGCCTCGCCGGTGCCCTCGCGTCGCGCGCGCGCGATGCCGAAGTCCATGAGGACGACGCGGCCCGCCTGCGTCACGAGCACGTTCGACGGCTTGAGGTCCCCGTGGACGATGCCCGCCGCGTGCAGCGCCGAGAGCGCGCCCGCGAGCTGGCCGAACGCGTCCTCGAGCCGGCCGAGGTCCACGAGCTCGCCGAGGCTGCGTCGCGCTCCGGTGGGGGCGGCGCTCGCCGCCGGCACGGCGGGGACGAGCTCGGTCGGCGTCGCATCCCCGACCGGGATGGGCCCGAGGAGGCCCGCGCGCACGTACGACACGAGGTCCACGCCCTCCACGAGCTCCATCACCAGGAACCACTGGTCGCCCTCGGCGGCCAGCTCGTGGAGCCGCACCACGTTCGGGTGGTGGATGGCCGCGAGCGCGCGGAACTCGTGCTTGAGCTGGCGCAGGTCGGAGGCCGACCGCTCGCGGAAGGTCTTGAGGGCGACGCGCTCGCCGGTCGCGCGGTCGCGCGCCTCGTAGACCACGCCCATGCCGCCCTCGCCGATCTGGCGCAGCACGTCGTAGCGCTCGAGCCTTGGCAGCCGCGTCTCCGAGCCGCCGGGCGAGACCATGTCGTCCCCATCGTACACCGCGCGTTGCGGCGGGCGCGGGGCAGCGATCAGCCGTCGAAGCGGTAGCCGACGCCGCGCACCGCGGTCAGCCTGAAGGGCGAGCGCGCGGTCCAGCCGAGCTTGCGCTTGAGGCTCGAGACGAAGTTGTCGACGGTGTGGGTGTCGACCACGACGTCGGCGCCCCACACCGCGTCGAGGATCTCGTCGCGCGAGAGCGCGCGCCCGCGCTGCGAGACGAGGAGCGCGAGCAGATCGAACTCCGTGCGCGTCAGCATGACGGGAGCGCCCTTGCCGTCCGTCAGCACGCGAGCCGACGGATCGAGGCGGAACCCCGCGAACTCGAGCGGCGCGGGGGCGATGGCCACGCGGCGACGGAGCAGCGCCCGCACGCGCGCGAAGAGCTCGCGCAGGCGATAGGGCTTCGGCAGGTAGTCGTCCGCGCCCGCGTCGAGCCCGGCGACGAGGTCCTCCTCGAGCGTGCGCGCCGTCAGCATCAGGATCGCGCCCTCGAAGCCGCGCGCCCGCAGGCCGCGGCACACCGCGTAGCCGTCGCCGTCGGGCAGCATGATGTCGAGCAGCACGAGATCCGGCGGCGCGGCGCGCGCGGCCTCCTCGGCGGCGGCGCAGGTCGCGGCGGTGTCCACCGCGTAGCCCGCCTGCTCGAGGTTGTCCTTGAGCGCGATCCGCAGCGTGGCGTCGTCCTCGACGATCAGGATGCGCGCCGCCATGCCCCGCCTGCGCAGAGCGTAACGCGACTCGCCCTCCGCCTCCACGGCCGCGGCGTCAGGCGAGGACGGCGCGCCTCGGGAACCGGAGCTCGAACGTCGAGCCGTCAGGACCAGATTCGGACAGGCGAATGTTTCCACCGTGGGCCTCCATGACCATGCGGCAGATCGCGAGCCCGAGGCCTGTTCCGCCCTTCCGATCGGAGGGCGCAGCCCCCCGCACGAAGTCGCCGAACACCGCCTCGCGCCGCGCCGCCGGGACGCCGACACCGTTGTCCGAGACGCGCACCGAGAGCGCGCCGTCGTCGAGCCACGCGCGCACGCCGATGCGCACGCTCGGGCTCGCGTTGTACTGGCAGGCGTTCCGCACGAGGTTCCGCACGAGCAGCGCGAGCAGCTCCGCGTCGCCGTCGAGCGTGACGCCGTCCGTGCCCTCGGCCGTGATCTCGACGGCCGTCTCCGTGTGCAGCGCCGCCTCCGCGCGCGCCGCGCGCACGAGGTCCTGCAGGCCCACGTGGCTGCGCCGCGGCACCACGCGCCCGCCGTCGAGCCGCCGGAACGACAGCACGTTGTCCACGAGGAACGACAGGCCATCGATCTCGCGCACCATGCGCCGCGGGTAGTCGCGCGCCGCCGCGTGCCCCTCGAGCCGCTGCTCGAGGGTCTCGGCGAGCAGGCGCAAGGCGGCGAGCGGCGTCTTGAGCTCGTGCGACACGGCCGCCACGAACCCCGCCTTGAGCGCCACGAACCGCTGCCGCGCCCGCTGCACGAGGAGCAGGCCGGCGACGAGCCCGAGCGCCAGCGAGAACGTCCCGCCCGCGAGCCCGAGCTTGAGCCGGTACCGCCGCTCCGTCGCCGCGAGGTCGTTGCCGAGCACCGGCCCCGTCACGCGCGGCTGCAGCGCCACCACCTCCACCGACTCCCCGAGCGGCGGCAGGACGAGCCCATCGAGCCCGCCAAGGAGCGCCCGCGCCCGCATCTCCGCCGTGACCTCGGAGAGGATGGCGGGCAGGTCGATCCTGGTCATCACGCTCTCGAAGTCACGCGGGCCCTGGCGACGTTCGGGCTCGGCGTCCCAGCTTTCGACATAGAAGGTCTCTTCGTTCGACACACGAACGGCACGCCTCTCGGACCTGCGAGTCCCGGCACGGAGGCTCGCCGCTGGAGGACGCGAGTCCGCAGCGAGTCCGTGCAGCCGGTCCGCCAGGGCGCGCGCCGCGTACGCCTCGCGCGAGCGCCGGGCCGCATGGGCCGCCGCCCGCGCGTCGTCGCGCTCGTCCGCGAACACGACGAGCAGCGCCCGCAGCGCGCCACCCACCGCGCCAAGGCCGAGCAACAGGAGGACCGGAAGGACGTATCTGTTCGTGCGCATGGGTTCTGGGCTCGGCCTCCCCTTCGAGTACCGCGCCCGCCCCTCCAGCACCTCACGCCCGCGTCAGCAGATCCTCACGGTTCGCTCACGACCGCCTGCCCGCCGCCACGGAACTGAAAACTCGAGCATGCCCCCTGGCCCCTGGGCATGCCTGGGCCCTGGGCATGGCGAGCGAACGCGAGATCCGGTCAAAGCGAGCGAAGCGAGCGTGGTGTCGCCGCAGGCTTTGCCGCTTGTTGACGTTGCGCGCCTTCGGCGCGACCGACACGGGGCCCCACGAAGGCCGGAGCCCCTCATGACTCGTCACATCCGCCTAGGCAGATGGGATGTCCTTCTGGGAGTCCAGCACCCCAGAACTTCTGGCCCCTTACACCACGCCCGGCCTCACCCCCGCAGAGCGTTCGGGTCGCGCAACCGCCCCTCTCCCGACGGGAGAGGGGCGACTGACCGCGGTGGACGCCACGACGGGGTGAGGCCGGGCGTGGTGTTAGGGGCCAGACAAATCGATCGCTTGGGCTTCGCTCCCGCCCTATCCATGCGCCTTGGCAGATGTGATCAATGATCAGGGGGAGCGCGGAGTGGGAGGCACACGAGTTGCTCGAGGTGCCCACCGAAGCACCGGCGCTCTCGCGTGTCGATGTGGGTTCGAGCTAGCCGCAGCTCGGGCACCTGCCGCCGCGGAGGGGCGCGCCGCACATCGCGCAGAGGGCCTGGCGCAGGGAGGCCGCCGCGCCCTTCGTCGAGGCCTTGAGCACGAGCTTCGGGGGCGGCGCGATCGAGAGGCCACAGCCGTCACAGAAGCGTCCTTGCTGGTCCGGGTCGTGCTCCGTCCCGCAGAACGGGCACCGCATCCTCGCGGTCGCAGCCGGCGCCGCCGCGCTCTCCGGCAGCAGCTCGAGCTCGGGCGGATCGTCCGTCGCCTCGGACACGCCATCATCCTAGCACCGCGCCGGCTTGCGTCGTGTGCGCGGGCGCGGCCTTGACATACGCGCGCGTATGTGAAAACTGGAGGCATGCTTCTCCACCTCCCGGGGCGCAGGTGAAGCGTTGCCTCGTCACCGGCGCCGCGTGGTTCATCGGCTCTCACGTGGTGCGCGCGTTGCTCGACGACGGCCACCGCGTGCGCGCGCTGCACCTGCCGCGGGAGGACCTCACGAACCTCGAGGGCCTGGCCGCCGAGCGCTTTGCCGGCGACGTGACCGACGAGGCGCGCATGGCCGAGGCGATGCGCGACATCGACTGGGTCTTCCACCTCGCGGCGATCTACGCGCTCTGGCTGCCCGAGCCGGCGCGCATGTTCCGCGTCAACGTCGACGGCACGCGCGTGGTGCTCGCCGCCGCCGAGCGCGCCCGGGTCGCCCGCGTCGTGCACACGAGCTCCATCGCCCGCTTCGGCGGCCAGGGCCTCGCCCGGGCGGCGACCGAGGCGAGCCCGTTCGCCCTCGGAGTGGAGCCCTACGCGCGCAGCAAGGCCGAGGCGCACGCGATCGCGGAGGACTTCGCGCGCCGCGGCCTCGACGTCGTCATCGTCGCCCCGACCGGCCCCATCGGCCCCGGCGACATCGGGCCCACGCCGACGGGGCGGCTGCTCCTGACCTCGGCGACGTTGCCGATCGCGGTCGTCACGAAGAGCAGCTCCTGCTTCGGGGACGTCCGCGACATGGCGCGCGCGCACGTCCTCGCCGCCGAGCGCGGCCGCAAGGGCGAGAGCTACCTCCTCGGGGCCCGCGATGCGTCGCTGCGCGAGCTCGCGCACCTCGCCCACGCGGCGCTCGGGCGCCGGCGCCCGGTCATCGAGGTCCCGATCCCGCTCGCCCGCCTCGGCGCCAGGGCCGCACTCGCCTGGACCCAGCGCGTCTCGCACCGCGCGCCGCTCGTGACCCCGGCCGCGGTCGAGGTCTCGGCCCTCGGCCTGCGCGCCTCGTGTGACAAGGCCCGCCGCGAGCTCGGCGCCCCCACCCGCCCCCTCGAGGAGTCCGTGCGCGACGCCCTGGGCTGGTGGTCCTGCCACGGCCACCTCCCCCGCCGCCTCCACGCGTAGCCCGAGCGCGAGAACACCTCGCCCGCCCGAGCCGATTCCGGCTAGCCTTCCCCCGTGCTCGAGGAGCATCAACGGCGCTACGGTCGTCCGGCGTTCGCCGCGGTCTTCGTCGTGGTGTTCGGCCTGTTCATCGTCACGATCGGGCCCACGATCCCCGCCGTGCTGGTCGGCGCGCTCCTCGCCGCGCTCTCCGCGCCGCTCCGCGATCGCGTCGGCAAGCGCATCCACAGCCCACCGCTGTGCGCCGCGATCGTGACGGCGATCCTCGTCTGCGGCGTGCTCGCGCCGCTCACGCTCCTCGGCATCGCCGTGGTCGAGCGCCTCCTCGTCGTCCTCGGCAACGCTCCGCAGTGGGTCGCCGACGCGCAGCGTCCGGACGGCGCGCTCGGCGGCCTCGCGAGGTCCCTGCACCTGCAGCGCATCCTGCCCGAGAACCTCGGGCAGCAGGCGACGGCCCTCGTGTCGTGGGCCGGCAAGGCGCTGCCTGCCCTGCTCGGGAACCTCGTGCAGACCGGCATCGCGCTCTTCCTCGTGCTCGTGACGACCTACTACCTCCTGCGCGACGGCAAGCAGATCCTCGCCCGGCTCGAGCGCATCCTGCCGCTCGAGCCCCGCCACGTGCACGCGCTGGTGGACGAGTTCGGCAAGACCGGCCGCGCGGTGTTCGTGGGCATGGCCGGCGCGGCCGCGCTCCAGGCGATCGCGGGCGGCGCCGTCTACTGGGCGCTCGGCGTGCCGCATCCCCTGCTGCTCGGTGCGCTCACGTTCGTCGCGGCGATGACGCCGCTCGTCGGCACCTCGCTCGTGGCCGTGCCGGTCACGGTCTACCTCGCGCTCTCGGGCGGGCACGTGCGGGCGCTCGTGGCCCTCGGCGCCGCCGTCGCGATCTCCGGCCTCGACAACATCGTGCGCCCGTGGCTGATGGGCACGGGCCTGCGCGCACACCCGCTGCTCCTGTTCCTCGGCATCTTCGGCGCGCTGCCGCTCTTCGGTCCGTCGGGCATCCTGCTCGGCCCGCTCTTCGTCTCGCTCTTCACCGCGGTGGGGCGCATCTACGCCCGCGAGTTCGCCCCCGAGGCCGCCGGGGACATCCTCGGCCCGCCGCCCTCGCCACGCGTCTCGCTGAGCCAGCAGATCGCCCGCCGTCTGCTCCGCCAGACCGGCGACAAGAAGCCGCCGACCCCGTAGGGCGGCGCTCTCATGATTCTACACATTCGCCGATCCGAATTTGAATCCGCTGCGATGACGGGCAGCCTCGGAAACGACGAAATAGAACAGTAGAACAACAGGCAACACGGAGCACGGAACGGCAGAGCAGACATCGGTGGCCGTACC
>CAZQJC010000335.1:0-11934 GCA_964593795.1 uncultured Myxococcales bacterium | reverse complement strand
TACGTGGCCTCGGCCTCCGCGCGGGCGGGGCGCGTGAGCGCGTGGAACTTCGGGGCGGTGTGGCCCGCGGCGAGAGCGCGCCTCACGAGGACGTCGATGACGTCGCCGTTCTCGGCGTGCATGCACACGGTGCCGCCGTTCTCGCGGGTGCGCAGGAGCGCGCGGAAGATCGACCCGTCGTCGAGCATGAGGACACCGCGGTAGGCCATGAAGAGCTTGAAGCTCGTCACGCCTTCCTTGCAGATGTCCGCCATCTGCGAGAGCTGCCCCGGAGGCAGGTCGGTCGCGATCATGTGGAACGCGTAGTCGCTGCACGCCTTGCCCTCGGCCTTGGCGTGCCAGGTGTCGAGGGCCTGCTTGAGCGAGCTGCCCTTCTGCTGGATCGCGAAGTCGATGATCGTGGTGGTCCCGCCGTGCGCGGCCGCGGTCGTGCCGGTCTCGAAGTCGTCCGACGACACCGTGCCGCCGAAGGGCATGTCGAGGTGCGTGTGCGCGTCGATCCCGCCCGGGATGACGTACTTGCCCTTCGCCTCGATCACGCGGTCGGCCTGCCCGAGCTGCGCGCGCAGGGCGGGCGACGCGACCGCCTCGATGGTCTCGCCCGCGATCCACACGTCGGCCACCTGCGTGTCCGACGCCGTCACCACCGTGCCGTTCTGAATCAAGGTCCTCATCGCATCTCCTCGTGCTCGTGCTCGTGCTCGTGCTCGTGCTCGATCAGGGGTTGCGAGTACGCTCAGTACACGTTGGACGTGCGCTTCGCGCCCGTGTAGTCCACGTAGACCGTCTTCCACTGCGAGTAGAACTCGATGGCGGTCCGTCCCACCTCTCGCTCGCCGACGCCCGTCGCCTTCATGCCGCCGAAGGGCAGGTGCGCCTCGCCGCCGATGGTGGGCGAGTTGATGTGGGTGATGCCGGTCTCGATGTCCGCGCAGAAGCGCATCATCGTGCCCACGTCGTTCGTGTAGGCCGACGACGTCAGGCCGAACGCGCTGTTGTTCGCCAGGGCGAGGCCCTCGTCGTAGGTCTTGAAGGGCAGCACCGCGAGCACGGGCCCGAAGAGCTCCTCCTGCGCGAGGAACGAGTCGGGCGGGACGTTCGTGAAGAGCGTCGGCTGCAGGAAGAAGCCCTTGGCGTGGGCGCCGGTCTCGAGGCGCTTGCCGCCGCAGCGGAGCTTCGCCCCGTCGGCGAGCGCGCGCGCGATGCCGTCGGTCACGGTCTTCATCTGCGACGCATCCACGCAAGGACCCATCTGCGTGGCCGCATTCAATCCGTCGCCGACCACGTACTTCTCGGCCGCCGCGCACACCTTCTCGACGAACTTCTCGAACAGGTCCGCGTGCACGATCGCGCGCGACGTGGCCGTGCAGCGCTGGCCGGTCGAGCCGAACGCGCCGCCGATCGTGCCCGCCACCGCGAGGTCGAGGTCGGCGTCCGCGAACACGACCACCGCGTTCTTGCCGCCCATCTCGCACTGGATCTTCTTGTGGTGCTTGGCGCCCTGCTCGTAGAGGCGCGAGCCGATCTCGGTCGAGCCCGTGAACGAGACGACCTTGACGTCCGGGTGCGTGACGAGGTGATCGCCCACCATCGCGCCCGAGCCGAGGATGAGGTTGAACACGCCCTTCGGGATGCCCGCCTCGTCGAAGATCTCGGTGACGATCTTGGCGGTCCAGGGCGTGAGCGACGCCGGCTTGAACACCACGGTGTTGCCCGTGACGAGCGCGGGCGCGAGCTTCCACACGGGGATCGCGACCGGGAAGTTCCAGGGCGTCACGATCGCCGCGACGCCGTAAGGCTCGCGCTGCGTCCAGGCAAAATTCAGCGGCAGCTCGCTCTGCACGGCGTCGCCGTAGAGCCGCCGCCCCTCGCCCGCGCAGTACTCGAGGATGTTGATGGCGCGCTGCACCTCACCCTTGGCCTCGCTGAAGATCTTGCCCTCCTCGCGCGTGAGCACGCGCGCGAGCTCCTCGTGCCGCCGCCGCATGATCTCGACCGCGCGGAACAGGATCTCGCCGCGCTTGGGCGCCGGCGTGTTCTTCCAGGCCGGGTACGCGGCCTTCGCCGCCGCCACGGCCGCGTGCAGGTCCGAGACGTCGGAGAGCACCGCCTCGGCGAGCACCTCGTCGGTGTTCGCTGGGTTGAGGTCCTTGGCAAAGCGGCCGGTCGCCGCCGGCCGCCACTCGCCGCCGATGAAGTTCAGGATCTTTTCCATTGCGTCCTCCACGCCGTCGGCCGCGCGCCCGCGCCCGAGGAACGCGCAGGATGCCACAAAACCGGCGCCCCGGGCTCCGGGCTTCGGGCCTCCGCCGGGGGGCGCCTTTCGGCTATCCTGCCCGCCCCATGCGTCGCCACCTCCTGGTCCCGGTCGCCTCCGTCCTGCTCCTCTCCGCCTGCTGCCCGCCGCGCAAGGCGCTGCCCGCACCGGAGGCGCCCCCCGCGCCGCCGGCGCCGCCGCCCAAGCCCGTGGTGGAAGCGCCGAAGTGCCCCGAGGCGCCGCCCGCGCCTCCGCCCAAGGACGATCGTGTGGTCGTGCTCGAGGGGACGCCGCAGGTGCCGGACGCGCTCAAGCAGCGCATGGCGCAGTACCAGTCGGTCCGCCGCGCGTCGTTCGCCGATCTCGACGCGGACGGACGGCGGGTCCTCGTCACCACCGAGTTCGGCTCGTCCGCGCAGGCGCACCTCGTGTCGCAGCCGGGCGGCGACAGGCGCCAGCTGACCTTCGGCAAGGAGCCCGTCGCAAGCCTGCAGTTCGTGCCCGAAGGCAGCGCGGTGACGTTCACGTCGGACGCGGGGGGCAACGAGAACCACCAGATCCATCGGCTCGATCTCGCGAGCGGCAAGCGCACGCTGCTCACCGACGGCACGTCGCGCAACGAGGCCTTCGTGTTCTCGAAGGACGGCTCGCGCATGGCCTTCAAGTCCAACGCCAGGAACGGCAAGGACATGGACCTCTGGATCGGCGACGGCAAGAGCCCCGCGGGGAACCGCCTGCTCGCGCAGGTCTCGGGGGACTTCTCGCCGGTCGGGTTCTCGAACGACGGCGGCAAGCTCCTCGTCCTCGAGTACAAGTCGATCGAGCACTCGCGCCTGCACGTCGTCGACATCGCGAGCGGCCAGCTAACGCCCGTCACGCCCGAGGGCGAGCGCGCGAGCTACCGCGCCGCGGTGTGGGACAAGGAGGACCGGGGCCTGTTCGTCGCGTCCGACCGCGAGGGCGACTTCCTCGAGCTCTACCACCTCGACCTCGCGACGAAGAAGCTCGCGCCGCTCTCGCGCGACATCCACTGGAACGTCGGCTCGCTGACCATGAGCGAGGACGGCAAGACGCTGGCCTTCGTCGTCAACGAGGGCGGCCTCGATCGCCTCTACCTGCTCGACACCAAGAGCAAGAAGCGCACGCTCGTCACCGCGATCCCCGAGGGCGTGATCGGCAACGTGAAGTTCGCGAAGAAGGCGCCGCGGCTCGGCCTCGGCTTCGAGAGCGCGACGCGCACCGCCGACGCGTACGTCTACGACCTCAAGAAGAAGTCCCTGCAGCGCTGGACCGAGAGCGAGACCGGGGGCCTGTCCGAGAAGCACTTCGTGCCGGCCTCGCTCATCAAGGTCAAGTCGTGGGACGGCCTCGAGGTCCCCGCGTTCTACTTCAAGCCCAAGCAGCCGACGGGCGCCTCGCTCATCCTCATCCACGGCGGCCCCGAGGCGCAGGCGACGCCCACCTTCTCCGCGTTCGTGCAGTACCTCGCCGCCGACCTCGGCATCGCCGTCATCGAGCCCAACGTCCGCGGCTCCGACGGCTACGGCAAGAAGTACCTCGGCCTCGACAACGGCAAGCTGCGCGAGGGCTCGGTCAGGGACATCGGCGCGTTCCTCGACTGGATCGCGACGCAGAAGGACCTCGATCCGAAGCGCGTCGGCGTCTATGGCGGCAGCTACGGCGGCTACATGGTGCTCGCGTCGCTCGTGCACTTCTCCGATCGCATCGCGGCGGGCGCCGACAACGTCGGCATCTCGAACTTCGTGTCGTTCCTCGAGAACACCAAGGACTACCGGCGCGACCTGCGCCGCGTCGAGTACGGCGACGAGCGCGATCCCGACATGCGCACCTTCCTGCAGGGAATCTCGCCGCTGAACCACGTCGACAAGATCAAGAGCGCGCTCTTCGTCCTGCAGGGCGCGAACGACCCCCGCGTGCCCGTCACGGAGGCCGAGCAGATCGTCAAGGCCGTCAAGGCGAGCGGCAAGGACGTCTGGTACATGCTCGCGCGCAACGAGGGCCACGGCTTCCGCAAGCGCGAGAACCGCGACCTCTCGCAGCAGCTCCTCGTGATGTTCTTCGAGAAGCACCTCCTCGGGCGCTAGTCCCTCGCCGCAGTGGCTTTGATCGGGTTGGCGGGAGGTGGCGGGGCGAGGTACTAGCCTTCTTTCCATCGGCGGCCTCGAGGGCCGCCGCAGGAGGGGCGCGCCGCCCCTCCCCCGGTTGGGCAAAGCCCAACCGGGCCCCCCTCCCTGCGTCTTCGCTCGCGTTGCTCGCTACGCCCTTGCGGCTCGCTGCGCTCGCCTCGGAGAGGGCCTCGCTGCGCTCGCCTCGGAGAGGGCCTCGCTGCGCTCGCCTCGGAGACGGGCTCGCTGCGCTCGCCTCGGAGACGGGCTCGCTGCGCTCGTTTCGGAGACGGCCTCGCTGCGCTCGCCTCGAGAAGACGGATGCAGTCGCCGAGCGACGGCAGGATTCTGCATATCCGCATATGTGCATGTGTTCCGAATCGCGGGGCGGTGGCCGGTAGGTGGCTGCCGTGCGCCCTCGGCGCGCTGGCCCCTGGCGCGTCCGCCGGCCCGACTGGCGTGCCTGGCGGCCCTGGCGTTCTCTCCTCCGGGACGTCTTCCATTGACGGCAGGTGACCATACATGTAGCGTAGGTGCCACAGGCGCGTCGAATGGGGCGAAAGAGCCGCGACGGGGAAGAAAAGACCAATGTTTCCTATGCATTGTCGCATCTCCGCGCGGTCGCTGGGTCGCTGGTTGCGGTGCGATGTGGGAGCGGCTTCGACGAGAAGCGCCGGGCGCGCCTTCTCGCCAGTGCCCGCCGTGCGGGCCCCCCGGCGGTGCGGCTCCTCGGCCGGGCGATCGCTTCCGGCGCCGATGCCGAGGCCGCCTGGGCTTGCTGGCTCCTCGTCCGGCTCGATGACGCGCTCGCGCGGCGCGAGCTCGCCCGGCTGCTCGCGGACCGCGCGGTAACCGACGCGCGCAAGGCCGCGCTCCTCGCCTCCTACGGCGAGGTCACCGAGGCGCGGACTCGACCGACCCGCAACGAGGCGCGTCTCGACGGCGAGGTGCAGGGCTTGCTCGATTCGCTCGGGACGCCCGCCGAGATGGACGACGCGGCGGCCCTCGTGCTCGCGCAGGTCCCGCCCGACGAGCTCGACGCCTTCTGCGCCGAGCTGTCGCTCCGTGGCGGTGCGCGGGCGCAAGCCCTGGTCCGCGCGATCGCCTCGCGCGCCATGCGGCCGCTGGCCGGCAGCGCGGGTGACGTGGCCACGCCGCTCGAGGCCGTTCTGCCCCGGCGCGTGCCGCCACCGGAGGCCGTGCGCGAGGCCCTGCGCGGCGAACCCGACGACGCCGCGCTGCACACCGCCTTTGGCCTGCAGCTCCTCGAGCAGGGTGAGCTGTCGCGTGCCACCTTCCACCTCGAACGCGCCGCCGCGATCGCGCCCGACACCGCCATCCATCACTGGAACCTGGCGGTGGTGGCGCAGCGCTCGCGCCGCCAGGGGCGCATGTACCTCGCGCTCCTCGCCTACCTCGACCGCGCCGAGAAGGCGCGCGGGCACCAGGCGCGCCGGCGTTCGGCGCGCGCGATCGTGGTCGCCTACAACGCGGCCGTGCGCCACGCGCTGCCGGGCGTGCGGCCGGCCGACCTGGCCCGCGGCGAGGACATCTTCGGCCGCGCCTACGCGGCCCTCGTCGCGGGCGACGCGGGGGCCGCCGCCGAGGGGTTCCTGCGGGTCCTCAAGCTCGTGCCCGCGCACGCGCCCTCGTGGGCGCACCTCGGGACCGCCTACGCGCAGCTCGGCATGCGCGAGGAAGCGCGCGACTGCCTCGAGCGCGCCCTCTCGCTCCAGCCCGGCACCGCCACCGCGATCCGTCGGCTCGAAGAGATCTGAAATTTCAATTCCCGAGCACTCGATCGAGCGCGCGCTCGAGCACGGTGTCACGGCCGGTGCGTACGTCGTCGCGCGTGGTCCGCACGATCTCGTCGGGCTCGAGCCCGCGTCCCTCGATGGGCCGCCCCCGCGTGTCGTAGGTGGCCCAGCTCGGGATGCGCACGAACGCATGCGAGTACGGCAGCTCGACCTTGAGCGGCCCGCCGCTCGCGCCGCCGGTGGCCTCGCCGAGGACCAGCGCGCGCTCCGTGGACGCGAGCGCCAGCGCGAGCAGCTCGCACGCGCTCTCGCAGCCCGCGTCGATGAGGACGGTGATCTGCAGGGGGGGAGCGGGCGGACGCCGCCACTCGGCGGGCACGTCGAGCGTCACCGGCAGCGGCACCGACCACGCGGGGTTCGCGGGATCGCGCGCCACCTTGCGCAGGTGCTTGCGCTCCTCGAGCGCTCGCTCGCTCAGGAGGTGCCGCAGCGTGCGGACCTGCCGCTTCTGCCCGAGCAGGCGCGACGCGACGACATCGGCCGACTGCGCGTAGCCGCCGGGGTTGCCGCGCAGATCGACCACCACGCGCGACTCCTTGAGCAGGCTGCGCGCGAGGTCGTCGACCTCGGCCGGCAGCTCCTTGTGCGGGACGAGCAGGCTCGCGATGCGCAGGACCGGGACGCCGCGCACCCGCGTGAGCGTGATCTTGGGGCCCTTCTTGTCCGGGCGGCCGCTCGTCTCGGGCAGGACGTCGAGCTCGAGGATCTTGCCTTCGCGCTCGAGGCGGAGCCTGCGCGGCGCGGTGGCGGAGGTCTTGGCGACGCGGTGGAACGCCCACGCCCCCTCGGCGAACTCGGTGCGCGCCCCCTCGAGCCGCGAGTAGCTGCGGACCGGCAGCCACTCGGCGAAGCGCTCCTCGATCGGCACGCCGTCGAGCGCGAGGACGCGGTCCCCCGGCAGGATGCCCTTCTTCTCCGCGTCGGAGCCGGGCCACGCGCGCGCGACCACGAGGGCGTCGGCGCCCGGCGCGGGCACCCAGCGCGTGTCGAGGCCGAGCCGCTCGCCGCGGCGCTTGGTCTCGCCGGCGCCGCGCTTCCTGCGCCAGGTCAGGTGCGTGTCGTGGAAACCCGTGATGAGCTCGACGAACACGCGCTCGTAGTCGCGCCAGGTCCGCGCGCGATCGAGCTCCGCGAGGTGCTTGGCCTCGAGCTTGCCGAGGTCGAGGCCGTATTCGCGCCGCTTGAGCTCCAGGTGCGCGTAGGACGACTGGATGGTCTCGAGCAGGAGGTGTAGCTCGTCGCGACGCTGCGTGGGCGAGAGCGTGAGCGGATCGCCCTCGGCGGGCAGCGCCCGCTCGGCCTGGCTGCCCTTCTCCGGCGGCGTGAGCGGGACAGGCGCGGAGGCGCAGCCCGCGGCGAGCGCGAGCCACAGCGCCGGTGCGCGCAGCAGGACGCGGGTCACGCGGCTCAGAACGACGCGCCGACGAGCGCGTGCAGGTCGAGCGCCGTGTCGCTCACTGGGCACTGCGACACCATCGCCGGGCAGATGGGCAGGTTCTTGATCTCGTCGCGGCCCGCGAAGCCGATACGCCGTGCGACCCCGAGGCGCAGGAAGAGGCCGCGGTCGCCCGAGCCGCCGAGGGGCACGTCGGCGTGCAGGCCGAGGTGGAGGCCGATCCGGTAGGTGTCGTTCGCGCCCGAGTTGACGCGCTCGTAGGCCAGGCCGACCTCACCCGCGACGCGCCGCAGGAGCCGCCCGCCGAAGTCGCTGCCCGCCACGCCGGTGAGCGTGAGCGGCCGGACCTCGAGCGCGCCGGTGGCGACCACGCGGTCGTAGCCGATGCGCTTGTCCTCCTCGCCGCCGAGCCCGACCATGCGCGCGAGGAAGCCGAGGCCGCCGCGCCCCATGATCTCGCCGTCGAACAGGAACGCGAGCGAGCTCGGACGCTCGCTCGCCGTGGACCCGACCGGCACGGTGGTGAAGCTCTCGGGAGAAAAGCCCATGCCCACCGACAGCGCGAAGAGCGGGCGATCCGGCTCCGCCGGGGCGCCTTCGCCGCCGGAGGCCTGCGCGGCCGCGAGGGGATCGGCGCCCGCGACCCCGGCAAGGGCGAGCACGCCGGCGAGCGCCGCCACGAGCGAAGAACGCATGGCGCGGACACTAGCTTCGTTCCAGGGCGAAGAAAAGGACGGAGCGGCGCACGTCAGATCGAGAGGAGCAGAGAGGCCAGCGCGAGCAGGGCCAGGGCATGGGCGCCGACGAGCGCCTTCCAGGCCCACGGCCCGAGCCGTTCCCGGCGGGCCAGCTCGCGCAGGCCCATCGCCCCGTGGAACAGGGAGCCGAGCCCGAGCGCGACGACCCACGCCCCTGTGGTCGGATCGCGCGCCGCGGCGACGCCGAGCCGAGCCTGCACCGCCAGGAACAACCACGCCATCATGCCGAGCAGGAAGACCGTGGACAGCAGCAGCGAGCGCGTGGCCGATGCTCGCTCGAAACGAGCACGGCGCGCGAGCGCCACGCGGGCGGCGGGCGTCGGCACGAGAAACGCCACGCCTTGATCTTAGCACGCGCGATCAGGGGGCGGCGAGGCCCTCTTCGGAGAGCGCCTCGCGCAGGAGCTCGACCGCGCGGGCGTGCAGGCGCGAGGCCCAGGACTTCGACAGCCCGAGGAGCGCGCCGGCCTCCTCGAGCTTCTTGCCCTGGAAGTAGTAGGCCTCGACGAGTCTGCGCTCCTTCTCGGGCAGCTTCGCGACCGCACGCCGCACGCGCGTACCGGCCTGGGCGTCGCCGAGGCGCGCCTCGGGGGTCGCGCCGGGATCCGCGATCCGCGCGGCGCCGGGCTCGGCCTCGAGCGAGGTCACGAAGATGGCGGTCAGGGCACCCACCGCGTCGGCGAGCCCGCGGACCTCGTCCTCGAGCGAGCCGGCCGGGCGCTCGGCGCCGCCTTCTCGCTCCGCCGCGTTCTCGAGGAAGGCGTTTGCGCGATCCTCGGCGCGCTGCTGCGCGTACTCGGCGCGGGAGAGCCAGCCCATCTCGCGCAAGCCGTCGAAGATCGCGCCCCTGATGCGGTAGTGGGCGAACGTGACGAACGCGAGTCCGCGCGAGGGGTCGAAGCGCTCCGCGGCCTCGACGAGCCCACGCGAGCCGTACGCCACGAGCTCCTCGAGGTCCACCCGCGCGCCGAGCCGCGCGCGCTCCTTGGTGGCGAGGGCGCGCACGTACCCGAGGTGTTGCTCGATCAGGCGCTGGCGCTCGTCGGCCACGGGCACGGGCGCATGATATCCGATGACGGTAGTAGGATGCCGGCGTGGCGCGCCTCACCGTCCTTGCCCCCGCCGACGTTGCGCAGCTCTGCGCGGCCTTCGACCTCGGCCCGCCCTCGGCGTTCCAGGCGCTCGACGCCGGTACGGTCAACAGCAACTTCCGCGTGGACACGCCGCGCGGGCGTTTCTTCCTGCGCATCAACGAGGGCAAGGAGTCCCACGACGTGGAGACGGAGGCATGCCTCGTCGATGCGCTCGTGCCGCTCGGCGTCCCCACGCCGCGGCCGCTGCGCGGCAAGGACGGCGGCTGGTTCGTCCCGCTCGGCGACCCTCCCAAGTGGTGCTCGGCGTTCCCCTGGATCCAGGGCCGTCACCTAGGACGCGCCGAGCTCGTGCCCGCCGACGCACGCGCGGCCGGGGAGGCCCTCGCGCGGCTGCACCTCGCCGGCGCAGCGCTCCCGCCGGCGGTGCGCGATCGGCTGGGGCCGGGCAGCTACACCGTGGCGCACCTCGAGGCGCGGCTCGAGGTCATCCGCGTCGCGGGGCGCACCGACCTCGCGGCTGCGCACGCGCGACTCGCGGCTGCGCTCGCCGAGGTGGCGCGGGCGCGCGACCCGCAGCTTCCCGTCGGGCCCATCCACCAGGATCTCTTCCTCGACAACGTGCTCTTCGACGAAGCGCGCCGCTTGGTGGCGCTCCTCGACTTCGAGCAGGCCGTGATCGGCCCCTACGCCTACGACCTCGCCGTGACGCTGCTGGCCTGGGCGTTCGGAAAGGACGACTTCGTCGCCGGACTGCCCGAGGGCCTGCTCGCGGGATACCGGTCGGTGCGGGCGCTCGAGGCGCGCGAGCGCGCGGGGCTGTTCGCCGAGGCGCGTCTCGCGGCGGTTCGGTTCTCGATCACGCGCATCACGGACGTGACGTTGCGGGCGGGGCTGGGGGCTGCGCCGGGCAAAGACTACCGCCGCTACCTCCGCCGGCTGGACCGGCTCGAGGCGCTTGGTGAGCGTGGTTTCCTTGCGCTGATCGGAGACCGCTGAAGCGACCCCCTCGGCGGAGGCCGAGGCGACCTACGACGCTGCGCGGGCGGGGATGGGCGTCTGCGTCGCGATGGCCTGCTCGACCGCGGCGCGATCGTCCGCGACCAGGGTCACGAACCGGCGCAGCGTGCTCTTGCGGCCCTCGTCGAGGTCGACGTAGCGGATCCCGAGCTCGATCGGGGGCTCACGGTTCGCCCACACGACCTTGCCGCGGATCACGACGTCCGAGGCCAGCACTGGGATGTGGATGACGAGATCCACCTCCGTGCCCACCTCCTCGAACCGGGGCGTCTGGATACAGATTCCCCCGAGCGAGATGTTCTGGATGCGGTGGGGCGCACCGTCGGGTGATGTCGAGCCCTCTCTCGACAGCAGCTCGACGTCCGCCTGCACCTCGTAGCGCGGATGCTGACGCACGCGCGCCTCCGCTTCTCCCAGCAGATCGTTCTGTCGGTCCAGCAACGCGCGCTCCTCCCGGGGATTCCCCCCGACACGCGAAAGTGTACCTCGAAAAACCAATAATGTTAGCCCGCGTACACCAGTTACGGGCCGGGGGAACACTAGACCTGCTGGCGGCCACAATCCAGCTTTTTTTCTCGAACCTGCGGTTTGTTGGAATGAATGGTCGGCCCGTGGCGTAATCCTTCGCGTCATGCGTTCAATCTGGATGCTGCTCCTCTTGCCGGTCGTGGGCCTGTCCGCCTGTTCGGGCAGCCTCAACACGATCCGGGGTACGACCATCGAGGCCACGCAGGAAAACGAGCAGATCATCGACGTGCTCGAGCGCTACCGGCAGCGGTTGCAGCAGCGCGACGCGGCCGGGGTGCTGGCCCTCGTGTCGCCGAACTACCACGAGGATTCCGGCACGCCCGCGGCCGAGGACGACTACGGCTACGACCAGCTCAAGACCATCATCAGCGACCGGATGACGCGCCTGCGCACCGTCCGCTACGGCCTGGAGTACCGGAAGATCCACGTCAAGCAGCTCGACAAGACCAAGCGCGTGGCCGAGGTCGAGGTCTACATCGACGCCAGCTTCCAGCTCGCGAGCGGGCGCGAGGGTGGCAACGATCGCTACAAGCGGATCACCGAGTACAACAAGCTCGAGCTCGAGAACGACGGCAAGCGCTGGCTCATCGTCCACGGATTGTAGGGCTGTCCCTGAAGGCCGCGCAGATGAGCGGCGGCCTCCCGTCTGCGAGGCGAGCGCAGCGAGGCCGTCCTTCGCGCAGCGGAGCGGCTCTCGAGGCGAGCGGAGCGAGCCGCAAGATACCGTGTTGGGCGTCAACGCCTTTCGGGCACCGCTCCGGATCGTCCACGTCCACGTCCACGTCCACGTCCACGTCCACGATCCGGAGCGCGGGGGCGAGCTTGGCACCTCGAGTCCGCTCAGAGGAGTGGCCGCTCCTGCGTCCGCAGATCGTCGCCCAGCCGTCCGCGAGGCGAGCGCAGCGAGCCGCAAGGGCGTAGCGAGCGCAGCGAGCGAAGAC
>CAZQJC010000334.1:0-13304 GCA_964593795.1 uncultured Myxococcales bacterium | reverse complement strand
CGTCGGCACGCCTCACCGCTCGGCCACGGCACGGCTGCCGAAGTGCCGGCAGCACACAGTGGCCGGGGATTACTCACGGTCGGGGCTTCGGGGCCACGGCACGGCTGCCGAAGTGCCGGCAGCACACAGTGGCCGGGGATTACTCACGGTCGGGGCTTCAGCACGGCTGCCGAAGTGCCGGCAGCACACAGTGGCCGGGGATTACTCACGGTCGGGGCTTCACGGACTTGCGAAGAAAGACCAAGAGTTGTGAGCTTTTGGGGCACCCACGCTCCGCCGTGCCCCGGGTGCTGCGTGTTTTTTTTGATCTTTCTGCGCCCGGGGGCGCAACGCGGCCGGATCGGCCGTGTCAGGGGGCAACCAGGCAGGAGGCCCCATGTCACGCCCGCTCCTCTCCCTCGCTCCCGCGCTCGTGCTGCTCGTCGGCTGTGGCGCCGAGCCGTCGGTCGTCGCCGACGGCAACGACACGTTCCAGGCCGAGGTCGCCGCGCAGGCGAGCGGCACGGCGGCCGAGGTGGGCAATCGCCCACGCTGGTGCTTGCCGGAGGCGTTCACGCAGCTCGTGCCTTGCGCGACGTCGGGGACCGGCTGCGGCTCCGGGCAGGTCTGCCTGGTGCCGCCCGCGGCGGCGGGGGCGACCACGGGCTGGTGCGTGCCAGCCGAGGCGCCGGTGCGCTGCGGCGCCACGCCGGCGGTGACCTGCCCCGCCGGCACGTCCTGCCGGCCGGTGCCCGGCCCGGGGCGCGGCGGCTCCGGAGGCGCGGGGACGAGCGGCGGCGGCGGCACGGCGGGGGCCGGCAACCGGGGCGGAAGTGGCGGAGGCGCGGCGGGGGGCGGAAATGGCGGCGCGGGCACCGGCGGCGCGGGCATTGGCGGCGCGGGCATTGGCGGTGCCGGCACTGGCGGCGGCGGCATTGGCGGCGGTGGCATTGGCGGCGGTGGCATTGGCGGTGCGGGCATTGGCGGTGCCGGCACTGGCGGCGCGGGCAGCGGCAGCGCGATCTGGCGGCCGACCCCTGGCACGTCGTGGCAGTGGCAGCTCACGGGGACGCTCGACACGTCCCTCGACGTCCAGGCGTACGACATCGATCTCTTCGAGACGTCTCCCCAGGCGATCGCCGCGCTGCACGCGCAGGGGCGCAAGGTCATCTGCTACTTCAGCGCCGGCTCCTACGAGCCCGGGCGCCCTGACTCGAGCCAGTTCCCCGCCGCGACGCTCGGCAACGGCCTCGACGGCTGGCCCGGCGAGCGCTGGCTCGACACGCGCGCCCAGGCCGTGCGCGACCTCATGACCGCGCGGCTCGCGCTCGCCGCGCAGAAGGGCTGCGACGCGGTCGAGCCCGACAACGTCGACGGCTATGCGAACCGCAACGGCCACGGCCTGACCGCCGCCGACCAGCTCGACTACAACCGCTTCCTCGCGGACTCCGCGCACGCGCGCGGCCTGTCGGTCGGGCTCAAGAACGATCTCGATCAGGTGCAGGCGCTCGTTTCCTCGTTCGACTGGGCCCTCGACGAGCAGTGCTTCCAGTACGACGAGTGCGACCTCCTGCGCCCGTTCATCGCGGCCAACAAGGCCGTCTTCGAGGTGGAGTACGGCTCCGCGAGCCTGGCGACGAGCGTCTGCCCGCGCGCCAACGCCCTCGGCTTCGACACCCTCATCAAGGACCTCGATCTCGGGCCGCGCCGCATCGCCTGCCGCTGAGGCTGCGGCCTCGTGCTACCCCTCGGGCATGTCAGCGCGAGGCGGGTCCGTGCAGCACGGGCCCAGGGACGAGTACGCGGCGCGCCGTCGGGCGCGCGCCGAGGTCGCGGCGAGCCGGCAGATCAGCGTGGATCGCATCGCGAACGCGCGGCTCGTCACCGTGCTCGGCGGGATCGGGCTCGCCGTCGCCGCGTGGCAGGGCGCGCTGCCGCAGGCCTTGCTCCTCGCGCCGGTCGCGGTGTTCATCGCCCTCGTGATCGTCCACGAGCGCGCGCACCGGGCGCTCGCGGCCGCCTCGCGCGCGGTGCGCTACCACGAGGCGGGCCTGCGTCGCCTCGACGACGACTGGGCCGGCCACGGTGATCCCGGCGAGGGACGCGCACCCGCCGACCACCCGTACGCGGCGGACCTCGACCTCTTCGGACGAGGCTCGCTCTACGAGCTCCTCTGCTCGGCGCGCACGGAGCCGGGGCGTCACACGCTGGCGGCCTGGCTCCTCGCGCCCGCCCCCCTGCCCGCCGTGCGCGCCCGGCAGGCCGCCGTGCGCGCGCTCCGCGACCGCCTCGACCTCCGCGAGGCGCTGTGGCTCGCGAGCGACGACGCGGCCGAGCGCCTCTCGCCCGCCGCGCTCCTCGCCTGGGGCGAGGCGGCCCCCGCCTCCGCGGGCGGCCTCCACGCCTTGCTCGCGTGGACGCTGCCGGGCCTCTCCGCCGCCGCGGCGCTCGCTTGGTGGCTGGCGCCGGCCGGAGCCCCCACCGCCTGGGCGCGGGGCGCCTTCGGCGCGGGGGTGCTCCTCACGTGGCTCGCCAGACGCGCCGCCAGCGCGTTCGTCCAGCCCACGCAGCTCGGCGCGGCCCGCACGGCGCGCCAGCTCGGCGAGCTCTCGCGCGTGCTCGAGCGCCTCGAGCGCGAGACGTTCGACGACCCCTTGCTGGCCGCGAGCCGCCGCGCGCTCGTGACCGAGGCCGGCTCGGCCGCCCGCGCCACCCGCGGGCTCGCGCGCCTCGTCGGCTGGTCGGAAGCGGCGAAGAGCCAGCTCTTCGCGCCGCTCGCGTTCCTCCTGCACTGGGACGTCCACTTCGGCCTCGCGCTCGAGCGCTGGCGCCGCCGCCACGGCGCGGACCTCCGTCGGTGGCTCGACGCCGTCGGTGAGCTCGAGGCGCTCCTGTCCATCTCGGGCTTCGCCTTCGAGCACCCCGACGATCCGTTCCCCGAGCTCGACGACGGCGCCCCGGTCGTCGAGGGCGAAGCGCTCGGCCACCCGCTCCTGCCCGCCTCGCGCGCGGTGCGGAACCCGGTCTCGCTCGGCGGCGCGGTGCGCGCCCGCGTCGTCAGCGGCTCGAACATGTCCGGCAAGAGCACGTACCTGCGCACCGTGGGGACGAACGTCGTCCTCGCGCTCGCGGGGGCGCCCGTCCGCGCGCGCCGGCTGCGCGTGTCGGCGCTGCGCATCGGCGCCACGCTGCGGGTCCAGGACTCGCTCCAGGAGGGGACCAGCCGCTTCTTCGCGGAGATCACGCGCCTGCGTCAGGTCGTCGCCCTCGCGGAGCAGGGCCCGGGGTGCCTGTTCCTCCTCGACGAGATCCTGCACGGGACGAACTCCCACGACCGCCGCATCGGCGGCCGCGCCGTCGTCGCGGGCCTGCTCGACCGCGACGCCATCGGCCTCGTGACGACGCACGACCTCGCGCTCGCGGCCGGGACGGCGGATCCGCGCGTCGAGAACGTCCACTTCGTCGACGAGCTGCGCGACGGCGCGCTCCGCTTCGACTACACGCTGCACCCCGGCGTCGTGCACACGAGCAACGCGCTCGCGCTCATGCAGGCCGTCGGGCTGCCGGTGCCCGCGAAGACCGACTGAGCGCGCCTCAGATCCCAGGCGGGCGGCGCTCCGCCCACGGGTGCGCGGCCTCGAGCTGCGCGGCCAGGCGGAAGAGCGTGGCCTCGCCGCCGAAGCGACCGACGACCTGCACCCCGATGGGCAGGCCCGCGTCGTTCCAGTGGAGCGGCACCGACATCGCCGGCTGGCCGGTCTGGTTCCAGAGCTGCGTGTTCGGCGTGTAGGCGAGCTTCTCGCCGCCCATCTCGCGGAGCGCGACCGCGAGCAGGCTGCGCAGCGGGAGCTTGCGCAGGACGGCGAGCTGCCGCCGCTCGGCCGCGGAGAGCCCGAGCTGGCCGACGCGCGCCGGTGGCTGCCCGGTCGTCGCGGTGACGAAGACGTCGTGCTGCTCGAAGAACGCGGCCGTGGTGCGCGCGGCCGCCATCATCACCCGGCGCGCCCGCTCGAGCTCGCTCGCGTGGCTCTTCCAGCCGATCATCGCGCAGAGCCACGTGGCCGGCTCGAAGTCCTTCGCGCGCGGCCGCGCGCCCGCGAGCGCCGCGATCTCCTCGACGTCGCAGGCCACGCAGGTCGCCATCTGGACGAAGTAGGCGCGCACGAGCTCGTCGCGCGCGAACTGCGGCCGCGCCTCGGCGACCTCGTGGCCGAGGTCGGCCAGCATTTTCGCCGCGCGCTCGACGGCGGCCACGCAGTCGGGGTGGATCTGGTCGGCGAACAGCGCCTCCTTGCAGAACGCGACGCGCAGGCGCCCCACGGGCGCGCCCACCTCCTCGATCCACGGGCGCGCCTTGGCCGGCGCGACGTAGGGCTCGCCCGGCGTCGGCGCATCGACGACGTCGAGGAACAGCGCGCTGTCGCGCACCGAGCGCGTCAGCGCGTGCTCCTGCACGAAGCCGCCCCAGCCCTCGCCGGCGAACGGCGCCATCGTGACGCGCCCGCGCGTCGGCTTGAGCCCGAACAGACCGCACGCCGACGAGGGGATGCGGATCGAGCCGCCGCCGTCGCCGCCGTGCGCGGCCGGCACCATGCGCGCCGCCACCGCCGCGCCCGCGCCGCCCGAGCTGCCACCCGGCGTGTGCTCGGGGTTCCAGGGGTTCCTGCAGGGGCCGCGCAGCGCCGGCTCGGTGATGCCCATGATGCCGAGCTCGGGCGTGCTCGTCTTGCCGACGAGCTGCAGCCCCGCCGCCTCGTAGCGCTCCGCGAGCACGCTCGATCGCTCGGCCACGTGTCCCTCGAGCAGGCGCGTGCTCCCGGTCGTGGGCGTCCCGGCGAGCTGCAGGCCGAGGTCCTTGAGCAGGAAAGGCACGCCATGGAGCGGCCCTGCCGGCAAGCGCGGCAGGCACGCGCGCGCGCGCTCGTACATCGTGTGGACCACCGCGTTCAGGCGCGGGTTCCGCGCCTCGATCCGCGCGATCGCGGTCTCGAGGAGCTCGCCCGCGGACACCTGCCCGCGCCGCACCAGCTCGGCGAGCCCCATGGCGTCGAGCGCATCGTATTCCGGGAGGATCACCCGCCGACGGTAGCAGAAGGCGTATCAGCGGGGAGCTACGGGGGCGTGAACGCGAGCACCTGCCGCGAGTACCTCGAGGCGCTCGAGGGGCTGGTCGCGCGGACGCGGACGAGGTAGGCCGTGTTCGGCGCCAGCGACAGGATCGAGGCCGCCGCGGCGTCGGCGCCCGTCGTCGGGCCCTGGGTCCACGTGCCACGGAGCGGACGGAACTCCACCGCGAACCCGGCCTCGTTGGCCGAGGTGTCGGTCCACGTCACGTCGAGCTGGGTGGGCGAGGACGCCGTCGCGGCGACGCCGACCGGCCGGGCGAGGAAGGGCGGCAGCGCCGAGCGCAGGAGCTGGGCCATCCCGTTTCCGCCGCCCGCGGTCGCATCACCGACGAGGAAGTCGGGGATCTGGTCACGGTCCACGTCGCCGGCGGCCACGGTCCTGCCGGGCGCCAGCGAGAGCACGAGGGAGCCGTCGACGCCATCGAGGACGCGTGCGTTGCCCGGTCCCGCGAGGCCGACGACGACGTCCTTCACGCCGTCCTGGTTGGCATCCACGGTCGTGCAGAGGGACTGGCCGAGCCCCTCGCCGGGCGCGCCCGTCACCGTCCACAGCATCGTGGGCACGTCGACGTCGATCACGTCGATCAGGCCGGCGCCCGCGGCGGCGCCGGGGCGCCCGATGACGACGAAGCCGGCCAGGCCGGGGCCGGGCGGACCGAGCACGGCCACGGACTTTCCGGTGCCGTCTCCGATGGCGCCGGGGTACGTGTCGACGAGCTGCCCCGTGAGCCCGTCGAAGAGGGCCACGTAGGGCAGCACCGTGGCGCCGTCGCCCGGCGCGCCGCCGCCGAACGTGCCCGCGAACTGGGCCGCGCCGACCGTCAGCGCGCTCGCGGTCACCGAGGCGCCGAGGTGCTCGAGCGCGAGGGCCCCCTCCACGATGACGATCGGGTTGTGGAAGCCCGGCGTGCCGTCGAGGACCTCGATCTGCCCCTGTCCGAGGAGCAAGCCCGTGTGGTCCGGCGCGCCGATGACGAGGTCGACCGCCCCGTAGCCATCGACGTCGGCGGCCGCGAGGGACGCTCCGTGATGCGCACCGGCGCCCGACCCGTCGCGCTGCAGAAGGACGGTACCGTCGGCGCCCGAGAACACGACCACGCGGCCTGAACCAGGGCCTGCCCCGCTCGCCAGCGGCGCGCCGACCGCGTAGTCGGCGAAGCCGTCGGCGTTCCAGTCGTCCAGACCGACCACGGCCTCGCCGAACCGCTCGCCGCCGGCGCCGCCCAGGGTCCGCAGGGTCGAGCCGTCGAGGCCCGACAGCACGGACACGCTGCCGCTGTTGCCGGCATTGCCGGGGGCGCCGACGAGGTAGTCCGGAAAGCCGTCCCCGTTGGTGTCTCCCGCGGTCGCCACCGCGAAGCCGCGGCTCTCGCCGCCGCCGCCCGCGCTGACGAGGGGCCCGAAGTTGTGATCGACGACGCCGACACCCACCTCGACCTGCCGGCCATCGTTGTCGGTGATGCGCAGGACGTCGCGCTGGCGCACGTTGTTCCCGGCCGCGTAGAGGCCGCTGGCGTTGACCGAGGGCGTCCCCGAGTGCGGGTCGACCATCGTGTACGTGTACGGCCCCATGCCGCCGCCGGCCGCCACGGACAGCGTCCGGGTGGGGCCGCGCCACGGCTCGCCCGTGGAGCCGAAGCCCTGTTTCCCCAGCGGATCGACCTGCGCCGCGCGCGCCGCGTGCAGCGCGTTCGAGGAGAAGCGCGCCACCAGGCCCGCGTCGGGGACGGGGACGGCGGGGCCCGCGTCGGCGTGCTCGACCCCCACGAGGAGCTCGGGCAAGCCGTCGCCCTGCAGGTCGCCGCTCGCCAGGGAGACGCCGAAGGACTGGCCGGGGAGCCCGGTCAGGCGGTAGAGCACGAGGCCCGAGACCCCCGAGCGCACGACCACCTCGCCCGAGAGGCCGGGCGCGCCGATCGCGACGTCCGCCGTGCCGTCCCCATCCACGTCCCCGGCGGGGGCCACGGAGGAGCCATAACCCGCGCCCGCGGAGACGCCATCGTGCGACCAGCGCTGGGCGCCGGAGCCTGCGTCGAGGAGCGCCGCGCGGCCGCTGGCAGTGCCGGGCGAGCCCACCGCGAGCTCGCCACGCCCGTCCCCGTTCGCGTCGCCGACCTGCGCGAGGCGCCTGCCGTACTCCGCGCCGGCGCCGGATCCGCTCTGGCTCCACAGCTCCGCGCCCGCCTGGCCGGTCGTCGTCACGACGAGCCCCGAGTACGCGTACACCGTGCCGCCGGGCGCAGTGCCGGGCGCGCCGACCGCGAAGTCGGCGTGGCCATCGGCGTTGACGTCGCCCAGCGGGGCCACGGCGGCGCCGAACTGATCGTTGTCCGCGGCGCCGTCGAGTCGCCGAATGACGGCGTGGCCCGCGGCGCCCGAGAGGATGTACACCGCCCCGCGCCCGCTGCCCGCGCCGTTCAGCGCCGGCGCGCCGATCGCGAGGTCCGGCACGCCGTCGCCGTTGATGTCGCCCACCCCGGCCAGCCCGGCGCCGAGCTGCGTGGGTCCGACCGCCCCGAGCGCCGCGCCGCTCGTGTAGAGGAGCTCCCCCAGCGTGCCGCCGCTGTGCACGCTGACCGTTCCCTGGCTCTCCGAGTCCGTGGGATTCGCGACGGCGAAGTCCGGCACGCCATCGCCCGACCAGTCACCGACGACCGCGAGGGCGGCGCCGGTGCCACCGGCCAGGGAGCCGACGGAGGCCAGGTGAGCATGGTCGCTGCTGCGGTAGACGCTGACGTCGCCGGTTCCGGGCGAGCCGACCGCGTACTCCTCGCCGCCGTCGCCGTCGAGGTCGCCCAGGAAGGCCACGGCAGCGCCCGTGCGATCTCCGGTCGCGACGCCGTCGGTCGTGCCTGTCTGCACGAGCTGGAAGGGTGGGGGCGTGACGTAGTCTCCGCTCGCGACGCTGATGCAGGCGCCATCACGGGCGCGCACCGCGTAGCGCGTCGTGTTCCCAGGGATCCCCTGGAGCAAGTGGCCCGGCGTGGCGCCCGGCGTCGTGAGGACGCCGCCGGACACGCAGGCGTTCGCGGCGTCCGAGGCGCAGACGTCGTACGCGGTGGCGTTCGGCACCGGGGCCCAGGTCGCCTCGGCGCTGCCCACACCGGGGCGCACCTGCAGGTTGACCGGGGCCGGGATCGTGGGCGTGAGGTCCACCGTCGTGTAGGCGCTCGGGTTGCCGGCGCCGTCCATCGCTCGGATCCCGATGGTGTGGGGGGTGCAGTTCGACAGCCCCGAGACCAACAAGGGGCTGCCGGCCTGGGCCGGCGCGATGCCCGTCACCTGCGGCGCGCCAGGCGAGCACGGTGCGGGAGCGCAGTGCCCGATCTGGTACGAGGCGACGCCGCTGCCGCTGTCGGTCGATGCGGACCACGTCAGGCTCGCCTGGCGGTTCCCCGGCGCGGACGAGAGGATCGTGGGGACCGTGGGCGCCTGGCTGTCGATGCACATCAGGCCGTCGCCCGTGTACCCGGAGTTGCATGCGCACGTTCGCGAGCCGAACGTGTTCGTGCAGGTGGCGTTCGCGTGGCAGCCACCATTGCCGGTCAGGCACTCGTTGATGTCGGTGCCGCACGTGGGGCCGCTGTACCCGGCGGGGCAATTGCACGTGAAGCTCGCGATGCCGTCCACGCACGTGCCGCCGTTCAGGCACGGATTGCCGGCGCACTCGTCGATGTTCGTGCCGCACGTGGGGCCGCTGTACCCGGCGGGGCAGTTGCACGTGAAGCTCGCGATGCCGTCCACGCACGTGCCGCCGTTCTGGCACGGATTGCCGGCGCACTCGTCGATGTTCGTGCCGCACGTGGGGCCGCTGTACCCGGCCGCGCAGGTGCACGTGAAAGCATTGATGCCGTCCGCGCACGTGCCGCCGTTCTGGCACGGGTTCCCGGCGCACTCGTTGATGTTCGTCCCGCACGTGGGGCCGCTGAATCCGGCGGGGCAGTTGCACGTGAAGCTGGCGATGCCGTCGATGCACGTGCCGCCGTTCTGGCACGGATTGCCCGCGCACTCGTCGATGTTCGTGGCGCACGTGACCCCGCTGAATCCCGCCGCGCACGTGCACGTGAAGCTGTCGACACCGTCCGTGCACGTGCCGCCGTTCTGACAGGGGTTCGGGGCACACTCGTTGCCGTTCGTCGCGCACGTCGCACCGCTGAACCCCGCCGCGCACGTGCACGTGAAGCTGTTCACCCCGTCGACGCACGTACCGCCGTTCTGGCACGGGTTCGGCACGCATTCATTGACGTTCGTCGCGCACGTCGCACCGCTGAACCCCGCCGCGCACGTGCACGTGAAGCTGTTCACGCCGTCCGTGCAGACCCCCCCGTTCTGGCACGGATTCGCCGCGCACTCGTTGACGTCGGCGCAGCTCACGCCGTCGCCCGTGTACCCGGCGTTGCACGCGCACGTCCGCGAGCCCGCCGTGTTCGTGCACGTCGCGTTCGCGGAGCAGCCGCCATTGCCGGTCGCGCACTCGTTGACGTCGATGGCACACGTCGCCCCGCTGAAGCCCGCCGCGCACGTGCACGTGAAGCTGTTCACCCCATCGACGCACACGCCGCCGTTCTGGCACGGGTTCGGCGAGCACTCATTGACGTTCGTCGCGCACGTGGGACCGCTGAAGCCCGCCGCGCAGGTGCACGTGAAAGCGTTGATGCCGTCCGCGCACGTGCCGCCGTTCTGACAGGGATTCCCGGCGCACTCGTCGATGTTCGTCGCGCAGGTCGCTCCGCTGAACCCCGCCGCGCACGTGCACGAAAAGCTGTTCACCCCATCGACGCACACGCCGCCGTTCTGGCACGGATTGCCGGCGCACTCATTGACGTTGGTGCACGTCAGGCCATCGCCCGCAAAGCCGCTCTTGCACGTGCACGTCCGCGAGCCCACGGTATTCGCGCAGGTGGCATCCGGCGCGCAGCCGCCGTTGGCGGTCAGGCATTCGTTGATGTCCAAGCAGCCGCTGGCGCCCGTTCCGCCAAAACCGCTCGGGCACGCGCTGCAGGTCACGGAGCCCCCGCTGGTCGTGCAGGTGGTCAGCGGATCGCAGCCGCCGTTGTTGGTCGCGCACGCATTGACGTTGGAGTACGTCACGGCTGCCGAGCACGCCGACTGGTTGCCCGCCGCGTCGACCGCGCCCGCGCTGAACTGGGTCGAGGAGCCCGCCGCCACCATCGTGGCGACCGAGAACCTCCCGTCGACCGCCGCCACCAGGCTCGCCACCGGCGCCCCGCCACAGTCGGCCTCGGCGAACACGAGCACGCTGGCCCCACCCTCGGTGACGCCGCTGACCGTCGGCATGCGGTCCGTCGCGGGCGCCACGACGGCCACCTGCAGCACGGGCGCGATCGGTCGCATGTCGTCGTGGGCGAACTCGGGGCCGGCCACGCAGGCGGAGGTGCCGCCGTCGTTGCGCGCGCGGCCCGAGATGCGGCTGGCGCGGTTCTCGTGGCCGGCCAGGGAGACGGGCAGCCCGTTCGCCGCGAGCTGCGCGCCCGTTCCCTGCCCGGCCACCATCCCCCCGCAGGTGGGGTCATCGAGGAAAAGCTCCACCGTCGCGGTGGGCTCGGCGCTCCCGCGCACGATCACGACCATCGTGTTGCCCGTGGTGGGCGGCTCCGTGCTGGTCAAGGTCGGGGCGCCGGGCGCCATCGGCGTCGGCGCCGGCCCGCTGCAGTCGCTCGCGCCCGGCAGGGCGAACGTGACGGTGTTGGTGCCCGGGACGAGCGAGAAGGTCTGACGGATCGGCAGCGCCATCGGGCTCGCGGGATCCCGGATCAGGATCGACATCGAGTGGCCTGCTTCCAGGCTGGTGATTCCGGCGCGCCCGCCCGCGTCCGTCACACCGACCGGCCAGACGACGCCTGTCCCGTAGTCCGCTGCCACGGGGACGCTCGGCAGCGGGGTCCTGATCGTGGTGCCGTCGCAGCTCAGACCGACGCGCACGTCGACCGAGGCCAGCACCGCCGTCTCGGTAGACAGCGTCACGGGCAGGCTCCGCGGCGCAGGATCGGTCGGCGTCGCCGCGTTACAGGCGGCGAGCTCCGCCGCCGAGAACGTGAAGTCGGCCTGCCCCACGACGCCGAGCTGCGCGCTGAAGGCCTCGACGCGCAGCGCGTTCGCCGGCATCGAGGCCGGCAGCTGCCGGATCTGCAGGGTGGTGGCGCTGGGCCTCGTGGCGAGCACCACCGGCGTCGCTGGCGCCGGCGGCACGCCCGGCACGGACAGGCGGTAGGCGATCGGGAGCTGCAGGGGGTTTCCGGTCACGTTGACGCGAAGGCCGCAGGGCAAGAAGGAGGAGCCGAACGCCGGGGTCCACTCCGACAGGTGGGCCGGGTTGAAGACCGCGCGCAGACCACCGCCCGGTGCCGCCTGGGCGGCGGCCGTGCCCTCGAAGCTCCAGCGGCCGGTGGACGCGGAGTAGCTCCAGATCGGCAGCGCATCGCCCGCGGCCAGCGGCATGCCCGTGTCCGGGTGGATCCGGCCCGCCGGCAACAGGAGCCCGAACTCCGCCGGGCTCGAGAACTGGCGCGCCTGCCGGCCCGTCGCGTCCGCGATCTCGACGGTCAGAAGGCCCATCGGATCGAGGGCGATGCTGCCCGCGGAGGTGTAGGGGTTGTCGCCGACCTGGAGCGGGCCGTTCGAGCTCCCCGGCAAGGAGACGGTGCCCCCGCTCGGGTCGGAGCTGGCGACCGTGACGGTCACCATGCCCGAGAGCGGCTGCCCGAGCTCGTCGGTGGCCGAGAGGCCCGCCGGCAGCGAGACCGTCGTCGAGGGCTCGCCCCCGTTGGCGCCGGGGATCTCCACGGTGATCGGGCTCTCGAGCGCGCCCGAGACGTCGAGGCCGCCCTCGCTCTGGCCGACGCTCACGCCGGCCGGCGGGTTGGAGATGCGGACGAGCGCGAGGCGAGCCTCGAACGCTCCGCCGCGCTCGAGCTCGACCGTCGTGGCCGCGTCGAGGAACCCAGCGCCGCGCGCGCGCAGCGCCACCCGCCCCGAGGCTGGCGTGTCGGAGACCCCGAGCGAGAGGAGCCCACCCTGCACGGTGAAGGTCGAGGTCACGGTGCCCGTGGCGTCGAGGACGCCCGGATGCGGCGCGCCGCGCTCGTCGAACGCGCGCAGCTCGATCGCCTCGGGCAGGAGCTCCCCCGTGGCCGCATCCACGAGGAGGACCACCACGCTCGTCTCGAGCGGCACGACCGCCGGAGGCGACGCCACGGATCCGTCGCCGGCCGTCCCCGCGTCCGCAGCCGGGCCCCCGCCGCCCGCCTCACCGCCCACCGGCGGCGTCGAGCCCAGCTTCTTGTCGCAGGCGGACAACGACAGCACCGCAAGCAGGGCAGCGATGCCGCCCGCTCGATGGAGCCCCCCCATGAGCACCTCTGATCGAATCGTAAGCCACGATGATGCTGTTTCGCGTCCGAATGCGGACGCGTGATGGGCGTCCCTCCGTCGGACCGTCAGCCGAGCCGCACGATGACCTGCCGGGCGGTGCGACCTACGCGCCGGATGTAGGACGCCTCGATGGCCCGCGCGCGCGCGTCCTCGTCGAGGACCACGAAGCCCGCCCGCCGGTAGAGCGCGAGCGACGCGGCGTTCTCGGCGCTGATGTTGGCGAAGACGGGCGCCCCGGATCTGCGCCGCGCCTCCGCGAGCGCGAGCGCGAGCATCCTGCCGCCGACGCCCAGCCGCCGAAGCCGCTCGTGCACCCACGTGCCGCCCGAGAACAGGTCCGGGATCCCCTCGGCTTGCCACATGCGGCACACCGTGGTGCTCCCGACGATCTTCCGGCCCAGCCAGGCGCACACGAGGACGTCGCCGGCATCGCGGTGCTTCGCGGCGAGCGTGCGGAGCTCGTCCGAGCCGCGGGCCGCGCCGGCGACCTGGACGAGGAACGCATCGAGGTCGCGATCGTTCACGACCCTCACGACGAGCACCGCGCGCGCAGCGCGAGCCAGCCCGAACGCCACCAGCCGCAAGCACACCGCACGCACGCGCGCAGGATAGCGCCAGGAAGCGCTAGACCAGCGCTAGACCAGCGACCGTGATTCCGCCACGCGGCCTCACGATCGGGCGACGGGCTTCGGGCCACGGGCTACGGCCGGAGATCCGGGTCCGGCCGTAGCCTGAAGCCCGTAGCCTGAAGCCTGTCCATCGGAGCCTGCAAGCTCGCGAAATGGAGCGGGGTGCGAGAGCGATCGG
>CAZQJC010000333.1:0-13405 GCA_964593795.1 uncultured Myxococcales bacterium | reverse complement strand
AGGATCCCGCCGTCGCCAGGAAGATCCTGGAGCACCTGGGCCTGCCCGCCCGGCCACCTCCGCGTGGCCGCCCCGGCTGGCGGGGCCAGCAGGAGCTCGCGTTCGACGAGCCGCCCGAGCCGAAGCTCCTCGACCCGCCCTTCGACGACACCGACCCGGCCTGAGCGCGCCCTTCACAGCCGCCGCCCTGGCGAAGCCCTGCCCGCAGCTCGAGATCGCGCAGAATCACGGTAAGATACCTCACGCCACATGCAGCGAGTGGACGTAATCAGCACCTATCGGACACTCCGCGGGCGCCCTCGAGCCGCGGGAGCGGCGCGCTGGCGCGCAGATCGAAACTCCTATGCACTCGAAATTGGTACTTCCCGTCTACATTGGAGAACCCAACGAGCGGCGGATCGCGGCGCAAGATGCACGATGAGAGGTTCTCGGGGCAGCCACAGACACCCCCGCTGCAGACCTCGCCGTCTGCGCATACGTTCCCGCAGGCGCCGCAGTTCGCAGTGTCGGAGTTGAGGTCCGTCGAGGCGGCGATCGGAGGGCGTGGCGTGGCGTCCCCGGCCTCCTCGCGCCCTGGGATCCGCTGCCCCCAGCAGGAGACGGTGTCGTTCATGCCGATGGCACATGAGGTGTTGCCTCCGGCTGCGATGGAGTGGACCCGCGGGAGCCCGATGGCTCGCACCGGCGTGTTCGCGTTTATGTGGGTACCGTCCCCAAGCTGTCCGTCGAAGTTGTTTCCCCAGCAGGCTACGCCGCCGTCTTGCCCCAAGGCGCAAGTGTGCTGAACACCCGCCGCGATCGCCGTCGGTCCGGACAGCGCCTCATCCGGATCGAGGACGGTCACGGGGCTGCTGCTGTGGAGACCGACGCCGGGCCGGCCCAGCTGCGAGCCCGAGTTGTTCCCCCAGCATGCGATGGAGCGGTCCGCGCGCACGGCGCAGGCGTGATTTTCACCTACCGCGAGCGCGACGGCGTCCGCAAGGCCTGCCACAGCCCGTGGGGTCGGTGCGTCCTCCGCTGGATCACCGCCATCGCCGATGGAGCCGTGACCTCCTTCGCCCCAGCACTTCACTTGACCGCTCCCCTCCAGGGCGCAGGCGAACGTGCGTCCGACCCCGAGCGCGATCGCAGAGGTGACGCCGGCGACCTGTACCGGGGTATGGGTCTGCGTCGTGGCCCCGTCCCCCAGCGTCGCAGGGTTTGTACCCCAGCACGACACTGTACCGCTGGCTCGCAGCGCACAGGAGAACCCGAAGCCCACGCCCACAGAGCGGGCATCGGTGATGCCGATGACGCGGACTGGAGCGGCGGATTGGGTTGTCACGCCATCGCCCAAGAGCCCTTCACCCCAGCACGCGACGTGGCCGTCCAGGGCGACCGCGCATCCGTGGTAGTGAGAGAACGCCACCTGCATCGGGCGCCCGAGCGCTCCGTTCGGATCCGAGATCGGCGTCGGCTGAGGGACCGCCTCGCCCCAGCACCGGAGCACGTGATCTTCGCCAATGAGGCACGCACCCGCCTCCCGCCTCCGAAGTGCGAGGTCCCTGACTCGTATCGGGCAGTCTGCAGGGCTCGTGATGGCGCTCGCGAGCGATGTTACCTTTGGGACAGGTACATCAGCGCTGCATGCGGCAAGCATCAGCAAAGCAATCATCGGCCAACCGGCGCCGGGCTGCCATTTGACACACTTTCGATCAAGCATGGATTCCCTCCAGTGCACGGCACAAGCATGCGCCGTCGGCACGGATGAGGGTTTAGGCCGAGTCGCGCTGCTCGTACGGCACGATGTCGCCGTGCTCGACATGGCGGCGAAGGAGCCGGAGGTAGGCGGCCCAGCAGAACGCTGACACCCGAAAGTGCTCGTACTCGTCGCGCCAGCCGAGGTGCGCGAACTCGACCCGAGTGCCCGCCTCCGCTGGCGCAAGCTCGAAGCGGATGCGCGTGCCGATCCAGTCCTCATCGGCCTCGACCATGGTCCACTCGATGACACGATCGGTTGAGTAGTCCGTGACCTCGGCCTTCCATCGATACCCGGGCCCGAAGTCAAACTCATAGCGGTGGCCAAGTCCCGGACTTCCTGACGAGGAGATGGGCCACCATGCGTTCAGCCCCGCGGGTTGGGCGACCACCTCGAAGACACGCGCGGGCGTGGCATGGATGGGGAACGAAAACAGGATCTGTGACATGGGACCTCCCTCTGCAAAATGGGTCAGCGCTTGCGATGCCTGGGCTTCCCAGTCGCGGGCGCGTCGCTGGTGTTCTTGACATGGGCTTGCAGCGCCGAGAGCGCGTCGGCCCACATGCCGTCCAGATACCGACGCAGCTCGACGACGCCCTCCACCTCGATCGAATAGATCCGCCGGGTGGCCTGCCTCTCCTCGCGGACGAGGCCCGCGGCCTTGAGCACGGCGAGGTGCTGCGAGACCGCCGGACGGCTCACGCCGCTGCCCTCCGCGAGCACGCCGACGGGCAGCGCGCCGCGGCGCGTGAGCTTCTCGAGCAGCGCTCGACGCGTCGGATCGGCGAGGGCGGCGAAGATCGCGTTGACCTTCACGTCGCACCGGCGTTCCGCCACGCGGCTTCATTTGTGCGGACCCAGCCGTGAAAGCGATCCTCGAGGATTCCGCGCCAGCCGCTGTCGTAGTTCCCGCGCCGTAGCTGCTCCTCGGGGGTCTGTTGCCAGCCGCGGTGCTCCAGCTCTACGAGCGTGCCATCGGCGTCAGGCAGGAACTGGACCTCGACCTCCTGCGCGCGGGAAGGCGGCAGCCCTGGGTGCCACAAGAGCACGAAGCGATGGGGGGGCTCCCAGGCCGAGATCTCCGCCCAGATCGACGTGTTCCCATCGACGTCCTCCTCGATCAGGTGGCCGCCGACGCCAGGCTCGAAGCGGCAGGTGGCGGCCCGCTCCTGCCCCACGGAGTGCGTCGAGAGCGGCCACCAGGCCGCGATGTTCTCGGTGAACGCCCGGAAGGCGGCGTCGACGGAGCAGGAGAGCCGCACCGAGCGTCGGAGCGGCTGCAGAAACGGCACGGCGGAGGTCACCTTCGTCATGGTCTTCTCCCATCGCTTGGGCGAATCAAACGGTAAGTATGAACTTACATTTAGTCAAGAAGAGAGCTCGCGGCCTCAGGGAGCTGATGCGACGACCTCGATTCGGTCTGTCCACACCAGGCCGCCGAAGTCATCGGGGATCCTGGCGCGTGCTGCGGCGTCATCGAAGCCACCGAGTCTGCCGCCACCACCTTGCCTGAGGAGGATGACCTCGGTGCCGACGCTCCGCATCCGGGCCTCGAAGCGCCGCGGCCAACCCCACAACCACCGGGCCCGCTCGATGGGCACGGCCACGACGGTGTTTCGACATGGGCCCGGCACGTGGCCGGTCCATCCAAGCGTCAGATAGCGGACCAGGCACGCCTTGGCCTGTTCTTTGTCGAGGGATCGCAGCTCGGGGATTCGAGCCGCGATCTTGGCGAGCGGCCGCGGGGCGCCGTAGGCCATGATCCGCGCCCGGGCCGCGGGCGAGAGGACGCCGAGTCGATCTACCACCCGGTCGCCTGCGCGCGGGTCGTTGGTCTTGAGGTGGATCAGGAACGATCGCTCCGGGAACGCGGAGAGGACCTGGTCGAACGAAGGGATGCGCCCAACTCCGCGGCCGCGCAGCGGGAAGGTCGCGCCACCGTCGGCCGTGTAGCCGAAGCCTGTGTCGCCGGCTCTCTCGGCTCTCTCCCCGCCTCCGGCGCCTCCGGCTCTCTCGCCGGTCTGCCCGATGACCCGGGACGCGCGCGCCGGCTCGACTGGGCGACGCTGCTCGCGCGCACGTTCGGGCTCGAGGCGCTGACCTGCCCTCGCTGCCAGGGGCCGATGCGCCTCATCGCGGTGATCGAGGATCCCGCCGTCGCCAGGAAGATCCTGGAGCACCTGGGCCTGCCCGCCCGGCCACCTCCGCGTGGCCGCCCCGGCTGGCGGGGCCAGCAGGACCTCGCGTTCGACGAGCCGCCCGAGCCGGAGCTCCTCGACCCGCCCTTCGACGACACCGACCCGGCCTGAGCGCGCCCTTCACAGCCGGCGCCCTGACGAAGCCCTGCCCGCAGATCGAGATCGCGCAGAATCACGGCAAGATACCTCACGCCGCATGGAGCGAGTGGACGTAATCAGCGGGCGCTCGGGCACCAGCGCGGTCGGCGCCCGAACGCCACCGTGGAGGTCAGCCGCCGGCGCTTTCTGCCTACGTACATCTACGCAGGCCTGCTCACACTCTTCCCGAAGAAACCGCAAGGGCGCTCACGACAGGACTTCCGAGATCGCCCTGGGGATGCGAAGATCACCGGCGAGCATCCATGAGCGATCACACCGCACGCACCGAAGAGGACGACGTGGCGCCCCGCTCCGAGGAGCAGGCCGAGGAAAGGCGGCGCCCTTACGAGCCGCCGCGGCTGCTCAAGAAGCGTGACATCGCCCGCGTCACCCTCTTCTCCGGAGGCAGCGGCTCGGTCGTATCGACCTGAGGTGACGGCGTTGCCTCTGCGAGAGATCGCGTTCCACGTCACGGATCGCTGTCAGCTGGACTGCGCGCACTGCCTGCGTGATCCGGCACAGCAGCCGACCGATCTGCCGGTCGAGCTGATCGCGCGCGTGCTCGCCGAGGCGGTGAGCACGTACCGCGTCGGACACGTCGCGCTCACGGGCGGCGAGCCGGCGCTCCACCCGCGCTTCGCGGAGATCCTCGATGTCGTGTGGGCGCGCGGCTGCACGTTCCACTTCCTCAGCAACGGCCGCCGGCTCGATCGCGTCCTCGCGATGCTCGCGGAGGAGCCGCGGCGGCGCGCCGCGCTGCACATGATCGAGCTCAGCCTCGACGGGGCCGACGAGGCCACGCACGATCACATCCGCGGCGAGGGCAGCTTCCGGGAGGTGATGGGCGCGGTCTCGCAGTGCGTGGCGCACGGCGTCCCGTTCGCCCTCCAGATCACGCTCCACGCGCGCAACGTCCACCAGATCGAGCAGATGGGCCTGCTGGCCGCGGGGCTCGGCGCCTCGGGCCTGTCGATCGCGATGATGCAGCCGACGGGGACGCACCACGACGGGCCGCTCTTCCTGTCGGCAGCGGAGTGGACCCGCGCGCGTGACCGCATCGACTCGCTCGCCGCGACCCTGAAGATGCCGGTCCTCGTGCCGGAGGGGTTCCCGCGCAAGGAGGCGTTCCACACCTGCGCGCCGTTCCGCAGCGAGCTGCTTCACGTCGACGTGCACGGCCGGCTCAACCTCTGCTGCCAGCACTCGGACGTGCCCTCGCATGGACGGACCGACGACATCGCGGGCGATCTCGCGACGACGTCCCTCCTCGACGCGCACGAGCGGCTGCTCGACATCGTCCATCGCGCCCAGCGCGAGCGGCTGGCGCAGCTGCGCGCGGGCTCGGACTCGCCGTGGTCCGCGTTCCCGTGCAACTCGTGCCTCCAGATGTTCGGCAAGCCGCACTGGACGGACACGGGGACTGCGGGAGCGAAGGCGGTGCGCGCGCGCTGGCGGCTGCCCGTGCTGGGAGACGCCGCGTGAGGGCCTGGGTCTGGCTGATCGCGGGCGCGCTCGCGTGCGGCTCGAGCAGCCCAGGCGGTGGTGCGGGCTCGGGGGCTGCCGGAACGGGCGGGAGCGGCGACGGCGGTGGGGGTGGCGCGGGTGCGGGCGGCGCGGGCGCAGGGGGCGCGGGTGCAGGCGGCGCGGGTGCGGGCGGCGCGGGTGCGGGCGGCGCGGGTGCGGGCGGCGCGGGTGCGGGCGGCGCGGGTGCGGGCGGCGCGGGTGCGGGTGGCGCGGGTGCGGGCTACCGGATCGCGTTCACGTCCGATCGCGCGGGCAGCCTCGACCTCTACACGATGCGCCCCGACGGGAGCGACGTCGTGCGCGTGACGAGCGCGCCCGGCGCCGAGACGGCGCCCGCCTGGTCGCCGGACGGCCGCCGGCTCGTCTACCTGGCCCAGGAGGCGAGCTACTCGCTGCACGTCGTCGAGCTCGCCTCGGGCGCCGACCAGCGGGTCGACACGGGCTCGCTCGTGCCGGGCCGCGCGACGTACTCCCCCGACGGCGCGTTCCTCCTCTTCGAGGCGAAGGCAGCCGGCGGGCAGCCCACCGATCTCTACCGCGTGCCCACGGGCGGCGCCGCCGCGGAGCGGCTGACCACCGACGCGGCCGACGACTACGGCGGGGTGTACTCGCCCGACGGCGCCACGATCTACTTCGTGTCCAAGCGCTCGGGGCAGGCCCTCGTCCACACGATGACCGCCGGCGGGATGAACCAGCGCCAGCTCGCGACTCCGCTGAACGTCCTCGGGCGTCCTGCGATCTCGCCAGACGGGGCGACGCTCGCCTACACCGTCACGACCGGCCCGAGCCGGTACGCCACCCTGCTCGCAGCCGCCGACGGCTCCGGCGGGCGCATGCTCGGCGTCGAGAACGACTCCGAGCCGGCCTTCACCGTGGACGGACGCGTCATCGTGACCTCCTTCCGCTACGGCGCGAGCCCCGACCTCGTTTCCATCGATCTGCAAGACCGTGGGGCGCCATTGCGACTCACGCAGGGCAATGCCGTCTCCGCAATGGCGGCCCCAGGCCCGGTGCTCAGGTGATTCCCCAAAGGGACCAGGAGAGGTAGAGCATGAACAGAGCGCTCCTTCGGACGTGCTTCGCCGGCCTCTCGCTCGCCGTGGGCGCGTGCAACGCGGCTCCGCGAACGGACCAGCCCCCACCCGTGGCGCCTCCTGCGGACGACGCGGGGGGCGAGGTGCTCGCGATGTTCGCAGGCCACGTGGGTCCGGACGGGACCCTCGCCTTCGATTCGCTGCAGGTCAGGCGGCCGAGCCCGCCAGGGATCGGCGTGCAGACCGCCGCGCTCGTCGACGTGCCGGTGGGCCTGACCGGCATGAGCGGCTGCTCGGGCACCACGTCGAACGTGGACCTCGACACGCTGGCCTCGTGCCGCGACGGCGCCGCTTGCTCGGGGTTCTCGCCGTGCCCGACCGGGTACCTCTGCGCGGGTGTCCGCGTGTGGAACTGCTACGCGACCCAGCTCTACAACGTCCACCTCAAGATCGTCACGAACTCGGCGCCGGCCACGTACACGTCGGCGAACAGCGCGAGCGAGCTCAGCTACCTCGGAGAGGGCACCGGCGCCCTCGGCCTGTGGCCCTACGGCAACATCGCCTCGATGGGCAGCGCGGACGGTCGCTGGGTGTTCAACTACCCGAGCGTCGGCGAGTTCACCTTCATGGGTGTCGTCAAGGCGGACCAGACGCCGTGCACCGCCAGCCAGACGTACTGCTCGGGCAGCGCTTCGTGCGCAGACCTCTCCTCCGATCCGAACAACTGCGGCACGTGCGGGACGACCTGCAGCGGCGGCACCCCCGTGTGCGTGGGCGGCACGTGTGCGGCGAGCTGCAGCGGCGGCTCGTACCAGACGTGCAGCGGCGCCTGCGTGGACGTCAACACGAACGCCAATGCGTGCGGCGGAAGCTGCACGGCGTGCGCGGCGAACCAGTACTGCAACGGCGGCTCGTGCTCCACGTGCGGCGGCGGGACGACGGCGTGCGCGAGCGCGACGCTGGCCGGCGGAAAGCAGTGTGTGGACCTGCAGAGCGACAACGACAACTGCGGCCGCTGTGGCGCCAAGTGCGGCACGGGCGTCCTCTACTGCTCGTCGGGCACCTGTGTGACGGGCTGTGCGGCCGGCACCTTCTCGAGCGCCAGCGACCACGTGAGCAGCTGCACCTCCTGCAGCGCCGGCACCTATTCGGGCGCCGGCCAGAACAGCTGCACGAGCTGCCCGGCGGGCTCCTATTCCTCGAGCGCCGGCCAGGCGACCTGCACGGCCTGCCCGGTCGGGTATGCCCAGGCGTCCCTCGGCCAGACGAGCTGCTCGCCGTGCAGCGTGGGCACGTACGCCGCGAGCGCCGGCCAGAGCGCCTGCTCGCTCTGCGCCCCGGGCACCTTCGGGAGCAGCACGGCCCTGAGCGCCTGCTCGCCCTGCGCGCCCGGCACGTTCCAGTCGAGCGCCGGGAGCTTCAGCTGCCTGAACTGCGCCGCGAACACCTTCGCTGCGAGCGCCGGTTCGCTGACCTGCACGCCCTGTCCGATGGGCCAGACGTCCGCCCCGGGCTCTGCCTCCTGCATGTGAGCGGCGCGCCTGCCGGCTCGCCGGCAGGACCCGCTTCGACCTCATGATGATCGCATCTCGCTCCGATCGCCGCCCAGTGCGAGCCCTGTTCGCCTGTCTCTCTTTCGCGCTGCTCATCTCCTGCGGCGGTCAGTCGGGGGGCGGCGCTGGACAGGGCGCCGCGGGCGGCGGGCAAAGCCTTGGACCGGCGACGACGGTGGGTCCCGCGGAGAATCTGCTCGTGCCCAATAGCAACGTCACCTGCGCCGACGGCTATCCGGTGCAGATCAACGCGAGCTTTCCGCAGCCCTTCACCGGTCAGGGCGCGCAGTCGTGCACCATCGTCCTCTACTCGAACGTCCAGCCGACATCGGCGGGCGTCATCGTCTCGGCCACCATCGGGGTCGGTCCAGTGACCGGTCCCATGCGTTTCGTGCGCATGCGCATCCTCGCCGACTCGAGCGGCGGGACTGCCTGCTGCTCCGCCGAGCAATTGGGAGACATCTTCACTCCGCGCTCCAATGGGCTCACGACCGTTCCGCTCAATCTCGTGATGGAGCGCGGCACCGATGTGCGCAATACCATCGGAGATGGGGGAGTCACCAGCACGGGCACCATTTTCAACGACTGGATCGGCCTCGAGGTTCTGGCGCCCGACGTCCCCATCCCCGGCGTCTGGACGAAAAATGGCGGCGCCGATCTCACGCTGCCCGACTACCTGTGGCTGCCGGCGCTCTCCTCGCGCAGCGCAGCACCGACCCAGAACCTGCGCTCCGAAGGCAGCTTCAGCGGATTCGTTCCCACCTTCAATATCAGCTTCAGGCCCGCACTCTAGACATAAGACATTCGATCTGGTCATCCTGGTCTCGGGGAACGCGGAGCTATCGGACGCTGCACGGGCGCCGGGAGCTGGGATCGGGCTCCACGTGCCTCGCACGCTGGGCTCGTCGGGATCCACTCAGGGACCGGTCGAGCTCAGGTCCCAGCTGTAGACCATCCGGCCGTTGTCGAGCTCGTCCGGCACCTCGAACGCGATAAGGCTCGTGTCGGCGGTGATCGTGCCCTGCCACCGGGCGGGGCCAGCAGGAGCTCGCGTTCGACGAGCCGCCCGAGCCGGAGCTCCTCGACCCGCCCTTCGACGACACCGACCCGGCCTGAGCGCGCCCTTCACAGCCGCCGCCCTGGCGAAGCCCTGCCCGCAGCTCGAGAGCGCGCAGAATCACGGCAAGATACCTCACGCCACATGGAGCGAGTGGACGTAATCAGCGCCTCTCGGACCCAGCGCCCTCGAGCCGCGGGAGCGGCGCGCTGGCGCGCAGATCGAAACTCCTATGCACTCGAACGGGCGCTTCGCGGGCTGCCGCGCGAGCTGCGGCGAGCCTACGGTCAGGCGGCCCCGGCTGCCGGAGGCGGAGCGGACGGGCTCAGGTGAACTGAGGGATCTGCGCGCCGATCCCGCAGTCCTCGCAGTGGAACCCGAAGAGATCCGTGTCGGTCACCTGGTCGGTCACGCGCGAGCCGTGGATCGTGCCCACGTAGAACATGAGCTTGCCGCACTCCCCGCAGCACGGGACCTCGGCGGACTGCGTCCAGCGCGGGCGGCCACCGATGGTGCCGGCGAGCCCCTGGTCGCTCGCGGCCGGCGCGCGCACCGCGAGGGTCTGCGGCCTGAGTGCGGGCAGACCGGAGCCTTCGCATCGCCGCTGCGGGCGGGTCCCGACGAGGGTGATCGCCTTCGCGCCCTTCCAGTCGTATGGATGGCTCCACTCGTCGCAGGCGTCGCAGCTCGTGAGGAGGAAGGGCTGCGTCCTGGCCTTCGACCTGAGCCCGACGAGCGAGAGCGCGACGTTGGCGAGCACGTTCGGGGCCTGCTCGCAGAGCACGCCGTGAGCCTTCGCGAGGACCTGCTCCGCCGGGATCAGCGAGTCGACCGCGGCCTTGCCCTTGCCCTTCGCGACCACGAGCACCCGCAGCTCCGGGTGGTAGCGGCGTTCGGCGGGGCCCTGCTTCGGCACGTGCACGTGGAAGGTGTGGCAGAGCTCGCGGACGTCCTTCCTCGCTCGCCCGAGGCTCGCCAGCGCCTCGAGCGCGCGATCGGTGTCGGCGCCGAGCAGCAGCCCGGTGAGGTGCCTCCGCAGCTCCGTTTCCTTCGCGGTGCGAATGCGGGTCGCGAGGCGATCCACGTGCTCGTCGCGCATCCCCTTCGCGATCCACCACCACGTGCGCCAGCAGGCTCGCTCGAGGCGGGAGAGGCGCTCGTCGTCCCACTCGATCAGGAACGGGTGCCAGGGCCGGAACGCCTCCGGATCGAAGAACGCGAGCTGGCGGAAGCGTCCATCGTCGTGCAGCTCCTCGAGGAAGTACCGCGCGAGGGACCGCCGCGCGCCGGGCGTCGCGGAACCCAGGTCGGCCAGCTTGCCGGTCGTGCCGATCGCGCGCGAGTACCAGGGCTCGGCGGCGTGCGGGACCGTCGTGACGGCCTCGCCGCCCATCACCCGGACGAGTGGGGTCGATGCCCGCTCGACGCCCGGGCCCGGCAGGATCCAGATCGGCCGGTTGCGGGGAATCCACGCGAGCGATCCGTCCCGCAGCGGCAGGAGCGCGCACGCCAGCTCCCTTTCCTCACGCTCGGGCAGGCCCGCGAGCGGGCCGAGGCTCCCGAGCGTCTCGGGGTGGAGGCGACGCACCTGCATCTTGCCGCCCTCGGTCCCGTACCGGGCGTCCGTGATCGCGACGACGACCTCGTTGCGCCAGAGGGCGACGTTGCTGACCGCCGAGAGCTTCGAGAACGCGGTGACCGTCCCGTCGAAGCGGATCGACGTGACGCCGGCCATCCCCGAGAGCAGGATCCGGCTCCGCGCGAGGTCCCAGGCATACTTCTTCGGATAGAAGAGGAGGGAGCCCTCCTTCCAGGCGACCGAGCACAGCCGCCTGCTCCCGCGGCCGAGCTCCATGCGATCGGTCTCGATGAGCGCCCAGGTCCTCCCGTCCGGCGCGAGGGCCGTCTCGGGGAAGTCGAGCTTGCCGCGCTTGCCCGGCTTCCCCCCGCCCTTGCGGAAGGGGTGGATGATCGACGGGCACGTGGTGTCGCCGCTCCAGAGGCGCTTGCGCTTGCCCGCCCCGACCGGCAGCGCGTAGAGGCCTTGCGGGTGATCGTAGTCGCCGTTCTCGTACTCCATGAGCCAGCTGCCGTCGGGCGAGACGACGCCGCCTTCCCAGCGCGTCTTCCGCTCCCTGGGCGGCACGCGCCTCGCCGTGACGTCGGCGACGCAGGCCCCGAGCGAGTCGAAGCACAGGAGGCCGTCGCGGGACATCGACGCCTCGTTGTTCTGGTGATGGCCGATGACGGCGACGCTCTTGCCGTCCCGGATCAGCTGCAGCTCGCCCCCCTGCGCCGCGGCGCGGACGATCGTGCCGTCCGGTGCCTCGAACGCGTACACCATCTGCGTCGACATGCCCGGCGAGGATAGCCGACGCGGGAGCTCAGGGACGCGGCGCGCCGTTGGGTACCCGACGCTCCACGGCGCCCGATCGAATGACCTACGCTCGCCTCGGGTCAGTAGGCGTAGCCGACGGCCGCCTTGCACTTCGGGAACCAGCTCCGGCACTTCGCCTTGCACGACGCCTCGTCAATGGCGCCGCTCTGCGACGTCGGCTTGACCTGGCAGATCGCGCTGCACCGCTCGAGCTCGATGCAGGTCTTGCGGGCCTCCGAGACGCGGCTGTGCTTGGCCGCGCAGGGCAGGAGCCCGGGGTCCTTCGTCGAGTCGAAGTTGACGTTCGGCAGGAGCCAGATCGACTCGCCGCCCTGGCCGTACACCTTGTCGTAGTTCTCCATGAGCCACTCTGCCGCGCGCTCCTGCCGCCCGAGGCGCAGCTCTGCCGCGATCCGTACGGCGCCGCCTTCCTCGAGGGCGCGACCGCAGGTGATCACCCCGCGACGCAAGCGCGCAAGCGGGCGGCCCTGGCCGCCGGCGCGGCCCCCGCGGCCAGCCGCTACGGGCCCTGGGACTTCCAGGTGGCGCAAGATGCGCTGCGCCACGGATTCGTCCTCGATGATCGAGATGAACCTCATGGGCCCGGCGCTCATTCGCCGGCTACGCCAACGCCGAGAACCGAGGTCGGCCCTGTGAGGACAGCACCGAAGCGTACGAACCAGCCCACCTTGTTGAGGAAGGTCGGCGCGTGGCCTGATCGCGCGCGGCCGTCACTTCCGGAGCCGGCGGACGACCCCGAGCCCGTAGCCTGCCCAGTAGACGTGGCAGGCATCGACGACGATCCCGCGCGGCTGGTTCTCGGCCGCGGCCAGGATCGTGACCTGGCCGCCGGCGATCGGCATGCGACGGACGGCGTCCGGTCCCGTGCCGTAGGTCGACCAGTAGAGGTGGGTGGCATCCGCGGCCAGACCGTCGCCGTTGCTGGTCCCGGCCCACTCCGCGAGCACCTCCGGCGCGCCGCCGCCGATCGGCATGCGGTAGACGCGCGTGGGGGCGAGCCAGTAGACGAACCCGTCGCGGATCAGCAGGGCCTCCGAGACGGGGATCCCGTCCGCGAGGACCGTCGGCGTTCCGCCCGGCGCCTTCGTGACCCGGCGCAGCGACAGCAGGTCCGTGTAGTAGACGGCGTCCCCGACGAGCGCGACGTCCAGGACCGGCGGCACGTTCGCGCCGAGGTTGCCGCGCACCAGGGTCTCGACCGCGCCCCCCGCGTGCGGCACCCGCAGGATCGCGCTGTCGGCGAAGCGATCCGGGGCGCGCACGGCGAAGTAGACGTGCGTGTCGTCGATCGCCAGATCGCTCGGCGGGCTGTCCGGTCCGAGGCCCGCCGCCAGCATCTGCGGTGATCCACCCTGGATCGGCATGCGCATGAGCGCGCCGCCGTTCCGAACACCCTGCTCGGTCCAGTAGACGTGGCTTCCATGCAGCGCGATCTCGACCGGGCTCTCGCGGCCCGTGACGATCGGGATCGCGGCGCCGCCTGCCTTCGGGACACGATGGATGCCGCCGGACGCGGCCGCCACGTAGAGCTCGTCGCCCGCATCCGCGAGCGAGACGGCGCCGAAGAGCTCCATCGCGATCGTCTCCGGCTCGCTGGGGCTTCCCGGTGGGCACGTCGCGCTGCCGCCGCTCCCGCCCACGCCGCCGCTCCCGCCCGCGCCGCCGCTGCTGCCCGCGCCGCCGCTGCTGCCCGCGCCGCCGCTCCCGCCCACGCCGCCGCTCCCGCCCGCGCCGCCGCTCCCGCCCGCGCCGCCGCTCCCGCCCG
>CAZQJC010000332.1:0-33722 GCA_964593795.1 uncultured Myxococcales bacterium | reverse complement strand
TTCCTGGTGGCCGGCTTCCGAGCCGGCCACACGCAAGCAAGGCCTCGACCTTGATGCCGCCCGCTCGATGATCAGTACGCCGTGGTCGAGGCACTAGGCGGATTCGGCGACGGGCGCGAGCGCAGGCTGGGACGACGTGACCGCCGCGGCGGCGGCCTGCTCCGCCTGCTTCACGGCCAGGAGCTTCATGATGTACGGGAAGCCCACCTGCACCGTGTTCACCTTCGGCGCCATCTTGGCGACGAGGCCGAACAGGATCACCACGCTGCGCTCGACGAAGAACCAGCCGTCGGGGTACTCGACCGAGCGCATGAGCTCGCGGAGCTCGTGCTTCTCGACGCCCGGGTCCGCGAGCTTCTTGACGGTCTCGCCCTTGATCTTGCCGAAGTCGTCGATCTGCACGAGCAGCAGCTTCTGGAAGTACTGCCGCACGGTGCGCTCGAGCAGCCCGCGGTTGCCGTCGGCGGCGAGGAAGCCCATCGTCTCGATGCCCTTGATGACGAGCTTGTCGTCCTTGGCGAACATGCCCTTCAAGATCTCGAGCATGCCGTCCACGAGGTTCCAGCGCACCTCGGAGACCGCGCCGAAGTCGAGGACCACGAGCTTCGGCCCCGGCTGGACGAGGAAGTTGCCGGGGTGCGGATCCGCGTGGAAGAAGCCGTCGAGGAAGAGCTGCTGGTAGAAGGACTCGGTCAGGCGACGCGCGACCTGATCGGGATCGATGCCCGCGGCGCGGAGCTCGTCGACGTGCGAGATCTTGATGCCCTCCATGAAGGACATCACGAAGATGTTCCGCGTCGTCAGCTCCCAGTAGACCTTGGGGAACAGGATGTCGTCCTGCCCCTTGAAGTTGCGCGCGATCCGCTCGAGGCACTTGGCCTCGTGCTCGAGGTTGGTCTCGCGCTCGAGCAGGTCCTGGAGCTGCTCGATCACGCGCTCGAGGCGCGCCATCGGCACGAACCAGCTGTAGACGCGCATGACCCAGCGCAGGACGCGCAGGTCGAGGCGGATGATCTTGGCGATGTTGGGGTAGAGGATCTTGACCGCCACGGTCTCTCCGCGGAGGCGCGCGCGGTGCACCTGCCCGAGCGAGGCGGCGGCGAGCGGGACCGGCTCGAAGTGGTCGAAGATGACCTGGGGCGTCTTGCCGTGCGCGGCGAGGAAGGCGCGCTCGACGTCGCTGAGCGGATGCGGCGGCACGTGGTCCTGCAGCGACTCGAGCTCCTCCGCGTAGGCCCGCGGCAGGAACGAGCCCATGACCGAGAGCACTTGCCCCATCTTGATGTACACGCCGCGCAGGCGGAGGATGCCGCGGTAGAGGCGCTTGGCGTTTCGGCGGTGCACGTTGCGCCAGCGCGACGCCATGCGGGCCTCGCCGAAGAGGCGCTCGAGGCCCATCTGCGCGATGTACTCGAAGAAGATCACCGAGAACAGGCGGAGAGCGCGAAGAAGCCGCCAGACACTGCGCATGTGCGCCCACATGTTACCCCGGCGCGAGGATTACGGACAGCGGCGTAGTGCGGCGAGTCCGCCGGCGCGCTCGGTCGTCCGGCGGGCGGCCTCGTGGGCCAGGCGCAGGGCGGCCTCGTCCGGGGGCGCGACGAGCCAGCGATCGATGTGGGCGGTGTCGAGCTCGGGGCCGTACAGCGACCCCGGAGGGCCCTGCCCTGCCACGGCGTCGGCGAGGCCCTCGTGGAGCCAGCGCGGTGTCGGACGTGGGCACCGGCGATGGCGCGCCTCGACGAGCAGATGCGCCAGCTCGTGGCGCAGCACCGCGTCGAGATCGGCCAGGCGCCCGAGCACCGCCAGCGGCTGCAGGTGCAGGCGGCCACCGACCGCGGCCGCGGCTTCGCGGCGCCCCCGTCCCGTGGCCGCTACGAAGTCCGCGGTCGTCGCCGCGAGGCGAACCTCGACGTCGCCGGTGCCGAGGGGGCCGTGGGCGTCCTCGAGCGCCACGCGCGCGCGGTCGAGGCGCTCCTGCAAGCGCTCGACGGCCGGGGCTGGCGTGCCGGCCGGCGCCAGGATCACGAGCGCGAGCGCGAGGCCGGCGAGCACGCCGCGATCGTATCAGGGCCGCGCGTGGGTGATGGAAAAGCCCGGGAAATATGCGGCGAGGATGTCGGCGTAGGCGGCGCCAGCCTCGGCGCGCCCGCGCGCGCCCCACTGGCACAGACCCACGCCGTGGCCCATGCCGGTGCCGCGGAAGACGTAGCGCGGACCGACGGCGTCGACCGTGAAGCGTGCGCTCTTGAACGTGGCCCAGCCGACCTTGCGCGCGACGAGCAGGTGGAGCTCCTCGCCGCCGAACACGCGCTCGCCACCCGCGTGCTGCACGCGCACGCGCTGGACCCAGCCGCCGGGGCCGGCCTCCACGGCGATCCCGGTCGGCCGCACGCCGAGGGCGTCCTGGAGCTGCCGCTCGTCGAGCGTGACCTGCCAGCGCAGGTGCGGCGAGGCGCGGCAGTGGTCCCCGTCGTCCACGTCGGGCAGCGTTGGCCGCAGCTCCGGCCAGACGGCCTGGGAGCCCGCGGTGTGCCCGCCGCACGTCGAGAAGTAGTGCGCCGGGGCCAGCGTTCCCGCGACCGCCAGCACCTCGAGCCGCGTGTCGTCCGCGGCGCGCTGGGCCGCGACCGAGGGCTCGCGGTAGGCCTGGCAGTGCGTCTTCGCGCAGACATCCGCCGCGCCGTGCCGCCCGCGCTCGTGCAGGACGAACGTGCGCGCCAGGACGGCGAGGGCCTTCCGGGCCTCGAGGGGCGCGTCGCGGGCCTCGGCCTCGACCACGCCGGCCACGTAGTCCTCGAGGGGGACCGACGCGACCCGGTCCCCGAGCTGCAGCCGCACCGGCGGCAGGAGGAACCGCTCGAGCGCCGCCGTACCCACGCGCGCCGCCGACGAGCCCCGGCCTCCGCGCAAGCCCACCACCACGCCGACGCGCGGGCGATCCGCGGGCGCCCAGCCGACGAACCAGCCCTGCAGCCCCTCGCGCGTGGTGAGGTCCGTGCCGGTCTTGCCGGCGACCTCGACGCGCGCGCCCGCGACGTGGCAGGTGCCGAACTCGCCGCACTCGCGCATGCCCTCGCGCACCGGGGCCGCGCCCGCCAGCGCGAGCTGCCGCACGAGCTCCACGAGGGCCGGCGCGCGCACGCGAAGCCGCGTCCAGTCGGTGCCGTAGGGCACGCCGAGCCGCCTCGCGACGCGCTGGATCGCCGGCTCACCCAGCGTCCGCTCGAGCCGCTTGAAGTACGGGTTGTCGCTCGTCGCGAGCGCGCGCGGCAGCGACGAGTCGGCCTTCCCGGTCTCCGCGGCGGCGGTGCCGATGACGAGCTTGACCAGGGATCCCGGCGCGGCCTCGTACGACTCGACGGGGCCCTCGCGATGCACGGTCGCGCCGGACGCGACGTCGAACACCACGAGGACCGCGAGCGAGGCGAACGCGCCGATCAAGGCTTCTTGCAGGAGAAACCGAGCGCGCGCAGCGCCGCGGGCGCTTGCGGATCGGCGGCGTGGATGGCCTCGAGGTCCGGCGCGGGTATGTGCGTCCCGAGCGTCTGGTTCATCTGCTGGATGAAGTAGTCCGCGACGAGCGCGTAGCCGGTGCGCGTGAAGTGCGTGTCGTCGAAGCCGAGCAGGCCCCCGAAGCGGCTGACGTCGAGGCGCTCGCCGCCCACCATCACACCGTCGCGGGCGATCTCCTTGACCCGGCTCGCGATGGGCAAGACGTGAACGTTGGGGAAGCGCGCGCCCTCCTCCGCGAGGATCGCGTTGAGCTCGTCCGTGCGCGCCCGCAGCGCGGTCACGGCGCCGTCGGCGTCCGCCCCGTTGGCCCGCATGCGCGCCAGGTGCTCCTGGAAATCCGGCTTGAAATCGACGTAGGGGATGTCTGCGATGAACACCTCGGCCGGCAGCGCGGCGAGCTCGCCGAGGATGAACCTCGCGTCCTTCCGGAACTGATCCGCCGGCGTGATCGTCTCGAGGGTGAAGCCGGCGTCGTTCGTGCCGAGCGTGCCGAGGACGTCGTTCGTCGCGAGATCCAGCGAGATGATCGTCGAGTGCGGCACTGCCGACGCGAGCGCCTTGACGCGCGCGATCTGCGGCACCGGCGGCCCGACGATCGGGCTCTCGGCCTCGACGTTCCACGTGAGGTTCTCGAGCACGGCCTTGGCCCCCGGCCCGCCGTCGCGCTGGTCGGCGAGCGTCTCGCCGCCGATCGCGACGTCGAAGACCTCCACCGAGGGATCGATGCGCCCGCGCCGGACGGAGTACTCGCCGGTGTCCGGGTCGAGCAGGCTGTCCAGGAAGCCCGCGAGGTCCGGATCGGCGGCCACGGTGCAGTCCTTGCGGAAGCTCGCGGCCGTGTAGCCGGGGATGATCCCGCGTGGGACGAGCGGCAGCGGCAGGTACGCGCCGACCTGTCGCGCGATCACCGCGGCGCCGCCCGTGGACTGACCGTCGACGTCCACGGTGCCGTCGTGCACGCCCTCCGTGAGGCTGCCGCCAGTCGCGATGAGGCGGCCGATCTCGGGCACGCGCTGCGGGCGATAGGTGATGGCCCCCGGGCTCTCGAGGTGCGTCTCGCCGACATCGACGACGACGTCCGCCGGCCCCGCCTGCGGTGCGCCCTGGACGGTCGCGCGCAGGACGCCGGGCGAGACCCAGGCGACGTCGTACGCGAGCGCCCCGGCCACGCGCACGATGGGTCTCGGCGTGGAGGGGAGCGCCGTCGTCGGCAGGTGCAGCTCGACGGTCTCGTGGCCGAAGAGTCCGACCTCGAAGGGCTCCGCGCGGATGGCGCCGGGCGTCGTGCCATCGGCGGAGCCGCCGCAGCCCGCGGCGAGCAGGAGCGGGAGCAGGCGGCGGGTCACGGGGCCTCGATCTCGATGTGGTCGGCGCGCGAGCGGCCGCCGACGTCGGGGTGGTACATCAGCATCGCGCGCGCCGGCGGCTGCTCGAACTTGCCGACGAACACCGCGCGAGAGAGATACCCGAGCTTGAGCGTCTCGCCGCGCCGCACGGCGCGCTTGAAGAAGACGGCGCGGTCGAGCCGCAGCTCACGGTGGATGCCCTCGGGGTGCAGCTCGAGGGGCGCCTGCACGCCCGCGTCGCGCTCGATCGGCTCGAGGCCCGCGGCGAACGGGTCCTCGATCATGAGGTGCTCGACCGCCTCGTTCGCGTGGATGGACAGCTCGACGAGGACCTCCTGGCCCTGCTTGAGCGGCCCGGTGTGCGGCGCTCCGCTCCGGTCGAGGACCCGCCGCGTCACCGTCAGCTTGCCGCCGCGCTCGCCCTCGCCCTTGGTCCGCCGGTACGTCAGCACCGCGCTCGCCAGCACGGTCGCGCCGCCCGTCTTGCGCAGCTTGAAGTGCACCTCGCCCGTGCGGTCGAACGGCTCCTCCATGACGAGGAGGTCCGGCTTGCCGAGGTCCTCGGCGCGGATCGTCCGGCTCTCCTCCTGCCCGTCGGGCAGCCGCGCGGTCACCTTCGTCTCCGGGTAGCTCGCCTTGCGCTGCTTGAGGAACTCCACGAGCGCCAGGGCCGCGGCGGTCGTGTCGCGCGTGCTCTCCCAGTGGCCGTCCTCGCGCACGGTCAGGAGGTGCCGCACGAGCTCGTCCACGCCTTCGGCCGTGGGCGTCGTGCGCAGGATCGCGCGCACCGCGGTCGCGGCGGTCTCGATGCGGTCGTCCGCCCAGGCCACCTGGCGCTGGCGGAGCCACGCCTGCTCGAAGCCCTGTGCGCCGAGGGGCTCGGCCGCGTGCACGGCCGCGTCACGCTCGCCCATCTCCGCGAGCGTGAGCGCGAGCAGCCCGCGCGCGTAGAGGCCGGGTTTCCGCTCGAGGACCTTCTTCGCGAGGGCCGTGTTGGGGCTGCCGCCGAGCGCCAGGCCATAGAGCACCATCGCCCGAGAGAGATCATCGAGGCGCGCGTCCCCCGCGAACGCACCCAGGCGCCGCAGGCCGGGCGCGAGCAGGTCCTTGTCCACGTCCACCCCGGCGCGCTTCGCGAGCGCGAGGCCCTGTACCACCAGCGCCGTCATCCGCGCGTCGCTCGGGTCGTCCGTCCACCAGCCCCAGCCGCCGTCCTCGTGCTGCAGGTGCCGGAGGTGCGCGAGCCCGAACCGCACGAACTTCGGGACCTCGGCCTCGAGGTACGCGCTCTTGATGCCGAGCGAGCGCAGCGCGTCCGCGGCGACCACGGCGGGCAGGAAGCGGCTCATCGTCTGCTCGGTGCACCCGTAGGGATAGCCGGCGACATATTCGAGTGCGCGGATGAGTGCCTGCGTGTAGCCGACACCCGCGCGCACCTGCAGCCTGGCCGTGCCGGACACCGCGTCCGGCGGGATGGTCAGCGCGACCTCGCGCTCGGCGTCCGCGACGCCGCCGAGGAAGAAGCTCTCGGTCTCGACGTCCTCGAAGCCACGCGGCTGGATCGGCATGGGGATCTCGAGGGCGTCCTCGCGCCGGTCCACGCTCGCCCGCGCGAGCAGGTTCTGCATCCCCGACGCCAGCGCGCGCGGGAGGATCTTGATGGGGAACGTCTGCGCCGTGCGCGCGCCCGGCGCCACCTGCCGCGTCTCCCCCGGCGTGTCGCCGAGCGCGAGCGTCACCGTCACGGGCCGGTCGGTGTAGTTGTGCGCGATGACGTTCGCGCTCGTGACGTCGCCGTCGCGCAGGAACCGCGGCGACGACATCCGCACGAGGAGGTCCTTCTTGCTGACGAATGACCCGCGCGCCGAGCCGACCCGCGTGTCGGCCGTGAGCGCCCACGCGGTCACGCGCCACCTGGTCAGGTTCCCGGGGAGATCGAAGGTCGTCCGCGCGACGCCGTCCTTGCCCGTCCTGAGCGCCGGGGCCCAGTGCGCGGTGTCCTTGTTCTTGCGGCGCGCCCGCGGATCGTCGAGGTCCTTGATGGCGCCGAACGCGCGGGCCCACGCCGGCGCGGCGTCGGCCTTCTTCTTGAGCTTGGGCTCGCGCGAGTACCCGTAGAACTTGTACGCGAGCGACGATCCGGTGCGCACGTTCTGCCGTCGCTTCGGGTAGAAGAACTCGGGCAGCGGCGTCACGAGCTCCGGCGAGATCTCGTAGACCGCCTCGTCGACGACGGCGACGGCGACCTCGGCGCCCTCGACCGGCGCTCTCGCCGCGTCCTCGACGCGCACCTCGGCCTTGACCTTGTCGCCCGGCGCGTAGCGCGCGCGGTCGGTGGTGACGCCGACGCGCAGCAGCCGGTCCCGCGGCGGCACGACGAGGGCGCGGTCCACGCGGTAGAGCTCGCCGCCCGAGATCGCGGCCACGCCGAGGTAGCAGTTCGGCGCGTGGCGCTCGTCGATCTTCACGCGGAGCACGCGCGAGTAGCCCTCCACCCGCTCGACGCGCGCGTCGAGGATCTCGTGCCCCTCGACGGTCACGAGCGCGCTCGCCTGCGCGAACGGCGCGAGCACCAGCACCTCCGCGGTGTCGCCCGGCTGGTAGCTCGGCCGGTCCGGCACGAGCGTGAGCTGGCCCGGCGCGAACGGGAGATCCCCGCCCTCGCTGGTCGCGAACACGAAGCCCTCCCCCGCGATCTCGACGCCCCGGGCGTCGCGCGCCGTCGCCCGGATCTGGTAGTACCCCGGCCCGGGTGCCGAGAACGACAGCGCGCCCTGCCCGTTCGCCTCGAGCTCGACGTCCTTGTCGAGGAAGCGCTGCGACTCCATCTGCCCATCGGCGCGTGGCTTCTCCGCGGAGACGGTCACGTGGAGCTTCGTCCGGACCGCGCGGTCGCCGTAGTCGCGCGCGCGGAGCTCGATCCTCGCGTCCTCGCCCGGCCGGTACACCACGCGCGCCGTGCGCACGTCGACGTGGAACGCCCCGCGCGTCACGGTCAGCTCGAGCTCGCCGGTCGTCACGCGCTTGGACTCGTCGGTCACGCGCGCCTCGACCACGTAGGTCCAGTCGGCCCCCCCCTGGTCGGTCGAGAACTGGAGCTGGAAGCGCCCCTTGGCGTCGAGCTTGCCCTTGGCCTCGGTGATCTTCTTGCGCTCGGTCAGCCGCGCTTCGGCCTCGCTGTAGAAGAACCCAGCCTCGGCGTCGGCCCACTTCGGCACGAAGAAGCGGGTGCGATAGACATCGAGCTCGTAGCTCGCGCCCGACACCGGCGCGCCGAAGAAATAGGCCGCCGTGCCCGTCACCTTGACGGTGTCGCCCGCCGCGTACGCCGGCTTGTCGGTCTCGAACGCGACCGCCGACTCCGGCTTGATGTACTCCTTGACCTTGAACTCGCCGCCGTAACGCACGCCGTCGAGCTCGAACGCCAGCGTGTAGACGCCCATCGCGGCCTCGGGCGGCAGGACCACCTCGCCGTGCGCGGCGCCGCCGGCCAGCTTGACCTTGCCGCTCTCGATCACGCTCTCCTTGGGATCGAGCACGTGCAGCTCGGCCGCGCGCGCTTGCTGGACCTGCCAGCGGTTCTCGCCCTCGGGGGAGCGCAGCCAGGCCTTCCAGTACACCGTCTGCCCAGGCCGGTAGACGGGCCGCTCGGTGAAGATGTACGCGCGGCGCTCGCGCACCTGCGACGGGTGGTAGACCGGGTCGTGGACCGCGAAGCCCTCCTGGGCCTCGGCGAACGCGAGCAGGTGGCTCGACGCGCCCTTGGGCACCACCGCGCGGTACGTGCCGTCGCCGCCCGTGCGCCCCGCGAGGATCGGCTGGTCGCGCTTCTGCGTGTCGTAGATCGTGACGGCCGCGTTCGCGACCGGCTCACCGGTGGTGGCGTCGGTGGCGTAGGCGACGAGCTGGCTCGGCCCCTGCTTGGTCAAGAGGGCCAGGTTCCCCACCACGACCACCGCGTGTGCGGCCTCCTTCTTCCAGATCGCCTCGACGAGGTACGCGCCGGCCTCGCGCTCGCCGATCGGCAGGTCGCGGTACACCCACTGCCCGCTGGCGCCCAGGTCCTCGCGCCACGCCTTGACGAGCTCGAACCCCGCGAGCGGCGGCAGCATCGGCTGCTCGGTGGCGTGCTTCGCCAGACCCGCCTCGAGGCGCGCGCGCGACTCGTCGAGGACCGCCTTGCTGCCCTTGCGCGCGGGCGGGGCCACCGCGACGCGAAAGCCCGTGTACATGCGATCGGCCGTGCGTCGATAGGCGTGCCACAGCAGGTCCACCGCGTTCTTGCGGCGCGGGGTGTTGTCGGTGACGGGCCGGTGCGGATCGGCGAGCGCGGCCACGTACGCCTTCGGATCGCGCAGGCGATAGATCCGGATATCCGCATATTCCGCGTGCTGCGCCTCGAGCTTGACCGTCGGCGTGCGCACCCCCGGGATGGCCGGCCCGTCGCTCGTGAGGTAGAGCGCGGGTTCCATCGCGGCGGCCGGCCGCGGCGCCGCGCCGAGGAGCAGCAGCGTCGTGACGAGCGCGCGCCTCACTTCTTCGCCCCCTTCTGGTCGAGCTTCCTGATCGGCAGCAGGCGCACCGGCGTGCGCCCTCGCTCCGCGGGCGGCACCACCTCGAGCTCGGCCACGGTGTACGTGTCCGAGGGCTTCGACAGCACGGCCTCGAAGGAGCGCCGCTCCTCGCGATCGGTCCCCTCGTAGAGCACGGTCTCGACGCGGATGGGAATGAGAGGCTGCGCGCGCTGGCCGTACGGGCCCTCGCTGCCGCCCTCGGGCCCGACCTCGCCCTCGCCGAGCCATCCGCCCGCCCAGTAGTTGACCTGCACGAGGTACTTGCCCGCGGGCGCGTTCGCGATGGTGTAGGCCTGCGGTCCCATGCCGACGGCGCCGCCGGGCAGGTCGTTGTAGAGGTCGTGCAGCACGCCGCCGCTCTTGCTCTCGCGGCTCGCCCACCAGACCTTGTTGTCGGGGCTCTCCCAGGGGCGATCCGGGCTCGGCGGTTTCTGCCCCTCGGCGGCAGGTTCCGTGACCCACAGATCGATGTAGAACGGCTGCGGATCGAACATCAGGTAGACCTTGAGATCGACCTTCGGCACCTTGGCCTGGAAGGTCACGGCCGCGCGGCTCGCGCCGCCCTTGCCGACCGCCTCGACGACCGCGGTGTTCTGCCCGCCCGAGACGACGACCTTCTGCTTGAAGCGGCCGCCCTCGACCTTGATGAGGAACGACGTGCCGTTGAGCGCCAGCGTCGCGCGCGTGATCTTCGTGTCGGAGACGGTGCCCTCGACGACGATCTTGCGCTCCGTCGTCCACCCGTCGAGCGGGCGCTCGATCACCACCTTCGGCGGCGCGGCGAGGAGCGTGAGGAACAGCAGACCCAAGAGCGCCATCCTCATCTCCCCTTTCGCACGGCGATCGCGTCGCGACGCCCTCGAGGCGAGCCCAGCGACCGGCAAGGGCGCAGCGAAGCGAACGCTTTCCGAAGCGCGCTGGCTCCGAGAGGCGCGCGGCAGCGAGCCGCAAGGCCGTCCCTCGCGTAGCGAGCGAAGACGCAGGGAGGGGGGCCCGGTTGGGCTTTACCCAACTGGGGGCGGGGCGGCGCGCCCGCTGCGCAGACCTCCAGGCAAGGGGTCTGCGGCGGCACGGCGTGCGCACGGCACCGAGGCAGTAGGGGGTCGGCGGTGGCCGGCTTCCGAGCCGGCCACACATCTAGAAACTCGCTCGCCACCGGTAGACTCCCAGGAAGCTCGGGTTGTCGCTGCGCGGATGCCAGCGATCGTCGGGATGACGCGAGAGATCGGACAGGCGCACGTGCCGCACCTCGCCCGGGCCCGGCGATCCGTCCGGTCGGGCCATCGGCCCGGTGTGATAGACGACCGCGTCGCCGAGCACGATCATCACGTGGTCTGGCATCGACCGCGCCTCGGGCTGGCGGAAGAAGAGGAGATCGCCGGGCCGCGCGTCCGCGAGCGAGCGAGAGATCTCGGCCGTCGCGTGGTCGCGCAGGACCTGCGCGGTCGCCGTCGGGGACAGCGTCCCGTCCCCGGTCGGAAACACCGCGCCGCCCGCGGGCAACCTGCCCAGGGAGCGCAGGGCCTGTCGGAACGCAAAGCGCGCGAGGCCCGCGCAGTCCCGGTGCGCGGCGTCCCAGCGATCGTCGAGCGCGCGCGCCTGCGCGACGGCGACGTCGGTGAAGGCCTCGCGGAAGCGCGCTCGCTCGGACTCGCCGGCGAGCTCCAGGCGGTCGGGGATCCCGTCGCCGTCCCCGTCCGCGTCGCGCACGGTCACGTTGCGCGAGGCCAGCGGGCTGCCGCCCGCGTGGACAACGATCTCGCCCTGTGTGGGCGCCTCCGCTCGAAGATCGAGCAGCCACGTGCCGCCCGAGAAGTGCGCGCGGCCGAGCGCGCGCAGGCCGGCCGGCGCGGTGACGCGCACGTCCGGCGCGCCCCACGCGTGCACGACCGCGCGGCCGAGGAGGTTCTGCCGCTCGACGCGCACGCGCGCGGTCGCGCCCACGGGCAGCGGCTCCACGGTCGCGATGCTGGTCACCGTCCGCACCGGTACGAGCGCCCCGGCGCAAGCGACGAGGGCACCGCCGGTGAGCGCGAGCTCGAGCCACGGCCGCGGCCGCGCGACGGCCAGCCCAGTCACGGCGCCGCCACGAGCGCACCTTCGGCGGCGCGTTCGCCACGCGCCAGCAAGGCGCCCGCCGGCCGCAGCCCCCCGAGCCGCGAGAGCGCCAAGCCGAGCGCGTCGTCGACGTCGCCAGCCACGAACTCCGGGGCCTTGATGGCCTTGAGGTCCGCGAGCATCGCCGTGCCGAGGGCGCCGGGGTCGACGAACAGCGCAGCCTGCGCCGTGCCGCCCTCGGCCCCCGCGAGCACGGGGCGGTCCAGCATGGACGGCGCCTTGCCGCTGGCCGACGCCAGCGCGCGCGCCAGCGTCGCCGGGTGCCCCGAGACGAGGAGTTGCCCGCCCGCGACCGCGAAGCAGGGCTCGTAGCCGCCCTTGGCCTTCGTGCACGCGATGCCTCCCTGCACGTCGGGCTTCTTGCCGAACGCGCGCGTCCACAGCTCGCCTGCCGCGCCGCGCGCCTTGCCCTCGTCGGCGACCGACAGCGCGAGCACGTGCGCCGCGGTCGGGTAGCGGCCCTTGCGTTCCATGCCGAAGAACGCATACGTCGCTCCGCCGCCGAGGATCGCGAGGAGCGCCCTCGCAGGCTTCTGCAGCCTGCCGTCGGTGAGGCCCGCCACGAGCGGCTCGAGCGCCGCCTTCGATGCGAGCGCCCCGCCCGCGATCGTGAGCACGGCATCGCGCGGGATCGCCCCGAGCGCGCCCTTGCCGAGCGCGCCCTGGGGCGCGGCCTCGTAACCGAGGCGGATCCCGAGCCGCGAGAGCCCCGCGTCGGCCGCGAGGTCAACGCGCTCGAGCGGCGCGAGCAGGCGCCCGAGATCCGCTGGCAGCAGCGCGCGTGGCCGCACCCGCAGCGTGAGGAGCTCCTTCTCCGCGCCATCTGCCACCGGCTCCGCCTGGCCCTGCCCCGCGAGGCGCGCGAGCGCGCGATCGAGCAGGTCACGGTGCGACGCCGCGAGGAAGCGGTTCCGCAGCACGACGTAGTGCAGGCGCTTGCGCCCCATCTTGAGCTGCACCACGCGGTGCGGCCCGGCCTGCGTGATCTCGACCTCGGCTCCGGGGGCGAGCGACTGCCAGGCCATCGCGAGCCGCGCCGCCGACTCGACCTTGCCGTCGATCGCCTTGACGAGCAGCCACTGGTGCGTGCGCGTGAGGTCATCCTTGCCCTTGTCGTCGGCCGACAGGCGCGCGGCGAGCAGCGCGGGCCCCGACAGCGCCTCGTCGTACGAGATCGGCACGACGGCCGACGAGGTGTACGTGCGCACGCGGGCGTCCGCCACGAAAGGCAGTCGCGTGAAGGACGAGAGCTTGAGGTCCTCCCACAGCGGCGTCTCCGTGAGCGCGCGGAGCGCCGCGTCGGCGGCCACCTTCTTCTGGAGCTCCGGCAGGTCGCGCGTCGCGACCACGAGGTCCATGCCCTCGGGGACGAGCGCCGCGAGCGGCTGCTCCGGCGCCGCAGGCAGCCCCTGGATCTGCTGCGTGGCCGCCGGCGCGGCGGGCGGCCTGGGCTTGTCCTTGCAACCCGAGCAGCCCGCAATCAGGACGGACAGCGCCACTCCCCCGACGACGATCGCGACCCGCATCAGCGTGCGCGAATCCTACCGCATCGCCCGATCAGATCCGGCCCCTCAGAGCGCTTCCTTGAGGTACCGCCCCGTGTGGCTCTCCTTGATGCGCGCGACGTCCTCGGGCGTGCCCTGCGCGACGATGTGCCCGCCGCCGGAGCCGCCCTCGGGTCCGAGGTCGATCACCCAGTCGGCCGTCTTGATCACGTCGAGGTTGTGCTCGATCACGACCACGGTGTTGCCCTGATCGACGAGCTGGTTCAGCACGTCGAGGAGCTGGTGGATGTCCGCGAAGTGAAGGCCCGTCGTCGGCTCGTCGAGCACGTAGATCGTGCGACCCGTGCCCTTCTTCGACAGCTCCTTGGACAGCTTGATCCGCTGCGCCTCGCCGCCCGACAGCGTGGTCGCGCTCTGGCCGAGCCCGATGTAGCCGAGACCCACGTCGCGCAGCGTCTCCAGCTTCTGCCGCACCTTCGGGATGTGCGCGAGGAACTCCGCCGCTTGCGCCACGTTGAGATCGAGCACGTCGGCGATCGACAGACCCTTGTACTTCACCTCGAGCGTCTCGCGGTTGTACCGCCGCCCCCCGCACTGCTCGCACTGCACGTAGACGTCGGGCAGGAAGTGCATCTCGATGCGGATGATGCCGTCGCCGTGGCACGCCTCGCACCGGCCGCCCTTGACGTTGAACGAGTAGCGCCCCGGCTTGTAGCCGCGAGCCTTCGACTCCGGCAGCTGCGCGAACAGGTCGCGGATGTGCGTGAACACCCCCGTGTACGTGGCCGGGTTCGAGCGCGGCGTGCGCCCGATCGGCGACTGGTCGATGTCCACCACGCGGTCGAGGTGCGAGATGCCGTCCACGCCGTCGTGCGCCCCCGGCGGCGTCTTCGCCCCGTGGATCTTCTGCAAGAGCACGCGCAGGAGCGTGTCGATGACCAGCGTCGACTTGCCCGAGCCCGACACGCCCGTCACCGCGGTGAAGACGCCGATCGGGAAGCGCACGCTGAGGTTGCGCAGGTTGTGCTCGCGCGCCCCGCGCACCGTCACGTGCCGGTTGCCCGACGATCGCCTGTGCTTTGGCACCGCGATGCGCTTTCGCCCCGACAGGTACTGACCGGTCAGCGACTGCGTCGACGACGCCACGTCCTCGGGCGTGCCCGCCGCCACGATGCGCCCTCCGTGGATGCCGGCGCGCGGCCCCATGTCGATGACGTGGTCCGCCGCGCGGATGGTGCACTCGTCGTGCTCCACCACGATGACGGAGTTGCCCATGTCACGGAGCCGGAACAGCGTCTCGAGCAGCCGGTCGTTGTCCCGCTGGTGCAGGCCAATCGACGGCTCGTCGAGGATGTAGAGCACGCCGACGAGCGAGCTGCCGATCTGCGTCGCCAGCCGGATCCGCTGCCCCTCGCCGCCCGAGAGCGTCGCCGCGGTGCGGTCGAGCGTCAGGTAGTCGAGGCCCACGTTCACGAGGAACGCCAGCCGGTCCACGATCTCCCGCAGGATTCGCTCCGCGATCGCGTGCTGCCGCGGCGTCAGCTTGAGCGTCGAGAAGAACTTGTGCGCCTCCTTGATCGAGAGCGCCGAGGCCTCGTTGATGGGTCGAGAGCCGAGCTTGACCGCGCGAGCCTCCTTGCGCAGGCGCGTGCCCTCGCACTCCTCGCAGGGCGTCTTCGACATGTAACGGTGGAACTCCTCGTACACCGCCTCGAAGTCGTGATCGGTCTGGTTGCCCTCTTCGCGCCGCTTGCGCTCGTGCTCGGCCAGCCGGCGCTCGAGGTTCGCGACGACGCCCTCGAAGTCGCGCTTGAACGAGTGCTTGCGCCCGTTCTTCTCGAAGACGAACTCCATCTCCTCGCCGCCGTTGCCCTTCAGGATCAGCTCGCGCGTCTCGGCCGGCAGCTTGTTCCACGCCGTGTAGAGATCGAAGCCGTACTTCTTGGCGATGGAGTCGAGGATCTGCTGGAAAAATGGCGAGTTACGCCGCTCCCACGGCTCGATCGCGCCCTCGCGCAGGCTCAGGTCCTCGTTCGGGACGATGAGGTCCGGATCGAAGAACATGCGCGCGCCGATGCCGTCGCAGCCCGGACAGGCGCCGTGCGGGTTGTTGAACGAGAAGAGGCGCGGTGTGATCTCCGGGAACGAGACGCCGCAGTCGATGCACGCGAAGCGCTCGGAGAACTCGAGGTCGTCGCCCTCGAGCGGCGAGATCTTCACGAGCCCCTCGGCGAGCTTGAGCGCGAGCTCGATCGAGTCGGTGAGGCGCTGCTTGACGTCCGCCTTGAGCACCAGGCGATCGACGTACACCTCGATGGTGTGCTTCTTGGCCTTGTCGAGCTTGGGAGGGTCGGCGAGGTCCTTGAGCTCGCCGTCGATGTTGACGCGCGCGAAGCCCTCCTTGCGCAGCTGGTCGAGCTCCTTCTTGAACTCGCCCTTGCGGTCGCGCACCACGGGCGCGAGCACGGAGAACCTCGTGCCCTCGCCCAGGTCCATGATCTGATCGACCATCTGCTGCACGGTCTGCGAGGCGATGGCCTTGCCGCACTGCGGGCAGTGCACGGTGCCGATGCGCGCGTAGCAGAGGCGCAGGTAGTCGTAGATCTCGGTGATCGTACCGACGGTGGAGCGCGGGTTCTTCGAGATCGACTTCTGCTCGATCGAGATCGCGGGCGAGAGCCCCTCGATCGAGTCGATGTCCGGCTTCCCCATCTGCTCGAGGAACTGCCGGGCATAGGTGGACAGGGATTCGACGTACCGCCGCTGCCCCTCGGCGTAGATGGTGTCGAAGGCGAGCGAGCTCTTGCCCGAGCCCGACAGGCCCGTGATCACGACGAGCTTGTTGCGCGGGATCTCGACGTCGATGTTCTTGAGGTTGTGCTCGCGGGCGCCCTTGACGGTGATCTTGTCCATTGCTGCCTTGGAGCCTCTAGGGGCCGTCCGCGTGCTAGCCCACACGCGACCGGCGCGCCCATCGTACTATTTTCCTCGGGCGCGAGGAAGGCTCGTCTTTCGGCAGCCGGGTGCGCGTCAGTCGGGCCTGCGGCAGGAGCCCGGACCCCGCGGATCTCCGCAGCTCCCGCAGGGCGAAGGGCCCTGGAACGCCGCTCCTGCGGTCTGGTCCGCCCCGACGGCGAAGGACGACAGGACGCGCTCGAGGTCCCGGGCCCTGCAGCGCGGGCACTCGAGGTCGCCGCGCGCGCCGGAGCCCATCACGAGCGTCTCGAAGGCGTGGCCACATCCCTGGCAGACGTATTCGTAGAGGGGCATGACGGGGAGGATAGCGCGGCGAGGGCCGCGCGGCGTGTACACTCCGCTCCTGTATGGACACGACCCGCATGATCGGCCGGAGCGAGCGGCTCCGGGCCTACGAGGACGCCATCAACAGCCGGCGCTCTTCGTTGGCAGAGGCCGAGCGGCGCCTGTCGGACATCGAGGCGGAGCGGGCCACGCTCCGCGAGTGGATCCAGCACCTCAAGAAGGAGGTGCGCACGCTCGAGCGCGAGCACGCCCAGATGGGGCGCGCGATGACGCGGCCGCCCGCCGGCGACGCCCGCAGCGTCACGCGTCCGCCCATCGAGGCGCGGACGTACACCCGCCCGCCCGTTCCGGTCTCCGCCCCTGCCCGTCCGGCGCCCACGAGAGCCGCCGCGAAGGCCGCCTCGAAGCCCGTCTCCCAGCAGGCCGCCAAGAAGCGCGCCCGCAAGACCCGCTCGCCGTAGCCACCGGCGGCCTAGTTCCTTCGCAGGCGGCGGGCGGTGATCTCCTCGGCGAGATCGAAGGCGGCGATCAGGCTGTCGGCGCGGGCGCGCCCGCTGCCGGCGAGGTCGTACGCGACGCCGTGATCGGGCGACGTACGCGGAAACGGCAGGCCGAGCGTGAGGTTCACACCGAGGTCGAAGTCGAGCAGCTTGAGCGGGATGAGCCCCTGGTCGTGCGTCATCGCGACCACCGCGTCGAACCCTCGCTCCTTGGCCGCCTGGCGGAACACGACGTCGGGCACGTGCGGACCCGTGATCGTCGCCTGCAGGCCCTCGCGCGCGATCGCCGCGCGTGCGTCGGCCATCGCGGGCACGATCACGTCGATCTCCTCGCGCCCGAACATGCCGCCCTCGCCCGCGTGCGGGTTGAGGCCCGCGACGGCCACCCGCGACGACGAGAGGCCGAAGTCGCGAGCGAGCGAGCGCACGGTCAGCGTCACGACGCGGGCCACCGTTCGCCGCCCCTCGTCGCTGCCGAGGTGCCGCGCGGCCTCCGCGAGGGAAAGGTGCGTCGTCGCGAGCACCACGCGCAGCGACGGCCCCGCCAGCATCATCGCGAAGTCGGAGACACCCGCGCGCTCTGCCACGAGCTCGGTCTGCCCAGGGTGGCGAAAGCCGGCGCGCGCGGCCGTCTGCTTGGAGATCGGCGCCGTGCACACGCCGTGCGTCTCGCCCCGCACCGTCGCTGCGACCGCAGCCTCGAGCCAGGCCACCTGCGCCGCACCCGCGGCGTCGCTCGGCTGCCCGAACGGGACCTCGTCCGCCTCGAGCGCGGTCACCTGGACGAGATCCATCGCGGGCAGCGCCTGCCCGATGGCCCGCGCAGCACGCTCGAGCACGCGGCGATCCCCGAAGAAGCGGGCTCGCCCCGGCCGCGCGGCCGCGAGCCGCACGCACAGCTCGGGGCCGATTCCGGCGGGGTCCCCGAGCGAGACCGCGATCATTCGCCCTCTCCCGGCTCCTCCGCGCCGTCCGGTTCGTCGGAGACGTCCTCCGTGGCGGAGCGCATCTTGTAGCCGACGTTGCGCACGGTCTGGATCAGATCCTCGCCCTCGCCGAGCTTCGAGCGGATGCGTCGCACGTGGATGTCGACGGTGCGCGAGCCGCCGTAGTACTCGTAGCCCCAGACCCGGCGGAGGAGCTGCTCTCGCGTGAAGACCTTGCCGCGGTTCTGCGCGAGGAATTTCAGGAGCTCGAACTCCTGGTGCGTGAAGTCGAGCCGGCGCCCGCGGAAGCGCGCCTCGTAACCCGCGAGGTCGATGGTCAGGTCTCCGGCCTTGAGCGTCTCCTCGCCGGAGAACTCGCCGAAGCGGAAGTCGAGCTGCCGCACGCGCGCGTAGAGCTCCGTCGCGACCACGGGGCGCAGCACGAAGTCGTCGAAGCCCTGGGAGAAGTCGAGCGTCGCCAGCCGCGAGACGGGGATGCACAGGAGGACCGGCACCTCGGAGAGGCCCTCGACGCGCTTGACCCGGCTGATCACCGCGTATGCGCTCTCGAGGCGCTCACCCGTGTCGACCACCACGAGGGTCGGCGGCTTGCGCAGCACCGACTCCTCGTCGAGCCCCTCGAGGTCGAGGCCCTCCAGGAGCAGCTCGCAGCCCAGATCCCGCAGAGATTGCGCCGGCGATTCCGGCTCTAGGTCGGCACCGCGCGGCTCCGGCGTCACCACCAGGACTCGCATGCCGGAACTCTACTCGACAAATGTTTCGGCGACGAAACGACGCGACGGCTTCAGCGCCCACACGCCAGCCCGAGGTCCGGGCCGGACGCGGAGACAACGAAATTCGCGTCGGCGAATGTGCACCGTCGGAAGCGGGATGCTCTGGCGACGCGCCCGCCCCCGTGCAAGAATCTTTCCGATGGACGACTTCCACTGCTCCTTCTGTGGAAAGCGCCGGCGGGAGGTGCGAAAGCTGATCTCCGGGCCGCGCGTCTACATTTGCGACGAGTGCGTTGCCCTGTGCAACGACATCATCGCCAAGGAGGAGGCCGCCGAGCGGCCGCGCTATCCCCGACCCAAGGAGATCGTCGACGATCTCGAGAAGTACGTGATCGGCCAGAACCGCGCCAAGCGCGCGCTCTCGGTCGCCGTGTACAACCACTACAAGCGTGTCGGCATGCGCGACAAGCCGGGCGACGTCGAGGTCCAGAAGGGCAACATCCTGCTCATCGGCCCGACGGGATGCGGCAAGACGCTGCTCGCCCAGACGCTCGCCCGCAAGCTCGACGTCCCCTTCGCGATCGCGGACGCGACCACGCTCACCGAGGCGGGCTACGTCGGCGAGGACGTCGAGAGCGTCATCAAGGCGCTCTACCGCAACGCGGGCGGCGACGTGGACCGCACCACCCGCGGCATCGTCTGCATCGACGAGATCGACAAGATCGCCCGGCGCGGCGGCGGCCCCTCGGTCACGCGCGACGTCTCCGGCGAGGGCGTCCAGCAGGCGCTGCTCAAGATCCTGGAGGGCAAGCAGGCGTCGATCACTCCCGACGGTGCGCGCAACCGCCCGCAGCAAGAGCTCATCCAGATCGACACGACGAACATCCTCTTCATCTGCATCGGCGCCTTCAACGGCCTCGAGGACATCGTGCGGCGTCGCATCGGCGACCGCGGCATGGGCTTCGGCGCGAAGATCGGCAAGGGCGAGGAGGACAAGGATCTCCTCCGCGCGAGCGCCCGGACCGAGGACCTCGTCAAGTACGGCATGATCCCCGAGTTCATGGGGCGCCTTCCGATCATCGTGTCGGTCGACGAGCTCGACGTCGATGCGCTCGTGGACGTGCTGTGGAAGCCGAAGAACGCGCTGGTCAAGCAGTACCAGCGGCTCTTCGACATGGAGAGCGTCAAGCTGCGCTTCTCCGAGGATGCCCTTCGCGCGGTGGCCGAGGAGGCCCAGCGTCGCAAGAGCGGCGCGCGTGGCCTGCGCGCGATCCTCGAGGAGGTCATGCTCGACGTGATGTACGAGATCCCCTCGCTCACGGGCGTCAGCGAGTGTGTCGTCACGCGCGAGACCGTCGTGTCGCGCGGCCGCCCCGAGCTCATCCGCGAGAAGAAGGCCTCGTAGCTTCCTGCCGTCCTCGTCTCGCGAGGCGCTCCGCGTACTCGCGTAAGCGCATCCCTCCTCAAGTCAAGAATCGACAGCGCGTCGCGCGATCGCTACGCTCGTCCTCATGTTGACCGAAGAGCAGGCGCAGCAGCTTCGCGACGCGCTGATGCAAGAGAAGCGGCGGCTCGTGCGCAACGCCCAGGATGGCCTGTCGTTCAGCATGAACCGCGACCGTGACAAGATCGGTCGCGACTCGATCGACGAGTCCGCCGAAGAGGAGCTCTTCTCCACCGAGCTGCGGCTCCGCGATCGTGAGAAGTGGCTGCTCGGGAAGATCGACAGCGCCCTCGACCGCGTCAAGAGCGGCACGGCCGACGAGTGCGAGGACTGCGGCGAGCGCATCGGCTTCCGACGCCTCATGGCGCGCCCGGTGACCACCCTGTGCATCGAGTGCAAGGAACAGCAGGAGAAGGAAGAGGACATCCACGCGACGCCGGCCAGCGGCGGGAACTTTGGCCTCGGGGGCGGCGGCGAAGAGGCAGCCCCGTCCGAGGAATGACCCGTTCCCCGCGAATCGGCCCCACTCCGGCCATCCTGTCGGTAAACACGACACGCACCCCTACCCTCTGCTAACATCTCCGCTCGGCGCAACCTGGGATGGCCCAGCAACAGCGATACCGGATCGTCGAGCGTATCGACGCAGGCGGGATGGCGGAGGTCTATCGTGGAGTCTCTGAGTCACTTCAGGGCTTCAAGAAGTCCGTCGCCATCAAGCGCATCCTGCCGTCGCTCGCCAAGAACAAGAAGTTCGTGGCGATGTTCCTCGACGAGGCTCGCCTCTCGCTTCACCTGCAGCACGCCAACGTCGTGCAGGTCTTCGACATCGGCGTCGGCGACGACACGTACTTCATCGTCATGGAGCACGTCGACGGCTGCAACCTGAAGACGATCGTCGACGCCAAGCGCAAGGCCAACGACCGCCTCCCCGTCTCGCAGTCGGTCTTCCTGATGATGGAGACCTGCAAGGGCCTCGGCTACGCACACGACGCGGCCGACCCGGAGACCGGCCGGAGCTTTGGTATCGTCCACCGCGACGTCTCGCCGCCGAACATCCTCATCTCGAAGCAGGGCGAGGTGAAGCTCACCGACTTCGGGCTCGCGAAGGCCACGAGCCAGATCGAGGTGACGGATCCGGGCGTGGTGAAGGGGAAGTTCTCGTACCTCTCGCCCGAGGCCGCCAACGGCCGCGAGGTCGACAACCGGTCGGACATCTTCTCCGCCGGCATCGTGCTCTGGGAGCTGCTCGCCGGGCGCCGCCTGTTCTACGGCGACACGGACTACCAGACCGTGGAGCTCGTCCGGCAGGCCAACATCCCGTCGCTCACGCGCGAGAACCCCGAGGTCGACGAGGAGCTCGATCGCGTCGTCGGCAAGGCCCTCTCCCGGGATCCCGCGCGCCGCTTCCAGCACGCCGGAGATTTCTGCGAGGCCCTCGCCCACTTCCTGTTCTCCCGCGGGCTCAAGGTCACGAATCGCGACATCGGCACGCTCGTCGCGGAGACCCGCGGCCTCGCGCCGTCGCCAAAGAAATTCGGCGAGAGCCTGATCGACAACCTCATCGCCGAGGAGATCGTCCGGTTCACCTCGCTCGACCAGCCCGACACGGTGGACGACAACGAGGGCGTGGACGCCGGCGCCAAGCCGCTGTCGCCCGATGATCTCGCCGGGGGCGGAGACGCCAGGCCCCTCGTGCCGGGGGAGTTCGTCGACACGCGCGCCTGGGCCGACGACCCGTCGGGGCGCCGGTCGGTGCCGTCGCCGAGCCCGGGGCGCCGACCCTCTCAGCCGCCCCAGGCGAGTCGCGTGCAGACCCCGGCGCCGAGGCGCACGTCGCCGCCGCCGGCTCAGAATCCGCTCACGAGCACCGGCCGCACGCAGCGGCCCACGCCGAGCCCAAAGCAACTCGCCGATTCGGGCGGGCGCCCGGCGACGCAGGCCCCGGTGGCGCGAGAGAGCGGGCGCATGCGGGCCGTCGAGGCGCCGCCACGCGGCCGCACGACCAACCCGCCGATGCCCTCGAGGATCACGGCCTCGGGGCGCCAGGTCCAGCCGAGCCTCGAGGATCTGGTCGGCCCGGAGGTCGCGGAGCCCGGGCCGGACTCTCGACTCTCGCAGGCGCCCGGCGGCGTCGCGCTCAAGCGACGGCAGACCTCGCCGGCCCGCGCCGCGATCATCACGTTCCTGGTGGTCATCGTGCTCGGAGGTGTCGTGATCTTCGTGGCCCAGAGCGATCTGCTGCGCTGATGTCCTCGCCCCCCGACGCCACCAAGCTGGACGCGCCGACCGGCCGGTACGTGTCGCGCAGAGGGCCCGCGCCGCGGGTGCTCACGATCGTGCTCGCGGGTGGTGAGGGCAAGCGGCTGTTCCCGCTGACCGCCGATCGTGCCAAGCCCGCGGTGCCGATCGCCGGCCGGTATCGCCTCATCGACATCGTGCTCTCGAACTTCGTCAACAGCGGCCTGCTCAAGATCAAGGTCCTGACGCAGTACAAGAGCGACTCGCTGATCACGCACCTCGCGCGCGGCTGGCGCCTGCCGCAGATGCTCGACTTCTACGTCGAGGCCGTGCCCGCGCAGCAGCGCACCGGCAAGGAGTGGTTCCGCGGCTCCGCGGACGCGCTCTACCAGAGCCTGAACGTGGTCACGGACGAGGATCCTGACTTCGTGTGCGTCTTCGGCGGCGACCACGTCTACAAGATGGACGTCCGCCAGATGCTCGATTTCCACCGGGAGGTCGAGGCCGAGGTGTCGGTGGCCGCGATCCCAGTGCCGGTCGAGGCAGCCACGGACTTCGGCGTCATCGAGAGCGACGCCGAGGGGCGAATCGTGGCCTTCCACGAGAAGCCCAAGCAGCCGCCGGAGATGCCAGGACGACCGGGCTGGGCCCTGGCGTCGATGGGCAACTACATCTTCTCGACGGGGGCGCTCATCGAGGCGGTGCGCCGCGACGCAGAAGCGACGGAGTCGATGCACGACTTCGGGCACAACATCCTGCCGAGGCTGGTCGAGACGGGCGCGCGCATCTACGTCTACGACTTCCAGCAGAACCTGGTGCCCGGCCAGAACGACCGCGAGCGCAGCTACTGGCGGGACGTCGGTACGATCGAGGCCTATTACGGCGTGCACATGGACCTGATCAGCGTGCACCCGGTGTTCGACCTCTACAACGCGCGCTGGCCTATCCGCACGTGGGCGCGCCCTGCCCCGCCGGCGAAGTTCGTGTTCGCCGACGAGGTGAGCTCGCGCCTGGGCGTGGCGACGGATTCGCTGGTGAGCGAGGGGTGCATCCTGTCAGGCGGGCGCGTGCACCGGAGCGTGCTGTCCCCCAACGTACGCATCAACTCGTTCTCCGTCGTGGAGGAGTCCATCCTGCTCGACGGCGTCAACGTCGGCCGGCGCGCGAAGGTCCGCAGGGCGATCATCGACAAGAACGTGGTGGTGCCGGCGGACGAGCGGATCGGCTACGACCTCGATCGCGACCGGAAGCGATTCACCGTGGATCCGAGCGGGATCGTGATCGTGCCGAAGGGCTACCGGTTCGAGTAGCGTCGCGATCGGCGGTCAGCGCTGGTTCACCTTGGATGGTTCGCCTGGGGCTCGGCCGGCAGGTCGTCCGCCTCGATGTAGGTCGTCTTCGCGAGGTCCTTCGGGCGGAGCAAGGGCGGCTCGGAGCCCACGAGGGTGAAGAGCTCCACGGGCAGGTACGGGAAGCTGGCGCGCCAGGACCGCTCGAGCTCGTTGGTCTCGCGCTCGACTCGCAGTGACGCCTCGGCCGAGCGGAGCTGGGCGAGCTTGCCGTAGAGCGCGGGCCGCTTCGCTTCGGGTGTGATGGCGATGCTGCGTTCGAGGAGCTGGATGGCGGCCACGAGCTCACCCTCTCGCTGGAAGAGCGTCGCCGCCAGCGTGGCCACCCATTCGGGCGCTTCGGGCAGATCCGCGGCGCGGGCGATCGCGGTCGCACCGAGGCGGCGGTAGTGCTTCCGCTCCACCTCGTCCTTCGGTCGGATCTCGAACAGGTAGTTCGAGCCCATGATGAACCAGAGCTCCCAGTCGCGCGGGAACAGCTGGGCGCCCTGCTCGAGGAAGCGGTTCGCGCGCAGCACGTCGTTGCGGGTGACGCGACCTGTGCGGTAGATGAACATCGTGCCTGCCCAGCGGTACACCCGCTGGAAGTACGGGTCGACGGCGAGCAGCGCATCGAGGTAGCGCTCGAGCTGCGCCGAGCTCTCCCGCGTCGGGCGCATGAACATGTCGCCGAAGTAGACGACGGCCTTCATCCAGAGGAGATCGGCGACCAGCTCGTGGTGTCCGAGCGATATCGCTCGTAGCAGCGCCGGTCTCGGCAGGTAGCGAAGCTCCTCGGTGGGCTCGCGGTCCCCGCCCGCCGAGAGCGCAGACGAACGTGCCATCGCCGTGACCGAGCTCAGGGTGAGCATCGTGGCGAGGCCGATCACGATAAGCGAAGCGCGACCGAGTCGAATCGGCGGCGCGTCAGCAGTCATGGGAGGAAATGGTAACGGCACGCTGGCCAGGTGGCCAGCGTGCCGCAAGGAAGGAGGGGACTACTCGAGCTCGTTGTCGATGTAGATGCCCGACGAGCCCTTGACGCTCGACGAGGCATCGACCGAGGCGGCACGCTCGAAGGTCGAGTAGGTGCCGTCCGCGTCGAGGTCGCCGTGCGCGCGGGCCGTGAAGCCGGCGCCGTTCGACGTGCCCGACGACTCGAACTGGTAGACGTAGTAGTGAGGATCGCCGATGGCGAAGCTCAGCGCCTGCCACGAGGCCGCGTCCCAGCTCGCCGGGGTCGGCGCGATCTTCTGGCCGTTCTGGAGGCTCGACGTGGCCGGGCTGGGGCCGACGCTGGCCGGGAACTGCTTGGCGATGATGCTGCCCGATCGCGTGGTGTGCTCGGCCTCGAAGTAGGCCACCGCGCCGCGGTAGATGCTGCCGACGTTCTGGGTCGCCTCGGACGTCTTCGACCGCTTGATGTAGCGGAGGAAGGCCGGGATCGCGACGGCGGCCAGAATGCCGATGATTGCCACGACGATCATGAGCTCGATCAGCGTGAAGCCCTTTATGTACCTTCTCATCATGTTTTGGAACCTCCCTTGCGGGTGCGTGAAGCAAGAGCGATGCCGGGGGGGCGCCTAGAACATTCGCCTGGTTATCTCTGTAATCTGCGCGGCGATGACAATTCTCGGCACCTGTCGGAGCGAAAATCGTCGGCCGGCGTGCGCGTGGTGTGGGCCCATGTGAGAATGGCGGGCATGAGCGGACTGGTGATCGTCGGCGCCATCGGGAACTGCGTCGACATCGCCGAGGCGGTGCTGGCGGGCGGCGCCTCTGGGCTCGAGCTGGCCGGCTTCCTGGACGACGGACCCCTGCCGGCCGGAGCCATCGTGGGCGCGCCGTTGCTCGGCGGGCTCGCCCTCGCTCCCACGCTGCCGCCGGACACGGTCTTCGTCTGCGGCATCGGGAGCCCCCGCTCTCACGCGCGCAAGGCGGAGCTCATCGCGCGGCTGGGTGTCGCCGCCGATCGCTTCGCCCGGGTGGTGCATCCGGCGGCGTGGCTCTCCCCGTCGGCGAGCATGGGGGGCGGTTCGGTGCTCCTCGGGCACGCCAACATCGGCGCCGGCGTGCGCCTCGGGCGTCACGTGATGGTCCTGCCCGGGACGGTCATCGGGCACGACACGCGGATCGGCGACTGCTCGATCCTCGCGGGCGCCTGTTGTGTCTCGGGGCGGGTGGACATCGGGGCCGGCTGCTACATCGGCGGCGGTGCGACCGTGCGCGACGGTGTGCGGGTCGGCGACGGCGCGCTCGTGGGGATGGGCGCGGTGGTCGTTGCGGACGTGCCTGCGGGCGCGGTCGTCGTCGGCAACCCGGCCCGTGCGATCCGCTGAAGCCGCGTCGGAAGATCGATTGCGGGAGGACGCAGTGGCTGCCCACGCGAAAAGCGCCGGGCCGCCCCAAGCTCTTCGCAGGGACCCGCGAAGCCCCGGAGGGGCGGAGCGGGAGAAACACCAAGAGCCGTCGCCTTTCCGACGGCTCTTGAGCCCGCGAGGCCACCCCGGCTGACACGTCAGAGCTGGCTGCGCTCCTGGCGCGCGGTATCGGCGAGCTCTCCCGCCGGCACGAGCCGCAGGTAGCTGTCGTAGGCGCGCCTCGCGCCGTCGCGGTCGCCGCCCCGCTTGAGGATGCGCGCGAGCTCGAGGTGCGCCGGTGCGAACGTCCCCTGGCGCGTCACGGCCTGCTCGAGGGCCCTGCGCGCGTCCTCCGTTCGCTCGAGCTCGATGAGCACGAGCGCGAGGTAGTAGTGCGCCTCCGCGCTGCCCTGGTCCTCCGCGCGCGCGTCGTCGAAGGCAGCGGCTGCACGCGCGAGATCGCCCGCTTCATAGTACGCGCGCCCGAGCAGCGTGAGCGCCTCGGCCACCACCCTCGGAGGAAAGCGAGCGGTGCGGAGCGCGCGGGAGGCGGCGAGGGCCAGCTCCGGCTGGGAGAGCCCGGCTTGAGCCGCCAGCCGAGCGCGCACGAGCAGCAGCTCCGGTGCGCGAGCGAACTTCTTGTTCAGCCGCTTCTCCAGCTTCTCGATGCGACGAGCCTCGGGCGCGGTCGCCGCGAACGCCTCGTACGCCAGGGCCTGCGCGCCCGCATCGTCGGGGCGGGCGCTCGCGAGCTGCGAGGCCAGCCGGAACGCCTCGCGCGGTCGCCCCGCGGCGAGCGCCGCCTGTGCCGAGACGCGGAGCAGCTTCGACGGGGCGACGCCTGCGGCGCGGGCGCGCTCGAGCAGGGCGCGCGCCCTCTCCGGCGTGCCTCCTGGAGCGATCTCGAGCTCGACGGCGACCATGAGCAGGCCCGGGTCGGTCGCGGCCTCCGCCAGCGCGGGGGGCACGATCTTGCGCGCCTCCACGAGATCACCGACATCCACCAGCGCAGAGCCGAGGGCCGCGAGCACCGCGAAGTGCCTCGGCGCCGCCTCGGCCGCCTCGCGCAGGAGCTTGAGCGCGTCCGCGTGCCGGCCCTCCTCGCGCAGGAGACGCGCGAGGGCCAGCCGCGCCTCGAAGGTCTGCGGCGACTCCGCGGCTGCGCGCTCGAGATCCGAGCGTGCGGTCGACTGACCGGTCGCGATCTCGGCCAGGCCCAGGGTCTCGAGCAGATCGGGGACGGGGCCCTGCTCACCGAGGAGCTGACGCGCGGCCTTTGCCGCTCGACCGGCAGCAGCGCCGCCCAGCATCGCGTCGAACCGGAGGCTCGAGAGACGCACGGAGAGCAGGTTCGGGACCAGCGTGGCCGCCGCCTGGAGATCCCGCCGAGCGAGGGTCGTCTCGCCGAGCGCGTGTCGCGCGCGGGCGCGCACCACCAGGGCCTCGGCCTCGAGGGACGGATCGGACGTCCGCCCGGCGCGCAGCGCGGCCAGCATCTTCTCCACCTCCGCGCGTGCAGGCCCCGGCTGACCCTCGGCCAGGAGCGCCGCGGCCAGCGAGAGTCGAGCTGCGTGGTGACTCGGTACGTGATCGAGCGCGCGGAGGGCCGCCGAGCGGGCGAGCCCAGCCACGTCCGCGGCGAGGGCGGCGTGGGCGAGCCGCGCCTGATCCTCCGCCAGGCGCAGCCTGGGCGAATCGCCGAGGGCCTCCTGGGCCACCTCCTTGAGCTGCGCGCGGGCGCGTTCGCGCTCGCCGCGCACGGTGGCGAGCTCGACGGCGAGGAGGCGCACGCGTGTCAGCTCGTTCGGGCCGAGCGGCGACGCGAGGAGCTTGTCGAGCGTCTCGCCGAGCGACTCGAGCCCGATCCCGCGCACGAGCTGCAGGCGTACGCGCTCGATCACCGCGAGCGGCAGGTCACGACGCTTCGCGAGGAGCGCGTCGAGGATCTGTTGCGCTCGGTCGAGGTCGCCCATGCGTGCGTTCGCCACCGCGAGGCCGCGGGCCGCGAAGGCGTCGTCCGGGGCGGCGGCGAGCGCCTCGGTGAAGGCCCTCGACGCCTCCGCCGCGTCCCACCGCAGGAGCGCGACGCGGCCGAGCAAGTAGGCCGCTCGACCGATCGGCGCCGGGGCGCCCGGCCGCGCGCGCGAGACGAGCTCGCGGAACACGCGCACGCGACGCTCCGCGGTCACCAGATCATCGGCGACGAGCGCGCGGTAGGCCTCCACGAGCTCGCCGAGCGGGCCGCCAGCCTGGGTGGTCGCGGGGCCGAGTGGGTCTCCGAACTCGAGCGCGCCGATGGCCCGCGCGAGGCTCAGCTCGGCCTCGGCCGTCGAATCGTCGGGGCGATCGGCTGCCAGTCGCGCGAGCAGGTCGACCGCATTCCGGAAGCGCGGATAGGCGCCCGACGCGAGGTGGGCCATCGCCTCGGCGCGCTGCCGGGCCACCGAGCGCGCGCGATGCCACAGCCAGCCTCCGCCCGCGCCCAGGAGCAGGGCGAGCCCGAGCACGATGCCGGTGGCGAGCCGGCGTTGCCAGGTCCACCGCGTTCGCTGGGCGCGCGCAGGCTCCGCCGCGCGCGGGCGTGGCGCCTCGGCGATGGGCGCGGAGCGCTCGCGCACGACCGTGATGCCGCCGCTCGGAGGGCCCCTCGGCTCGTCGACGGTGGCGACGACCGGACGCTCCTCTCGTACGGGCTCGCGGTGCGGGGAGACGAAGGGGCGAGTCTCGAGCTCGCCATGCAGGGATCGCGACTGGTCGGAGTCGCTCGGCCTGATCGGAGGCTCGCGTGGCGCGACGGGCTCCCGCGTCGGCAGGCGTGCGGGTTCGCGCGCGGGAGCGGCCGGGCGGGGCTCGGCGGGTGGCGGGGGCTCCCGCGTCGGTAGTCGCGCAGCGGGCCGCGGTTCTCGCGCCGAGGGCGGTGGCTCGGTCGGGCGCACCTCGCTGGGCGGTTCGATCACGATCTCGCCGGAGGTCAGGATGATCTCGCCGGACAGGCCGCCGATCTCGCCCGTGGCCGCTGCGTCGCTGTCCTCGTCGTCCTCCCAGGGAGAGGCAGGCCGCCGCCTGCTGGGCGCGGGCGCGGTCAGGAGCGGCGGCGGCGTCGGCGCCGCATCGAGGTCGAGGCCCGGCGTCAGACCGAGCGTCGGGGGCGGCGGACCGAGCGTCGTCGGCACCCTGGGGCGTGGCCGCGGGCGATCCGTCGCCGCCGCGGCTATGGGGGCTGCGGCGCGCGCGCCCTTGCGGGCTGCGCGCGCGAGCGGGTCGTCGTCGACGAACGTGTCCTCCGTGTCGCGGCTCTCCTCCTCGGAGATCTCCTCGAGGTCCTGTCCCTCGAGCTCCAGGGTCTCGGGCTCGAACGACGGGAGCTGGTCGTCCGACGAGGCCGGGTTCATCACCGCCGGATAGACCTTCGTGTCGGTGACCTCGACGACCCCGCCCGGACCCTCGCTCCAGTCGTCGCCGCGTACCGCCCGCTGGCGCCACTCGGCACGCACCTCCTCGACCACGCGCGCGATCTTGTCGTTCTTGGGGTCGAGCGCGCGGGCGCGATCGAGGACCTCGAGCGCCTGCTGGTGCTCGCCCTTGCGGAACAGAGCCTCGCCCTTGAGCAGCAGGCACAGCGCGTTCTTGGGCTCGCGCTCGAGGGCGATCCGCATCTCGCCGAGGACCTCGTCGTACTTGGCGAGCGCCATCAGCGCCATGCCGAGCACGAGCCGCCCCTCGACCAGCGAGGGGTGCGCGAGCAGGCCCAGGCGACACACCCGCGCCGCCTCCTGGAACTTGCGGCGCACGATGAGCACCTTGCCGCGCTGGATGAACTCGAACGAGTCGCGCTGCACGGATGCCGAATATGTCCGCGCAACATGCGCGGCCGCCCGGGATCGTATCAGAAGATCAGGGAGTTAGAGACTCTCGAACGGCCAGGGGTCGCCGCTCGTGCGCTTCGAGGCCAGGAGGATCCATCGATCGGAGCGGCGGGCCCAGCTCATCTCGACGGTCGTCTTGTGGACGATCCAGTCGGCCTTGCCGTGCCAGGTGAACGTCACGCGCACCTTTCCGTCGTCGCGCGTCTTGCCGAGCTCGGCGCGCGCGACCTCGAACTCGGTCACCTCGCACTCCTCGCGCAGCTTGTCATGGTGGTCGAGGAAGGTCTTTCGCTTGTCGGGTGGGATGGCGCCGACCATGAGGTCGACCTTGGCCCAGCGGAGCTGGTCCGAGAACTGTGTCGCAGCCTCGACGAGCGTATTGGAGGCCGTCTGCGGGGGCGGCGCGAAGCACCCGACCGCCAGCAGGGCCACGAGGAGCAGGCGTATCACGCGACCTCCGCCTGGGGGCCACCGGCGCTGCTCTTCGCCATCGCGCGGGCCTCCTTGATCTCGGCGAGCGAGAGCTCGCGGGTAGCCGCCAGGACGGCCAGGAACACGACCTCGGCGACGCCGCACTCGACGAGCGTGAGCACCTTGCCCCCGGCCGGCAGGTAGCGGCCCAGGAGGCCCGCGACGGCGACGGCCGCGGCGACGCGCAGGACCGACAGCGGCGGCATGAACGCCCCGAGGCCCGCGCGCAGGCGCACGCCTCCGACGACGATACCCGCGGCCACGCCGCTCGTCGTCGCGATGGCGGCGGCCAGGGCCGGATGCGCGGCGCGCCCCACCGTCACGTAGGCCATCACGGCCACGACCACGCAGGTCGTCGCCACCATGGCGATGGCGCTGCCCGCGCGACCCGAGCCGTTGAGGATAGACCCCATCACGGCGAGGACGCCGATGCCCACGCCGCCCAGGGACAGCACGCGCAGGGCGGCGGCGCCGTCCTCGTACCCCGCCCCCGACACGAGCTTGAGCACCGCGCCGGGGTTGGCGAAGAAAGGCACCGCGATGGCCGCGGCGAGGAGCAGCGTGTAGCGCAGCGTGCTCGAGACGTACGCGCGGGTCTTCTTGGCGTCACCCTCGAAGGTCGACTTCGACACCAGCGGGAAGATGACGAAGGTGATCGCGAGGACACCCTGGAACGGCAGGAACGAGAGGTTCTGCACCGCGGTGTAGACGCCCACGGCCTCGTTGGCATGCGTTCGCGCGGCCTCGGCGGCGGCGCCCGAGGCGAGCGCCGCCTCACCGACGAGCTTCTTGAGCAGCCACATGTCGAGCACCAGAACGGCATTCTGGAGGAGCACATAGACCACCATGAGGCCGAAGAACGAGAACAGGCGCCCGAGCGGCAGCTTGACGCCCGCCGGTGGCTTCGGCCCGGGACCGATCCACATGGCGGCGAGCAGCGTGACGGCCAGCGAGGCCGCGACGAAGCCGCCGAGCGCTCCGCGCAGGCCGAAGCCCAGGGCCGCACCGGCGATCACGAGGCCCGTCTTGAGCGTCGAGAAGGTGATGTCGAGGCCGGCTTGCTTGTTGAATTCGCGCCGGCCGTTCGCGGTGCCGATGAAGACGGTGTAGAGCGAGTAGCAGAACGTCACGCCGAGCGCGAGCTGCAGGTACGGGACGAGGCGCTGGTCGGCCAGGAAGTGGCCGAACGGGAACGCCAGCAGGGAGAGCAGTGCCACGAGAGCAGCGCCCATGAGCCCCTGCGCGACGAGCGCGGTGCGCGTGACGACGCCGGGGTGCTTCTCGTTCTCGACCACGAGGCGCGAGATCGTGGCGATGGTCGCGGCGACCACCACGTTGTTGACGAGCGAGACCGTGCGCGTCACGAGCGAGTATTCGCCGTAGACCGACTTGTCGAGCAGGCGCGTGAGCACGCTCTGCGTCGCGAAGCCGGCGACCATGAACCAGCCCTTCGCGAAGGTTATGTAGAGGAAGCCGCGGCCAGCGCTGGTCGCCAAGGTTGGTTTGCCCTTCCTGCGCGAGGCAGGCGTGCAAGGATTGTCGGGCCACGCGGGGGGAAGTCAAGAACCCGCGGTATGCTGGGCCCGTGACCCTGTCCGCGCGGCTGCACCCGTGGCTGCGGCCCGCGCCGGTGGCCTTCGTCGTCGCGCTGCTGGCGGCGCTGTGGCACGGCGCCCTCTCACCCCCGTGGTTCCCGCTCGATCACTACGTCCTCGGCGGCCGCGCCGCGGCCTACTGGTCGGACGCGCTCGCGTACCACCAGGCCGCGCGCGATCTGGTCGACGGCATGGGGCTGCGCGAGAACGCGTGGCCGGTCACGCTCCACGCCCTGCGGGCTCCGGGCTGCGTGCTCTGGCTGGCGGGCCTGCACGCGCTCGGGCTCGGCGCGACTGGCGTGTGGCTGGTGCAGTGCGCGCTCCTCGGTGGGCTCGCGGCCCTGGCCGCGGCGCTCGCGGAGCGCGCGTTCGGCCGTCGCGCGGCGTGGTGGGCCGGCCTCGCGGTGGCCCTGCACCGGCCGATGCTGGACCTCGCGCAGCTCCCGATGTCTGAGGTGCCGTTCGCGTTCCTCGCCGCGCTCGGGATCTGGCTCGCCCCGGGCCGGCCGCTGTGGGCGGGGCTCGTGCTGGGCGTCGCCTCGACCTTCCGCTCGGTCGCCCTTCCCTTCTCGCTCGCCGCGGCGGCGTGGATGGCGCTCCGTGGCGCGAGGCGGCCCGCGCTGCGGCTCGCCGTCGGGGCGCTCCTGCCGGTGCTCCTGCTCTGTGCGCGCAACGGCATCACGGCGGGGACGTTCTCGCCGGCGGCCACCTACCACGTGTGGACGGCCTGGGCGGAGTTCCAGCCACCTCACGCCGACAGCGACGACGCGCACTTCGCGGCGTTCCTGCCCCTGCGTGAAGCCGGTGAGGCGGCGCAGCAGTCGGCGTTCCGTCGGGCGTTCCTGCGCGGCGTGGTCGCGTCGCCGGGTGCCTACCTCGCGCGCGTGTACCACCTCGTCCGCAGCACGGTGCGCCTGCCGCTCGAGGGCCCCGAGTCCGTGGCCGAGCTCGCGCTCCTGCCGCTGCTCGTGGCCGCCGGCTATGGCCTCCGCCTCACGCGATCGGTCGACGGCGCGGTGCTGCTCGGGGTGTTTCCGGTGGTGGGGATCCTGGCCACCGCCGCGCTCGGCGAGGGGCCAGGGCGCTTCCGCATGCCCTTCGACTGGGCCCTCGTGGCGCTCCTCGCGGGCGGGCTGTCCGGGCTCCTCCCGGCCGAGGCCTCCACCGCGCCTCCCGCGCCGCTGCCGCGCTGGCTTCGCCTCGCGCCGTGGGCGCTGGCGCCGCTCGCGCTCGTGGCCCTCGTGCGCCTCGCGCTCGCCACGCCCCCCTCCGCCGTCGCGATCGCCGACCCGGGCCTCGCCTTCACCGAGTATGCGCGGCGCGTCGGGGGCGATCCCTCGTCGCTCGATGGACGCACCGTCCGCTGGGCCGGCATCCTCGAGCCCCTCGCGCACCTCGCGGCCGATCGCGCGGACACGCGGAGCCCCCTCTTCTCGGCGCGGCCCTATCCCCGCACGGTGGGCGCGTTCCTCGTCGACGGACCGCACGGCCCGGTCGACGGCCAGCGCGTCTGGATCGAAATCCCCGACTCGCTCGGCGCGCCGCTCGCCCCGGGCAGTCGCCTCCGTGCCGTGGTCACCGCGCGCATCGACACGATGCGCGAGAACCCTTCGCGCCACCGCGCCCGCATCGTCGCCACCCAGCTCGAGCCCGCCCGATAGCGCGTCCCCGCTGTGGTCGCGAGGCGGCATCCGACGTCGAGACGCGGGGCCGGTGCGCCGCGCTGCGAGAAACTAGGGACCAGGAACAGAGATCAAGGAACAGGAACTGGAACTGGGAGGACTCGGAGGAGAGCGGCGTTCGAGGCGAGCGCAGCGAGCCGCAAGATACCGTGTTGGGCGTCAACGCCTTTCGGGCACCGCTCCGGATCGTCCACGTCCACGTCCACGTCCACGTCCACGATCCGGAGCGCGGGGGCGAGCTTGGCACCTCGAGTCCGC